>NZ_JADPKF010000048.1:0-100000 GCF_023073815.1 Bradyrhizobium sp. 157 | reverse complement strand
GCTTCCCTTCGGGGAGGCGGCGTTTTTGTTTCTGTACCTCATTGGACCTAGCGTAACGGTGCGCCTTGGTGGCGCGTGGCCAACCCTACAGATGCGTCGGGTTGATCGTTTCATCGTGCCAACGTGCAGTCTCTCACAGACCTAGTCATGTGGCGTTGCTTAGTGTGATTCGCGGCCGGCTAGCCTGGCCTCCGAGCGTCTTAAAGCACAGCTACAAGAGGAGCGATCACCAAACTCTGAACGAGTTGTGATCATTCGGCCACGATTCGGCATCAGCTTTCGCCCGAGTTCACACGCCATTCATTCGGGTTCCCATAGCTCGTTGGATGAAGTCCGAACACTGCCTATCCCTCAAAGGAGCGTCCTATGCGTGAGATCTTTCGTCCCGCCGCCGTTGCCTTGAGCACCGCCTGTCTCGCGCTCGCGTTGTCGGCCATTTCCAGCGGCGAGGTGCTAGCGCAGGCCAAGCAGGCGCCGCCGAAGCAGGCTCCTGCCCAGGCCGCGCCGCCGCCTGCCCAGCAGGAGGTCCCCGCCATCAAGCAGATCGCGCTGACCGAGAAGCAGATCGAGGGCGTGCTGGCGGCGCAAAAGGACGTTGACGCCATCACCGACAAGATTCCCGACAATGCGAAGCCCGATCCGAAGATCGACGCGCAGCTCGACGCCGCCGCCAAAAAGAACGGCTTTACCAGCTACGACGAATACAACACCGTGATCGACAACATCAGTCTGGTGCTCGGCGGCTTCGATCCCGCGACGAAGAAGTTCGTCGGCGCCGAAGCCGTGCTCAAAGCGCAGATTGCCCAGGTCAAAGCCGATAAGAAGATGTCGGCCAAGGACAAGAAGGAAGTGCTGGCCGATCTCAATGAGGCGCTGAAGTCGCCGCCGCCGGCAATCGAGAACAAGGGCAACATCGATCTCGTTGCGAAATACTATGACAAGCTCGCCGAGGCGCTCGGCGAGGGCGAGGAATAAGCCGCAGGTTTTCAAACGAAGCATGCCCTCGGACGTGATCCGAGGGCGGATACCGGTTCGCGTGAAGAAAACGCGTAAAGATTGGAGAGCCACCCGTCCAACGAAGAAGCCCCGGAGAAATCTCCGGGGCTTCTTTTTGTCAGCGGCTTTGAGCCTCAGGTGCGGGTGCGCATCCGCATCATGAAGCTGTCGTAGCTCAGCTCAGCCACCTGATTCCACGCCAGCGACTCGTTACGGTACGCCGACAGGCTCGTATACATCTTGTTGAAGTGCGGGTTGTTCTTGGCGAGATCCGCGTAGATGCCGTTGGCGGCATTGTAGCAGGCCTCGAGCACTTCCTGCGGGAACGGTCTGAGGATCGCGCCCGCGGCCAACAGCCGCTTCAGTGCCGGCGGATTGACGTAGTCGTATTTGCCGGTGACCCAGGTGAACGTATCGTAGGACGCGGTCTCGATCGCGGCCTGGTAATGCTTCGGCAGCGCGTTGAATTTCTCGAGGTTCATGATGTTGTGGCCCTGGCCGGTGCCTTCCCACCAGCCCGGATAGTAGTAGTACTTTGCGACCTTCACGAAGCCGAGTTTCTCGTCGTCGTAGGGGCCGACCCACTCGGCCGCATCGATGGTGCCCTTTTCCAGCGCCGGATAGATGTCGCCGCCCGCGATCTGCTGCGGCACGCCGCCGACCTTGGCGATGATGGTGCCGGCGAAACCGCCGACGCGGAATTTGAGGCCCCGG
This sequence comes from Bradyrhizobium sp. 157, assembly GCF_023073815.1. Taxonomy (NCBI): domain Bacteria; kingdom Pseudomonadati; phylum Pseudomonadota; class Alphaproteobacteria; order Hyphomicrobiales; family Nitrobacteraceae; genus Bradyrhizobium; species Bradyrhizobium sp. 157. The sequence continues at coordinate 98,290 of NZ_JADPKF010000048.1, read as the reverse complement.
AAGTCGTCCATCGACTTGATCTCTTTCCGGAACCAGCCGCCCATTTGCGCGCCGGTAGATCCCGTCGGCTGGCCGATGCAGCCATACTCCTTCAAGAGGTCGTTGAGCATGTCCATGCCGCCGCCGAAGCGCAGCCACGAAATATGCGAGCGTGTGTTGAGGCCGAACGGTAGCGACGTGCCGAACGTGAAGGCCGGGTTCTTGCCCCAATAGTAATAGAGCGCCGTGTTGCCCATCTCGACCGTGCCGTTCGAGACGGCGTCGAGCACCTGCAGACCGGGCACGATTTCGCCGGCCGCGAACGCCTGAATCTGGAATTTGTTGTCGGTGATTTCTGCAACGCGCTTGGCGAAATATTCGCAGCCGCCGTACAGCGTATCGAGCGCCTTCGGCCAGCTTGCCGTGTAGCGCCACTTTATCTCCGGGTTAGACTGCGCAATTGCTGGCGCGGCCACCGCACTCGCGGCAAGACCGACGCCGCCCACCTTCAAGAAATCACGACGTTTCATTTGTCTCCCCTCTGTTGTCGTCGAGACCGACCAAGGGACAACGATCTCATGTCGTCTTCTCTGGTTTTCCGATGGGCGGTGCCGGACTGTTGTTTAGGAATGTGGGCCCTGAAACCAAGGCTTTTGGTTTTTCGATGCAATCAATTTCCCGGCTTTATGGACCTGAAGGCAGGATGACGAATTGGTGATTGATAATCAAGCGTTCTGGTTTCATCGCAGTGCGAAGAGCTGCTTGAATATCGAGCGGCCCGTCGCTCTCACCCGACAAAAGACTGAGATGGTGGGCGCTGGAATATGCGCGGTCGGCTAATCGGATTGCCGCATTGCGGTAATTCCGCCGCGCAGGCGCCCAGGACAGCACTCGTCATTTTGACCTGAACGTGCATGCGCAGCGCCGTGGAATTTCCGGCTGCAGCTTGTTTCCGACACGCGCCGCGTGATCACCGTCTCGTCGAGAATGCTGCTTCCATCGCTCTCCGCGTCTTGATGGCATCGCTATTTTCGTCGACCTCGACATCGCTCCAGCGCACCACCTCGCCGTGCGCGACGTCGTTCTTCAGCTTGACGCGATGGGCAAGCCCGATCGGCAGCGCGCCGGCGGCGAGGCTTTTCGATGCCGGCATCAACTTGCCCCACACGGTGTAGCCGCCTTCGCCATCGAGCATTTCGCCGGCGCGCAGATCGCGTTTTGCTACCGCCGCGACGTCGCCGCGAAAATCATGCGGCTGGCCGGTCGGCTCGTTGCGCAGCGCGGCAGAGAGGATGGAGATATTCAGCTCGAGCCCGATCAGATGATACGGCTTGTACATCGCCGCATATCGTCCTGATGCGTCGGTCTTCAGCCCGTATTGCCTGAAGCAATCGGCGGCGTAATCGTTCGGCGCTTCCAGCACGACGTAGACGCCCCAGCGTAGATCCCTGAATACGGGACGGCCGTCGCGCTCCAGCGAAGACACGACTTCCGCAAGGCCAGCCTTCTCGAGCACGCCGCCCGCCTCGCGTGGCCGCATCACATGCGGCAGATCGTCGACGCCGCAAGGCGGAAACAGCAAACCGTCCGACGGCACATCCAGTCCGGTCGCGTTGGCGATCGCCGCCATTTCGATCGCGGACTTGGTGCCATCCAGAAACGAGTTGAACATCTGCGGGTTCATGCCGGCCGATTGCGCTTCGCCCGCCGTCAGCCCGTAATGCTGCCAGACGCCGTCTGGCGTCACGTCATGATAGGCGGGCAAGTATTTGGTGCCCTTGCCGGCGGCGACGACGCGAAAGCCCGTCGCACGCGCCCAGTCCACCATCTCCGCTGTCAGCGCCGGCTGGTCGCCGTAAGCCAGCGAATAGACCACGCCAGCCCTGCGCGCTTCCTGTGCCAATAGCGGTCCGGCCAGCACGTCGGCCTCGACATTGACCATCACGATATGCTTGCCGGCCGCAATGGCCGCGCGGGCATGCCTGATGCCGACCGCCGGGTTACCGGTAGCTTCCACCACGACGTCCACTGCGCTGTCGGCAATCGCGCGCGCGCCGTCGTTGGTGAAGACGGTCCGCGCGATCCGCGCCTGATCCCAGCCGACGATCCGGCAGGCTTCGCGCGCGCGATCACGATCGATGTCGATGATAACAGGGACTTCGAGTCCCGGCGTATGCGGCACCTGCGACAGGAACATCGAGCCGAATTTTCCGGCGCCGATCAGCGCGACGCGAACCGGCTTGCCGGCCGCCAGGCGGGCGTTGAGAAGGTGGTGAAGGTTCATGGAGATCGGGCTCTCTATTTGAAACGTGTCCCGGACGCAACGCTGCTCCGCAGAGCCGGGACCGATGGGGAATCATGACATCGGCCCCGGCTCAGCAGCGCATCGCTTCGCGCCGCGCTGCGTCCGGGGCACGAGAGCCTTACTCCGCGGCTTGCCGATGCGCACGCGCGAGCCGCAACAGCGCGTCGTCGTCGACGGTCTGGATCGGCGTGAAATCGCGATGCGCTATGTAGTCGGGCCGGGTGGGGGTGCGGATATAGTTCGAGACCGCGTTCAGCGTCAGGTAGACGATCTTGCGCGGGTAGGGCGTGATGTTGCCGCTTGATCCATGCACCAGATTGCCGTGGAACATCAGCATGCCGCCCGGCTTGCCGGTGGGCGCGACGATGCCGCCTTCCTTTACCAGCCGCGTGACAGTCTCCTCATCCAACGTCCACAGCGGATAGGACGTCGTTTCCAGATCATGCGAGGCCTTGAGGTCGCCGGCGTGCTGGCTCTTCGGCACCAGCATCAACGGGCCGTTGATCGGCATTACCTCGTCCAGGAAGATCGCGATGTTCATCGCGCGCGGCTCCGGCATGCCGTCGTCGCGCTTCCAGGTGCCGTAATCCTGATGCCACTGCCAGACATCACCGGTGAAGGCGGCTTTCGCGTTGATCTTGAATTGATGCATGTAGACCTTCTCGCCGAATATCTGCTCGATCGGCTCTATCATGCGTGGATGCGCGCCGAGAGCACCGAACGCCTCGTTATAGAGATGCGCGGCAAAGGCGGTGCGCGGTGCGCCGCTCTTCTCGCGCCACACCTCGGGCCGGTCGGTGTCGTAGATGCTGACGGCCTCGCGGGCGAGATAATCCACCTCCTCCTGGCTGAACAACTCCGGCAGAAACAGCCAGCCCTCGCGGTTGAAGAATTCGATCTGCTGTGGCGTCAGTTTCATGGTGTTCTCTCCCTTGGTTTTTGTTGTTTGTCATTCCGGTCTGGTGCTGACGCGCCATACCGGAACGGCGACGTTCTAGCTACGCCGCCTTATCTGTCGCCCTCAGTCTCTCCTCAGTCATTCGTCCCGCCGTCTGCGCATGCGCCAGCGCTGCGGTCTCCGCCGCCCTGGCGTTGCCGGCGAGAATCTGCGCCGCAATCGCCTCATGTTCGGCCCAGGCGCGTTCGCGGTAATCGAGCTCCGCCAGCACGGTTGCCATCGAGCGGCGCATATGCGGCCATTGCGGCGCGATCATTTCCTCGATCGCCGGATTGCCCGCGAGGCGATAGACGGCGCTGTGAAAATCGACGTCGAGAGCGATCAGCCGCGAAAGCGGCGTGTCTTTGCCGATGCTCCGCCCGGCCTGCAGCGCCGCCTCGAGCTGCGCGCGCCCCGAGGCATCGGTCTTCGCCCGCCCCGCCGCGAGTTTTGCCGCCAGCGCGTCGATCGCGCCTCGGACTTCGTAGAGCTGGCGAATGCGTTCGGGGTCGAGCCGGGTGACTTCAAAGCCGCGGCGGCCGCTTTCGGCGACGAGCCCCTGCCAATGCAGCAAATGCAGCGCGTGGGACACCGGCTGGCGCGAAACGCCGAGCTTTTCTGCAAGCTCGCTCTGCCGGATGCGATGCCCGGGCGGCAGCGAACGATCGGTGATCGCCTCCAGGATCCGGGCATAGACCTGATCGATCAGGTTGGGGAGCGGATCCAAGGGAATCATCGCCGACGGCCCATCTCAGAATACGGAATTCCGTATTCTAACTAGCGGCCGGCCCAGGCTCTGTCAAGGGCTTGTGGGAAGACTCACAATTGCAGCGCGCCCGGCGGGCTATACTTGGCGTGATCGGAGGATGAACATGGACAACAACGCCGCGAGTTTTACGGGCAGCATCCCGCATTATTACGATCAGGGCCTCGGGCCGGTCATTTTCGTCGAATATGCCGCTGACATTGCGCAACGCGTTGCGGCTGGCCGCCCGGCGCGGGTCCTGGAGACAGCGGCCGGCACCGGCATCGTTACGCGTAAGTTGCGCGATGCGTTGCCGGCCGATACCCAATTGACGGCGACGGACTTCAATCCGCCGATGCTCGATATTGCCCGCGCCAAGTTTCAGTCCGGCGAGCAGGTCGACTTCCAGCCCGCCGATGCGGTCGCGCTTCCCTTTGCCGATGCAAGCTTCGATGCGATCGTTTGCCAGTTCGGCCTGATGTTCTTTCCGGACAAGGCAAAATCCTTTTCCGAGGCTTATCGTGTGCTCGCGCCCGGCGGCCGCTACGTGCTCAGCGTTTGGGACTCTCATCGCTACAATCCGTTCGGCCGGATCGCGCATGAAGTGCCGGGCCGTTTCTTCCCGACCGACCCGCCGCAGTTTTACAACGTGCCGTTCTCCTGCCACCAGATCGATCCGATCAAGGAGATGCTGATCACGGCTGGCTTCGGCGACATCGGCATTGCCGTGATCAGGCAGATAAGAGAGCTCCCAGATGTCGCGATCTTCGCGCGGGCAGCCGTCCATGGTAATCCGCTGATCGATCAGGTCCGGGCGCGCGGCGGCGTCGATCCGGACCAGATCGTCGACTCGATGGCACAGGCGTTTCGCCACGAATTCGGCGATCCCGGCCGGATGCCGGTTCAGGCGATCGTGTTTTCCGCAACAAAGATGACGCCGCTCACGTGAGCAGGTTTACGTCGAACTGGCCGATCCGTTCGGCATCGGCCACCGCTTCCACCGCCGATATCCTGTCGCCACTGATCGTCAGCCGCACCACGATGCGCAGTTGTCCGCCGAGAATGACAGCGAGCGCCAATGCACCATCGACCAGCGCCGGCTTGGCGGCTTGTGCGCGTCCCTTGAAGGTTTCGGCGACCGCAGCAGCGCCGCGGATTTCGGCGAGCGAGCCCAGTCGCTGCGCGGCGGAATCGGCGCGAAATACCACGTCGGGATCGAGCACCGCGAGCAGCCCTTCGAAGTCGCCCTCGCGGGAGGCCTTGATGAAGGCGTCGACGATATTTTTCTGCCGGCTGAAGTCGACATCCGGCGGCGGCGAGCCCTGCACCCGGCGGCGGGCGTGGCTGGCCAGTTGCCTTGCCGCAGCAGGCGTGCGGCCCACGATCGGCGCGATCTCCTCGAACGGAACGGCGAACATGTCGTGCAGCACGAAAGCGAGCCGCTCCGCAGGCGCGAGCGTTTCCAGCACCACCAGCAGTGCCGCACCGACGGAGTCGGCCATTTCCGCATCCCGCCCATGCTGGTCATCGGCGACAGGTTCCGGCACGTGCGGACCCATCTGTTCCTCTCGCCGCGATTTGCGCGAGCGCAGCATGTCGAGGCAGACGCGCGCCACGACCGTGGTCAGCCAGCCACTGAGGTTTTCAACCGAACTGGCGTCGGAGCGGCTCAGCCGCAGCCATGTCTCCTGCACAGCGTCGTCGACCTCGCTGGTCGAGCCCAGCATGCGATAGGCCACCGCCCGCAGATGGGGCCGGTTGGCCTCGAATTTCTCAGCCAGAAACTTTTTCTCGTCCATCGGTCACATTCCCATGTCGCGTTCCGTCATGGTGATGACGAACGAAAGCGCGCCGATGTGACAGCAAATCGGCGCCGCCGCGTCAAAAACAGAACCAACCATATGGAGCGCAAAATGATGCAAGCCCGAATGAATCACCCCGTCATGGTCGTTCCCGACGCCATGAAGGCGCTGCAGGCGCTGGGTGACCTGACCAAGAACAGCCTGTCGGAAAAGCTGCTCGAACTGGTGCATCTGCGCGCCAGCCAGATCAACGGCTGCAGCGTCTGTGTCGATATGCACCCGAAACTCGCCAGGAAGGCCGGAGAGACCGATGAGAGGCTGTTCGCGGTGGCCGCCTGGCGCGACACGCCCTATTTCACCGAAGCCGAGCGTGCGGCTCTGGCGTTGACGGAAGCGCTGACCCGGATCAGCGACCGCGCCGATCCGGTGCCGGACGAGGTCTGGCGTGAGGCCGACAAGCATTTCAACGAGGCGGAGCTCGCGGCGTTGATTCTGGCAATCGCCAATATCAATGTCTGGAACAGGCTCAACGTCGCCGTGCGTCAGCCTGTGGGTGTCTGGAAGGTATAGCGGGGAGGGAATCCCCAAAACTATGGCCAATTTTAACGCGCCGGAACGTGCTTAATTCACCGGCCCGCGCTAAACATCAAGCCCGGCCAGATCGGCCGGGCTTTCGCTTTTGGATTACCTTCATCCCGTTTCCCAACATGTCCTTGGCTCTTGAACATACCTCGATGCTGCGACCGACGATCCGCAAGCGAATCCTTGGGATCGCCATCGGGCTGATCTTTCTGATGGTGATCATCTCGGCGCTGTCGACGGTGATGACGCGAAAGATTGCGCATCAGCTCGATGAGCTGACGACAAAATACGTCGAAGCATATGGGCATCTGGCGCGGATGAACGTCCGCTCGCTGGAGCAGGCGGTGGTGGTTCGCCGGATGGTGTTCCTCAAGCTACAGACACCGCCGGACCAAACTGCCTTTGCAGATCAGCAAACGATCTATGAGGCGAAAGGCAAGGAGATTGACAGGGAGGCGCAGGCCGCACGCGCCCTGATCATTGCAATCATTGATGATCCGACCACCGTCTCCGACGACGCCAAGCTCGGACGGATTGAAAACCGGATCGAAAACATAACCAGCGACCTTCGCCGTTATCTGGACGAAGAGAATAAGCGGATGTGGCCGCTGCTGGAGGCCGGCAACATGCCGGAAGTACGCGCCAGCCTTGTTCGGACCGACGAGCTTCGCGACGAATTCAATCGCAAAATCGAGGAAATCCGACACGACATGCTGGAGCAGGTCCGCAGCGATGCGGCCGTGACGATGCGGGATCAGCAGCGCGCGATCGTCATCTCTGCGATCGTGACGATGCTTGCGGCCATCCTCGGATTGACGTTCGCGTTCTTCGTCAGCACCGGTATTACTCGCCCGGTTCGCCGTCTTCTGGACGGCACCCGCGCCGTCGAAGCCGGCCAGCTTGACGGATCGATCGACGTTACCACGCGCGACGAAATCGGCCAGCTCACGGCCGCCTTCAACAACATGGTCGAGCAGTTGCGCCACAAGGAGCGCCTGCGCGAGACGTTCGGCCGCTATGTCGATCCGCGCGTGGTGGAAGGGTTGATCGACCAGCGGTCGCTGACTGCCAGCGCCGGCGAGCGGCGGGTGATGACCGTGCTGTTCTGCGACATGCAGGGCTTTACCAGCCTTAGCGAGGGCATGACGCCGCAGGGCCTCGTCAAGGTGATGAACCACTATCTATCGACGATGTCGGGGCCGATCCGCAGCCATCGCGGCATCATCGACAAATATATCGGCGACGCGATCATGGCCTATTGGGGACCTCCCTTTACCGAGCATAGCGAGCAGGCGCGCCTGGCCTGCCTCGCTGCCGTCGAGATGGCCGATCGCGGTACGGCGTTGCGCAAGGAACTGCCCGAATTGCTCGGCATACGCACCGTGCCGAGCGACTGCGACGTCCGCATTGGGGTTGCCACCGGCGAAGTGCTGGTCGGCAGCATCGGCTCGGAATTCATGATGAGCTACACGGTGATGGGGGATGCGGTTAATCTCGCGTCGCGGCTGGAGAACGCCAACAAGGTCTATGGCAGCCATTCGCTGGTTTCGGAAGTTGCGATCACCGCGGCCGGCGATGCGGTCGAATCCCGCGAGATCGATCGGCTGGTGGTCGCCGGTCAGAGCGTTGCCCAGGCGGTGTTCGATATCTTGGGGCGCAAGGGCGAGCTCACCGAGAAGCAACTGGCGCTGCGTGAGCGATATGCCGAAGGGCTCGCCGCCTATCGGGAGCGCCGCTGGGACGACGCGAGTCGGGCATTCCATGCGGCGCTCGAGGCTGTTCCCAACGACGGACCGGCGAAGACACTGGCCGGGCGTGTCGAGAATTTTCAGGCCAACCCGCCGGCCGCCGATTGGGATGGTGCGTGGCGGCTCGAGCAAAAGTAAGAAGTCGGCGGCGCATCTACGCCGCCAGAAAATCCAGCACGACCTTGCAAAATTCCTGCGGCGCCTGTTCGAACATCCAGTGGCGCGTGCCCGGGATCACTGCCGTCCGCGCGCCCGGAATATGTTCGGCCAGCACGCGCCAGTTCACCGCCAGCGCGCCCTTGGTGTCGCCGCCGCCGATCAACAGCATCGGCGTCCTGATCGCCTCCGCTTCGCTCTTCAGAAACGGCTGGCGATTCTCGCCGACCTGGCCGAGCAGCGTATAGACGTTGTCGCGCAATTGCTGCCGCGCCGTCGCCGGCCACCGCGCCCACGCACCTTCACCGTCGATGCCGTCGACGAACAGCGCCAGCGCGCCGTCAATATCACCGTTGCGCACCATCTCGGCCGCGACCGGAACGCGCGGGCCGAGCGGCACGGGGCCGGGAGGCGGACTGCTCGGCTGCAGCGCCGGTTCGAGATCGCCGCCCGGTTCGGCAAGGACGGCCTTGCGCAACAAATCAGCCCGGGCCTGCGCCACGCGGAATCCGATATGCCCGCCGCGGGAATGGCCGATCAGATCGACCGGTCCGGCATCGAGCTTCTCGATGAAGCCAATGACGTCGGCGACGTGCTGCGCCATCAGATAGTCGTTGCCGACGCCGTCCCAATGCTCAGGGAAGAACCGCCGCAGGCTCAGCGAAATCACGCGGTGCCGTTTCGACAGCGGTCCGAGCACGGCGTTCCATGTGCGGAAATCGCCGAGCGTACCATGCACGAGAACCAGTGGCGGGCTGTCGCCAGTGCCCTTGCCGACATCCAGATAGGCCATGTCGTAGCCGTTGACGTTCAAGGTCTGCATCGCGATCAATCCTCCGCGAGATACGACAACACGATATCGCAGTATTTCTGCGGCGCCTGTTCGAACATCGGATGCGTGGCCCCCGGGATCATTTCGACGCGCGAGCCCCTGACGTTGGCAGCCAGGGCATTGAGCACCTTTGGCAGCGTACCCTTGGTGTTGGCGCCGCCGATGAACAGCGTCGGCGTCGTGATCGCTTCCGCGTCCGCCTTGGAAAACGGTGGACGATGGTCGCGCATCTGGCCGATCAGCGTCGTTGCATTGTCGCGCAGCAATTGTTTCGGCGTGGCTGGCAGGCGCTTCCAGGCGCCGGGGCCTTCCAGCGCATCCATGAAAATCTGCAAGCCGCCGTCGGTATCGCCCTTGGCGATCACCTCGGCGGAAGCCGCGATCATTCCGGCAAGCGGCGAGGGGCCGGGCTTGTAGGCAGCATCGAGCGTGGCATCGAGTTCGCCGCCGGGTTCGGCCAGGATCAGCTTGCGTAGCAGATCAGGCCGGCGCTGCGCGACCCGGAAGCAGATGTGCCCGCCGCGGGAATGGCCCATCAGATCGACCGGCCTGATGTCGAGCTTCTCGATGAAGCCGATCACATCGTCAACATGCTGTGCAATCGAATAGGTATCGCCGACGCCGTCCCAGTGGTCGGGGAAGAAATGCCGCAACGAAGGGGCGATCACCCGGTGCTTGCGAGTCAGCGGTCCCAGCACCGACGACCAGATCCGGAAATCGCACAACGAGCCATGCACGCACACCAGCGGCGGGCCATTGCCGGCGCTTTGGCCAACATCGAGATAGGCCATGTCATAGCCGTTGACGTGAAGGGTTTGCATACGAAGCTCGTGGAATTGGAAGCAGGCGAGGGGCCATTGAAGGGCGTCGGCGGGAGCCGCAGATCAGCGGAAGTTGTTCATGCCGTCAAGTTCCCCCGGGATTCGGGTGGATAGCAATAATCTCCAAGCCTAGATTTGGCGCCAGAAGGAAGCTGGGTGGCATTGAACAGGAGAATATGGAGCCAGCCATGACCGGGCACCATTTTACGATATTCGACACTGCGATCGGCCGCTGCGGTATCGTCTGGGGCGAGCGCGGCATTACCTCGGTACAATTGCCGATGGGCGATGAGAAGAAGACCCGCACGCGCCTGCAGCAGCGCCACGGCGACCTTCTCGAGGCAGAGCCGCCCGCGAAGGTGCAGGCCGCGATCGACGGCATCGTCGAGCTGCTCGAAGGCAAGCCGAACGATCTCGCCGACGTCGTACTCGACCTCGACGGCGTTCCCGAATTCAACCGCGGCGTCTACGACATCGCGCGTACGATCCCGCCGGGCAAGACCATGACCTATGGCGATATCGCCAAGAAGCTGGGCGGCGTGGAGCTGTCGCGCGACGTCGGCCAGGCGCTGGGGCGCAACCCCTGTCCGATCGTGGTGCCGTGCCATCGCGTGCTGGCGGCGGGCAACAAGCCTGGCGGCTTCTCCGCCAATGGCGGCGTGGTGACGAAGCTGAAGATGCTGGCGATCGAAGGCGCGGCGGTGAACCACACGCCGAGCCTGTTCGATTGAAGGTCTTCACCGGCCCTTGAAATTGGGCGTGCGCTTCTCGTTAAAGGCCAGCACGCCCTCGCGGCGATCTTCCGTCGGCACCATGCGGTTATAGGCCTCGATCTCGAGCGCGAGGCCGTCCCGCAGGGACAATTGCAGGCCGCGATGGATCGAAAGCTTGGCCTGTCGGACCGAGATCGGCGCGTTGCGGGCGATCTTTGATGCGGTCGCCAGCGCCGCCGGCAGTAATTCGGCGAGCGGGAAGACTTCGTTCACAAAACCCCATTCACATGCTTCCGCCGAAGTAAACGGCTTGCCGGTCAGGATCAGCTCCTTGGCACGGCGCTCGCCGACGGCGCGCGGCAGGGTTTGGGTGCCGCCGCCGCCCGGCATGATGCCGAGCGTCACTTCGGTGAGCGCAAAACGCGCAGTTTCCGCGGCGTAGATAAAATCGCAACAGCCCGCGATCTCGCAGCCGCCGCCATAGGCCGCGCCATTGACGGCGCCGATGATCGGGACCGGGCAGTCGATCAGCGCCCGCACCATCCGCTCGAAGATAACATGCTGGCGTGTCCACGCCTCATCGGTCATGCCGCGCCGCTCCTTCAGGTCGCCGCCGGCGCAGAAGGCCTTGTCACCGGCGCCGGTCAGAACGATGCAGCGCAGGCTCTTCGGATCGAGCGCGACGTCTTCGAAATAGCGCACGAGATCGCGCCCCATCTGCGTGTTGAGCGCGTTGGATGCGTTCGGCCGATTGAGCCGGACGATCGTCACGTGCTCGTCGACCGGTTCGATCGACAGCGTCTCGAAAGCAGATGGATCCGAACTCATATCGCCTCGCAGGAGAACCCGTCACCAGCGCGCCGGATCTTCCCGACCGAAGGCGACGGGAAATGCGCGGTACAGCACAGCGTATCGGTGTCGCAGTAGCGTTCCAGGAAACCGCGCCGCGTCTTCGCCGCTTGTGCCTGGTCGACATCGAATTTCATGGATAATTCCGGATAGCGCGTCTGCAGCGGCGAATGTATCAGGTCGCCCGAGAACACGGCGTCATCCTTGTCGCGGCCGAAGGTGAAGGCGACATGGCCGGGCGTGTGTCCCGGCGTCGGCAGGATGCGGGTGTGATCGCCGATCGCAAAATCGCTGCGGACGATTTCGGCCTGTTTCGCCGCGACGACCGGTAGCACGCTGTCGCCAAACGGCGGCACGGGCGTCTTGGCATGCGTCTCGGTCCAGTAGTCGAATTCGGTCTTGTCGAACACGTAGCGCGCTTTCGGGAAGGTGGGCACCCAGCGGCCGTTGTCGAGCCGCGTGTTCCAGCCGACATGGTCGACATGCAGATGCGTGCACATGACGTAGTCGATGTCTTCGACGGAGAACCCGGCCGCAGCGAGACCGCGCATATAGGTGTCGTCGGTCTTCATGTTCCATTTCGGGCGCTGCGGCCGCGGCTTGTCGTTGCCGATGCAGCTATCGATCAGGATGGTGTGGTGCGGCGTCTTCACTACATAGGACTGGAAGCACAGGATCAGCACGTCTCTGTCGTCGAGCGCGCCGCTTCTCCGCATCCAGGGGCGGTGCTCCGCCAGGACCTCCGGCGTCAGTCCCGGCAGCATCTCCAAAGCCGGCAGGAACGTGGTTTCCTGCTCGATGATGCGGTGAATGGTGAGATCGCCAACGGAGAGTTTCAGGCTCATGGTTGCTCCTGCTTTTCGTCTTGGCTGGATCAGCGCGCTTCGTTCCTGTCCCTGACATGCGGGATGATGAAGTTGGCGAGGATGTCCAGAGCGGCGTGCCCCTGCCGGCCGCTGCCATAAAGCCCTGACGTGGTTATGACCACAAGGTCAAGCTCGGGGACGATGAAGAGGCGCTGACCACCCAGGCCCATGGCGGCAATCCATTTCGCGTCGTGCTCGCCGGATAGCGTGCGGCCCATCCACCAGTGCTGTCCGTAGTAGAACAATCCACCGAAATAGCCGATCGCCTGAAAGCGCGGTGTGACCGATTGCTCAATCCACTTCGACGAGACGATCCGCCGGCCGGCCCATTCGCCTTTGTTGAGCACGAGCTGACCGATTTTTGCGGCGTCGCGCGGCCGAAGCCGAAGGCCTACCGCCGAGGCAACATGCTCGTTGCGGTACTTCATCCATTCCCAGTCGGAGATACCCAGCGGCGCGAACAGCGCCTCGCGGGCGAAAGCTTCCAGTGATTGGCCCGTCACGCGCTCGATGATATTGCCGAGCAGATCCGTTCCGCCGCCATTGTAGGTCCACACTGTGTCTGGCGGCGCCGCGATCGGCTTCGACAGGACATAGCGATAAGGATCGGCTTCGCTGCCGAGATGCGGCTCGTCATTCTCTGGATCCTTCCAGGCGCGGTTCTCGTCCCACTTGATACCCGACGACATGGTGAGCAGATGGCGGAGCGTGATCTTGTCCCAACCCGGCGATTTCACTGCCGAATAATCCGGGAAGAATTTGACGACCGGCTCGTCGACGCTCTTGATTAGCTCGCGATCGATCGCGATTCCCACGAGTAGCGAGATGACGCTTTTCGAAACCGACCGCATGTCGTGCTTGGTGGCCGAATCGAAATCATGCCGCCCGCCGCCCAATCCCCACGGCTCGTCATAGCCAGGGAAATACTGCTCGAACACCAGCTTGCCGTGCCGGACGATTACCACAGCATGAACGTTGGCATTGGTAGCCACGAGCCGCGCGGCGATGCCGCACAGACGCGGGCCATCGAGGCCGACACTTTCCGGTGTGGCGATAGGCCAACCATCACCAGTCGCGGCCGGGCTGCCGCAGGCGAGATTGCGCTGGCCGGTCGAGAATTCCTGTAGCTGTGCGGCTGCGCCGGATGCCGCCAGCACGAATACGGCGGCCAAGCCGAGGCGCCGCAGTTTCTTGCTCGCCTCGGTCATGCTGCCGTCTCCATTGGTTGGTTACGCCGGCGGCGGCGCCGAGATTTTCACCGACGGCCGCTCCATCATCTTCTGATGGAAGGCGTCTAACTTCGGATAGGCCTTGCGCCAGCCGCAATCGGCAAAGCGGAAATCCGCATAGCCGAGCACGCAAACCAGGCCGATCTGCGCAACGTTGAACGGACCGGACAGCACGTCGGACTTGTTCTCGAACCGTGCCATGCCGGCCCACGCGCGATTCCAATGGTCGTCATGCCATGCGTCCCAGCGCAGCCCTTCCGGGCGCACCATTTTTTCGTACCGGCACAGCAGCATGGAATCGAGCATGCCCTGCAGCAGGGAATGGTCGCTCTTCACCTTCCAGCGCTCGGGGCCGGATGTTGGGATCAGTTTTCCGCCGCCGGCGAGTTCGTCGAGATATTCGACGATGACGTAGGAATCGAGAATGACGTCGCCATTGTCGAGGATCAGCACCGGCAATTTCTTCAGCGGCGTGATCTTCGAATATTCCTCGTTCGGCTGACCCGGCGCGACGGTGGCCGGAGTGAATTCGATTCGCTCGATCAGGCCGGTCTCAATCGCGGCGATGCGGACTTTTCGGGCGAACGGCGAGGCGGGAGAGAAGGTTAGTTTCATGGAAGGAAGCCTCTAGGCAATAGATGGATCCTCCATCATTGCGAGCGAAGCGAAGCAATCCATTGTCTCCGAACGCGTGGAAAGGTGGATTGCTTCGTCGCTATCGCTCCTCGCAATGACGGCGGTGAGTATGTGCGCCGGCTCACGCCGCGACGATTTCCTGGCGCTGCTCGCCGAGCCCTTCGATGCCGAGCGTAACGACATCGCCGACGTTGAGGAAGGTCGGCGGCTTCATGCCGAGGCCGACGCCGGGCGGGGTGCCGGTGGTAACGATGTCGCCGGGCAACAGCGTCATGAACTGCGAGACATAGGAAATGCACTTCGCCATCGAGAAGATCATGGTCGAGGTCGATCCAGTCTGGCAGCGCTTGCCGTTGACATCGAGCCACATCGACAGCTTCTGCACATCGGGGATTTCGTCCTTGGTGACCAGCCACGGGCCGACGGGGCCGAACGTGTCGTGCGACTTGCCCTTGGTCCACTGACCGAGCCGCTCGATCTGGAAATTGCGCTCGGAGACGTCGTTGCAGACGCAGTAGCCGGCGACGTGGTTGAGCGCGTCGGCCTCCGAGACATATTTGGCGCGGGTGCCGATGATGGCCGCGATTTCGACTTCCCAGTCGAGTTTGGTCGAGCCGCGCGGCTTCTCGACCGCATCGTTCGGGCCAGACAGCGCGGTATTGGCCTTCAGGAAGAAGATCGGCTCGGTTGGGATCGGCGATCCCGTCTCCTTGGCATGGTCGCTGTAGTTCAGGCCAATCGCGACGAATTTCGAGATGCCGGTGACCGGCGCGCCCAGGCGCTGCTTGCCGTCGACGGCGGGAAGCTTGGAGGTATCCAGCGCCGCCAGCTTCGCCAGCGAGTCCGGCGCATAGGCGTCCCCGTCGAGATCCCTGACGTGGGCGGAAAGATCGCGCAACTGGCCGGATTTATCGATCAGGCCGGGCTTTTCCGCACCCTTGGCGCCGTAACGAACAAGCTTCATTTTATCGCTCCCTGCGGGGTTTTCTTGAGGATTTCGGGGGGATGTCCGTAAACTTCAGACGCTTCTTGGAACAGCGGCGCAGGAAATTCAACTGCGGACTGGGGCTGCTCGCCACATACCACCCCCTCATCCCGAGGAGGCCACATCGCGGCCGTCTCGAGGAATGGGCCGCGGGCCTCATGGTTCTCCCGGCGATGCGAAGCATCGTCCGGAGACGGCGCAAGTGCGCCTCCTCACCATGAGGGGAGAGAGGGCGCTCCTGTCACCCCACCGCCACGAACCTGAAAGCGTCGCCGTCGCGCTTGATGTGACCGGCACTGAAGTGCCCGCCAATCACCAGTGTGGGCGTGTCGGCGAAGCGCGAAAACAGTTCGCGGCGGGTTTCGGCCGACTGCCGGGGATCGGAATCGGCGGTCGAGGACCAGTCGAGATGAGCCATCTGGCAAGGATGATGGGCGACGTCCCCCGTCAGCAGGGCTTCCTCGCCGTCTGACTTGATGTGGACGCTGATATGGCCGGGACTGTGGCCGGGGGTCGGGATCAGCGTGATTTCATCCGTCAATCTGGCATCGCTGGCGACGAGCTCGGACTTGCCGGCGTCGGCGATCGGCTTCACGGAATCGCTGAACACCGCGACCTTGTCCGGCGCATCGCTGTGGTCGCGCCAGTGCTCGTATTCGCCTCTGCCGAACACATATCGGGCATTGGCGAAGGTCGGCACCCATTTGCCGTCGATGAGTTTCGCGTTCCATCCGACATGATCAACATGCAGGTGCGTGCACAGCACAGTATCGATACTGTCGGGCGGGAAGCCCGCCGCTGTCAGCATGTCGAGAAACGGATGCTTTCGGTTGTTCCAGGTCGGCACATTGCGGCCCTGCTTGTCGTTGCCGAGGCCGGTGTCGACGATGATCCGGCGCGAGGGAGTCTCGAGCAGGAACGAATGGATCGACATTTTCAGCCGGCCTTCCTCGGTCGCAAATTGCGGGATCAGCCAAGGCAGCTTCTGGATTTCCTCGTTGGTCGCGAGCGGAAGGATGAAACGGGTGCTGCCGACAGTCTCCATTTCGACCACCCTCGTGATCCTGACCCTGCCCACGTCCCAATGCATCCGGCGCGTCCTCTCGTTTCTAGTTGTTCAGGCAAGGATGCGGCCTTCCACCTTCCGGTGCAATGGATCATCCGACCGCGTTCGGCGTTATCGCATAGCCCGTATGAGGAACATGCGATGCCAGAACTCACGATTTCGCCCGAGAAAGTCGGCTTTCTGATCGAGAAAGCCCGGCAATTCGACGTCAAGGAAGGGGTGTCCGATCCGGATTCCGGGTCGAACGCGGGCGATGACGACATGATCGACGTGCTGCAGGACAACGGGGAAGATCCGGTCGTTCGCGAGATCACCGGCCTCATCAACTCGCTTTCCGAGGACGAGAGGGTCGATCTCGTCGCCCTGATGCGACTGGGACGCGGCGACGCCACCATTGAGGAATGGGAGGATCTACGTGCTGAAGCGGCCGACCAGCGAGACCGCGACACCGCGCGCTATCTTCTCGGCGAGCCGATGCTTGGAGATTTGCTGGCGCAGGGGCTCGACGAGTTCGGCCTTACCTGGAATGAGGAGCGAACGACGGCCGATTCTTCTAGCGTCAGCCAGCGGGAAGAAGACGAGCGCAATCCACGATGACCGTGCCCAGCTTGTCGCCCTTCTCCACCGCCAGATGCGCCTGCGCCGTGTCGGATAGTGCAAACTGCGCGGCGACGTTATGGATCCGCGGGCCTGCCGTCAGCCATTTCGTGATGTCGGCTTGCGCCGCCGCCAGTAGCGGCGGCGGCAGCGCAAACAGCACGAGCGCGCGGACCGCGATGCATTTCTCCATCAATTCGCGCATTGGTACGATCGGCGTGCGGTTGCCATTGGTGGCGTAGACCGCAATCGTCGAATTGGTACCCATCAGCTTCAGCGTGGTATCGATATTGCCGCCGAAATCGACGTCGATGACGCGGTCGACGCCGCGCTGCCCGGTGAAGGCTCGCGCCTTCGCGGCGACGTCATCCGTCTTGTAATTGACGACGAGATCGGCGCCGGCGAACCGCGCCTGCTCGGCTTTGGCTGCCGAACTGACGGTCGCGATCACCTTGGCGCCGCCCCATTTGGCGAGCTGCACGGCATAGTGCCCGACCGCACCGGCGCCGCCGGTGACGAGCACGGTCTGCCCCACGATCGGTCCGTCGCAATAGAGGCAGCACCACGCCGTCATGGCGGGGATGCCGAGGGTAGCGCCTTCGGCAAACGACAGATTGTCCGGCAGCGGCGTCACCAGATGTTCGGCGAGCGCGATATATTCTGCCGCCGTGCCGAACGCGCGGCCGTTGCGCTGGCCGTTGAACAGCCAGACCCGCTGGCCGAGCTTGAGCCGCGTGACGCCGTCGCCGACCTGGTCGATGATGCCGGCGCCGTCGCTGTTGGGAATGACGCGCGGATATTCCATCGGCCGATAGCCGCCGCCGCGGCGGCCGACATCGGCGGGATTGACGCCGGACGCCTCCAGCCGCACCCGGACTTCGCCCGTGCCTGCCACCGGCGTCGGCATCTCGCCATAGGCCAGCACTTCTTGTGCCGGCCCCGTTCGCTCGTACCAGACCGCTTTCATCTAGCGCCCCTTTCCGAAGTTCGTGAGCTTTCGCGGCGCCCTCTTGCGCGAACTTCGGAAAGCAAGAGGGCGCTAGAAAGACTCATTTTTTCTAGTGCCGCTTATCGATTTGAAGTTCCCAATCGGTCTCGCTGCGAGTGACGGGGAACTTCAAATCGGCGGCACTAGAGAGTGCCGGGGAAAGCACCGCCGTCGAGCAGGATGTTCTGGCCGGTGATATATCCGGCCTTGGCGCCGCAGAGGAACGCGCAGGCATAGCCGAACTCGTCGGGGTCGCCGAACCGACCGGCCGGATTAAGCTTGGCGCGCTCGGCGAGCAACTGATCGACGGTGATGCCGCGTTTCTCCGCGTCGACCTTCGCGACCGGCCCGCGCAGGCGGTCGGTATCAAAGGGGCCGGGCAGTAAGGCATTGATGGTGACATTGTTGATCACGGTCTTGCGCGCGATCCCGGCGACGAAGCCGGTGAGGCCGGCGCGCGCGCCATTGGAGAGACCCAGCACCTCGATCGGCGCCTTCACCGCGGCCGAGGTGATGTTGACGATGCGGCCGAATTTCCGCGCCATCATACCGTCCACCGTCGCCTTGATCAGCTCGATCGGCGTCAGCATGTTGGCGTCGATCGCCTTGATCCAGTCGTCGCGGGTCCAGTTGCGGAAATCGCCGGGCGGCGGGCCGCCGGCATTATTGATCAGGATGTCCGGTTCGGGACAGGCCTTCAGCACGGCCTCGCGCCCGGCGGGCGTCGTGATATCGCCGACAATCTCGGTTACCGTGATGTCAGGACTCGCTTTGCGGATTTCGTCGGCGGTGTTTTTCAGCGCCTCCGCACCGCGCGCGGTCAGCGTGACGTGCACGCCTTCATTGGCCAGCGCCATGGCGCAGGCGCGCCCAAGGCCCTTGCTGGAAGCGCAGACGATGGCGCGGCGGCCTTTGATCCCTAGATCCACTGTTCTTCTCCCGTTGTGTCAGGTGATTTTGTTGTAGTCCGATGCGGCCACTTTAGCCAAATCGGGTGCTGCTGATAAGCCGCGGGTCCTTCTGATAATGCATATTGATCCCGGAAAGCGGCTCTATCCCCGTCATTTCGAGCCAACGGGTCGCGCAAATGCGCGCCCGATGACAGGCTCCGCGAAGTAATCCATGGCGCGGCATAACGGATAGATGGATTGCTTCGTCGCTCGCGCTCCTCGCAATGACGGCATAAGTTTGGCCAGCGTCAATTCACCCGCATCTCCGCTCTGATCATGTCGGCGGCCTTTTCCCCGATCATGATCGTCGGCGCATTGGTGTTGCCACCGATCAGGGTCGGCATGATCGAGGCATCGACCACGCGCAATCCCCCGACGCCGTACACTTTCAACTTCGGATCGACCACGGCGAGGGAATCGTTGACGCCCATCTTGGTGGTACCGACCGGATGATAGACGGTGTCGACCCGGGCGCGCAAAAGGTTGCGGATGTCGTCGTCGGCATGGACGCCTTCCGTGAACATCTCCTTCTTCTGCAACGCGCGCAGTGCCGGCGTCTCCATCAGCCGGCGCGTCGTCTTGAAGCCGGCAACCATGGTTTCCAGATCCTCCGCCTCGCCGAAGAAATTCGGGTCGATCAGCGGCGGCGCAAATGGATCGGCGCCGAGCAGCGAAACGCTGCCGCGGCTCTTCGGCCGCAGCAGGCAGACGTGGCAGGAGAAGCCGGTGCCGCGATGGCGCTTGCGGCCGTGATCGTCGGCCAGCGCCATGCCGAAATGAAGCTGGATATCGGGGATGTCGAGATCGGGCCGGGTTTTCAGGAAGCCGCCGCATTCGGCGAAGTTCGACGTCATCGGCCCGGTGCGGTCGCGGCGATACTGTCGGATGGCCCGCAGCAGCCGCGGCAGCGCTTTAAGTGAAATGCCGTTGAAGTGGGGATTATCGGACATGTAGCCGAACACGAAATCCGGATGGTCCTGCAGGTTTTGCCCGACGCCGGGCAGATGGTGCACGGTGGCAATGCCGTGCTTTGCAAGCTCGGCGCTGTCGCCGATGCCCGACAGCATCAGGAGATGCGGGGTCTGGAACGCGCCGGCGGAGAGGACCACCTCGCGCCGGGCGCGGATTTGCTTCAGCTCCTTGCCCTGCCGGTATTCGACACCGACCGCGCGCTTGCCTTCGAACAGGAGGCGGGTGGCATGGGCATGCGTCTCGACGCGCAGATTGGCGCGGTTTCCGATATGCGGGTGGATATAGGCGCGCGCGGCGCTGCAGCGCTCGCCGTTCCTCTGCGTCAGTTGATAGATGCCGAGGCCTTCGTGCTCGTCGGCGTTGAAATCTTCGCGCAGGCGGAATTGCGCTTCCTGCGCTGCCTGCAGAAAAATCTGCTGCACCGGGTTGCCGGTGCGCGACTTGTTGACCGCAAGGGGACCGCCCTTGCCGTGATATTCGCCGTCAAAATCGGCATTGTCTTCGGCGCGTTTGAAGTAGGGCAGCACATCGGCGAACGACCAGCCGGTATTGCCGAGCGAGGCCCATTGATCATAGTCGGCGCGGTGGCCGCGGATATAGACCATCGCGTTGATCGCCGAGGAGCCGCCGAGCCCCTTGCCGCGCGGCTGATAGCCGATGCGGCCGTTGAGGCCCTTCTGCGGCACGGTGCTGAAGGCCCAGTTGTTGACGTTGCCGGCAACCATCAGCACGAGTGCGAACGGCGTCGTGACCACCCAATTGTCATTCCTGCCGCCGGCATCGAGTAGCGCCACCGACGTGTTCGGATCCTCCGATAGCCGTCCCGCCACCGTGCAGCCGCCGGAGCCGCCACCCACCACCACGAAATCGAAGATATCGGTCACGCCCATTCCCCCTCCCGGATTTTTGTTCTGGCGACCTGATGAGCCGCGGCTTTGGGCGCAAAACTCCGCTTTTGCGGCGTTTATGGCAAGAATGGTTCCAAGGGCCGGTTTTGGCGCTCCAACCCCTCGTTTTTGCTGTCATAAAATCTGCAAAAGCTCCTTCTTGCCCCTTTCCAAAGCAGGGTGACGTTGATACATACCCCTCGCACCCGATGGCCTTGCCCGGGTCGCCTTCTCAGGAAGCCTCCGGACGGGATCGATCGGCGCGAACACGCGTTGGCCGGCTTTCACTTCGGGTCCGGTTTTTCGAAGGCAGTGCAACGGTTAACGCGGGGTGGAGCAGCCCGGTAGCTCGTCAGGCTCATAACCTGAAGGTCGCAAGTTCAAATCTTGCCCCCGCAACCAGATCACGCCGCCAGGTCAACGACCTGGCGGCGTTCGTTTTGGAAGAGTGGCGTCGGTGCCCTCGCATGCGTTCGTATGCACGTTCGGAACTCATTCGCTCCATTGAACGAGGGCACGTTCATGAGCTTCGCGCGTCGCTCCTTTTTGCCCTGTGCCTCGCTTTGGATCGCCAAACCTGAAAGCTTGTGACGAAGAGAATGAGCGGCACGAAGCCGGCAGCAAAGACCAGAAGACGGCCGAGCAAGCCGAAGGTCGATCCGTTATGGAGCCAGAGCTGTTCGGTCATATAGCGGTCGCCCAGCGACATGGAATCGGGCGTGCGGTCGTGTGCGAGTGCGCCCGTCCAGGGATCGAGCCAGATGGCACCGCGGGTGCGAAGGGCTGGATTGGAGCCGGGCGGGCGCAACAGGACACGCCAGGTGTTGCGGGTCTCGGTCGGCGGATTCAATTGGGCTATGTCGTAGCCGGGCTTGGCGGCGCGCGCTGCGAGAACGATCGCATCAGCGGACAATCGTGCGGCTCCGTCTGGCGGTGCAGGCTTGATGGTCGGCGCTGGATAAGGAGTGGCCGTCGAGACCAGGCCGACTACGGGGCGGATGACACCGGGAAACACGATACCGATACCCGTAATGGAGATCAGCGCAAGCAACGGTAGGCTCCAAAAGCCTGCCGTGTTGTGCAGATCGAGCATAAAGCGTTGCGCGGACACGTGCCTGCGGATCGAGACCGAGCGCCAGAACCGACCTCGCTTCGGCCACCACAGATACAGGCCCGAGAAAGCCATCCCGAGCAGCACGAAGCCGATCACTCCGACAAGCTCGCTGCCCCACCAGTCATGGAGCAGCAGATTGTAGTGCACGCGATAGACGGTGAATGCAAAGCAGTTGGTGTAGTCGCGCCGGCCCAGCACCTTCCCGTTCGAGGGATCGAGCATGGTGGTCCAGAGGCTCGGATACCGACCTTTCTCCGTCGCGTGAGAGTGCATGACGACCCAGACCGGCCATGTCCGGTCAGGTGCGATGACGGATCGGATCGGCGCCGGATCCACCGTGGCCGCAATCCGCATGACCTCGGCGGCCTCGAGACGGTGCTGAGGCCCGGCCGGGGTGTACAGGCTCGGATTCAATGCCGCATCGATCTCGCGATAAAAGACGATGAAGCTGCCCGTGAGCCCGATCACCACGAGCAGGACACCGAGGCTGAGGCCAAGCCATCGGTGGAGCCAAACGAGCGCAACGCGCAGGCGGCGCGCCCTCATCGGCTTCCAAGCGGCTGCCGCTGGGGTCCCTGAAAGGCCGTTCACATCGTCACGTCCCATAGGCGGCTCAAAAGTCGATGCTCGCTGAGAGCCGGTAGGTGCGCGGTGTGCCCGGAGTCAGGAAGCCACGTCCCGTCGTTGCCCAGTAGTCCAGACCGAAGACGTTTTCGACCGCCGCACGCAACGTCAGCGGCCTGCCGTCTATCTTGGTGACGTAGCGCGCTCCGATGTCGGTCCGAACCCAGTCCGGGATCTGCTGCGTGTTCGCCTGATCGTAATATTGCGGCGAGGTGTAAATGATCCGCCCGGTCAGGGTCGCCACCCCCGATGTCCGCCAGAAGGGAAGATCGTATTCGCCATAGAGGTTGAATTGGATATCCGGCACCCCGACCGCGGTTTTGCCGTCGAAGCGGCCGCCGGCGGTCTTGGTCTGGACGCCATCGAGGAAAGTCACGCCACCGAGCAGGCGCATTCCCGGGGCGACCTCGCCGAAGGTGTTGAGCTCCAGTCCGCGATTGCGATTCTCGCCGTCGACCGAGAAGAAATTGGTCGGACCGGTGATGCCGTTGGGCTGCGTGATCTCAAACGCCGCCACGGTAACTCCCAAGATCCCGAAGTCATATTTGGCACCGACCTCGATCTGCTTGGTCACGATCGCAGGAAAGACTTCAAATTTATTAGCGGCAGTGGGCGGCGCCGTTCCACCCGACGTCAGGCCTTCGATGTAGTTGCCGTAGAGCGACAGGTTGCTGATTGGCTTCACTACGAGAGCCACAGCAGGGGTGACCGCCTCGTTCTGCGGGCGTGTGGTCACGGCACCCGTGGTCGTGTTGAAGTTGGCGACGTCGATCCCCTGCCAGCGCCCGCCCAGGGTGAGAAGCACGCGATCATCGAGGATCGACATCGTATCCGCGATCGCGACGCTCTGATTGATCCGCCACGCAGAAAGTGGCGCGTTGTGCGACAGGCCCGCCGCGTTGCGCGGAGCCACGTAAACCGGGTTATAAAGGTTCGACGTGATCGATGGTCCGACATTGGTGGTGGCAGCTCCGCTGTCTTGCCACAGCCCGGTTGCCGCAAGCACGGTAGAATGTTTCACCGCTCCGGTGGTGAAACGGCCGCGTAGCCCGATCTCTCCAGTCTCGCGATCGAAATCCTGCACGGTGAGGGCCGGCTGTGACGTGAACGTGCCCATTGCGTCCGTGATGCGCAGAGTTCCGCCGAAGAAGATCTCCTTGGATCGGCTGCGACCGTAGGCTCCATACAGCGTCCAGAAATCGTTGAGGTCATATTCGGCGCGGGCCGCAGCGTATCGATGGTTGGAATTGTAGTATTCCCAGGGCTGCTGCTGGTTGATCGTGAGCGAGGGCGAAGCCGGGATTGGAAAGTTCGGGGCCACTTGCCGCACGCGCGTGGGTGCGTTCAGGTCCTGCTGCTGGTAACCGAAATCGACGGTGGCTCGGAACCGCTCGCCACGGTAGTCGAGAGCAACCGCGCCGACACCGAACCCATCCGTTTGGAAGTCGATCGGCGTCCGGCCATCGCGATAGGCGCCGTTGACGCGAACGCCCCATGCTTTGTCGGGGCCAAAGCGCCGGCCGAAATCGATCGCCGTCCCAACATTTCCGTTGGACACGAAGCCCGTCGTCCATCGCGTGATCGGATCGTCGGTGGCGCGCTTCGGGATGAGGTTGATCGTGCCGCCGATATTTCCGAACGGTGAAATCCCATACAACAAGGCGCTTGGTCCCTTGAGGATCTCCACGCGCTCGATGGGTTCAAGAGCGGGGCGGCGCGTATCGGTGATGCCGTAAAGCCCGTCGAATGCGATGTCGCTCGCGAATACCGGGAAGCCGCGGATCAGAAATCCGTCTAGCCCGCTGAAGCGTGGAGAGTTCGTGCGCACCGAGGGATCGTTGTCGGCGACGTCGGTGATGGTGTTGGCCTGCTGGTCGCGGATAAGCTTGTCCGTGTAGCCCGTTGTGTTGAACGGCGTATCGAAGACATTGCGATTGCCTAACATGCCGACGCGTGTGGTGGTCCCCACCTGGCCGCCCGCATAGGGAGCCGGCGGCTGACCAATGGTGCCGGTCGAAGGCGTGAGATATGGGATAGCATCGCGCTGGCTCGCTGGAGCCGCAACGCGTGGAGCAACGACGCGCGCGCTCCTTGCGCCCTGCTGAGGCTGTGGACGTCGTGCGGCTTGGCGCTTTGGTGAGTCAATCGTGACGGCAGGTAAGGAGACTGGTTCTCTTGCGTGAACTTCTTCTACCAATTGAAAGGACAGTGCCAGGTAACTCGCTGTGCCACAACAAACGGCACAGTAGAGCTTCTTCGTCGAAAGATTCATCCTCACCCCGATTTGATCGTCATCGTGGTGGCCTCTTACTGAATCGTTTGGCGAGCAGACATGTCTCGGGCATTAGAAGCCTTCAAAACAGCGTTCGTTTTTGTTGGATGTTGTATTTTTATCGACCAAAGACGGCGACGATTCTCGCTAAGCGTATGCTGAACACGCAGTCACAACGTCGGCGGGATACGCACCGGCGATCCCAGCCCTCAGCGCACGCCAGGCCTTGGCAACAACTTGAGCATAGCGCTGCGCCATGAGTGCTCGCGGTGTTTGAATTTCTTGAATGCCGGCTCGTCACAACTCGCCAGACGATCTGCGGTAGACGCCGCTTGATGCCGAGCTTCGAGCGGATCAAGCTTGGTGCAGCAGCGCCAGCGCGCGCCGATCCCCGCCGCGAAGCCCGACGTTCGGCGATGAATGTTCCCACGATGGAACCGAAGGAGAACGTCTCCCGCGTGAGCCCAGAGCGCAGAACGACCGTTCGATCAGGCTTCGCACAGCTTTTGTCGCTTCGGCCAGTTGAGCGCTTCGGTCAGAGCTTCGCGATACGTTGTTTCATGATGCGTACCGACTGGCGCATTTCTTTCATGCTGATGAGATGCCGGGTCCATCTATCCAGCCTGCATCGCAGTGTCGGTGCTCTTGAGGAACTCGCCTGGCCGCGCCTGCGGGACCATTTCCGGCGGTTGGACGTTAGTATCTTGAGAGAACGGCCAGTGGCGAAGCCGTTTCGCGGGGCGAGGTACCAACTGGAGACGATCATGCCAGAGCGAAAAACAGTGCAGAAGGCCAAGCGGGCCAAACGCGCGGGCAAATCGCCAACCACCCAGGCGGGCGAGTTTGTGCATGAGGAGATTCGCAAAGTTCGCCGCGGCCAACATGGAGCGAGATCGCCACAGCAGGCGATTGCAATCGGCCTGTCCAAGGCGAGGCGCGCGGGTGTTCCGCTCCGTCCGCCGGCAAAAGGCAAGGCCAAGGCAAGAACCCGCAAAAGCGCCGAATACGCGTATGAGGCGGGCCAGGGCAAGCGAAAGACCCGACGCCAGCCGCGCGTTTCACGTGCTGTATCGCAGACCCTCAAGCGTGAACCACGCAGCACGGCGTCGCGCGCAGCGCTGTCGAAACAAGCACGAAGCGCCGCCTCGCGTCGCTCCGCCGCGGCCCGCTCAGCGGCGGCTCGGAAGGCCGCAAAAACCAAAGGCCCGGCGCAGCGCTCCGCGGCAGCCAAAAAGGCAGCCCGGACCAGAGCGCGTCGCCGGCGATAGCCTTGCGCCGAAGATCATTTTACAGCTAGCACAATGGCGAGAAGAACACGGTCACCGAAAAGCAAAGTCGTCAGGACCCGCCTCCCGAGGCAGTCTCAGAACGCACAAAGGAATTACGAGCGCTACGTCGAGTTGGCTCGCGCTGAAGCGCTGAAGGGCGATCTGATCGCAGCCGAAAATTATCTTCAGCACGCCGAGCACTATTTGCGGTCGATGCACGATGAGGCGCACGGCGGGCGGCTCTCGCCGCAGCCGGCAACTTGGCCCAAGCAGCGGCTGAGACACAGCGGATGATGGAGCAATCCTGCTACAATCGCGAGATGCTCCGTCAGCCTATCGCTCACGAGAAACTAGGTCGATCTGATGAGGATCGACAACGTCGCGTCTCCGCAACTCCCAGGTTTTCGCGATCTCGGAATCGCGCCACAGGATATCGGACGTGTCCTGCTCCAGGCGGGACCGCTCCACTGGCCTTGCGCTCGGAACTAATGCTGGCCACCCGGAGTTCTTCATTTTGAGCGGCCGTTTTGCACGAACGAACTCGCAAGCCCTTTGCCCCACAAGGGGCGGCTCATCATGAGGAGGCTGGCCGTGATTCGGGATATTGTCGTCAACCTGGCGACCGGTAACTCTCGCGATCCTGCAGCAGCGTACGCGATCTCCGTCGCCAGGATGTTCGATGCCCAGATTGCAGGGATCGCAATGTGTCACTCTCCAGCGATTGTGGCCGGCGGCATGGAGGCTGTTCCGGCCGACGTGATCGAGGCCCTGCGCGAAGAGAGCGCCAGGGCGGCAAACGGGGCCATCGAAAGATTCAAACAGGCAGCGGCGCAGGCTCATCTTCCTGCCGAGGCGCAGATCATCGAGACCAGCATTGAAGGAATCCCAAGGACGTTTGGCCGTATTGCGCGGACGTTCGATCAATCGTTGCGCAGACCGAGCCCGAAGCGACGACCTCCACGGGGCTTGCCGCTGAAGCAACGATGTTTGAATCCGGACGGCCTATCCTCGTCGTACCCAGTATCCAAAAGGACGGCATCAAGCTCGGATGCATTCTCGTCTGCTGGGACGGAAGCCGCACCGCCGCGCGGGCGCTCGCGGACTCCATGCCGTTCTTGGAGCGCGCGAAGTCGATCGAGGTGATCAACGTAGGTAATGGCCGTAGGGAGGATGAAGAATCCCTGGCGGCCGTTGGCAGACACTTGGCGCGCCACGGCTTGAACAGCAGCACCAAAGCGCTCATCGCCGATGGGAGCGATGTCGCAAACGTAATCCTGTCGCATGCGGCAGATCTGTCGGCCGACCTTATCGTAATGGGCGGCTACGGCCATTCGCGGCTGCGCGAGTTCGTCCTCGGGGGCGTGACGCGCGGCATTCTCGACACGATGACCGTTCCGGTACTGATGTCGCATTAAAGGCCGATGTCAGAGCTTCTTGCCGTCGAACGGCGCTGATGCCCTTGATCATGTTGGCAACGCTCAGCTTGGAGTGGGTTGCGTAGGTCGTCACTCGCAACAGCAAGTTCGATGAGATAGCCGAACGACATTCGCGTTACCATGCTTTGGCGAGTGTAGACACCGATGGCCGGGACAAACACTGCCAACAAGCGACTCGATCAGCGCCGGGTCGCGCCCGAGGGTCTCTTCCGGCAACCGCGGCTATACTTGGTTGGCGAGGCGCCTGGCGCCGAAGAAGCTGAGCAGGGCAGGCCCTTTGTCGGGCCGGCCGGCTGCGCGTTGCGCAAACTGCTCGGGCAGGCTGGGATCGACCTCAGACAGCTGCGTTTGGCCAACGCAATTCCATTTCGGCCTATAGAACACACGGAAAAATCCGCGCTACGCAATCGCGCTCCAACTATCGAGGAAATCAATCATTACGGCGCCGCGGTACTGACGGACATCCGGCGCTCCAAGCCGCGCGTAGTCGTTGCACTCGGCAGCACCGCGGCTCGCCTATTCAGCGCGTCGCGTTCGATCCGAGCGTCGCGCAAGGCAAAGCTCCAATTTGATGGTCGTCCCCTGCAAATCACCTTTCACCCGGCCTACGTCCGCCGCTTCGGTGGGGCGAACGGCGACGCTTGGCGTAAGATGGTCGCTGATCTGCGCCGAGCCTGGAAAGTATCGGCAATGTACTCAAATGGCGCTCGTAGCAGGCAGCATTCTCCCGAGGGTTCGAAGGCTGTTTAGCGAGTTGCGCCGATGGATCGCGGGTGCACGAGGTTTACACGAGATTGCGCAGCCAGCGCCTGATCATCCAGCGTTCGTCGAAGCCGGACTATCGGCGACCTCCTGAACGGCGCAAGCCGCGATGCGTTCATTCTCAGCGAAACGGTCAGACATGATGTGGCACGCGGTTTCAAGGCAGGGGAGTCAATCGGGGACGGCATGAGCCGGATTGATCCCGGTCACGATGCATCCATAACGTTCAGCGGCGGTTCGCCCCTCATATCGGACCACCTGCTCTTCATCTGATCGGGCAGGTGCCGGCTCACGCCGGCTGAGGCCGATGTCGCCACGAGGCGACGCGAAACAAGCCGGCTGGAGGGCTTCGATAAATCCTAAAATTTGTTGGAAACAGCAGGGCGGGTCGTGCGTTGCGTTTCCGCAAACCGTTACGGTGGCATCTGGCTGCAGTTTCCTGCGACATCCAAATTGCAACCATCCGAATTGTTCCCGGTCCCGCATTGTTGCGCCGTCGTTGCATTCGAAATAGCATCGATTGCGAGTCATGAGCGGGGCAGGGCAGAAGAAATGACATGAGGTCCTTCTTTGCAGCTTTCTGCCGTCGATCGTTCGTTAGCAAATACGGAACCCGCTCACTGGAAGAAGCGTCTTCGCTGTCCTCGCTGCTCCTCGCCGCTGCGGAACGTGTGGTCAGAGCCCTCCTGCTCGAACCGTGCCTGCGATTATAGCAGGGCCGGGTTTCCGATGATGGGTGCGCAGCCGGTGCTGATCGATTTCGCAGCCAGCATTTTTGAGCGCAGGATGTACGAGGCCGAGAATGGCTCGGCGCTGCAGCGGGACGTCAGCCGCCGTTCCCTCGGATCGCGGCTGCATCGCCTTACCTTTGGAGGCAATCCGGTTGCCGTCGCCAACAGCGCAACATTCATCGAGCTGTTGAAGCGGGAGTCGAGGCGGCCGGTTGTGCTCGTGGTCGGAGGCGGCACGATCGGCTTGGGCGCAGACGAACTCTACCGGGACGACTCCATCGAGCTCGTCGGTACCGACGTCTATGCTTCGCCGCACACGGTGCTGGTGGCTGACGCCCACAGTCTACCCTTCGAAGACGGCGTGTTCGACGGCGTCTGGGTGCAGGCGGTGCTGGAACATGTGCTGGAGCCCGCAACGGTTGTTGCCGAGCTGCATCGGGTGCTGCGGCTGGAAGGCCTGGTCTATGCGGAGACGCCGTTCATGCAGCAGGTGCACGAGCGGGCCTATGACTTCTCGCGTTTCACGCAGAGCGGTCACCGCTGGCTGTTCAAGCGATTTTCCGAGATCAACGCCGGACCGGTCGGCGGCGCCGGTGTGGCGCTTGAATGGTCAATCCGCTATTTCGCGCGCGCGCTCGGCGCGGGCAACAAGCTGTCACGCCTGATCGTGCTGCCGTTCTTCTGGATCAGATATCTCGATGCGTTCGGCCGCGGCCGGGCCGCAGCGGATGCCGCCAGTGGCTTCTTCTTTCTCGGGCGCAGGGCCGAACAGGCGATGGATCCGCATGACATGCCGGATTACTACAACCGGCAAAAATGAAGCGGTGGCCGGATCATGCAGGAGGTCAAGAAAGCCCCTTGACCTTCTTGCATGGCGTGGACGAGGTCGACGACATCCGTGCGACGTCGGTTACGGAGTGGATGGAAAGCTTTTCCTTGCGGGTGATGAAGCGGAGCACGCCGCGAGGATAGGCGTCGCAGAACTGAGCCAGCGTGGCTGCCGTCGCTGAAACGCTGTCCTGTTTGGGGACCACGGCGATGCCGCCATCCCGCAGGATATACGCATCCTTCACGTTAGGCATGGCTGATGCCGCGACGCAGATCTTGAACAGCTCGTTATAGGCCTGCGGCGTCAGGGACAGATCCCCGCCGGGCGTTCCCAGGAGATACTCGCGGCTCTTGCGGCAGTTCTCGTTGTCTGCCCGCGCTGCGCTGCTCGCGAGCGTCAGCAGCATCGCGGTCGCGACCAGCAGCTTCATGCCGTTATTCCGATGGCGCGGTCTGCAGATGCCGGCTTGCCGGCGTAGGGCAGGCCATAGGTCATCGCCGCGCATCGTTCCCATGAAAGGGCACGGGCATGGGAGGATGCGCCTGCCGCGACAATGGCGCGCAGATTTCGATCGGCGGCCAGCTCTGCAATAGCCTGCGATATGCTCTCGGCCGAAGGCGGCACGAGAATTCCGGTCTCGTCGGCGAGCACGGCGTCAGGCACGCCGCCGACCTCGGTCGCGACGCTCGGCAGGCCGGCTGCCCCGGCCTCGAGATACACCAATCCAAACCCCTCCACCCGGCCGGTCGTGTCAGGGAGACCCGTCAGGCAAAAGAAATCCGAGGCCGCGTAGAGATCGCGGATGTCTTCGTTCGATTGCGGGCCGAGGAACCGAATGTCGCAGGCCGCTGCTTCGGCGTCGCGCCGCAGCGCATCGACATAATCGGCTTCGCCGTCCGGGCCGATCACGAGCCACGTGATGCGATTGCGCAGATCGTCCGGAAGCTGCGACAACGCGGCAAGCGTCAGATGATGCCCCTTGCGGCGCGTGATCCGCGCCACAGTGATCATCACCAGCCGGTCTTCCGGCAGACGATGGGCCAGGCGAATCTCTCGGCGCGTCCGTCGTCCGCCGAACCAGAACTCCGATACGCCGAGATTGATCGCGCTGATCCGGCGCGGGTCGACGGCAAACCGCTCGCGGAACAGCATCTCGGTAAAGCCGCTATTGGCGACGATCTCCGTCCGCGGCCCGAACACGCCGGCGCTGCGGATCGCCATGCGCTTCAGCGGCGTCTGCGTTTCGTTGATCTCGGTACCATGTACCGTCATCAATACCCGCGCCTGAGTTCGCCATCTCGAAAGCGCGACCGGAATGAAGAACGGCCAATCGGCGGCATGGACCACGTCATATCGGTCGCCGCGGACGCCGCGGCGTGCCAGCATGATCTTGCGCGGCATGTCGCGCATGGAGTGGAGGCCGCCGCTGTAGCGAACGACCTCGAAGGGCAGGGTGCGGTCGTCGTCGGCGGTTTGCCGTCCGTAGTCCGGCGCCACCACCGTGACCTTGGCACCGAGCCGGCTCGCCGCCGCCGCAATTTCGCGCGCGTAAGTCCCAATTCCTCCCATCGCGGGGGCGAACTCGCTGGTCAACAGAAGAATGTTCAATCCGGCGCCCTCAGTAGGTCGGCGCCGCAGCGGCAAGTCCGCGGGCATCCTGAATTTCCTGATGATAACGGAAGACCCGCGCGAGCTGGGTGCCCGGCGTGAACGCTCGGATGGAGTCGGCGATTTGTACCGGATTCATCGTGCCCGCGTCGATGGCACTCCGTACATCGACGAACCGCTGAGCGAGCGCATCGGCCATGTCGTCGCGGCTGCCGCTTCGCGCTACCAGATAGCCGCTGACGCCAGAATGGATCACGGGTTCGAGCTGCGGCAGGTGCATGGCGACGACCGGCCGGCCGACCGCAAGTGTCTCGAGCACGCAGCGCGGCATGCCTTCGAATTCGGATGTCAGGATGCCGGCATGCGCGCTTGCCAGCGTCTCCGCCATGCCGGCAGCGTCTTTGAAGCCGTGGCGGACGGTGATGTCTTCGATCGCGGCGAACTCTTCGAACCGGTGCGGGTCGCTGGTGCCGATATAGTGAAACCGTACGTCGCCGTTCAATCGCCGCCGCAGGCGGTCGATCGTGCGAAACATCAGCGGTGGATCCTTGAATTCATCGAGCCTGCCGGCGAACACGATCTGGAACGGCGACGAGTTCAACGGCCAGAGTTGCGGCTTGAAAATATCCGTGTTGACCCATGTCCAGAGCGTGTCGATCTTGTCCTTGCGGCGCGGATAGGTCCGCTGTAACCGCTCGGTGATGAACGGATTGACGCAGAGAAATTTCTCGCTCATGGCGACGGCAAACCGCTCGCCGGTATTGTGAACGAAGGCGTATTTCCGCAACAGCGAATCCATCTGCAATTTCGGCGCGCCCTCGCCGTGAAGCATCTGCACGAACGGCAGCCGCAGGATCGCCGGCAACCAGGAAAATTCCACCCGCCGCAGATCGACCGAGCACCGCCTCGCGCGGATCAGCCTTGCGATCGTGCCGAAGTGGCGGAGCAGCGCCATAAAGAATTGCCCGGTCAGTGAGGTGCGGATGCTGCGGGCCGCTTCGCGCGCTTGCTGGTCCGAATAGTGCAGGATCGGAAGGAAGTCGAAGCCGCGGCCTCGGAATGTCATCCGGTGAAGCTTGCCGAGCTCCAGCTCGCCCGTCGAGTCGACGCCGATGAAGAGGATGTCGGTGTCGGTCGGATGGAATGTAATGAAATCGCGAATGTATGTTTCGAGGCCGCCGACCTTTTGGCCGCGCGGGTCGAACGGGTGGATCAGGCAGATCTGGTAACGTGGCTTGATCCGGTTGGCGTTTCGCGCCCGTAGCGCCAGGGTCAATGTTGAAGTCATGCCGCTTTCCTCATGCGTGCCTGGACAATTTGCGGAATGGTTCGCGCAACAAGACGCGGAACAATGGTCATGCATTTGATGTAGCGGGGGCCGAGTCGCCGTGGCTCGCGCAACATGCGCCACGCCCATTCGAGGCCGGTTCTGCGCGCGATGGACGGCGCGCGGCTTTGCGTGCCGGCGATGAAATCGAGTGCGGCCCCGATGCACAACACGCCGGTTCCATCCAGCTCGTCGAGGCAGCGCGCCGCGAACAGCTCCTGTCGCGGCGCGCCGAGCGCAACGAAGCAGAGTCTGGCGCCCGAGGCGCGAATGCGTTCGATCGCAGCATCCGCTTCACTGGAATGGGGATCGAACCCCGGTCCCGGCGCGAAGCATCCAGCGATCTGTAATCCCTTGAATCGTTCCGACAAACGCCGTGCCGTCATCTTAAGCGTGAGATCGTTCGCCCCTAGCAAAAACACCGGGAGTCCTTTCTTGCGCGCTTCAGCGCAAACCGGTTCGACCAGATCGGCGCCGGTCGTGCGCTCAATTCGTGCGCCCATGAGACGGCTCAGCACGACGATCGGGAACCCATCGGCTGTGACAAATCTGGCGCGACGATAGGCAGCGCGAAAGTTGGCGTGGTGTTGAAGTTGGACAACGTGGTCGAGATTGAGCGTGCAGACGCTGAAGTTGTCGCCATGTTGCGCGGCCGACACGATTGACGACACAGCTTCCGGAAGCGAGGGAACATTGATCGTTATCCCATCGACAGTGAGGCTGGGCTGCAACTGCGCTGGTGGTTCCAACATGTCGACTCCTGCTGCTGATGATGTAATCGAGAGACGCACTCGTGGAGGACTATCGACAGGCGCGTTGCTTCGCGACGGGAACTGCGTGCCGAAAATTTTCTCGACCGACATTCGTCACGAAATCGAACTAATGCGACGCAACGATGGCGATGCCGCGTTGCGAAGGACGAGACATCGCGGCGAATCATTCACATGATGGAGATCAGCTATGCAGGAGTGGTCGAGGCGAGATGCGCTCGCTCTTATCGCAGGAGCAAGCGTTGCTTCGTGCGGGAAGGAAGTATTCGCCGCACAGCCTGCGCAGAGTCTCGGCGTCATCGCCGCTCGTAACGGAATCGTGTTCGGCGCGGCTGCAGGGCCGGTGATCGACAAGGATCTTGCGTATCGCGAGCTGTATCAGACGCAGGTCCGCATCGTCACAACGGACATTGCAATGAAGATGGGCACCATCGCGCCGCAACCGGGACCGAAGCGATTCGAAAGCGCGGATCGTCTGCTGCAATTTTGTGCGAGCCATAACATTCCGATGCGCGGACATTGCCTGATCTGGAACGAATGGGTTCCGCAATGGATCAAAAGCATGAGCAGTGCCGAGCGTGAGAGGTTTTTCGATTCCTATATCGACGAAGTGGCTGCCCGCTATGTAGGCAAATTGCATTCATGGGATGTCGTCAACGAGCCGTTCTGGCCTGGGCACAAGGCGCCCGGCGGCTACCGGCTCGGTCCGTGGTACGACACGTTCGGTACCGGTTATGTGCGCCGCGCCTTCGAGCGCGTGGCGATGATAGACCGCAAGACGAAACTGGTTCTCAACGAGGCGCAGAGCGAACGCGACGACGATGTTGGCCTCGCGGTTCGCCGCGGCCTGCTGCAACTGGTCGATGAATTGAAGCATGCCGGCGTGCCGCTGCATGCCGTCGGGTTGCAAAGCCACCTGCAGCCTCGCTACCCGCACGACCCCGGGCGCTTTTCCGAGTTCCTTCATGCGCTCGCCGGACGTGGTGTCGATATCTATCTGACCGAGTTCGACGTGCGCGACGACACGTTTCCGGACGACATCGCAGCGCGCGATGCCATGATCGCCGAGACGGCGGAGAAGTTCCTGACCAACGCGCTTCGCGTGCCGGCCGTCAAAGTGGTGATCGCGTGGGAGCTTGCCGATAACTACTCGTTCTATACCGACGCGGCGAAGAAGAAGGATCCGCTCGCGCGACGGCTGCCTCGGCCGCTTCCGTTCGATTCGTCGATGCAGAAGAAGCCGCTTTGGTTCGCGATGGCGCGCGCGTTCGAGAATGCCAGAAAATCGTAAGCGCCGATCGTTTCGAATGCGCTCACGCCCCTGAATGTTGGGGGCGTGGCCGAAGTATCCGCACCAGCGACGGTGCATAGAGCAGGGCAAGCGCTGCGAAATAAGTGGCTGCGCCTGCCGCAATGTGGCCGGCCAGAATCGTGATCGTCCGGGCCTCCGGAAATATCCGCAGCACGGCCGCCATGGCGATGGTGGCCAATACGATGCGCACGAGATGACCGACCGGAAGCCGCAGGCCAAACCGTGTAAACCCGATTGAAAAACTCACGGTGGCGGCGGCCAGTGCTGCCAGAACCGTGGCGCCGGCGACGCCGGGCAGTCCCCATCGCGGCAGGAACAAGGCGCTCAACGCCACGGTCATCGACGCGTCGATTGCGGCAATGGCCATCATCCAGCGCGTGCGGTTTTGCAGCAGGAATACCTGGTCGCCGAAATGGGCGCGCAGGTTGCGGATTGAGCCGGCGAGCGTTGAGAGCGGCAGGATGGCGAGCGTCACCGCCTGGAACGGCGCTGCGATCAGGAGATGCACGATCTCCGTTCTCAGTATGACGATGCCGGCGAGGCTTGGCGCCAGGATTGCGACAAGGAGAGCGCTGTTGTTGGCGAGCTGGCGCATCCCGGCCTGGTCGCCGTGTTGCTCGATGCTTTTCACCGCCAGCGGAAACGCCGCCGCCGTGACCAGCATGGCTGCGACCGCCGCGGCCCGCTGGCCGAGGCCGTAGCCAACGGCGAACAGCCCGGCGGCGGCCACTCCGGACATTTCGTTGACGATGAAGCGCGAAGCGTTGAGGCCGACCCAGCCGAGCGCGCCGCCGACAATCAGCGGAAGGCCGTAGCGCAGGGCGTGGACTACGATCTCCCGGTCGATCGGCCACAGGCGGTGACCCCAGCCGATCCAGGGCAGGACGATGAGCGCGGCCGTCAGTTGCGCGGCGGCGTAACCCGCAAGTGGCCAATCCGGGCATTGGCCAAGCAGTTTGATTAACACCAGGCCAACAACGAATCCGACGGATGGCCCGAACACCTGCTGGATCGTGTAGACCCGGATCTGCTGCCGCGCGCGGGCACGTTCACCGATATAGAGGTTGAGCGACCGGGTCATCACATAGGCGACGGCGGCCAGCAAAAGTCCCGTTCCGGCGCCCGGCGCGATGACCAGATGCAGAATTCCGATGACGGCCGCGCTTTGCAAGGCAAGAGATGCCAGCAGGACCGCGTTTTCGGTGCGGTAGAACCGAGGCGCGTCGTTGACGTCTTGATATCGTCCGAGGAAACGCAACGCAAATTGCGACCACCAGGCGAGAAAGCCGATCTGCAGCAATTCGTGCGTGGCCGTAATCAGGGTGATGACGCCGAGCGTGTGCTCGTCGACGACATGCGTCCATACGATCATCGCCAGAAGCTGGAACAGCGGTCCGACGAACTGCGCGGGCAGATAGAGCAGGGTGTGCTTCAGGAGCATGGCTCAAGCCCCCAGCCAGCGGCAGATTCGGGGCGAGGCGAGTTGCCGGACGGCGAGCAGCGCTGCGGTAGAGACGAGGGCGGTCAGGATGCAGGAAACGGCAAAGCTGGCGACACCGCCGAGCTGGCGCAGCACGGTATGATCGCGCAGCGCCATCACGACGAAGATGTGCCAGAGATAGATGAAGTAGCTGCCGGAGCCTATCCAGCCGAGCAGCGGGAATTTCGGCTGGATCGCGAACAGTGAAATGCAGAACAGGGCCGCATAGAGGAAGAACGCGGTCGAATCGTAAGTGGCGGCGTCGCCGAGGTTGAGAATGCGAACGGCGGCATAGACCAGGTAGGCCGCCGCCATGGCGCCAAGCAGCGAGCGCCGCATGCTCTGATCGGTTGGACTTGCGAACATCGCGGTCAGCGCGCCAAGCGCGGCAAACGAGAACCAGAACGGAATGTCGCGCATGCGGATTTCGTCGAGCAGTGCGTCCGACGCGCCGAGCCTGGACATGGCGGGGTCGAGATAACTGCCGGCAAGCAAGCCGCAGCCGATCGATAGCAGTAGCAGAGTCGCGATGCGCTGCCTTGAAGCGGTTTGTCCGTCCCCGCCAGCGGCAAAGACGAGCCACAGACCGAGCGTGCAGCAGACATAGACGAAGACGTAATAATAGACGAACACATATCCCAGCCCGAACCTGGCGAGCGTCGTGCCGATGCGATGGTCCATCGCCGGATTATGCAGCGCCATGTAGACGTAGGCGGCGGTGAACGCGATCGCGTAAGGGACCAGGGCTGCCTTTAACCGCTTTGCCAGCGGCACGCGGCCGGAAAGCGCCGTGAGATATCCGGAAGCGAACAGGAACACCGGCACGCAGGGCCGCAGCGCTGCATCAAGTGATTTTGCCCAGATGGCGTCGAGCGGCTGCGGCAGCGAATGGATGCCGATCACCATCAGAATGGCGATGCCGCGCATGGTGTCGACGACGCCATCGCGGATTTGGGCCGTTGAGCGCGAGACGCTCAGAGATGGCGGGTTTGCTGATATGCGTTCGACGACCGTCATCATGTGCTCTCCTGCCGCGAGATCGCTGGAGACGGCACATGTTTGAGGGCGCGGCGGTCGTAAGCCTCGGTCAGATATCGCCGCAGCGGCGTTTCGAACGTGCGCAGCGAGACGACGCTCGCGAATGCAAGAACGATGATCGCTACCGGCGCCAGAATCAGTCGTTCATGCTCCGATAAGGAGAACAGGCGCGATCCAAGGGTGATGACGACGGTCGCAACCGGGATGTGCAGCATGTAACAGGAGTAGGTCAGCGCCGACCAGCGATCGAAGCCGAGCCGCGACAGCAGCGTCTCACGCCCGGCGCAGTCGGCCTGAATCGCAAGCATCGCGATGGCGTAGATCGCAAGCAGCGCGGTCATCGTCGGCAGCAAAGAGCCGAGCACGATAAAGGCCGCCAGCGACGCTGCCAGCGCGCCCGGAATCGCGGGCCAACGGGCGATCCGGTCGCGAAACAGATAGCAGGCCATGCCGAGGTTGAAGGCAGGCAGCGCCCGGAAGGCGCCGCCCTGGTTGATCCAGTCGGCCCACGGCGCCGTTCCGAGAGCCGATGCCCA
Source organism: Bradyrhizobium sp. 157 (assembly GCF_023073815.1). Classification (NCBI taxonomy): domain Bacteria; kingdom Pseudomonadati; phylum Pseudomonadota; class Alphaproteobacteria; order Hyphomicrobiales; family Nitrobacteraceae; genus Bradyrhizobium; species Bradyrhizobium sp. 157. Next base: position 60,538 of record NZ_JADPKF010000048.1, on the reverse strand, counting down.
AAGGGAATTGGCGAGAGCGGCAACGACCACGAGCGCGATGACCGCCTCCTTGCGGCGTTGCGCAATCAGCGCGACCAGCGGAAAAAGCAGATAGCAGAACATCTCCGCCGAGAGCGACCAGCTCGGGAAGTTGAACGTCAGGCGCTCGCCGACAAATGCATGAAGCAGCAGGAACTGCGCCGGCAGATCGGAAAGCGGGTAACGGGCCGGGTTGTCCGTCCGGGCAGCGCCGAAATGGAGTGCGCCGGCAAGCGCCACATAGAACGCAAGCGTGGCGAGATGTAGCGGGTAGATGCGCGCGAGGCGACGCCACAGGAAGCGGCCGATCGATGCGGCATTGTCGACGCGGTCGAAATATTGACGGGCGATGACAAAGCCGGAGACCACAAAGAACAGGTCCACGAACAAATTGAAATGCCAGGTGTGCGCGACCATGAAACGGCCGATGGGCAGGTCCTTGAAGTAATCGGAATAGTGAAGGATCACCACGGCGCCGGCCGCAATGATCCGCAATCCATCCTGATGCCTGGTGGCGCTGGTGTCATGCAAGACGGCGGTACTCCGGAGTAGCGCTTCCCTGGAGGTGAGCAAGGCGGGCAATCAGGCTGATGACATTTTCGCGGTCACTGCGGGCGAGATCGTTCCAGCGCGCCAGATTCCGTACTGCCTGCGCCACGTATCGGGCGCGCCATTCCTCGTTCGAAAGCGCAGCCGCGATCCGCGCGGCCGCCGAAGCAGGATCAGCGGTATCGATGTAGATGCCGGACTCGCCGAGCACCTCGCGAAAGATGGAAGCATCGGGGGCGATAATCGGCAGGCCGGCGTATTGCGCCTCCAGCAGCGGCAATCCCAGACCTTCGTCATGGGAGGTGCAGATGAACAGGTCGGCCGCGTCAAGCAACTGATTGACCCGGTCAGTAGACTGATATCCGTGCAACGTTACGCCCGGTTGCCGCTCGAGGGCTTGCCAGTCGTTACCCCATCCCGGCCGTCCGACGATCTCCAGCGTAGCGTCCGGAAATCCCTGCATGCGTAACGCGTCGAGGATCTTCGCCGCCGCAGTAAAATTCTTGCGCGGCTCCACCGTGCCGAGCGCGATCAGCCGAAGTGGTCGCGGCTGCGCGCTGCGTTCGCCGCGCTGTTTGGGATCGAGGTCAAACACATTGCGCACCGCCGGCCGATAGAGCGTCACTTCGGCATCGGACCGGCAATGCGCGGCAAGTTTGCGCCTGGTATCGCCGGAGTTGGCTAGAAAGCGCGGATAGTGGCGCAGCGCGAGCTTGAAGGGGCCGGCCATGTAAAGCCGCGCCCGCATGTTGAGCTCGGCGCGCCGCGTGATCAGGAAATCATCGTGGATATAGGGCAGCACCCGCGATGCGAACGGGCGCAGCAGCGGACTGGGCGGAAAGCCGGGACAGAGCAGGATCGAGGACGACGCGGCGAGCCGCATCGGCAGACCCAGGGTCTGCGTCGTCAGCATCTGGCGAAGACCCTTCGCCGTCACCGGCACGACCTCGAGCGGCGCAAGCGCTGCGGCGGAGAACAGCTCCAGCGTAATTCGTTCGAGACCGGTGACGTGGCGTCCAAGGTGGGTGTTGTCGACGTAGATGGCCATACGAAAGTGGATCCTAAAGTTATGCCGGAACGGACCGGTAGGTGACAGGCGCGCGGACTTGCGGGGACGCGGCGATGCGCCGCTGCTCGCGCGGCAGCAGGACCGAAATGAGGATCACGAATTGCGCGAGCTGAATGTTCTTCGACGAGAAGCTCACTGAACTCGCGGCGATGACGATGATCAGCAGCACGGTGGCCCACACGGCGACGCTCGAACGGCGCAGCAATTCGACGAAGAAGCAGATCAATCCGATCGTCAGGACGACGGTATGGATGAGTCCGAACTGGACGATGGCGGAAATCCAGAAGTTCTCGATGCCATAGTTGAGGCCGAGTTGCGACTGCAGCGCATTCACCCGGACCGGATTGGGGCCGAGGATCAGTTCGTGCCAATCGAAGTGCGAGAGCAGGTTGAAGGTGGCAAAGCGCGCCAACGCGCTGCCCTTATCGGAAGAGAAGCGCAGCAGCATCTTGTCGAAAATGCCGAGGTCAAGCGCGGCGAATATGATGGCACCGGCAGCGAACAGAACGCAGATGGCCAGGATGGCCGCGGGAAGCTGCGTTCGCTTTCCGCGCATCAGACGGAGCGCCTCGAAAGCTCCGATCAGCCCGAGGACTCCAAGGACCGTGACCAGCGCCGTTCGGCCGCCGAAGGCCATCAGCGATCCCAGGCAGAATGCGATCAAGGGCAGCCGCAGCAGGATTGGTGGACAAATCGCCGGACGAAGCGCCAGCGCCAGCACGTAGGCGCCGACGATACCGGATGCCGTGAGCGGGTGACCCAGCAGTGCCGCGGAGCGCCATTCGCCCATCACCACGATGTCGCCGAGCGTCAGCGGGATCAGCCGATGGCCGGAGAAATACTCATAATATCCGAGCACGACATTCAGCAGGATCGTCAGGTGAATGGCCCAGGCCAGCGGGCGCCGTTGCGCCGGCGACAACTGCCACATTACCATCGCGATCAGGATCGGCAGCAGAAACGTGTCGATGATGACCGTGAACGGGCGGCCGAGCACGATGACTTGGACCAGCAGAAACAGCCAGCAGAGCAGATAGGCCAGCAGCAGCTTCGATTCGGAAAACATCCGGTTGATCTCGCCGACCGGTCCGCGGCTGCGCATCAGCAGCAGCGAGAATGCCAGCAACGTGAAATAGGTTGCCGGGTGCAGCTTTTCGTAAAAATTTCCACCCGCCGTCAAATAGTGGATCTTCCAATTGGTCAGCACGGACGACGAGAGCGTGAATGTCGCCATGACGGCCAGCAGCATCAAGCCGGTCGCGATCCGTTCAATGAACGCGTCGGCATTCGTGACATGCCCGCCAATAGGGGAAGCTGCCCGCACTGCCGGTGATGCCGGGTGGCGAGGACGCGCCCGTGCGACACCGGCAGCTCCGTTCAACGGTCCGCGCGCTCTCACCGGGCCGCTCCGGCATGCAGGCTCGCAGTGCCGTATGGCTTCAGGTAGGCCGAGCTGCGGTAATAATCATAGAATTGCAGGCGGCTGAGATCGACGCGGGTCAGCACCGTTCCCATGATCCGGTCGCTGACGGGGGACAGCAGGTCCATGGCATGGGACAGCACCTCGCGGGGCGTCTGGTCCCAGGCCAGTGCCAGAATGATGCGATCGGCCAGTTCGGCGAGCGCGCGGCCATCGACCAGAGGCACCAGCGGCGGCGAGTCGATCACGATCAATTCGTAGCGGTGGCGGAAATAATCGAGCACGTCGACGATCCGGTCGGAGAACATCAGCTCCGTGATGTATTCGACCTGCTTGATCCTGGTCGACGGCAACACGGAGAGCCCGGTGCTTTGATCCACGAGGACGGCGTGTTCCGGAGCGACCTGGCCGATCGCGACCTCCAGAAGCCCGGCATCGGCGCGCGGACACAGGGATCGGGTCACTTGTGGATTGCGGAGGTCGCCATCGATGAGCAGCGTTCGAATGCCGAGGGTCGCCAGCGACTGCGCCAGGTTGATGGCAAGCGTGGTTTTGCCCTCGCTGTCGAGTGCCGAAGTGACCTGCACCACCTTCACCGGCTGCGATCGCATCGTCCGTTGCAGCGCGAGGCGGACCGCGCGGACTGCCTCCGCGAAGAACGTGCCGGGCTCGTCGATCGCGTAGCGCGTCAAAGGCGGCTGCAGCGGCGCTGGCAGAAGCTTCGTGGTCTTCGGATCGTAGCGGCCGAGTTCGCTGCGCCCGCGCTTGGCGAGGCGGGCCAACTCTCGCGTGCCGATCAACGGAACTGCGGCAAGGGCCGGCACGCCCGCAATGGCTTCGGCCTGTTCGAGCGTCTTGATGCGGCCGTCGAGATAGTCGGTGAGAAATGCGAGCACGCTGCCGGCGCCGAGGCCAAGCATCACGGCAAGGCCCAGGATCAGCATCGTCTTGGGCGACGATGGCCTGATCGGAATGCTGGCCTTGGTCACGATCCGGGAATCCGGCATCTCCAGGCTCTCTTGCGCGGTGGTTTCCTTGGAGCGCGCCAGATAGGATTCGTAGAGCGTGCGGCTAGCTTCGGCCTCGCGCTGCAGTTCGCGTAAGCGTACCTGGGCCTGGCCGGAGGAAGTGGACACGCCCTGGAGCTGGTCCAGATTCTGCTGCAGCGACACCTCGCGCGAACGCGCGACGTCATAGTCGTGCTTCGTGCTATCCAGTATCCGCCGGATTTCGTCGTTGATCAGCTTCTGGGTGTCGCGCCGCTGCGCCCGCACATTGGCGACGAGGGGATGACGCGCGCCGTATTTGCTCGACAGATCCGCCTCGTTCTTGGCGATATCGGCATACTGGGTACGCAGCTTGGTGATCATTTCCGAGGAAATGGCCGCGTTGATGCCGCCGGGATCGCCGCCTGATCTCGCGATGTCCTGGACCTGCTCGTACTTTGCCCGCGCCTCCGCCGTTTGCACGCGCGCGGCGATCAGCTTGTTGTTGAGATCGGTGAGCTGCTGGTCGTTGAGGGTTACGCCCTGCGAGACCATCAGGTTGTTGGCCGAACGAAAGTCTTCGACCGCCTTCTCGGACGCGACAACTCGCGACTTCAACTCGTCGATCTGGCCGTTGAGCCAATTCGCGGCAATCCGCGTGGCGTCGTGTTTGGCGCGGACCTGCTCCTCGAAATAGGCGTCCGCAACTGCGTTGGCGATGGTTGCGGCCTTCTGCGGCGATTCGGAACTGACGGCGATGTCGACGAGGAAGGTGGTGCCCTGCCTCGTTACCTTCATCCGTCTCTGAAGGATCTCGACCGACCGCGCCCTGGCGGCGTCTTCGGGGCTCGCGCCGTTACTCGGCCCGCTGTTGCTGAACAGCCGTCTGATCGGATCAAGCAGGCCGGGTTTGGGCTTGAACTCCGCATCCTCCGTCAGCTTCAGCTTGCCGACGACGCGCACCAGGATCGCAACCGACTGAATCAGCAGCGTCTGGCTCTCGATGGTTGCATCGTCCGTGCCGAAATTCGACAGCACGGACTGGTTGGTCTCGACGACATTGGCGCGGCGCGGATCGACCAGCACGGTCGACGTCGCGGTATATAAAGTAGTCGTGAGCGTCAGATAGGTCAGCGCCAACCCGAGCAGGACGGCGACCGGCAGTACCACCAGCCTATAGCGACGGCGCAGGATGCGGCCCATCTCGCGCAGATCGACGGTCGGATACTGCCAGCTTTCCGCAGCGCGAACCGGAGGCTCGTCGGGGACCACATAGGGCAGGTCAGAATTGCGCTGTAACATTCATTCCTACCAGGTGTTTGTCGAAGCTGAAGACGGGAATGTCGCTGTCGCGCTTGGTGTAGCGGTAGTAGGCGGAAACGGCGCCGAATCGATTGACGAGATATTTTACCCGCGTGTCGGACGTCAGCACGTTGTCCTTGCGGATCTGGCCGAAGAACCGGTCGTTCTCGTAACCGCCCGCCACCGACAAGATGATATTGCGGCGCAGTTCGTAGTCGACGCCGAGTTGAACCGCATTCGCAAGCACGCCAGTGGCGCTGGTGTCGGAGGTCTGCGTGACGAGCTGTTCGGCATTGAAATGCACGTCGAGCAGGCGCGTGGGCCGCCATGTCAGCCGCGCGCGATAGGAAGGGCCTTCGATCATGCCGATCGACGGATCGTCGAAACGTTGCTGAACGTAACCGGCACCGAATTCGCCAGTGACGAGGTTGCTCAGCCCGATGGTGATGCCGGACAGCGCGCGATAGCCCTGCGAATCCAGGGTGTGGCCCGGCGTTCCCCTGATGTCGCGCTGATTGCCTTCTACGCCGCCGAACCAGCCGAGGGTGGAAGAGATCGCATAATCGATCCGGCTGTGCAGTGAATAGATCTGCCCGTCGCGGGCATCCTGGTTGATGACGCTACCGTTCTGCGCGCGCGTCGATTGGAAGTCGTAGGAATCAGTGCGGAAGCCGATCGAGGTCGTCAGCCGGTTGAACTCCCTGCGCAGCGTGACATCGCCGGACATCAGATTATACGGCGTCGGCGATATGGCGTTGCTGGGCGAACCGAGCGTGCCGACACCTTCGTTCAGATGCGCGACCTGAAAGCTGCTCAGCAGCATCGTGTCTTTGGTAATGTCGAGCCAGCCGTTGCCCTTCAGGCTGGCATTGGTCTGATTCAGGCTCGAATTCTGGTTATAGACGGTCTGCTGCGCATTCAGCTTCAGATCAACGCCATGCCGTCCCCATAATGAGTGCGCGCGAAGGGTGGGCTCGATCACGGCCGCGATGTCCGAACGCTGGGCGGTGTTCGACGCAAAGACGTTGCTGTCGTAAAAAGTTCCGGCGGTCAGCGACGGGTTGAACATCCAGGAGCCGGCGCGAATACCGACGGGTTCATAGCCAGGCTGTTGTCGCTTTTTCACCGGCATGTCCTCGGGCGGTATCTCTTCGCGGTTGTCCGGATCGGTCCTGTCCGGCAGCGATGACGGTTCAAAGATTTTCTGCGCGTTCCAGGGTGAAGCAAACTCTCCGCTGGTCCACGGAATGGCTTGTGCATTGGCGGACGATCCGAGACCGAGCAGGATGGCCGCCGCCGGAGCGGGCAACAGTTTGAAGCGGCATCGCCCGGGCACGCCTATGGAACGCGATCGCTCTCCGCTTTCCTCAGGCGCATTCAGCGATGCAGACTCGAATCCCATCACCCATCCCTTGCGGGAACGCGAAGGCGGCGAACACTTATCGGGCGAGGCCCATCGCTCAAATAATGATCGTCGACTGCGCATAAGAACGGCAGGCCTCTACTCGGTACGCGGGCGCAAGGTTTTGAGTTGTGAGATTGAAGTGATGCGCACGCTTGCAACGCGCCTTGCCGAGAAAAGTTTTCCTCGCGCCGCAAAATATTTCGCATGTGCAAAACGCGAACTGTGACAACAGCGCAACACGCGCCATCATCCGCTCACGAGCGGCATCACCTCATCTGCAATTCCGAAGCGCTAGAAGTAGCGCTCCGGAATCCGAATGTTGTCGCCGGGATAGACCGGAACGGGAGCATCGAGAGGGTAGGTCTCTTCCGCACCGGCGCCTGCACGGCGGAGATAGACCTTGTTTTCGTTGGCGCGGTACGTGAATCCGCCGGCGCTTGCGATCGCATCCATGACCGTCAACCCGTTGCGATATGGATACTCCCCGCTCTTCTTCACTTCGCCGAGAATGTAATACGGGCGATACTGCGCAATCTCGACGTTGACGCGCGGATCGCGCACGATTCCCTTTGCAAGCGCGGATGCTATCGATTTTTCAAGCTGCCGCGTTGTGGCGCCCGCAGCCTTGATGTGACCGGCGAGCGGAATCGAAACTTGACCGCCATTGTCGATTTCATACTCGCCGGTGATGTCAGGTTCACCGTAGACTTTCAGCCTGATTCGATCGTTCGGACCGAGAATGTAACGCTCCGCAGACGATGCGGATGGTGGCGTCTGTGCTGAAGCACGAATCGAAAATCCGGCACTGATGCCGGCGACTACAAGGACGAAGAGAAGAGAGGGAAGCGTCGGGCCGGCGCTGGGCGACCGTTGCTGCATAGCTGCATCTCCATGAATGCACGTAACAGCCGCGGATCATATGGAAGTAAAAACGGCGAAAGAATGTGAAGACGAAGTTCCATGTGCCCAATCTGCGCGCACGCGTTAACGAAACGTTGCATGCGAGTCACAGCAAGAGACTCGCCGGAGTCACAGAAAGAGAATCGTCGATCCTTCAATCGCAATGCAGGTCAATGTTCCCGTCCGCCACGCAGCAGTATCGATATTGATTCGGTTATGCCTGACATCCGGATGCGGCGCCGGCGTATGGCCGTGCACGATGAATTGTTCGTGATCCTGTGTAGAGTCTAGGAACGCATCGCGAATCCAAATCAGATCGTTGGGATCCTGATGCTCGATCGGCACATCCGGACGAATGCCGGCGTGCACGAACAGGAAATCGCCGCAGCTGAATTGATTGCGCAAACACTGCATGAACAGTTGGTGAGTGCGCGGAAACGCTTCGAGAAAGCGACGATGCAGATCGCTTGCCGTCTCGGTTCCATCCTGCAGTTCGACTCCATACGATGCAAGCGTCTGCATGCCGCCCAATTGCAGCCAGTATTGCAGGATGGCGGGATCCTGAAGGAATCCTTCCATCACCGCTTCGTGGTTGCCGCGTAGACACACTGCGTGATTGGCCACGAGTCGGACTGTGAGCAGATCGATCACCGTCCTGGAGTGTGGTCCGCGATCAATATAATCGCCGAGATAGACTTCGACAGTGTGCGCGATCGGTCTCCGCCTAATGTCCTCGTCGATGCGTGCAATGATCTCGCTCAGCAGATCGGCGCAGCCGTGGATGTCGCCGACCGCATAGATGCGTGTATCGGCAGGCGTTGAAGCGTTAACGGAGCGTGAAGCTCCCGCAGACGTTCGGTGCATGGTGTGCGATGTCGATCATGGAACCGCGCGCCGGTCAATCCATGACACCATGTGCCGAGATGCAGCCACAAGTAATAGATCAGAAGAAGAGCAGGCAGATCAGCAGCACGATCACAATCCACGCAATCGCGTTCGCGATGAGAATGCGGTTCCTCAGTTTGCGGTCGGGCGACAATGTGCCGTGCGGCACCAGCGCACGGCTCTCCAGACGTTCGGCCATCATGAGCGCCTCCCTGGAAGCGTTCCGCAAAGTGGACGGCTCGCGAATCGCTGCCGTCTCTGTTTTTCCCGAAGCTGCGACCATCGTGCTCACAGCCGTTCGTCAGGCTGCGGCCAATCGCTTTAGCTTCGATGAACAATCTCGTTCAAATCAACGACGTGACGGCCATTTGTTGCCCGCGCAGTGACGCCGCACTGTTCGATTGAACGTCGAGAATCGAACAACGGATTTTGTTCCGCGCTTTTCGAATATGCATAGCAGCGTCGAACGACGCGCAGCTCATTAACCAGGCAAATCGAGTCTAAGCGTCTCCGAACAAATCGGAATATCGCGTCGCACAAATCTCGTTAACGATTCAGTTCCGTCGTGATGCGACATCGCTTTCGCAATCGCGCCAAATTTCGCTCAAGATTCTGGAAAGTGTTAGCGACCGCGAAGTGCGGACGTTCGCTGCTGCGAAATCGTCTCGCTCGTTGTCGAGCAACCGAGCTGCTCGACTCAGATAGTCCGGTTCCCGCAGAGAGGAGAGTCATGGCCTCCATCGTGACAGCCACCTTCGATCGGAACAGCGTTGCGCCGATTCGAAGAGAGCGAACTGAGATCTCAGTCCGTCCTGTCGAATTTGCCGGCGGTGGTACGCATGGCGCGTATCGAGCCCGCCGGCGGTCGCGCCGAAGGGCGCGAACTGAGCCGTCCTCGTCGATCGCAAAGCGCATCTTTGATGTCACGGCGGCCAGCGGCGCGTTGCTGTTCTTCGCGCCTCTCCTTATCGTTATCGCAGTTGCGATAAAGCTGACGTCGCCAGGCCCGGTGCTGTTCTTTCAGTACCGGTATGGCTACCGAAATCGCCGCTTCAAGATCTACAAATTCCGCACCATGCGCGCGGATGCGGGCGATGTGCGCGGCGTAAGGCAGACGGTGCAGGGTGATGCGCGCGTGACGCCGGTGGGGCGAATTCTGCGCAAGACCAGCCTCGATGAAATTCCGCAACTGATCAACGTGATCAAGGGCGACATGTCGCTGGTCGGGCCGCGGCCGCACGTGCCGGGAATGCTGGCGGCGGATCTGCCCTACGAACACCTCGTGCCTTATTATTTTCAGCGGCATACGGCGCGGCCGGGCATTACCGGGCTCGCGCAGGTCAGCGGCTGCAGGGGAAGCACGGCCGAATTCGGTCCCGCGGTTTCGCGGATCGATTACGATCTCGATTACATCGAGAGATGGTCGCTGCGCATGGACATCATGATCATCATCCGCACGATCCGCAAAGAATTCCTGTCGGGAAGCGGATTCTGACGACCTCAACGTCACAACATCGAAGGACCATGCAATGCCGATGATCGAGCCGCGCGGCCGTATCGTACCCGTTCTCCTGTCCGGCGGCGCCGGCTCGCGGCTGTGGCCGCTTTCGCGCGAAACCTATCCCAAGCAACTGCTCTCGCTGCTCGGCGAGAACACCCTGCTGCAGCAAACGGCGCTACGGGTCGACGATCGCTCGCTGTTTACCGATCCGATGGTGATCGCAAACGCCGAGCATCGCTTTGCGATCGGCGAGCAGTTGCGCGCGGTCGGCGTCGATCATCCGACCATCGTGCTCGAGCCGTTCGGAAGAAACACCGCTCCTGCGGTTGCGGTTGCAGCGCTGCTCGCCAGCGAAGCCGATCCCGACGCCGTGATTCTGGCGATGCCGGTCGACCACTGGGTGCACGACCACGCTGCGTTCCGCGCCGCCATATCGACGGGCATCGCGGCCGCGCGTTACGGCCGATTCGTCCTGTTCGGCGTGCGGCCTTCCTCGGCCGCGACCGGCTTCGGCTATATCCGGATGGGCGACGAGCTGGAAGCCGCTTCTCCCATTCGTAACGTCGCCAGCTTCGTCGAGAAGCCGGATCTGGCGACGGTCGAGCGCCTCTTGGCCTGCGACGAACACGTCTGGAACAGCGGGATATTCCTGCTGCCGGCGCGCCGGTTCATCGATGAATTGGCGCTTCGGGCGCCGGAGGTTTTGGCCGCCTGTCGCAAGGCGCTGACTGGCGCTAGCCGCGATCTCGATTTTCTTCGCCTCGAGGAAGGCGCGTTCGAAGCATGTCCATCGATTTCGATGGACTACGCGATCATGGAGAAAACCGATAACGCCGTGGTCGTTCCCGCCACGTTCGACTGGAGCGATGTCGGAAGCTGGTCGGCCCTGTGGTCGATGGCGGAGAAGGATTCGTCCGGCAATGTCGTGATCGGCGATGCGGTAGTGGAAGACGCTTCGGGTTGCTACGTGCGCGGCGACGGGCAACTGGTCGCGGCGCTCGGCGTCGAGGATCTCGTCATCGCCACGTCGCCGGATGTGGTGCTGGTGACCAGCCGGAAACGCGACCAGGATGTCGGAAAGCTGGTCGAGCGCCTGAAGGCAAACGGCCATCGCTCGGCAACCCAGACCCACAGCGTCCATCGCCCCTGGGGATACTATCAGTCGATTCACGCCGGGGAGCGGTTTCAGGTCAAGCGCATCACCGTCAATCCCGGCGCCAAGCTGTCGCTGCAGAAACATTATCATCGCGCCGAACATTGGGTCGTGGTGAACGGCACTGCGATCGTCACGCGCGATGACGAGGAAATCCTGTTGCGCGAGAACGAGTCGATCTTCGTACCCCTCGGATGCATGCATCGGCTGGAGAATCCCGGCAAGGTTCCCCTCAACCTGATCGAGGTCCAGTCGGGCAGCTATCTCGGGGAGGACGACATCGTCCGCGTGCAGGATATCTATGACCGCGTTTGAGGTGTGGTGGGGTGGGAGGCAGCATCCGCATCGAGGGCGAGGCACGCCGCGGCGAGGCGTGCGCGCGCGACGCGAAGGGAGGCAGCGATGAACACAAAGCAACACGTCAAGGAATTGGTGAAGGATGCGTTTCCCTCGATCTGGCTGCAATGGCATTTCATGAAACGCCCCAAAACGGCGGAGCGGGAACTGTCCTATCTCGACAAGGTCATTCCCGACGACGCCGTGACGGTCGACGTCGGCGCAAACTGCGGCCTCTACACACGGCGGCTGGCGCGTCTTTCCCGGCAGGTTCATGCCTTCGAACCTTCGCAGCAGATGGCGAGGTTGTTGCGCCGAACCTCGGCGCGCAATGTGAGCGTCCACGAGATCGCGCTGTCGGATCATGACGGCGACGCCGAGCTGTTCATCCCGCAAGGCGAAGACGGTTTAGTGTACGGCCTTGCCTCGCTGGAGGCACGAACCGATTCACCGGCGAGAGTCGTTTCAGCCCATGTGCCGATCGCGCGGCTCGACGCTGTCATCGACCAGGATGTGGCGTTCGTGAAAATCGATGTCGAAGGCCACGAGTTGAATGTGCTGAACGGCGCCGTCGAGCTACTGGACCGCTGCCAGCCGGTATTCCTGGTCGAGGCGGAGGACCGCCATCGCGCCGAGGCGACGCGCTTGGTGTTCGAATTCTTCCGGAATAAATCCTATCGGGGGTTCTTCCTGAAGAACAATGATGTGGTCGGAGTGGAACAGTTCGATTCCCGCAGGCTTCAGGATGCCGACGCGCTGCGGCCCGACGGCGGCCGCAAGGATGGACAGTTCTACGTCAACAACTTCTTTTTCTTTCCCCGTCATCTCGACGGTGAATCGATATTGAGCAGCTAGCTCGTCGTTTCACCGCCTTTCCGCCGGCGCGGCCTTTGGGCCGCGCGGCTTCTCAGACAGGAACCGTAATGCATATAGCGATGATTGGCGCCGGCTATGTCGGGCTGGTGTCAGGGGCGTGCTTTTCCGATTTCGGCCATCAGGTCGTCTGTATCGACAGCAATGCGGAGAAAATTGCGAGCCTCAACAACGGGGAGATGCCGATCCACGAGCCCGGACTGGCCGAACTGGTGGCGCGAAATGTCGGCCAGGGCCGCCTTTCATTTTCGAGCGACCTGAAATCTGCGGTCGGAGATGCGGAAGTGGTGTTCATCGCGGTCGGCACGCCGTCGCGCCGCGGCGACGGCCACGCCGATCTTTCCTATGTCTATGCGGCGGCGCGCGAGATCGCGGGCGCGCTGCCCGAGCACGCGGTGGTGGTCACCAAATCGACGGTCCCGGTCGGGACCGGCGACGAGGTCGAGCGCATCATCCGCGAAGAGAATCCCGGCGCCAAAGTTGCCGTCGTTTCCAATCCCGAATTCCTCCGCGAAGGGGCGGCGATCCGCGACTTCAAGCATCCCGACCGGATCGTGATCGGAACGGATGATGCGCGCGCCCGCAGCGTGATGGCTGAGGTGTACCGGCCGCTTCACCTCAACGCCTCGCCGATCCTCTATACCGACCGCCGCACCGCGGAGCTGACGAAATACGCCGCAAACTCCTTTCTCGCCACCAAGATCGCCTTTATCAACGAGATCGCGGATCTTGCCGAGAAGGTCGGCGCCAATGTGCAGGAGGTCGCGCGCGGGATCGGACTCGACAACCGGATCGGGCAGAAATTCCTGCATGCGGGGCCGGGCTTCGGCGGCTCCTGTTTTCCAAAGGACGCGATGGCGCTGATCAAGACCGGTCAGGACAATGAAGCGCCGGTGCGCATCGTGGAAACGGTGGTCGCGGTCAACGATCAGCGCAAGCGGGCGATGGCGCGCAAGGTGGCGAACGCGTTCGGCGGCAACATCCGGGGCAAATCCATTGCGGTGCTCGGTGTAACGTTTAAGCCGGATACGGACGATATGCGCGATGCGCCGTCGATTCCGCTAATCACGGCACTGCAGGACATGGGGGCCGAGGTGCGAATTTTCGATCCCGTCGGCATGGAGCAGGCAAAGAAGGTGTTCGAGAACGTCACCTTTTGCGACAACGCTTACCGATGCGCCAAGGGATGCCACGCGCTCGTCATCGTCACGGAATGGGAGCAGTTCCGGGCGCTCGATCTCAAGGAATTGTCCACCATCATGGCCTGCCCCGTGATCGTCGATCTGCGCAACATCTACTCGCCGGAGGAGGTGGAGCGAAACGGCTTTCTGTACTGCGGCGTGGGACGGCCGAAATCGGTGGCGTACTGACAAGCATGAGCCGTCATGACATCGGCTGGTGGAGGGTGCACGCATGATGCCGGATCAGGCAATTCTGGTAACCGGAGCCGCGGGCTTCATCGGATTCCACGTGGCGCAGCGGTTGCTGCAGTCGGGCCATCGCGTGGTCGGGCTCGACAACCTCAATTCATATTACGATCCGCAACTGAAGGCGGCTCGGCTCGCGATCCTGCGCAACGATCCGGCTTTTCAGTTTGAAGAATTGGACGTGGCGGATCGCGTCGCGATACCGGCGCTGTTTGCGCGCCATCGATTTCCCGTTGTCATCCATCTGGCCGCGCAAGCAGGCGTGCGGTATTCGCTGCAGGATCCGCATGCCTATGTCGACGCCAATCTGGTCGGCTTCACCAATGTTCTGGAGGGATGCCGGCACCACGGCTGCCGTCATTTGTTGTTCGCATCCTCGTCGTCTGTGTACGGGGCCAACAGGAAGTTGCCCTTCTCGGTGCATGACAATGTCGATCATCCGATCAGTCTTTATGCCGCGAGCAAGAAAGCCAACGAACTGATGGCTCACTCGTACAGCCATCTTTACGGAATCCCGTGCACCGGCTTGCGGTTCTTCACGGTGTACGGCCCGTGGTATCGGCCCGACATGGCGCTGTTCGTGTTTGCGGACGCGATCGTTCGCGGCAATCCAGTCAAGTTGTTCAACGCCGGGCGGATGCTTCGCGACTTTACCTATATCGACGACGTGACCGAAGCGCTGGTCCGCCTGATCGATCGCCCGCCGCAGGTCGGGCAGCCCGGGCCTGGGCTGGACGGAATTCAGGACCCGGGATCGAGCATCGCTCCTTGGCGCATCTACAATGTTGGCAACAACAAGCCGCAGGAATTGATGCTCGTGCTCGACATCCTCGAGCGTGAACTGGGGCGCAAGGCTAACAAGGAATTGCTGCCGATGCAGCCGGGCGACGTGCCGACCACCTATGCCGATGTAGATGACCTCGTGCGCGACGTGGGCTTTCGCCCGGCAACCCCGATCGAGGACGGCATCCAGAGGTTCGCAGCCTGGTATCGCAGCTATCACGAAACGAGCCAAGCGATGGCCGCATCCTAGAAGCGAACCGGCACGCTTGCGCGAAAATCCCGCGGCGTGGTGCCATGCTTGTTCTTGAACGCGCGCGTGGCATGGGCGGCATCGGCGAAGCCGCACTGATGGGCAAGGCTGGCGATCGAAACGGTTGCCAGCGAAGGCTGCCGCAGCAGGTTTTTGAACAGCTCGGCACGCAGATGCAGGACATGTCGTTCGAACGTGGTCTCGCGGTCGGCGAAGATGCGGTGGAAGGTTCGCTCCGAGATGCCGAATTCGGCGGCGAGCGCCGGCACCGGTCGGACAGCGGCGATATTGGTCCTCAGATGGGTATCGATCAGGCGGAACAGGTCGGGCCGGGAGAGTTGATGGCTGGCGCCTGCGGCGAGACGCAACAGGGCCGACAAATAGGCGACGATATCGGGTTCGTCTTGTCGTGCCGGTGCGTCGGATAAGGAAATCGCGTCGCGGACCATCGCGGCAATCGAACGCGCAACCGTCCCGGATAGCGGCACCGGCCTGGCGCATAATCGCTCCGCGCTGGGAATGGACCGCAACAGCGATGCGGCGGGGACGGTCGCGATCAGCAGTTCTGCGCGCTGTTCGGGACCGAACAGCCGATCCTCGAATGGGCGCCGTGCATCGTAGAGCACGCCATATCCGGGATCGATCGTGCCTTCGTTGCCGGCCTGCACCATCGCGCTGCGCCCGCGCCGCTGGAAATCGAACATGAATTCGTCCGATCCGGCCCGGCTCACCAGCCTGGCGTCGCGGGTGTAGCATTGCGGGCTGCTGTCGAAGCGCACGAGCTTGGCACCGCCGATCTCGACGAACTCGAAGTGGCCGCTGACGACGACGCACCCGAGCGGCTTGGTCTCGATATTGGCGAAAGACCGGCAGATCGCCTCGGTCCAGAAGGCCTGACGCTCCGTCGGACGGATCGGGTCGGTGGAGACGCTGATCGGCATCGCGTGACGACATCCGGTTGATGAGCCCTCAGCGTCGCGCAGGACTGGTGGCTCTGGCAAGGCCCAAACCAGCGCCGGACGTGGCAGGTTCATTCAAGACGCGCCGTCTCGGACCGCCGTAACCTGCGGCCAGTCCATGGGAATTCGGTCCGATATGATACCTACAAAGCCATTTGTCGGCACAGATGCCGATCATCCGCTCGACCCGCTCAGCGAGGCCGAAGTCGCACTGGCGTCCGAAATATTGAAGAAAGAGAAGAGACTCGGTGCGCACGCGCGATTTACCCATGTGCAACTCGAAGAGCCCGCCAAGTCCGACGTCCTCGGATGGACGCCAGGGGCCGGACTGCCACGCCGGGCCGCCGCCACCCTGTTCGACTGCAAGACCGGTGCGACGCATGTCGCCACCGTGGACCTTGAATCAAAGTCCGTGACAGCGTGGAACGAGTATTCGACCAAGGCCCATCCTTACGGCCAGCCGCCGATCACGATCGAGGAGGTGTTCAAGGTCGGCGACATCGTCAAGGCCGACGCGGACTGGCGGCGCGCGATGAAGCGGCGCGGCCTCGATGACAAGGACATCGAGCTGGTTCAGGTCGATCCGTTTTCGGCCGGCTATTTCGACCGCGAGGTGGAGAAGGGCCGCAGGCTGGTCAGCGCGGTGTCCTATTGGCGTAGGGATCTCAAGGACAACGGCTATGCGCACCCAATCGAAGGCGTAGTCGCGCTCGTCGATCTGATCGAGAACCGGATCGTCCACCTGGTCGACGAGCCTGACGTTATCCCGATCCCAAAAAAGTCGCGCAACTATGATCGGGCGTCGATTCCGCAAACGCGCAAGGACGTCAAACCGCTCGATGTCGTGCAGAAGGACGGCCCGAGCTTTACGGTCGAGGGCTGGAAGGTCGCTTGGCAGAACTGGTCGTTCCGCGTCGGCTGGACCGCGCGCGAGGGCCTCGTGCTGCACCAGATATCGTTCCGCGACGGTGCGCGCGAACGGCCGATCATCTACCGCGCCAGCGTCACCGACATGATCGTGCCCTATGCCGATCCGACCGCGAACCACTTCTGGAAATGCGCTTTCGATGCCGGCGAGTATGGGCTGGGCAAGCTCGCCAACGCGCTCGAACTCGGCTGCGACTGCCTCGGCCATATCAATTATTTCGATGTGCCGGTCGCCGACGATCACGGCAAGCCCAGCATCATGAAGAACGCGATCTGCCTGCATGAAGAGGATTACGGGATCCTCTGGAAGCATTATGAGTTCCGCAACGAGACGTTTGAGGTCCGCCGATCGCGCCGCCTCGTCATCTCCTTCTTCACCACGGTCGGAAACTACGACTACGGCTTCTTCTGGTATTTTTATCAGGACGGCACCATCCAGCTCGAAGTCAAATTGACCGGCATCATCCAGACCGCGGCGGTCGCCGCAGGCAAGGACTACCCGTGGGGCGGCATGGTCGCCGAGAATCTCGGCGGCCCAACCCATCAGCATTTCTTCAATGCCCGCCTGCACATGATGCTCGACGGCGAAGGCAACACCGTCACCGAACACGAATTCCGCCCGCGGCCGTGGGGTACGGACAACCCATACGGCAATGTGTTCGATGTCACGGCCCGAACGCTCTCGCGCGAGCGCGATGCGGCGCGTGAGGCCGATGGCCGGACCGGGCGCTACTGGAAGATCAGCAACCCCAACAGAAAGAACAGCGTCGGCGGTCCGACGGCGTATAAATTGATAGCGCAGAGTGCGCCTGCGATGCTGGCGCAGGAGGGCTGCTACATGACCTCGCGCGGCGGATTTGCGACCAAGCATATCTGGGTCACGCGCTATGCGCCCGACGAGCGCTACGCGAGCGGCGAGTTTCCGAACCAGCATGCCGGCGGCGACGGCCTGCCAAAATATATTGCCCAGAACCGAGGAATCGAGAACCAGGATATCGTGGTCTGGCACAGTTTTGGGGCGACGCATGTCTGCAAGCCCGAGGATTTTCCGGTGATGCCGGTCGAATATGTCGGCTTCACCCTGAAGCCGAACGGCTTCTTTGCCGAGAACCCGGCGATGGACCTGCCGCCCGACCGCAACGCTGCCAGCCGGGACAACCGCGACAAGGATTCATGCTGCGGCTGACGACCGCGGATTGCTTTTTCTTTCATCAAGCAAGGAGACTGATCATGAATCGCAGGAAGCTCCTCACGGCAGCCGGCGTCGCTGTCACCTCCACCGGCGTCGCCGCGCAATCCGTGCCCGTCTTGCGCTGGCGTCTCGCCACCTCAGGTCTGCGAGGCCACCTACGACAATTGTTTGATCAGGCGGATTCGTACCGGACGGACGCCTGACCGCTCGGTATCTTCGGGGGAGTGAATTGGACATTCGTACCGGCCGGCCGGTCACGCTGGCTTCAAACGGCATGGTGACGTCGCCGCACTCGCTGGCGTCCGCGGCTGGCCTCGACGTGCTTCGCGCCGGCGGCTCCGCCATCGATGCCGCGATTGCGACGAGTGCCGTGCTCGCGGTGGTCTATCCGCACATGACCGGGCTCGGCGGCGACGCGTTCTGGCTCATTCACGACGGCGCCAGCGGCGAAATCCGCTACCTCAATGGCGGCGGCAAAGCGGCAGCCGCTGCAACGCTTTCGTCGATCGAGCAGCGAGGGTTGAAGGAAATCCCGCTGCGGGGAATCGTGCCGGCGACGCTAACCGTGCCGGGCGCGGTGGCGAGCTGGATCGAGGCGCACAATGTCCATGGGCGATTGCCTCTGCGGCGCGTGCTCGAGGGCGCCATCGGCTATGCCCGCGACGGCTTTCCGGTCACCGGCCGTCTCGCAAGCTTCATCGAGATGATGCGCGACGATCTGCTTGGGGATTGCGAAGCCGCCGCGCTGTTCTTTCCGCAAGGCACGGCCGCACAGCCAGGCGCGAAGCTCACCAATGCATACCTTTCCCGCACGCTTCAATCGATCGCGGATGATGGATGGTCCGGCTTCTATCAAGGTAATGTCGCTGCTGAAATGGCGCGCGTTTCGAAAGAGAAGGGCGGCCTGTTCCGGCTCGCCGATTTCGGCCGGCAGAAGGCCATCTGGGGCGAGCCGCTGGTTGGCCGCTACCGCGATGTCACCGTTTTCAACACGCCGCCGCCAACGCAAGGCTTTACCGTGCTCGAAATGCTCAACCTCGTCGAGCCGCATGAACTGCACCGAAAGGATTTCCTCGGGCCCGATCATGTCCATCTCCTGGTGCAGGCCAAGCAGATCGCCTATCACGACCGCGATCAGATGCTTGCCGATCCCTCGTTTGCCGACGTGCCGGTCGAGCGGCTGATATCGAAGGAATACGCGGACCTGCGCGGCCGGCTGATCGACCGGAGATCGGCATTGAAGTGGGACATGGTCCCGTCCTTCGGCAGCCTCGCCGGCGATACGGTCTATATCGCCGCCATTGATCGTCACGGCAATGCGGCATCGCTGATCCAAAGCCTGTATGGCGCATTCGGCGCGTGCGTGGTCGCGGGAAACACCGGCGTCATCCTGCAAAATCGTGGTGCGTATTTCTCGCTGGATCGCAACCATCCCAATCGCCTCGAACCCGGCAAGATCCCGCTGCACACGCTGATCGCCTCGATGGCCAAGCGCGACGGCAAGCTCTGGAGCGCGCTCGGCTGCATGGGCGCTGATGGCCAGCCGCAAATCCAGCTCCAGCTCTATGCGGCCATGATCGACTTCGGTCTCGACGTTCAGGAGGCGATCGAGATGCCGCGATTCCTGTCCGGCCGCTTCGCACTCGGCGAGGCACGCGACACGCTGCATATGGAGGGACGGTTCCCTGCCGAAACGATCGATGCGCTCGCACAGCGCGGCCACACCATCAACCGCTGGGACACCTGGAACGAAATGGCCGGCCATGCGCATGGCATCACGATTGACCGGCGGAACGGCATGCTGAGCGGCGGTTCCGATCCGCGCAGCGATGGCGCAGCGGTCGGTTACTAATTGTTGATACGCCTCTCGCATTGGCCGGACTTCCCATTTTGCGTTACCACTCCTGCCGACAGGAGTGATGCCGATGCCGCTATGGACCTGCGAACAATGTGGTGCCCAGTTTCCCGAAAGTGCCGAGCCGCCGCCGGCGTGCCCGGTGTGCGAGGACGAGCGGCAATATGTGAACTGGAACGGACAGGCGTGGCTCACGCGCGAGGAATTGGCACAGCGCCACAAGCTCGTCTGGCGTGACGATCTCGGCATTCCCGGCATCGTGCTCAAGCCGAGTTTTGCGATCGGACAGCGCGCGCTGCTCGTGCGGGATGCGGATGGTTGCGTGATGTGGGATTGCGTGCCGCTGGCGACTGGCGAAGCCATCGATTACGTCCGCTCGCTCGGCGGCCTGAAGGCGATTGCCGTTTCGCACCCGCATTACTACGGCGCGGTCGCCGACTGGAGCGATGCGTTCGGCGGCGTGCCGGTCTATCTGCATGGTGATGACAGCGCTTTCGTCACGCGGCCGCATCCGGCCATCGTGCCGTGGACCGGCGACAGCCACCGGATCTCGGACGATATCCTGCTGGTGCGAACCGGCGGACATTTTGCCGGCGCCACGGTGATGCATTGGCGCGCGGGTGCGCAAGGGCAGGGCGCATTGCTCACCGGCGATGTCGCGATGGTCGCGCTGGACCGCCGCTCGCTCAGCTTCATGTACAGCTATCCGAATTACATCCCGCTCAATGCCGCAGCGGTCCGCCGGATCGCGCGCGCGGTCGAACCGCTGGCCTTCGATTGCATCTATGGCGCGTGGTGGGGCCGTAACATCCGCGAGAATGCAAAGCCGGCGTTCGAAATGTCAGTCCAGCGGTACATCGCAGCGATCAGCTAGCGGTTACCTGCGCCAACTGCGGATACGCCGCGGGGCATCGGCGCCGCGCGTTGCGCTGGCTGCAACGGGATCGATCCCGTTTTGGGCTCGCTGAGCCAGCCGGTGAGGCGCGACATCAGGCCAGCCTGCTCCACCCTTCGCGGCTCCTCCACGAAAGGGTCGGTGTAGCATCGGGCGCCCGCAGCCTTTGCAATCCGCGCCACGGCATCGGTCATCGCTGGCGCGCCCGCGGTATAGACCACGTCATCAGGCGTGAGTTTTGGCAAATGATCGGTCGGCCGGCCGCTGCGAACAGCATGCGAGATGTTTTGCGGCTCCGACACCATCGGAATCAGCGTGACGTTGGGAAACAGCGCCAGCCGGCACAGCGCCGCGTGCATGTAGAGCGAGCGGATGCTCCGTGCCGCCACCACGAAGACCATATCGCGCTGGGGCTGCTCCATGATCGCGGCGACCGCGACCGACCACATCGGGGCGAAACCGGTGCCGCTGGCGACGAGAACGATGCGCCCGGCATGGCCTTGCCTGAAAAAGGCGCGGCCGTACGGTCCGGTCAGCTTGACGCGGTGCCCGGGGCGAATGTCGTGGCCGAGCGCCGAGGATACCAGCCCATCCCTGACCTTTCGGATATGAAAGTGCAGGATGCGATCGTGGGGCCGGCCTTCCAGCGGATAAGTCGGGCTGTAGGACCTTGCCGGGAATCCCTGAAATTGCAGCTTGCAGTATTGGCCGGGAAGGTAATCGAGCGGCTTCGGCAACTCGATGTCGACACCCACCACATCAGGTGCGAGCTGAACGGTCTGCGCCACTTCCGCCGACAGCGCCACCGGCTCGGGAGCCGGCTCGATCGCAATTTCGAGATCGGAAACGATTCTGGCCTGGCAGGCATGGATCATGTCGTCGCCCCGGCTATGGCCGCCGAATACCTGGCCGTCGACGAGCCGCACGCGGCAGGCGCCGCAAATTCCGGAACGGCAATCATGCGGAAGATCGACCCCGTTCATCAACGCCCAGTCGAGCAGAAGCTCGCCGCGATTGGCCAGAAATGGCTCGTTGTTGATCGTGACTTTGCAAATCCTTGACATTTATTCCACCTCGATACGAATAGGACGGACGTGCCGCGTATGTCTGATCTGGCTGTGATCGAACGCGGCGACCCGCATGAAGATGCCGGTTTTGATCGGCACGTCGAACTGGCTTGTGGTATCGAGCCGACGCTTCACCTCGAGCGCCCAGTGGCCGGAAGCCCAGCGGGCTGCGCATCTGATATCGGCGCGGTCGCCTGAAAATTCGCCGCCCAGGATGACGCCCGGGATCACGGTCCCCGTTGGGATGCGGGCGTCGAGGTTGGTCGAATACGGCACGGAATCCTGCTCGGTCATGAACCATCGCGCGCCGTCGCTTTCGCCGTGATTGGGATCGAGGTCGATATCTCCCATCGCGTTCGTCGTGTCGGCGACGACTTTGGGCAGGCGCAGCGGAGCGATTAGCCGGCTGCGGCGCGGACCGCCTGACGTGTCGGCCTCGACGGTGAAATTGTCCCGGTAGTTTGCCGTGCCCGGGTCGGGCGCGAAGCCGCCCTTGTACGGAACGACGTTTGCCGCCTGCATCGGGGTCGGATCCAGCGGCGGCCCGAAATGGGTATCGTCCATCCATCCGGTCGCGCCGCTCGTGGCCTTCCACTGCCAGACATCGGCATAGCCGGTCGCCGTATAATGCAGGCCGCGGCCGCTCATGGTGGCCGGCGCGCCGGCGACCGGCTGCGGCCCGGGATGAAAGGTTCGCCCGCCGGCCAGCGTGACGTCCGACGTGGTCAGCAGCACCGAAAACTTATCTTCGTTGTACCGATGCTCGTCGCCAGCCTGAAAGCCGGAATGAAGCAGATGCCATCCATCGGCCTGCTTGACGAGCGGCAGGTGTTTTAGCGAGCGCGTGGAATCTTCCCAGGTGAAGAGGAAATACGCATAGGTGCCATCATGCACCGCGCGAATGCCGATTCTGGTTTCGCCCTTGCCGTCGAAATTTCCGCCTTCTCCGGTCAATAGCGAGAACGCCTTGACCCCGCGCCAGGCCCGATCGGACGTGTCGCCGTCGAGGACCGGCGCGTCGGCGGGATTGATGCGGCGGATCTGCACACCATCCACCGCCAGACGATCGGTCGCCACGAGGAGCGAAGCGCCGGTGATCGCAGCGGCGGCTGCCACAAGGAACGGATTGGCCTGCAGGGTCGCGTTTCGCGATCTCGAAGGCCCGGGATGGGATCGCGGCGTCTGATCCGGCTCACGCGTTCGATCGCGGCGCGCCTCTGCGCGAGGCTGCAGTGGGTGCGCTGAAACCTCGGGCGGCGCTTTCGGGTCTTCGGATTCCGGCAAGCGTGCCGATTGCTTGGCGAGCATGCCCAAAAGCTCGACGGCATCGAGCCGTGGCGGCGGCGCCGGCAGCGGAGCGGGACGAAAGATGCGCAGCAGCTGCGAGACGCCGCCGCTCTTGTATTGGGTCAGGACATGAAGGACGACAAAGGCGAGGATCACCCAGGTCCCCACCCAATGCAGCATCGCCACGTCGTAGCCGGAGTAGAAGCCGAAATAGAGCGCGCCGCCGCTGACCAGCAAACCGAACATCGTGACGAAGAAAATCCAGTACATCAGGGCGATCACGGCGCTCAACCTGGCCTGTCCGCGGCCGAACAATCCGCGCAGGCGAACCTTGTCGAGCTGGACGCGGCGCCCGAGGCCGGAGCGGAGCATGTAGACGACGTAGCCGATCGCCACCGCGACCAGGACGACGGCCGCCTGCATGTGGGCGACCCATACGCTGTCGCGCGGCAGCACGGCATCGAACCAGTTGATCCAGGTCCGGTCGGGCGTCTCAGTCGCAATGCGTAAGCCCGTGACCAGCGCAACGGCGAAGGCTGCCACGAACGTCCAGTGTAGAATGATGGTCCCATAATCCGTCTTACGCTGCCTCACACATATGCCCCGCTACTTCACTTCCCGAACAGCAACCGATGGCAATGATTCTCGCCAACCGCCGATGTCGCTGCCGTACTAGTGATGGTCCTCAAAGCCGTCGGTGAGGCCATCGTCCAAGGTCGTTCTTTGCGGGCACTGGCTGGTGAAGAGCTCTTTTGCGCCCGCCGCGTGCGCCGGATCGGCGAACGCGTTTCTTGCTTTGATGTATCGGCCTCCAGCGTCCCCGACGTGTCGAGGGCGCCGGAGGTCGCGCCGCGCGCCGCTATCCCCACATGTGATGTAAATGATGTGCCAGTTCGGGCATGTCCGAATGGGCTTGGTCCACGCCGCCGATGGCGACGTCGGCACTCGCAACCATCACCGGCTCGCCGCTGATGGTGGGGGCTGCGACTTGTTGCACGTCCGGGGCAGCTACCGCGGCCATTGCCGCCGGATCGGTAGCATCCGGAAGCGGCGAAAAGCCGCTGATGCCGCCTTGCGTTGTCATATCAGCCAGATTGGCATCGCTCTGGATGATGTCGATGATGTCGAGGATGTTGTCCACGCTGGCCTGTGCCGCCGTGGGGCTTATAGCGGGGTCGTTGATATAGACGAGCTCGAGTTGGAGTTGCTGCACGATCTCATCGGCATGGACGCCGGTCAGCCCGTCGAACAGTTCGGGGTTGGCGGTCATCAGCGCCTGCATGTCCGATATCACAGCATTGATGTCATCGGTGATCTGCGCCCGGTTATCGTCATTGACCCCGCCGAGGATCTGACTGGCCACGTCGTCGAAGATCGCGCCGATCTCCGCGAGATTGTGAGGCGCGGTGGCCGTGGTGCCGGTGGGCAGCGGCGCGGCCGGCGCCGGATTAGCCAGCACGGGATCGGTACTGACGGCATTGATGACGCTGAGTTGGCTGGCGCGAAGCGTTTGTTCTGCGCCGGCGGCGTTGCCGAACGAGCCTGCCGAGATCGCCGAGGCGTTGGCAGCCGAAATGGCGCTGGTGATGTCGGACAGGATCGCCTGAACGTGGCCGAGCGCGGCGCCGGAAAACTGGCCTGTAGTGAGTTCGGCCAGCAGATTGTTCTGCACCGCGGTGAGATCGTTGGTGTGGTGTACAATGCTGCCGGCTGCCTGGCTGCCATTGCCGATTGCGCTTTGCTGCGGGGCATCCACCGGCGCCCGAGCCATGCCGTTGAAGGTTGAGCCGAGGTCAGAGAAATTCGAACCGACAGGCCGTGACGTCGCTTGGCTGGCCGGCGGTGTTTCATCCGGCGGTGTCGTGGACTGCAAAGCCGGAGCGACTGGCGGGCTGGCGGTTTCATCGATCGGAAGATCGAGATCAGCGTCGGGCTGATCCCCGTGAGCCAAGCGAGCCATTGTTCGTCCCCTGTTGTCCAATCGAATCCGTGATGCATAGGCGCGGCCATCCGCCAGGGGGCGGGACGTCGTGCATAGTGAAGGATCATTTAGCTTCGTGGCGTCTTTCGGCCGACACAGCGACCAATGAGCGCCGAAGCAAGGTGATAGACGGACGAATCCGTGACGCGCGCCGCGCCGGAAAACGGCGAATGGAGCGCGGGCGAGAAGCACATCGCGGCCCTTGTCTGGCGCGTCGGACCTTCGGTGCCGGAATCTCAGCCGGAAGCGTGCACGCCGTATCGGCGACAAACGCCTTTGCCATCGTTCTACCCACGAGCGAACTTGAACAATCGGCATTCGTCGCATTCTCGCCGAAAAATGGTCCGCATCGCGCGTCAAGGAGACCTGCAGGGAGACCCGATGGGGCGGGTCGAAGGGCAGTTCAATGAGTATCGCTCAGGGCCAGACACAGGACCGAGCGCGGGCCGCGTCGGCGCTCCGCGCTGTTTCGGGCCTGCGTTCGACGCTGGCCGGCGATGATCCCGTCACCAACGCGCTGCGCGCCAGTGCGCGCCGCATGATCGGCGTCGCTGTATTCAGTGGCGTCATCAACATCCTGATGTTGTCGGGCCCACTCTATATGTTGCAGGTGTACGATCGGGTGATTCCGAGCCGTAACCTCGCGACCCTGTTCGGCCTGTCGCTGATGGTGCTATTCGCCTATCTGGTACAGGGATATTTCGACGCGATGCGGTCGCGGATGCTGTGCCGGATCGCAACGCTGTTCGATGCCGGCCTGCAGGGCTCGATCCATTCGGCGCTCGCCACCTTGCCGCTGCGCGGCGTCAAGCCGGTCCTGATGCAGCAGCCGCTGCGCGATCTCGACCAGGTACGCACTTTCATGTCAGGCATGGGCCCGACGGCATTTCTGGACATGCCGTGGATCCCGGTCTTTCTGATCGGACTGTTTCTGTTTCACCCTGCGATCGGCTTCACGGCGCTGCTTGGTACTGCGGCGATCATTGCGATGACCTTGCTGACCGAGCGGATCTCGCGCAATTCGACCAAGGCGGCGATGGACATGAACGCGCAGCGCCAGGTGCTGGCGGATGCGACCCAGCGCAACGCGGAAATCGTCCGCGCGCTCGGCATGACGGACCGGTTGACGGCGCGCTGGTCGCAAGCCAACGAGCGCTACCTACAGGAAAACATCCGCGCGACCGACGTCTATGCCAATCTCGGCTCGGCCGCGAAGGTGCTGCGCTACATTCTGCAGTCGGGAATGCTCGGTATCGGCGCCTATCTTGTCGTAGTCGACAAGGCATCCGGCGGCGTCATGATCGCGTCATCGATCCTGATGGGGCGCGCGCTTGCACCTGTCGAAATCGCGCTCGGTACCTGGAAGCAACTGGCAGCCGCACGCCAGGGCCTCGCCCGTCTGCGCGACATCTGCAAGGCGACCGCGCCGCCGCCGGCGCCGCCGGTCATGCTGCCGCGTCCCTGCCGCGAATTGTCGGTGCAGAACCTCGCGGTGGCAGCCCCCGGTTTCGACATGCCGATCGTGTCTGGTGTCACGTTTTCGCTCAAGGCCGGCGCGGGGCTGGCGCTGCTGGGCGCCAGCGCGTCGGGCAAGACTTCGCTTTCCAAGGCGCTGGTTGGAATCTGGCCGGCGCATCGCGGCGCGGTGCGGCTTGATGGCGCCTCCCTCGATCAATGGCGCAACGAGGATCTCGGCCGGCATATCGGCTATCTGCCGCAGGACGTCGGCCTGTTTGACGGCACCGTAGCGGAGAACATCTGCCGTTTCGACGAACACGCAACTTCCGACGCCATCCTCAAGGCCGCCCAGATCGCCGGCGTTCATGACATCATCCTGCGCCTGCCGGAGGGTTATGCGACGCGAATAGGGGCGGGCGGCATCTCGCTCTCGGCTGGACAGAAGCAGCGCGTTGGCCTGGCGCGGGCGGTGTTCGGCGATCCTTTTCTGATCGTTCTCGACGAGCCCAACGCCAATCTGGATGCCGACGGTGAGAACGCCCTAACCCACGCCATCGCCATCATGCGCCAGAACAAATCCATCGTCGTCGTCATCTCGCACCGCCCGAGCGCGCTTTCCGCGCTTGACATGACGATGGTGCTCTATGAGGGCAAGGCGATCGCGTTCGGCCCGCGCGAAGAAGTCTTCGCGCGCGTCCGCAACGCGAACGGCAAGGGGGCGCCAGGGGCGCCGCCAGCCCCACCGCAGGCAAAGGCGGATCAGCGCGCATCACTTGCCGAGAGTGTTCCATCATGAAGAATTTCGATCACATGCATACCGATGAAAGAATTGCGCGACGCCGGGTCGGCGGAACGGATGAGGACGTCGTGGCGCCGCAGGGCCAGGCGCTGATCCTCGAACTCCAGCGATTGCGGCAGGCTTTCGAGCAGGACAATCTGCAAGGACAGCGGCCGCCGCTTCGCCGTCCGGCGAATGACGAAAGTCCGGCTCCGCGGCGGCCGCGTCCGGCCCGGCCGAAGCGGCCGAAAAAAAAGAGCAAGATGGGCAGGGTGCTGGATTGGCTCGGCCCCTTCGGATCCCAGTCCGACGATTTTGACGGCGAGCCGCCGCCGCGCCGTGGCCGCGTCGCGCGTGAGCCGCAACTCATGGCCCCGCCACCGGCGGCAAGCGTGCGCGGCAATTCACGACTGAACGAACGACACGCGCGCGGTCCGATCATCGCGCCCGACGATCCGTCGCTGATGTACGTGCCGACGTTCAGGCCGGAGCTTTTGCAGATCGACGACAGGCGGGAGCCGCCTCGCATCGAGGCGCCCCAATTGGCGCCGCCGAGCCCGGCAGGGCCGGTGCCGCGCGAGCGCTCCGTAACGCAGGTTGTCCGCAACGGCCTGACCGCAGGGGTCGCATTCTTTGCCAACCGCGATGCATCGGCGGATGTGGCGGGCGCGCCGGGCGAGAGTATCGTGCTGCGGGCTGGGCGCGCCTTCGAGCGTGAATTGCGCACGGGCTTGCGGGCGCTGCTCGTCGTCGGCGGGTTGGCCGGCGGTTGGATGGTATTCGTGCCGTTGTCGGGCGCGGTCGTGGTGCCGGGCAATCTGGTGGTGCAGTCCAACGTCAAGACTATCCAGCATCCGACCGGCGGCGTGGTCGCGCAGATTCCGGTCCACAATGGCATGCGGGTCAACGCCGGCGATCTGTTGCTGCGGCTGGATTCGACGCAGGCGCAAGCCAGCCTGCAGGTGGTGAGTAAGCAGCTCGATGAAATGCGGGCGAAGATCGCGCGGCTGGTCGCCGAGCGCGACGGTCTGCCCCGGCCGGCGATACCGGCCGAGATGTCGGCGCGGCTTGATGATCCCGGCGTCAAAACGCTGCTGGCCTCGGAGGCTTCGCTGTTCAGGGCGCGGGTGACGGCGCGCGAGAGCCAGAGGGAGCTGTTGCAGAGCAAGGTAACGCAGCTTGGTGACGAGATCGTCGGCCTCGACGCGCAGGTCGCGTCCAAGGCCAAGCAGCTGGAACTGATCACCGGCGAACTCACCGGCGTTCAGGACCTCTTCGACAAGCGTCTGGTACCGCTGGCGCGGCTTACGACCCTGCAGCGCGAGAGCGCGAGAATCGAAGGCGAACGCGGCCAGCTGCTCTCCACGATCGCCGAGACCAAAAACAAGATCGACGAGGCGAAGCTTCAGATGGTCAGGCTCGACCAGGATGTCCGCACCGAAGTCGTCAAGGAACTCGGCGAGGCGCAGGGCAAGGAAGCTGAACTCAGCGAGCGAAGCATCGCGGCGCGCGACGTGCTCGAGCGCATCGAGATGCGCGCGCCGACGTCGGGCGTGATTCATCAGCTCACCGCACACACCATCGGCGGCGTCATTCGCGGCGGCGACACCGTCATGGAAGTGGTGCCGGATTCCGACGATCTGCAGATCGAGGCGCGGTTGCAGCCGAACGATATCGATCAGGTGCGCAAGGGCCAGCAGGCTTTTGTCCGCTTCTCGGCCTTCAACCAGCGGGTGACGCCGCAATTGATCGGTCAGGTGTCGTATGTCTCGCCCGACACCACCCGCGACCAGCAGACCGGCACGTCCTATTTCACGGTCCGGATCATGCTGCCGGAAGAGGAGCGCCGCCGCCTCGCCGGGCTGCAGCTCAGCTCGGGCATGCCGGCGGAAGTGTTCATGCAGACCGGCAGCCGGACCATGCTCAGCTACCTGTCCAAGCCGATTCTGGATCAGTTCCAGCGCGCTTTCGTGGAGCGGTAAGGGGGCCTATCGGGTTGCGGCAGGGCCCAAACCTTGCCACCCCAGATGGTATCGCTATATCAGGGCTTTCCTACCCACCTCGTTTTCCGGTGAGCCCCTGCATGACGACCACCACTGCCCCCGAATCCCAGCCGTTCCAGGCCGAGGTCGCCGAGCTTCTGAATCTGATGGTGCACTCGGTCTATTCGGAGACCGACATCTTCCTGCGCGAGCTGATCTCGAATGCGTCTGACGCCTGCGACAAGCTTCGCTATGAGGCGATATCCGCGCCCGAGCTGATCGCCGATGGCGCGCCGCCCAAGATCCGCATCGCGCCGAACAAGAAGGCCAATACGCTTAGCGTCATCGACAGCGGCATCGGCATGGACCGCCAGGAGCTGATCGACAATCTCGGCACCATCGCGCGCTCCGGCACCAAGTCGTTTCTCTCCCGCCTCACCGAGGCCAAAGACGGCGCCAATCTGATCGGCCAGTTCGGCGTCGGCTTCTATTCGGCCTTCATGGTTGCCGAGCGCATCGTCGTCACCAGCCGTCGCGCCGGTTCCGATCAGGTCTTCGTCTGGTCGTCTTCCGGCGGCAGCGGATTTGAAATAGCTGCTGCCAGCGACGAGGATGCCAAGCGCGTCACCCGCGGCACCGAGATCGTCTTGCACCTGAAAAAGGAAGCCGCGAAATATCTCGAGACCTACGAGATCGAACGCATCGTCCGCGCCTGGTCCGACAACATCCAGTTTCCGATCGAACTGGTGCCGGAGGAGGGCGAGCCGCGCCAGATCAATTCGGCCAGCGCGCTATGGCAGCGGCCGAAGTCGGAGCTCAAGCCGGAGGACTACAAGCAGGCCTATCAGCAGGTCGCCGGCGCATTCGACGAACCGGCAATGACGCTGCATTATCGCGCCGAGGGCCGGCAGTCCTACGCGGTGTTGCTGTTTGCGCCGTCGACAAAACCGTTCGACCTGTTCGACCAGGCGCGCAAGGGCAAGGTCAAGCTTTATGTCCGCCGCGTCTTCATCGCCGACGATGCAGAACTGTTGCCGGCCTATTTGCGCTTCATCCGCGGCGTGATCGACAGCGAGGATTTGCCGCTCAACATCTCGCGCGAGATGCTGCAAAACAATCCGCAACTCGCGCAAATTCGAAAAGCCGTCACCGGCCGCGTGATATCGGAGCTGGAAAGCCTCGGCGAAAAGGAGCCGGAAGCGTTCGCAAAAATCTGGGATGCGTTCGGGCCCGTGATCAAGGAAGGCATCTGGGAGGACTTTGAGCGCCGCGAGAAGCTGCTCGCATTGTCGCGCTTCACCACGACAAAGGGCGAGAAGCGTTCGCTCAAGCAATATGTCGAGGATCTCAGGCCGAACCAGACCGACATCTATTATCTCACCGGCGAGAGCGTCGAACGGCTGAAGTCGAATCCGAAGCTCGAGTCCGCAACCGCCCGCGGCATCGAGGTGCTGCTGCTGACCGATCCGGTCGACGCGTTCTGGACCTCCGCGTCGCTCGATTTCGGCGGCAAGCCGCTGAAGTCCTTAAGCCAGGGCGATATCGATTTCGGACTGATCCCGCTGTTGGATGAAAAGGCTGAGGACAAGAAGGACGAAGCCGGCGCCGATGAAGCCACGACGATCGCGCTGATCAAGGACGCGCTCGGCGAACGCGTCTCCGACGTGCGCGCCTCGCAGCGGTTGACCTCGAGCGCATCGTGCCTCGTCGCCGGCGGCGGCGCGCAGGACCGCATGCTCGAGCGGCTGCTGGCAATGCAGAACAAGGGGCCGACCACCAAGCCGATCCTCGAGATCAACATGCGCCATCCCCTGGTCACGGCAATCGCCGGTGACAAGGACGCGGCCAGGGATCTGTCCTTCCTGCTGCTGGAGCAGGCGCAAATCCTCGACGGCGAATTGCCGGAAGATCCGGCGGCGTTTGCCAACCGGCTAAACCAGTTGGTGCTGCGCGGGATCGCGAAAGGGTAGGACGTTCTGCCGCGCGCCTGAACCGGATTCCAAAACTGGCCGTATCTGTGAGAGGTTCGTGAACCGGAATACTTGGCACCGCCATGACGACGCCTGACGGCACCGACATTTTCTACGGCGCGATCCCGGTCTTTCGTGGCTTCGGCAGCCTGATGGACCCGGCGCTGTATACGCCGTTGCCGGACAACTGGGCCGTCGGTGTCGCCGACATCGTCGAATCCACAAAGGCGATCGCCAATCAGCGCTACAAGGCGGTCAACATGGCCGGCGCCGCCGTGATCGCGGCCGTCACCAACGCGCTCGGCGGGCGCGAATTTCCGTTCGTGTTCGGCGGCGATGGTGCGAGCTTTGCGGTGGCGCCGGCCGATCTTTTACACGCGCGCGAAGCGCTGGCGGCGACCGCGGCCTGGGTCAGGTCTGATCTCGATCTGGTGATGCGGGTGGCGCTGGTGCCGGTGAAGGATATCCGCGCGCAGGGCCTCGATATCAAAGTCGCCCGCTTCGGGCCGTCGTCCAATCTGTCCTATGCGATGTTTTCCGGCGGCGGGCTGGGATGGGCGGATGCCGCGATGAAGCGGGGCGAATTCGCCGTCCCGCCGGCGAAGCCGGGAACGCAGCCCGATCTGTCCGGGCTGTCGTGCCGGTTCGAGGAAATTCCCTCCTCTCGCGGGCTCATTCTGTCAGTGCTGGTAGTGCCGACCAAGGGCGCCGATCCGCAGGCCTTCCGCAAAGTGATCGAGGATGTCATCAAGCTGGTCGAGCAGAGCCCGGATGCGGGCCGGCCGGTGCCACCAGATGGGCCGCCGCTGCGCTGGCCGCCGGCCGGCGTTGAATATGAGGCGCGCGCCGCGCGCGGCGGCCCCCTGTTGAAGCGACGCACCGTCGTGCTTGCCTTCACGCTGTGGGCTTACGTGGTGATGCGATTCGGCATCAAGGTAGGCAATTTCGTGCCGAAGAACTACGTGAAGCAGGTGGTGGAGAATTCCGACTTCCGCAAATATGACGACGGCCTGCGGATGATCCTCGACTGCACGGAAGAGCTGGAGCAGGCGCTGACGGAGCTTCTGGCAAAGGCGGCTTCAGCCAAGATCGTGCGCTACGGCCTGCACCGGCAGGACGCCGCGATGATGACCTGCTTCGCGCCCTCGGTGATGCGCAGCGATCACGTCCACTTCATCGACGGCGCCCGCGGCGGCTACGCGTCGGCGGCGTCAGCGCTGAAAGCGATGGCGGCGTAGGAGAACCGCGCTCGCCATCTGCGATCGAATATGCGGAAGCACCCCCACCCCAGCCCTCCCCCGCAAGCGGGAGAGGGAGTCTAGTCGTTGCTTGGAGAGAGCCGTCGCCGCGAGCGAGATGCGTTCGCTCTCCCGCACTTGCGGGGGAGGGCTAGGGTGCGGGCTCGCGCCGCCGCATCGACAGTATCAACGTATCCAGTTCACCGCCCCACGCGCGTCCAGTTCTCGCCGCCGCAGAGCGCGCCGACGCAGCCTTCGACCTTCAGCGTGTCTGCGCCCGTCACCGAGACGCTGCTGGCGTAGGTGCCTCCGTCGTCGGCATTGTAGATCTGGCCCGACCATTTGTTGGGACCGCTGGGGCTCATGCCGCTGAACAGGGGAAGGCCGATCATCGGCCGCCGCTTCAGGGCCGGGTTCGGATTCTTGTCATCGACTTGGGGCTTGCCGGTGGCCGGGTCGATCGGCTCCTTCAGCCCGACGATCACGCCGCAAATTCCACCGCCGCATTTGCTGATCTTCACCCTGGCATCGCCCGCCTGCGTCAGCCAGACGCCGGTCGGTTCGCCCGCTCCTTGCGCGAAGGCGGATGGCGCGACCAGCAATGCCGCTGAGATCGCGATGAAGAGAGCCGTTCTGCAAGCCATGAATCATTCCTCTGAAAAAAGCAGGCCTGCATAGCAACAAATCAGATTTGTGCAACGTCGGATTGATTGCAACTTGTCGTTATCATTTGCCCCAGCGGGTCAGACGGATCGACAGCGCCGTGCCGAGGCCGTAAACGACCATCGCTGCGCCGACCAGTGCGAACAAGGCTGATGCCGGCGCGCCCCTGGAGGCCAACCACCAGCCGCCGCCTCCGACCATCAGCAATCTTGCGGTGCCGGCCATCACGGGACCGCCGACCTTTGCGGCACCCTGCGAAGAGAAATAGAGGCACACGCCGAGGCCGAAGAAGGCGAACGCCGGGCCTGCCCAGGTGAAATAGGCGTGGGCTGCGGCCGTAACGCCGGGATCGCTGGTGAACATCGAAATCCAGAGCGACGGTTTTGCCGCGACGATCAACCCAATGGCGCCCACGGTGATACCGGCCGCCGCGCCGGCGATCCAGGCCACCTGGCGCGCGCGCGTCACGAGGCCCGCGCCCATGGCCATGCCGACCATCGGCACCGAGGCGACGCCGAACGCAAAGGCGATCGGCGTGAGCAAGAATTCCAGCCGCGAGCCCATGCCGTAGCCGGCCAACGTCTCGGTGCCATAGCCCGCCAGGATCTTGGTGAAGATCAGCACCGTCAGCACGGTTTGCAGCGGCGCCAGGCAGGACACCGCGCCGACCCTGAGAATGTCGAAGAACATGGCGCGCTGGAATTTGAAGCCCGCGAAGTTCAGCGTCAGCCGGCTGCGGCCGCTGACGAGATACCAGGCAAGAAACATCGCGCCGAGCGTGAAAGCGGTGAACTGGCCCGCGGCGACGCCGCCCATGCCGAATTTCGGCAGGCCGAACAGCCCGAGGCCCAGCGCGCCGCCGACCGCAATCTGCACCAGCGCGGTGCCGATCAGTGTCACCGACGGAATCCGCATGTCGCCGGTGCCACGCACCACCGAAGCCAGCGTGTTGACCAGCCAGATCGCGATCGCGCCGGAGAACAGCACGTGCGAATATTGCATGGCCTGTTCGAGCACGCCGCCGCGGCCGCCGAGCAGCGTGTAAAACGCGCGGCCGAATGCCAGCATCATCACCGTGAAAAAGATTCCGGCGCAGGCGCCGATCATCGCCGCATGCAGGGCCAATGTCGCCGCACGGTCGCGGTCGCCGGCGCCGAGCGCGCGGCTGATGGCGGAGGAAACGCCGCCGCCCATCGCGCCCGCCGACATCATCTGCGTCAGCATGACGAAGGGAAACACCAGCGCTATCCCGGCGAGCGGCTCGGTGCCGAGCCGGCCGATATAGGCAGTCTCGGCGACCGCCACCAGCGTCGTGCCGACCATGGCGATCGCGTTGGGAAGCGCGAGCTTCAATAGCGTCGGCAGGATCGGCGAGGTGAGCAGCGCGTTGGTCGGCGCGGGCGGAACGGCGGCAGCGGGACGCATGTCGAGCGGGGCGTCAATGGTCATGCGTCACCGGTGATCCAAATCGAATTAGATTACGGATGAAATGTTATTGGCCTTGACTGGCGCAAGCCACCCGCGCTGGTGCAGGGGTCACCACGGGAGGCCGCATAGGTCGATTATTCCATCGCGCGGCTTGCGGGTGAAATCGAACACGTATGGTGCCATGGCCTCGAAGCGAATTCTTCCCTCCGGCTGCTCGGCATAGACCTCGCCGTTGAACGCATGCCAGCCGCGCGCCTGATAGAATGCTTCATTGTGCGGCTCGCAAAATAACATTGCGAACCGCACCGCTTCGTGGTCGCGCAGCGTCCTGATCGCGGCGTTGAGCGCCAGCGTGGCATAGCCGCGTCCCCGGCAATCCTCCCGCGTCGAGACGCCGCCGATGCCGCCGATCTGGACCTTGTGCCCGTCCCAGGTCGCGGTGCGGAAATAGATGCCGACATGGCAGGCCAGGCCCGGCCGCTCCGTATCCTCGGGTGCGTCAATCAGCACGCGCAGATCGGCGTCGGCCCATTTGACGTGGCCCCAGGACAATTTTTCTACGACATGGCGTGGCCATACCGCCTGCATCAGCGGTTCAGCCCGCGGCCATGAGGAGTCCCCGTTCAGGACGTCGATCTCGATGCTCATTTCATCACCATACAGCGCGGATGCTTGCGGCTGCCATGCCCGTCATACGCGGGACGCGGAGCGGCGTTACCGGAAGCCGCTGCCGTTCTTGCCAAATTGCGGTGTTTATGCGCAATGGAACCTTCTATAAGAGTTCCCGTTAGACCAGACCACGTCTCCCATCAGTTCGGACATCACCCCATGACCTTCACGCTGCCCAATCTTCCCTATTCCCACGACGCCCTTGCGCCTCACATGTCCAAGGAAACGCTGGAATACCACCACGACAAGCATCACCAGGCTTACGTGACCAACGGAAACAACGCGATCAAGGGGACTGAATTCGAAGGCAAGTCCCTGGAGGAGATCGTCAAGGGTTCGTTCGGCAAGAATCCGGCCGTGTTCAACAATGCCGGCCAGCATTACAACCACCTGCATTTCTGGAACTGGATGAAGCCGAATGGCGGCGGCAGTAAGCTGCCCGGCCGCCTGGAGAAGAAGATCACCGAGGACCTCGGCGGGCTCGACAAGTTCAAGGCCGATTTCGCCGCCGCCGGCGTCGGCCAGTTCGGCTCCGGCTGGTGCTGGCTGTCGGTCAAGAACGGCAAGCTCGAAATCTCCAAGACCGCGAATGGCGAGAGCCCGCTGGTCTACGGCGCGACGCCGATTCTCGGCTGCGACGTCTGGGAGCACTCCTATTACATCGACTATCGCAATCGCCGTCCCGATTATCTAAAGGCGTTCTGCGATAATTTGATCAACTGGGACTACGTCGACGAGCTGTTCGGCAAGGCCGGAGCCTGAAGTCTAACATCGTCATTCCGGGTTCGATGCTGACGCATCGCCCCGGAATGATAGCGGAGTGGCTATCCATGGGGCGGTAGTGCGGCTACCGCCCCTTTTCGTTGGTGCAGTGCCTTCAAATCCTTGCGGGGAGGGCTCCCGTGCGGCACAAGCACTCTGCCGGGATGATGCTGATCTGGAAAATGCTGCGATGAGCTATCTCTTGGTCTTTCTCGGCGGCGGCCTTGGCGCGACGCTGCGCCATCTCATCAATCTCACCTGCGCCCGCTGCCTTGGCACCGGATTTCCCTGGGGCACCTTCATCATCAACATCACCGGCTCGACCGCGATGGGGCTGATCGCGGGCTATCTCGCCTTCAAGGGCGAGGCCTCGCAGCCCTGGCGGCTGTTTTTGATGACCGGCGTCCTCGGCGGCTACACCACGTTCTCGGCCTATTCGCTCGATGCCGCGCTGCTCTACGAGCGCGGCGAGCTTGGGCTCGCGGCGCTTTACGTGGCTGGCTCTGTCGTGCTCTCGATTGCCGGGCTGTTCGGCGGTCTTGCACTGGTGCGGCAGTTCGCCTGAACCAATCGCCCGTACGAACACGGGCTGCGTGACGTCCTCGCATGGGCGCCCCTGTGAAGCGCATGGGTATCGCGCGAGCTTCCGTTTGCTTCGCCACACGTGCGGGACTAAGCAGAATGGATCTGCTTCACCCGCCAAACCCACAGCCTTGTCAGAACCTCCGCTAAAGGACTCGGCGCCAGCCGACGACGCCGAGCCGAAGCCACGGCGTGCCCGCAAGCCGGTCGGCTGGTCGATGATCGTGATCGGCGCGCTCGTCGCGATCTGTGCTGCGCTGGTGTGGCGGCGCGACGGCATCGACGGCGTGCTCAATATCCTCACCCATGACCTCTGGCTGTTCGGCGAAATCATCCCGCGCGTGCTGGCCGGCTGCCTGCTCGGTGGATTCATCGCGGAAATTCTGCCGCACGACAAAGTCTCGCGATCGCTCGGCCCGGAATCGGGCCTGAAGGGACTTTTGATCGGAACGGCATTTGGCGCGATCCTGCCCGGCGGCCCCTTCACCGCCTATCCGGTGGCAGCGGCATTGCTGACGGTCGGTGCCGATTTCGGCGCCACCATCGCGATGGTGGTGAGCTGGACGCTGATCGGTTACGGCCGCGCGGTCGCCTGGGAGCTGCCGATTCTCGGCACCGACTTCACGCTGTGGCGCATCGTGATCTCGCTGCCGATCCCGGTACTGGCCGGCTGGCTCGGCCGCGTCATCTTCGTGCGGATGTATCCGAAGGGCGAGCCGTCCGAATGACCGCCTCGGCGCTGATCATCGACATCACCTTGTGGGGCTCAGTCGCGATTCTCGGCTTCATGGCGTGGCGCCGCGGCCGCGTCGTGCTGGTGTCGTCGGTGCGCGAAGGCTCGATGGACTTCATCAACATCGTGCCGCGCATTGCGCTCGGCGTGGTCGGCTCGGGCTACATCGCCGCGGTGATCCCACCGGAAGTCATCACCGGCTGGCTCGGGCCGGACAGCGGCTGGCTCGGCGTTCTGACCGCTGTCATCGCGGGCGCGGCGACGCCCGGCGGCCCGGTGGTCGGCTTTTCGATCGGCGCGGTGGCGTTGAAGGTCGGCGGCGGCTCGCCGCAGGTGATCGCCTATGTCGTCGCCTGGGCGCTGTTCGCCTTTCAGCGGATGATCCTCTGGGAAATCCCCTTCATGCCGGCGCGCTTCGTCTGGTTTCGTGCCGCGGTGTCGGTGCCGTTCCCGTTCCTCGCGGCGGCGATCGCGATGGTGATCGGGAGGCCGTGAAATGCACGCTCAAGATGTTATCGATATAACCATAAATCATAGATCAGCAGAAACCCCGTAATTCACCGGATGATGAACTGGTTCTGTCCGCGAATATCGGCTAAAACTGACCCCCGCTGGGGCGGGTCAGCCAATCTAGGGGTGTACATGAAGAAGGGCGACGTGACCTGCTCCAACTGCGGGGCCGGATTCAGGCGGCTTGAGCTTTCGTCACAACGAGGGACCGAGGGCGAGTATCGCTGTCCCGTCTGCGATATGGCGCTGGAGGCAACAGACGGCCGCACGCTCGTTGCCTATCGCCTCACGATCCAGCCTTCCACTCGAAGCTTGAGGGCTTAGCGGGACCGCCTGCCTTGCTCTGAAATT
This sequence comes from Bradyrhizobium sp. 157, assembly GCF_023073815.1. Taxonomy (NCBI): domain Bacteria; kingdom Pseudomonadati; phylum Pseudomonadota; class Alphaproteobacteria; order Hyphomicrobiales; family Nitrobacteraceae; genus Bradyrhizobium; species Bradyrhizobium sp. 157. The sequence continues at coordinate 22,394 of NZ_JADPKF010000048.1, read as the reverse complement.
CAGGCGGCCCTGCCGGCCACATTAATCATCCTGCCCCAGGGCAGCGGCCATAGCCGGCGAACGAAAACACAAGCAAACCTATTTGAACGCCTTATGACAGGGGTCGCCTCGGTTGGCGGCCTCTTCGTAGGTCAGCTCGATTGCTGGGCGCGGCAGCGGCATGACAGACGGTGCCCTTTGAGAATACCGATCTACGGCCACGCCCCTCGTGGACTCCCGTAATGTTATATTATAACGTCCATCCATGCCTCACGCTCACTCCCACGACGACGCGCATCACGCTCACGCCCACAGCCACGGTCCGGCGATGCCGCATCCGGCGCAGGCCGCGCCCTGGTCGATCCTGCGGATGACCGTGTCAGCTCGGCTTGCCGCAGCGTTCGCCGTCAGCGTCGGTCTGTGGGCCGTTGTCCTGGTGGCGATGAGGTGAGCATGACCGCGCAGATAAAATTCCGAAACGTCACGCTCGGCTACGATCGCCACCCGGCGGTGCACCACCTCAATGGCGAGGTGATGGAAGGTGCGCTGCTGGCGGTGATCGGGCCGAACGGCGCCGGCAAGTCGACGCTGTTCCGGGGGGTGGCCGGCATCCTCAAGCCGCTGTCCGGCGCGATTGGTCTCGGCGGTCTCGATAGCAGGGACATCGCCTATCTGCCGCAGAGCGTCGACATCGACCGCAGCTTTCCGATCTCGGTGTTTGATTTCGTCGGCAGCGGCCTGTGGCGTTCGACGGGCCCGTTCGGCGGCATCGGCAAGGCCGCGCGCGAGAAAATCCTGGCGGCGCTCGCCGCGGTCGGGCTCAACGGTTTTGAAAACCGCTCGATCGGCACGCTGTCCGGCGGCCAGATGCAGCGCATGCTGTTTGCGCGGGTGCTACTGCAGGATTCGCGCCTCATCGTTTTGGATGAGCCGTTCAACGCCATCGACGCCAAGACGTCGGCGGACCTGATCGCGCTGGTCAGGCGCTGGCATGGCGAGGGGCGCACCGTCCTGGCGGCGCTGCACGATCTGGAGATGGTGCGAAGCCACTTCCCCGAAACCCTGCTGCTGGCGCGCGGGCCGGTTGCGTGGGGGCCGACCGCCGACGTGCTGACACCGGAAAACCTGCTGGTGGCGATGAAGATGTGCGAAGCCTTCGACGACAGCGCCGCAGCCTGCGCCGCCGATATGCCATCACGGGCGGCCTGATGCTGTACGACGCGCTGTTCGCGCCCTTCATCGAATTCGAGTTCATGCGCCGCGCGCTCGCCGCCGTGATCGCGCTCGCGCTCGGCGCCGCGCCGATCGGCGTGTTCCTGATGCTGCGGCGGATGAGCCTGGTCGGTGACGCCATGGCGCACGCGATCCTGCCGGGCGCTGCGATCGGCTTCCTGGTCTCGGGGCTGAACCTGTTCGCGATGACGACGGGCGGATTGATCGCGGGCTTTACGGTCGCACTGCTCGCCGGCCTCGTCGCGCGCAACACCGAGCTGAAGGAAGACGCCTCGCTCGCGACCTTCTATCTGGTGTCGCTCGCGCTCGGCGTTACCATCGTTTCCATCAAGGGCACCAATATCGACTTGCTGCACGTGCTGTTCGGCAACATCCTCGCGATGGATGATCAGACGCTGCTGGTGATCGCCTTCAACGCCACGATTACACTCTTGGTGATGGCGGTAATCTACCGTCCCCTCGTGATCGAATGCGTCGATCCGCTATTCCTGCGCACCGTCTCTCGCGCCGGCGCGCCCGCGCACCTGGCGTTCCTGGCGCTGGTCGTCATCAACCTGGTCAACGGCTTTCACGCGCTCGGCACCTTGCTCGGCGTTGGCCTGATGATCCTGCCCGCCGGCATTGCGCGGTTCTGGTCGCGCGACATCACCGGCATGATCTGCATCGCGGTCGCAAGCGCGATTGTTTCGGGCTATGCCGGACTGGTGCTGTCGTTCCAGACGAAAATTCCCTCCGGTCCCGCGGTCATTCTGATTGCCGCGGTGCTGTATGTGGTGTCGCTGTTGTTCGGCCCTGTCAGTGGTCTGGTCCGGCAGATGTTTCCCGGCCGGCATCTCGAGGCGTAGTCATGATCCGGCTCTTGTTCATCGCTCTCGCCATGCTCGCGGTCGTCGGCCCGGCCCGCGCCGCGGATCGCCTCAATGTCGTCGCGAGCTTCTCGATCATCGGCGATTTCGTCCGCCAGGTCGGCGGCGATCGCGTCGAGGTCACCACACTGGTCGGGCCCGACAGCGATGCGCATGTTTATGTGCCGGCGCCCTCGGACGCCAAACGGGTTGCGGGTGCAAAGCTTGTGTTCGTCAATGGTCTTGGGTTCGAGGGCTGGTTATCGCGGCTCGTCAAATCCGCCGGCGGAAAGGCGACCGTCGTAACTACGACTACCGGTGTTACGCCGCTCAAGCTCGGCTCGGAAGCTGATCCGCATGCCTGGCAATCCGTCGCCAACGCCAAGATCTACGTCGCCAATATCCGCGACGCGCTGGTGGCCGCCGATTCCGCCAGTGCCGAAACCTTCAAGTCCAACGCCAGCGCCTATCTGGCGCAGCTCGACGCGTTGGACCGCGAGGTGCGCGAGGCGATCGCCAAAATTCCGGAAGGGCGCCGCAAGGTGATCTCGACCCATGGCGCGTTCGGTTATTTCGCCGCTGCCTATGGCATCGAATTCATTGCGCCGGTCGGTGTATCGACCGAATCCGAGGCCAGTGCCCGCGATGTCGCAAAGATCATCACCCAGATCAGGGCGGCCAAAATACCGGCAGTTTTTCTCGAAAACATCAGCGATCCCCGCCTGATGAACCGGATATCGGCCGAGACCGGCGCCAAGGTCGGCGGAACGCTCTATTCCGACAGCTTGACCGGCGAAAAGGGCGATTCTCCCACTTACATTGCGATGGTCAGGCACAATATAAAGGCCCTGACCAGCGCGCTGAGCCCATAGGGCAGGGGCCTCCCTGCTGCCGGTGCGCAAAACCATTTCCGCTCCGGAGCCATTATGTCTGAACTTTCGTCCCAGAAAATTCCAGTGACCGTGCTGACGGGTTATCTCGGCGCCGGCAAGACCACGCTGCTCAACCGCATCCTGTCGGAAAACCACGGCAAGAAATACGCCGTCATTGTCAACGAATTCGGCGAGATCGGCATCGACAACGATCTCATCATCGGCGCCGACGAAGAAGTATTCGAAATGAACAATGGCTGCGTCTGCTGCACCGTGCGCGGCGACCTCGTCCGCATCATGGACGGCCTGATGAAGCGCAAGGGCAAGTTCGACGCCATCATCGTCGAGACCACCGGCCTGGCCGATCCGGCACCGGTAGCGCAGACCTTCTTCGTCGACGAAGACGTGCAGAGGAACGCGCGGCTCGATGCGGTCGTGACGGTGGCCGACGCCAAATGGCTGAGCGATCGTCTCAAGGATGCGCCGGAAGCCAAGAACCAGATCGCCTTCGCCGACGTCATCGTGCTGAACAAGACCGATCTCGTCTCCAGGCCGGAGCTGGCCGAGGTCGAGGCGCGGATCCGCGGCATCAATCCGTATGCAAAGCTGCACCGCACCGAGCGATGCAAGGTCGCACTATCAGACGTGCTGGAACGCGGTGCGTTCGATCTCGATCGCATTCTGGAGATCGAGCCGGAATTCCTCGATGCCGGCGACGATCATCACCATCATGGCCATGATCACCATCGCGATCACAGCCACAGCCATGGCGGATTGAAGCACTACCACGACGAGGATATGCAATCGCTGTCGCTGCGGTCGGACAAGCCGCTCGACCCGACCAAATTTATGCCGTGGCTGCAAAACCTCGTCGCGACCGAGGGCCAGAAGATCCTGCGCTCGAAGGGCATCCTCTCCTTCACTGACGACGACGACCGTTATGTGTTCCAGGGTGTACACATGATGCTGGAAGGCGATCATCAGCGGAGGTGGAAGGAAGGCGAGCCGCGCGAAAGTCGCGTCGTCTTCATCGGCCGCGAATTGCCGGAAAAGATAATCCGCGAAGGTTTCGAAAGCTGCATTGCTGCGTGAGACGGAAATCATGTCTTCCGAACCGCTCACCATTGCATCCCTGACCGATCGCGTGAAATCCGTCGCGGTCGGTGCACCCGTCTCCGCCGTGCATTTTCTCGGCGAGCGCGCCGCCTTCGTCTGTGCCGAGGAAAAAATCGCGATGGCCGATGCCACCGGCGAAATCTCCCGTTTGGACGTGCACGGCGGCGCCATCCTCTGCACTGCGTCCGATCGCAAGCGCGTCGTCACCGGTGGCGACGACGGCAAGCTCGTTGCATTGAACGCAAAGGGTGAGACGTCCGTGCTCGCGACCGATGCAAAGCGGCGCTGGATCGACAATGTCGCGCTGCATCCCGATGGCGCGTTTGCTTGGTCGGCTGGCAAGACGGCGTTCGTCCGCAGCGACAAGGGCGAGGAGAAGACTTTTGACGCGCCATCGACCGTCGGCGGGCTGGCGTTTGCGCCGAAGGGTCTGCGCGTGGCGGTCGCTCATTACAACGGCGTGACGCTGTGGTTTCCCAACATGGCCGCGAAGCCGGAATTTTTGGAATGGGCCGGCTCGCATCTTGCCGTCACCTTCAGCCCCGACAACAAATTCCTGGTCACCGCCATGCATGAGCCGGCGCTGCATGGCTGGCGGCTCGCTGATAACAGGCACATGCGGATGAGCGGCTATCCCGGCCGCGTGCGCTCGATGTCGTGGAGCGTGGGCGGCAAGGGGCTCGCTACCTCCGGCGCCGATACTGTGATCATCTGGCCGTTCGCCAGCAAGGACGGTCCGATGGGCAAGGAGCCGGCGATGCTGGCGCCGCTGCAGGCGCGCGTTTCCGTGGTCGCCTGTCATCCGAAGCAGGACATCATGGCTGCAGGCTATAGCGACGGCACCGTGCTGATCGTGCGGCTCGAGGACGGCGCGGAAATTCTGGTGCGCCGCAACGGCAGCGAGCCGGTCTCGGCTCTTGCCTGGAACGCGAAGGGCACGCTGCTGGCCTTCGGCACTGAGGACGGCGACGCCGGGATGCTGGAATTCTAGGCGTCCCGGACAGGCTACGAAGCAGGTTCCCCGCGGAACTATGCGTCTTGCCGGCCGTTGAGCCCACGAACCATTTTGTGGGTCCAACGATATGCCTGCCGATGCCCGTCAACGCAAATACCGAAGGGAAATGCTGGCCGCGTCCACGCTGATCGCGGTCGGGCTAATCATTTCGGCGTTGTCGCTGAGCGAGATCGTGGCGCGCGATTCTTTGCACGTCGCGCAGGCGACGCCGCCGACGCAATCGACGCCAGACGCGGAAACGAAGCCGCCCGCGCCGCCCGAACCGGGCACGACCGGGCAAAGGCCATCAGACATTCCGCCGCAGCCGGCCCGCCCCGACCCGGATGCGCAGAAGGCAGGCGCTCAGCCCGCACTGCCGCCGGCGCCACCGGAGAAGGTTGCGCCACCGATGCGCGAAAAATGATCCCACTGCCGTTGCGCCATTTGTGCAATCGCAAAATCGTGGGCCGAAGCCCCGCCGCGTTCGTTTTGATGCGAGAATGTGCGGGCCATGTGACCCTATTCGCCCGTATCAATTCGTAGGAGAGGGCGCAGGCCTCGCCTTCGGATGCCTTGTGTTGATCCCCAACAAGCGGTTAGGCTTGCTGCAAAACAGCCGGCAGGTCAAATAACTGCCGGCAGCTCAGGGAGTGACGCATGCGTGAGTTAACGCCGGAAACGATCACGGACGCCGTGCTCGACCAGATGGCGACGACGCCCGACCCTCGCCTGAAGGAGATCATGGCGTCGGCGGTAAAACACCTCCACGCCTTCGCCCGCGAGGTCAACCTGACGCCCGCGGAATGGATCAAGGGCATCGAATTCATGACCGCCGCCGGCAAGATGTGCTCGCCGGAACGACAGGAATTCATCCTGCTGTCCGATACCCTCGGCCTCTCGGCGCTCGTCAACGGGCTGCATGACGCGACGGCGCTTGAGGAAGCCACCCACACCAGCCTGCTCGGCCCGTTCTACCGCGAGGCCACGCCGACGCTTGCAGCCGGCAGTTCGATCGCCAAGAACCCGAAGCCCGGCAGCGAATGCGTGCTGTACGGCCGCGTCACCGATGCCGCGGGCAAGCCTGTCGCCAACGCCACCGTCTCGATCTGGCAGACCGGCGCCGACGGCCTCTACGACATCCAGTCCAGCGCGACCTCGGTCGATTACCGCGGCGTGTTCACAACCGATGCCGATGGCCTCTATGTGCTGCGCACCGTAAAGCCGCTCGGCTATTCCATCCCGATGGACGGCCCGGTCGGCGCCATGGTGAAGGCGCAGGCGCGGCATGGCATGCGGCCGGCGCATATTCACTTCCTGGTCGGTGCAGCCGGCTATCGCGAACTGGTCACGGCGCTCTATCTGCGTGACGATCCCCATCTGGCCGATGATGTCGTGTTCGGCTCGTCGGGCGATCTTGCCGTCGACGTGGTCGCAAACGATCCCGACTGCCCGATCAAGGGTATGCCGAGCATCCGCTTCGACATGCGGCTGTCGCGCGAAAGCGCCGCCGACAAGACCAGCGGGCGCGTCGGCGCCGATCCGTCGGCGATCATGAAACAAGCCAAAAGCGAACCTGCCCCGGCGGGTGCCGGCAGCTAGCCCGAGCCTGATACGATCCACTTCACCGCAGCCGGGCGAAGATCCGGCGCACGCAGAAACACAACGACATAGGGGGAATCGATGAAACGCAGAACATTCCTGGGCGGCGCAATGGCTGTTGCGGTGGTTGGGCACGGGTCGAGCGTTCTTGCCCAGCAGCCGCCGATCAAGATCGGCATGTCGATGCCGCAGACCGGCGGCCTCGCTGGCGGCGGCAAGGCGTCGCTGCTCGGCATCGAGATCTGGCGCGACGACGTCAATGCCAAGGGTGGGCTGCTCGGACGCAAGGTCGAACTGGTCGTCTATGACGACAAGTCGAGCGCATCGGAGACGCCGGCGATCTACGCCAAGCTGGTCGATGTTGACAAGGTCGATCTCCTGTTCGCGCCTTACGCGACGGTGCCGACCGCGCCGATCATGCCGTTCGTCAAGCAGCGCGGCCTGCTGCTGATGGGGAATTTCTCGTTCCAGGTGAACAGCAAGGTCGGCCACGACATGTGGTTCAACAATGCACCCTGGGGGCCGGCCGATAGCTGGGCGGCCTCGTTCCTCGACCTGGCGCAGAAGGCCGGCGGCAAGAACATGGCGCTATTAACGGCGGATCAGGAATTCGCCCAGAACCTCGCGCTCACCGCGCGCGACGTCGCCAAGAAGCGCAATATCCCGATCGTTTTCGACCAGGTCTACCCGCCGAACACGGTTGAATTCTCGTCCATCATTCGCGCGCTGAAGGCGGCCAAGCCTGACATCGTCTATGTCGCATCCTATCCGCCGGATTCGGCCGGCATCTTGCGCGCCGTGAACGAGATCGGGATCGGCGACAGCGTCAAGATTTTCGGCGGCGGCATGGTCGGTCTGCAATTTGCAGCCGTGATGGCGAACCTCGGCTCGCTGCTCAACGGCGTCGTGAACTACAATACCTGGCTGCCGGAAAAGAGCATGTATTTCGACGGCACCAAGGAATTTTTCGACAAGTACACCAAGCGTGCCATCGAGGCCAAGGTCGATCCGCTCGGCTATTATCTGGCGCCGTTCGGCTATGCGATGGGCCAGATGATCGAGGCGGCGGTCGGCGCGACCAAGTCGCTCGATCAGAAGGCTATTGCCAAATACCTGCGCGAGAACGAGCACAAGACCATCGTCGGACCGATCGCTTTTTCAGCCGATGGCGAGCGCAAGGAAACGGCGACGCTGCAGGCCCAGTTCCGCGGTGTGAAGGATAAGGATATCGAACAGTTCCGCTCCTCCGGCAAGCAGGTGATTCTGTTCCCTGATAAATTGAAAACCGGAGAACTCATCAGTCCCTTCGAGGCGGCACGCAACTAGGCCTCGTGGCTTTTCCGGCTCGGAGCCAAGGGGGGATCTGAATTTGTTTTCGATGGACCTGCTGCTTGGCGCAGTGGTGCTCGGGGTGCTGCTCGGCTGCTTCTATGCAGCCGTCAGCGTCGGCTTGTCCGTCTCGTTCGGACTGCTCGATGTTCCCCATGTCGCGCATCCGGCCTTCCTGGTGCTGGCCTCCTACGGCGTGTACCAGCTCAACGAGAGCTACGAAATCGATCCATTGCTGGCGGGACTCGCGCTTACGCCGCTGTTCTTTCTGTTCGGCCTGCTGGCCTACCGCGTCTATTACGAAACCTTCGAGCGGCGCGGCAGTGATGCGGCCGTCCGCGGCATCGCCTTCTTCTTCGGCATCGCCTTCATCATCGAGGTGTTGATCATCCTGCAATTCGGCGTCGACCAGCGCTCGGTTTCTGCGACCTATATCGGCAAGTCGTGGCGGTTCGGCGAGTTTCGCATACCCATTCGGCAGCTTGTAGCGTTCGCAGTGGCGCTGGCACTGACGGTGCTGCTTGCCGTATATCTGTCGAAAACCTTCATGGGCCGTGCGATCCGCGCGGTTGCGCAGGACGAGGAAGCGCTGCGGCTGATGGGCGCCAATCCGGTCCGCATCAAGCAATTTGCCTTCGGCATCGCCACCGCTGTGCTCGGCATCGCCGGTGCGCTCCTGATCATCGTGGCGCCGGTCGAGCCGACGCTCGATCGCGCCTATATCGGACGGACCTTCTGCGTCGTCGTCATGGCCGGGCTCGGCAGCATCAGCGGCACGCTGATCGCCGCCATAATCCTTGGCGTCGCCGAATCCATCGTGCTGACGTTGTTCGGCGCCTCCTGGGCGCCGGCGATCTCGTTCGCAATGCTGCTCGGCGTGCTCGCCGTCCGGCCGCAAGGTCTGCTCGGCCGATGAACAAGCGCAGCCACAGCATCGCATTCTGGACCGCCGTCGCCGTCTTCCTGGTCGCCGTGTTGGCGATGACGCAGATCGTCCGCAACGAGTATCCGTTCTTTGCCGGCTACGTCATCCTGCAGTTCATCGCGCTTGCGGTTGCCTGGAGCATCCTCGGCGGCTACGCCGGTTACGTCAATTTCGGCACCAACGCCTTTTTTGGCGTCGGCGTCTACACGGCGGTAGCGCTGTTCAAGGCGACGGGCGCGCCGCTCGTGGTGCAGATCGCCGCCGCTGCCGTCGTCGGCATGACGCTCGGCTTTGGCGTTGGTCTCCTCACCTTGCGGATGCGCGGCATCTTCTTCTCGATCGCGACGATTGCGCTTGCCATCATCATCGAGACTTTTGTGATGAACTGGCGGTTCGTCGGCGGCGCGGCCGGCATCCAGATCCAGCGGCCGCCGGTGATGGCGCCGTTCGACAGCTACGTGAAGATGCTGTTTTTCGTGCAGGCCGTCCTCGCCGTGATCGCTATCGCAATCGCGCGCTACATCCAGAATTCCCGGATCGGCCGCGGCCTGCAGGCGCTCAGAGACGACGAGCTCGCGGCCGAATGCACGGGCGTGCCGACCTTGAAGCTGAAACTGATCGCCTGCATGATCTCGGGCGCGCTGATTTCCGCGGCCGGCGCGCCCGCCGCAATGTACCTGCAATATGCCGATCCATCCTCGGCGTTCAACCTGAGCTACTCGGTTTCCGCGCTCGCGATGGCTTTGATTGGCGGCACCGCGCACTGGATCGGCCCGGTGCTCGGCGCCATCCTGCTCGGCTCGACGCAGCAGCTTCTCGCCGTGACCATATCCTCTGAGGTCAACGTGCTGGTGCTCGGCATCATGCTGGTGCTGTTCGTGGTCGGCGCGCCGAAGGGCATCATTGGGCTGTTGCGGCCGCGCTATCGTCTGCGCGCGGGGGGCAAGCAATGAATACAGCAGCCGCCGATGCACCCCTGCTGCAAGTGGGAACTCTGACAAAGACCTTCGGCGGCTTCACCGCGCTCGACAATATCAGCGTCGACATCAGGAGGGGCGAACGGTTCGGCCTGATCGGACCGAACGGCTCGGGCAAGACCACGCTGATCAACTGCATCTCCGGCGCGTTGAAGCCGCAGGTCGGCAGCGTAGTGTTCTGCGGCGAGGACATCACGCAATTGCCGCCGCACTTACGCGCGCGCCGCGGCATCGCCCGCAGCTTCCAGATTCCGCGGCCGTTCAGGAGCATGACCGTGCTGGAAAACCTCATGGTCGGGCTCGACTTCGCTTCGGTCGATTCGCGCTTGCCGGAGGAAGACGTCGCGATGTCGATCCTGACGCGGATGGGACTCGCCTCGAAGGCGGCGGCGCCAAGCAATACGCTCAGCCAGGTGGAGCTGCGCAAGATGGAGCTCGCCCGCGCGATGGCGGTGCGTCCGAAGCTTTTGATTTCGGACGAGGCGATGGCCGGGCTGTCGTCTTCCGAGGTCGACGAGGTGCTGGATCTCCTCATCAGCCTTGGCGAGGAAGACATCACCATCATCATGATCGAGCACATCATGCAGGCGGTGATGCGCTTCTCGGAACGGGTGATGTGTCTCGACGCCGGAAAGATCATCGCGCTCGGCTCGCCCAGCGAGGTGATGGCCAACAAGCGGGTGCAGGAGGCCTATCTTGGCACTTAGCCTTGCCATCGAAGGCCTCGATGCTGGCTACGGCGCCGTCAAGGCGCTGCGCGGCGTCACGCTGCATGTCGAGGCCGGCGAGACGGTGGCCTTGCTCGGCACCAACGGCAACGGCAAGAGCACGCTGATGAAGTGCGTCATGGGCCTGGTGCGCCCGGACAGCGGCCGGCTTGCGCTCTCGATCGACGGCGTGGCGCATGACCTGACAAAGCTCTCGCCCGAGGCGATCGTCGATCTCGGCGTGGCGCTGGTGCCGGAGGGGCGGCGGCTGTTTCCCAAGCTGACGGTGACGGAAAACCTGATGCTCGGCGCGTTCAGGAGAATGGCCCGCAGCGCCATCCAGCAGAATCTCGCGCTCGTCTTCGACACGTTTCCGGTGCTGAAGGAGCGGCGCAGCCAACTCGCCGGCACCATGTCCGGCGGGCAGCAGCAGATGCTGGCGATTGCGCGCGCGCTGATGTCGTCGCCGCGGCTGCTCCTGATCGATGAGCCGTCCGTCGGGCTGTCGCCGCTGTTGGTGTCGCAGACCATCGCCAAGATCGGCGAGCTCAAGCAGCGCGTCGGGTTGACGGTGCTGATGGCGGAGCAGAATTTCAACCAGGCGATCCGGATCGCCGACCGCGGCTACATCATCGTCCACGGCGAGATCGCGGTAGCTGCGCAGTCGGTCGATGAATTGAAGGCCAATGATATCGTCAAGCGGCTCTATCTCGGCGGCGTTGCGTGACGCCGCCGCGCCATAGCCCTACGATTATTGTGCTCCCCTGAGCGTGCAGGCGGTCGAGCAGGTCGTCATGACGCCACGCTCGCAGGCGATGCACACCGCGACGCACTGCTTTTTGTCCTTGGGATTGTACTGGCTGTAAAGCTTGCGTGCGCAATTGTCGATCGAGCCCGTCACGTCAGCATTGCTGCTGCTCTCGGGCGTGCACGACGCCAGTGCCGCTGCCGACAGCACGATGGCAATGATGCTGCGCATGTTGCTCGCTCCACCGAGGGAGCCGTCGCTCAAACAGCTTGGCGACGGCCGAGGCCCTCGCAGAAATCATCCCCTCAGGATGGCGCGATTGAGTTAAGCGAATGTTACGAGGCGCTGGTTCCGTGGCCACTTTTACCCGCCGCATGTGACTGCACACGGCGATGTGCAGCGCAGCAAAGAAAGCCGCTGAGCCGCTTGCACCTTCATGCGGCTGCTCTCGTCGGGCCCGCTACTTCTTCAGGTTCATGAACGGTTCGAACGCCTCCTTGCCCGAACCGAAACGCTCGTAGATCGACGCGGATTTGCTCATCAGCTCGTAGGCCTGGTCCTGGTCCGCGCCGGCGCGATCATTCTGGAAAGTCGACACGAACAGGATCGCCATCAGGTAGTTTCCGAAAGCAGCCTGCTCCGCTGCGAACAGATTCTTGAGGCGCGCATCGCGGGAAAAGAACTCGGACAGCGTCTTCTTGATGCCGTCGTCCTGGGCCGACAGCGATTGCAGAGACCACATCGCCGTCCCCAATGTCATGACGCGAAGGAATTTCGACTTGTCCGCGTTGCAATCGTATTTGGTGCAGGCGACCTTGATCGTGACACTGTCGCGTTCTTTCGGCGCAAGACCGGGGCCGAATTTGCCCATCATGAATCCGACGCGCAAGCCGTCACTGGCCATGCCGTCGTCGGCGCTGGAATAATTCTCGAGAATTCGCCGGATATGCGCCGTGTTGCCGGATGCCATGTAAGCGCCGATCAGCAAGTCATTGTCGGCCGGCGTGGAGGACGGTGTTACGGCGTCCAGCGGCGGCATCCGCGCCGCCCGCAGTCTGTCCGACAGGCCGGAAAGACTGTTGGCGGCGGCAAACTTCTGCGCCTCGTCGGGCAGGCCCGCCCTGTAGAGGCTGATGACATCTCGCGCTCCTGCGGAGAACTCCTGAACAGTCCGCCGAGGAAGCCGATGATGGTGTTGGGATCGGCCCGCCCGCTTGCGGCCGTTTGCCGGAGCTGCGCCAGCGTGCCGGCGCGGTTACCGCACCAGCACGTTCCTGAACTGCCAGGGATCCGAGGTGTCGATGTCTTCCGGAAACAGGCCGGGCCGATCCGTGAGCGGGGTCCAATCGGTGTAGTAGCCCTTTACCGGGCCGAGATAGGGCATCTGGATTTCGAGGCAGCGGCGGAAATCCATTTCGTCGGCCTCAACGATCCCGGCGGTGGGATTCTCCAGCGCCCACACCATACCGGCCAGCACCGCCGAGGACACCTGCATGCCGGTCGCGTTCTGGTAAGGCGCGACGAGGCGGGTCTCCTCGATCGAGAGTTGCGAGCCGTACCAATAGGCGTTCTTGTCGTGGCCGTAGATGAGCACGCCGAGCTCGTCGATGCCATCGACGACCTCGTGCTCGTCCAGAATGTGCCAGCTCGGCTGCATCTTGCCGGTCGCGCCGAAAATCTCGTGCAACGACAACACGGCGTCGTTGGCTGGGTGGTAGGCGTAGTGGCAGGTCGGGCGATAGATCACCTCGCTGCCATCGCGTAGCGTGAAATAGTCCGCAATCGAGATCGACTCGTTGTGGGTGACGAGGAAGCCGTATTGCGGCCCCGGCGTCGGGCACCATGAACGCACGCGGGTGTTGGCGCCCGGCTGCAGCAGATAGATCGCCGCACCGCAGCCTTCGGTGTGCTGGCGGCCGTTCTCCGGTATCCATTTCTCATGGGTGCCCCAGCCGAGCTCGGCCGGCTGCATGCCTTCGGACACGAACCCTTCCACCGACCAGGTGTTGACGAACACGTTCATCGGCTTCGGATTCCTGGAGCGCTGGGTGTCGCGCTCGGCGATGTGGATGCCTTTGACGCCGAGCTTCTGCGCGAGCTGACCCCAACCCTCGCGGCTCTTCGGCTCGTTGAAGGGCGTGTTGGTATCGCGAGCGATATCGAGCAGCGCCTGCTTGACGAACCAGGATACCATGCCGGGATTGGCACCGCAGGTGGAGACGGCGGTGGTGCCGCCCGGGCTCTTGTGCTTGGCGGCGAGCAAGGTCTCGCGCAGGGCGTAGTTGGAGCGCTTTTCGGGACCGATGTTCTTGTCGAAATAGAAACCCGCCCAGGGCTCCACCACGGTATCGATGTAGAGCGCGCCGATCTCCCGGCACATGGTCATGATGTCGACCGAGGAGGTGTCGACGGAGAGATTGACGCAGAATCCCTGGCCGCCGCCTTCGGTGAGCAGCGGGATCAGGAATTCGCGATAATTGTCGCGGGTCACGGCTTGCTTGATGAAGCGCACGCCGTGTTTCTTGGCGAGCTCGCCATCCTCATGCGGATCGATGATGACGAAGCGCGACTTGTCATAGTCGAAATGGCGCTCGATCAAGGGCAGCGTGCCCTTGCCGATCGAACCGAAGCCGATCATCACGATGGGGCCAGTGACTTTCGCGTGAATTTTTGCGAGTGCGTTCATCAGTTGGTCTCCGGAAACAGAAATTCGTGGGAATGGAGGGATCAGGCGGCGCGGCGCTTGGCGGTCACTTCGATCTCGATCTTCATCTCGGGCTTATAGAGCCCGGCGACGACGAGCAGGGTTGTGGCCGGACGGATCTCGCCAAAAACTTCGCCGCAGACCGCAAAGAAGGCATCCGCATCGGCGATGTCGGTGATGTAGTAGGTGGCGCGGACGATATCGGCCATCGCAAAGCCGCCTTCCTTGAGCGCCGCCTCGATGTTGCCAAAGCAGTTGCGGGCCTGGCTCGTGATATCGGCCGGAATCACCATGGTCTTGTAGTCGTAGCCGGTGGTGCCGGCGACAAAGGCGAAATCGCCGTCGATGACGGCGCGGCTGTAGCCGGCGGTCTTCTCGAACGGCGAGCCGGTGGAAATCAGGCGGCGGGGCATCGGAACCTCGGTCTTGGGAACGATCCTGGGGAATGATCCGGCGGCGGGATGGGCGCGGTTTAAGGGCTTTTCCCCGGCGCGCGCAACCCCTGGCGACGTCACCGGGAATGCCGGGTGAGGTCGGAGGCCGGCGGCGCGCCGGCGCTCCAGCGACGCACGAGAATGTCCCTGACGATCATGACCGGGATCATGACCAGGAGGACGGTCGTGACGGCGCTGCGCCAGCGCGGGCGCACGGGGAGGCTCGCCGGCATGGCCTTAGGCCACGCGCGACAGGAGCAAGGCCTTCGCCTTCCTGGCCCGCACAGCCTTTGTTTTCGGCAAACGTGCGCCGGTCGGAACGATCATGCCCCAGGCGCCGTCAAGCGCGTTTTCGCAAAGCTCGAGGCCGAGCAGGCGGTCGCGCTCGAAAGCACCCGGCAGCGACAGCTCGCCGGTCTTCGCGGCCGAGAAGCCGAAGCGGGCGTAGTACGGCGCATCGCCGAGCAGGAGCACCGCGCGATGGCCACGCGCCTTCGCCGCCGCGAGCGCGTGGTCCATCAGCGCAGCCCCGACCCCGAGCTGCCGGGAGGAAGCCTCCACCGCCAGCGGGCCGAGCATGAGCGCCGGGATGCCCCCGGCGCTGACGTGCCACAACCGCAACGTACCGACCAGCCGGCCCTTGCTCACAGCCGAAAGGCTGAGGCCTTCGGCGGGCGCGCGTCCGTCGCGCAGGCGCTGGCAGGTGCGCATATGGCGGTTGTCGCCAAAGCAGGCATCCAGCAGCGCTTCGCGCGCGATGACGTCCGAGGCCCGCTCCGCGCGGATCGCGAACGGAGCGGCTTTCGGGATGAGGGCAGTGGTGGTTTTCCGCAAAGCAGCCATGGCACGTCAGTCCCCGCTCGCAACGGCGATTAAGCCGCGCAAAGCGTTGTCATTGATTGGCAATGTCAGGGAAGGGAGCCGGCGCACCGGCTCCCAACTAATCGGACCTCGAAGCGAGGCAGCTCAGATGTGGTAAGTCCTGAGCGGCGGGATGCCGTTGAACGCCACCGACGAGTAGGTCGACGTGTACGCCCCGGTGCCTTCGATCAGCAGCTTGTCGCCGATCTCGAGCGTCACCGGAAGCGGATACGGCATCTTCTCGTACAGCACGTCGGCGCTATCGCAGGTGGGTCCTGCGAGCACGCACGGCGTCATCTCCGCGCCGTCATGCGGCGTGCGGATGGCGTAACGGATCGACTCGTCCATCGTCTCGGCGAGACCGCCGAACTTGCCGATGTCGAGATACACCCAGCGCACCTCGTCCTCGTCGCTCTTCCTGGAGATCAGGACGACTTCGGTCTCGATCACGCCGGCGTTGCCGACCATGCCGCGACCCGGCTCGATGATGGTCTCCGGGATCTGGTTGCCAAAGTGCTTGCGCAGCGCACGGAAGATCGACCGGCCGTACTGCACGACCGGAGGAACGTCCTTCAGGTACCTGGTCGGGAAACCGCCGCCCATGTTGACCATGGACAGATTGATCCCGCGCTCCGCGCAGTCCCGGAACACCGTCGAGGCCATCGCCAACGCGCGGTCCCATGCCTTCACCTTGCGCTGCTGCGAGCCGACATGGAACGAGATGCCGACCGGCTCCAGCCCCAGGCGCTTGGCGAGATCGAGCACCTCGACCGCCATCTCCGGGTCACAGCCGAACTTCCGCGACAGCGGCCACTCGGCGCCTGCGCAGTCATAGAGAATGCGGCAGAACACTTTTGCGCCGGGAGCGGCCCGCGCGATCTTCTCGACTTCGGCGGCGCAGTCGACCGCGAACAGGCGAATGCCGAGCGCAAAGGCGCGCGCGATGTCGCGCTCCTTCTTGATCGTGTTGCCATAGGAGATGCGGTCCGGCGTCGCACCCGCAGCCATCGCCATTTCGATTTCGGCGACGGTCGCGGTGTCGAAGCAGGAGCCCATAGAGGCCAGCAGCGACAGCACTTCGGGCGCAGGATTGGCCTTCACCGCGTAGAACACGCGGCTGTCGGGCAGCGCCTTGGCAAAAGTCTGGTAGTTGTCGCGCACGACTTCGAGGTCGACGACGAGGCACGGCTCGGTGTCCTGGCCCTCGCTGCGGCGGTTACGCAGGAATTCCTGAATACGTTCGGTCATAGCACCCTCCAAACGGCCCAGCGACGGGTCACGTTCAAATTTGATCTCGGACGTGAGTGCTTTGGCGTTGTCGCACGATGGAGACGCGACGAAGCCTCGAACTCAAGAACCGAATTGTGCTGCCGTGGATTGGTTGGGAATTTTCCCGCCCGCACACCTGGCAATGAAGGACAAGCCTTTTCAGTAGCCCGCGCCGGCGGTGGAATGCCGGTAGAGACCAAAAAAGCCCGATCCGTCGTTGCTTTAAGTCGCGTCCCCCGTTGAGAGCGGGGTGCGCCGGTTCGCCTCCGGCTGCCAGTCACGGTTGCAAGGAGTGGTGAGACCTTCAACGGCATCCCTGGAGAGAGATGCTGGCCGCCTGTTAAGCGACCCTCGGTTCTTCCATCCCTTGGCGGCTGTCCGGCCTCTTGTCCGGATACCTACCGACTGACACACGACCACAGGCACGTGCGAAATTGGGCAAGGCTGGAAATAAGACTTTTGATTCTGGTTCGCAAGAATTTTTTTAGGCTGGGGACAAATTTCCCCGACGTGTGCTTACGAAATCGTTCGCGGCGCGCACGGCTCACGACAAACATGAATGGAAGTTAAGATTTCTCAGGCGGGCGATGAACGCTTTAGCGCCTGTGCCGCAGCGCTTTCTTGAATGCGCGTCAGGCGCGCTTGAAGAACGGCTCGATGCGCTGCGCGGTGCGGATGAACGCCACCATGATCAGCACGCCGATGCCGAACAGCACAGCCTGGAGAATGTGCGCGCTGGTGTCGTCGAGGCCGAACAGGATCGCGAGCGCCCAGCCGCCGGCAAACGCCGCGCCGAACACTTCCGCGCCGATCAGGATCGCTGCCGAGATGACGGTGATGACGGTCGGCCAGGCGATCGTGCGGGAGGAGGTGGAGGCGGGCTGTGGGCTCATGAAAAAGGTCCTGTTCAAGGGGCGCAATCTCTCCGAAAAGGCCCCATCTATCAAGCGCAAAAGGCCCAAAAATGCCGCATCGCGTGCTATAGATTGCCGCATCTTCTGGAGCGTTTTCGAGCGAAATCGGTACCGGTTTCAGCTTTAAGAAAACGAGGCAAAAACGGGAATTGTGATGTCGGAAACCCTGCAGACGGCGGCCCGTTCGGAAGCTGGCGAAAACCCACTGCTCCGGCCGTGGCAGACGCCGTTCGAGACACCGCCCTTCAGCGAGATCCAGCCGGAACACTTCCTGCCCGCCTTCGAGCAGGCCTTTGCTGATCATGCCGCCGAGATCGCGGCGATCACCCATGATCCCTCAGTGCCGGACTTCGCCAACACCATCACGGCGCTGGAGCGCTCGGGCAAGCTGCTCGCGAAGGTCTCTGCCGTGTTCTACGACTTGGTCTCGGCGCACTCCAATCCGGCGATTCTCGAGATCGACAAGGAAGTCTCCTTGCGGATGGCGCGGCACTGGAACCCGATCATGATGAACGCGGTGCTGTTCGGCCGCATCGCGCTGCTGCACGAGAACCGCGCCACGCTCGGCCTGACCGGCGAGCAGATGCGGCTCCTGGAGCGCACCTACACCAATTTCTACCGCGCCGGCGCGGGCCTCGACGAGACTGCCAAGAAGCGCCGTGCCGAGATCAACGAGCGGCTGGCCCAGCTCGGCACCGCGTTCAGCCACCATCTGCTCGGCGACGAGCAGGACTGGTTCATGGAGCTCGGCGAGGATGACCGCGACGGCCTTCCGGAGGCCTTTATCGCTGCGGCCAAGGCCGCCGCTGAAGAGCGCGACATGGCGGGCAAGGCGATCGTGACACTGTCGCGCTCCTCGGTCGAGCCGTTCCTGAAGAGCTCCTCCCGCCGCGACCTGCGCGAGAAAGTCTTCAAGGCCTTCACCGCGCGAGGCGACAATGGCAACGCCAACGACAACAACGCCACCATCGTCGAGATCCTCGCGCTCCGCGAGGAGGCCGCCAAGATCATGGGCTTTCCGACCTACGCCGCCTACCGGCTGGAGGATTCCATGGCCAAGACGCCGGAGGCGGTGCGCAGCCTCCTGGAGCGGGTCTGGAAGCCGGCCCGGGAGCGGGCGCTCGCCGACCGCGACGCCCTGCAGGCGCTGATCGCGGAGGAGGGCGGCAACTTCGCGCTGGCGCCGTGGGATTGGCGCTACTACGCCGAAAAGCTGCGGCAGCGGCGGGCCGATTTCGACGATGCAGCCATAAAGCCCTATCTGGTGCTCGACCACATGATCGAGGCCGCCTTCGACTGCGCCACCCGCCTGTTCGGGATCACCTTCTCGGAGCGCAAGGACATCCCGGTCTGGCATCCGGATGTCCGGGTCTGGGAGGTCAAGGACGCGGCCGGCAAGCACAAGGCGCTGTTCTATGGCGATTACTTCGCCAGGCCCTCAAAGCGCTCCGGCGCCTGGATGACCTCGCTGCGCGACCAGCAGAAGCTCGACGTCGAGGTCGCGCCGCTGATTATCAATGTCTGCAACTTCGCCAAGGGCGCCGACGGCCAGCCGTCGCTGCTGTCGCCGGACGACGCGCGCACCCTGTTCCACGAGTTCGGCCACGGCCTGCACGGCATGCTGTCGAATGTGACTTATCCCTCGCTGTCGGGGACATCCGTGTTCACCGACTTTGTCGAGTTGCCCTCGCAGCTCTACGAGCACTGGCAGGAGCAGCCGCAGGTGCTGCGGCAGTTCGCCAAGCACTACCAGACCGGCGAGCCGCTGCCGGACGACCTGCTGCAGCGCTTCCTCGCCGCGCGAAAATTCAACCAGGGCTTTGCCACCGTGGAGTTCGTCTCCTCGGCGCTGATCGATCTCGAATTCCATACCCAGCCGGCCGCCGCCAGCCGCGACGTAGCTGCGTTCGAAAAGGCGGAGCTGGAGAAGATCGGCATGCCCGCCGAAATCGCGCTGCGGCACCGGCCGACCCAATTCGGCCACATCTTCTCCGGCGATCATTACGCATCGGGCTACTACAGTTACATGTGGTCGGAAGTGATGGACGCCGACGCCTTCGGCGCGTTCGAGGAGGCCGGCGACATCTTCGATCCCGCGGTGGCCAAACGCCTGCACGACGACATCTATTCGTCGGGCGGCTCGCGGGACCCCGAGGACGCCTATGTCGCCTTCCGCGGCCGCGAGCCGGATGCCGACGCGCTGTTGCGCCGTCGCGGCCTGCTCGAAGCAACGCCGGCGGCCTGATTAGCCGGCGCCGCTTTGACGAGTCGTCGCTGCGACGCAAGACCTAACCCTGATGTTCGTTGTGAAGGAAAAGCCTTTGCCACATTGCCAAAATGAGACAGCACAGCATATGGGTCCTCGCTTTCGCGGGCGCGTGATTCGTGTATTGTTCGGCTTGATTGTCGCGTTGTCGCTCGGCACGCCTGCGGCCGAGGCCCACCCCCATGTCTGGATCACCGCCAGGAGCGAGGTGGTCTACGCGCCTGACGGCGCGATGACAGGTGTGCGCCACGCATGGACGTTCGATGACATGTTCTCGACATACGCACTGCAGGGTGTCGCGACCAAGACCAAGGGCGTCTACACCCGCGAGGAACTGGCGCCGCTGGCGCAGACCAATGTCGAGTCGCTGAAGGACTTCGCCTATTTCACCTTCGCCAAAGCCGACGGCAAGAAGGCGAAATTCAACGAGCCGGTCGACTATTACCTCGAATACAAGGACAGCGCGCTGACGCTGCATTTCGTGCTGCCGCTGAAGGCGCCGGCGACATCGAAGCAGTTGGCGCTGGAAGTATTCGATCCCTCTTACTTCATCGACTTCAAGTTCGACGACAAGGACCCGATCAAGCTGATCGGTGCGCCCGCCGCCTGCCAGATGCAATTCCAGCGGCCGAACGACGAGACCGCCAACACCCAGCGCCTGAACGAGCAGAATTTCATGAACGGCGACAATTCCAACTATGGCGCGATGTTCGCCAACAAGATCATGGTGAACTGCCCGTGAGGCGGATGCTCCCCCCAAGCTTCGCGCGAGGTATCGCAATCACGGCCGCGGCGATCGCGGCCGTTGTGGTTTTCGATGCTGCCTTGCATGCGCTGATGGCGCAGAATCCGTTCGGCGGTCCGCGGCCCGCCGCCGAGCCGCAGGTCGGCGGTGTGATCGGATGGATTTTGGCCAAGCAATCCGAATTCTACCGCGAAATGTCGGCCACCATTCGCGCGGCGAAATCGGACGGCAGCGCGGTCTGGACGCTGCTTGGGATCTCATTTGCGTATGGCGTCTTCCACGCTGCCGGCCCCGGCCATGGTAAGGCGGTGATCTCGTCCTACCTCGTCGCCAACGAGGAGACCGCGCGGCGCGGCATTGTGCTGTCGTTCGCCTCGGCGTTCTTGCAGGCGCTGGTGGCGGTGGCGATTGTGGCCGTCTTCGCCTGGCTGCTGTCTTCCACCGCCAAGACGATGTGCAGCGCGGAGAAGGCGATCGAGATCGTCAGCTACGCCCTGATCGCGGCTTTGGGCGCCCGGCTGGTCTGGACCAAGGGCGGCGGTTTTATGCGCGCGCTGCAGGCGAAGCCGGAGCTGGCGATGGCATCGGCCACGGCCCATCATCACGACCATGGACATGACCATGATCACGGCCATGCCCATGTTCATGATGAGCATTGCGGCCATTCGCACGGGCCCACGCCGGATCAGCTCGCTGGTCCCGGCGGCTGGCGGCGCGGCTTGGGGACGATCTTTGCCGTGGGCATGCGGCCCTGCTCGGGTGCCATTCTGGTGCTGGTATTCTCGCTGGCGCAGGGCCTGTTCCTGGCCGGCATCGCCGCGACTTTTGTGATGGGGCTCGGTACCGCGATCACGGTGGCAACCATTGCCGTGATTGCCGTATCGGCGAAAGGTCTGGCAAAACGGCTGAGCGCCGGGCGCGAGGGCGGCGGTGCGCTGATCATGCGCGGCATCGAATTCGGCGCCGCCGGCCTGGTACTGCTGTTCGGCCTCGGCTTGTTGTTCGGCTACCTCGCCGCCGAACGCGCGACGTGTTTGTAAGCCGGAGCCGTAGCCCGGGTGGAGCCAACGGGTCGCGCGAACGCGCGCCCGATGACAGGCTCCGCGCAACCCGGGGCCGCAGAGCGCGCGGGGCCAACGATTCCCGGATTGCGCTACGCTCCGTCCGGGCTAACGGAAAATCGAACACGCCGGGAATTCCCATGTCACGCGAGCAATTCTGGTTCTTTCACCCGTTCCGGGTGCGCTACTCCGAGATCGACGGCCAGGGCGTCGTCTTCAACGCGCATTACCTGACCTATTTCGATACCACCGTCACCGAATATTTTCGCGCGCTAGGCTTCGATCAATACGCCGACGCCAAGCAATCCGGTGTCGATTTTCACGTCGTCAAGTCCGTCATCGAATACAAGGCGCCGGTCCGGTTCGACTGGGAGCTCGACGTCGGTGCGCGCGTAGCGCGGATCGGCAATTCGAGCTTGACCTTCGAGCTTGCGATTTTCCTTAAAGGTGGCGGTGACGCGCTCGTGACGGGAGAGATCGTCTGGGTCAACACCGATCAGAAAACCCATCGCCCAGCCCCGATATCAAAGGAAATCCGAGAGCTGATCGCGACGCGGGAGCGGCATCTGGCGGCGTGAGCTTCGCCTTTGCCGTGCCCACCATCGATCGTCGAGCGCGCTGCTTAATGGTGGGCACGCTTGCGCTTTGCCCACCCGACGGATGCTGATTTGCCGCGCGTGCAAGTGCAATTTCGGGCAGCGGCCTGCGACAAGGTAACACGACGGGCAAATCACTTCTGATTTTCAGAAATCGCGTCAAGCCCAGGAATCAAAAATATTCCGCTTAACTTCGAGAGCAAATCATCTGCATAACTCC
>NZ_JADPKF010000073.1:0-487938 GCF_023073815.1 Bradyrhizobium sp. 157 | reverse complement strand
TCCGGCATAGTAGTACATGGTCGTCCCTCGATGATGCTTGGAGCGGGCTTGCCCGACTCCGGTTTTTGACACCATCAGTTTGAGGGACGACCGCCTCCCAGCAAAGCCGCACGCGAGCGCGCTCTCAAATCGCGCCGTAGCGAGCGTGCGGCTCGATCGGCCGGCCCGTTACCCCATCTACGGAACCGTCTCCTGATATTGCCGAAGCCCGTCATCGAGGCGCACCCATGCCATTTTCTCCGAGACCCAGATGTGCTCGGTCGGCACAAAGGCGTTGCGGTCGTCGAAGCCAGCCAATGCAACCCCGACTACGGTACCGTTGACGCGCCGGGAAAACAGCCTCGTCCCGCAAACCTTGCAGAATACCCGGTCGAGCGCCTCCGACGACGGATAGTGCGCCGTTTCGCCCTCGACCGAAAGTGCCCGCTGGTCAAACAGCGCGCGGGCAAAGAATGGCGAGCCCATCGCCTTCTGGCAGTTGCGGCAGTGGCATATGCGGACGTTGAGCGGCTCGCCCTCGGTCTTGAACCGGACTGCGCCGCACAGACAACCGCCTTCTCTGGTCATGACCGCTCCTAGTAAGTCGCCCGGCCGCCGGAAACGTCGAACACTGCGCCGGTCGAGAACGCGCAATCTTCCGACGCCAGCCACGCCACCATCGCCGCGAGTTCTTCCACCAGCACAAAGCGCCCCTTCGGAATCTTCGACAGCATGAAATCGATGTGCTGCTGCGTCAGTTGGTCGAAAATCGCGGTTTTCGCCGCCGCCGGCGTCACCGCGTTGACGAGGATGTCGTGCTGCGCGAGTTCCTTGCCGAGCGACTTGGTCAGCGCGATCAGGCCGGCCTTCGAGGCCGAATAATGCGCGGCGTTGGGATTGCCTTCCTTGCCGGCGATCGAAGCGATGTTGACGATGCGGCCGTATTTTTGCTGCAGCATCGCAGGCACCACCGCCTTGCAGCAGATGAAGGGGCCGTCGAGATTGATGCGCAGCACCTTGCGCCATTCCTCAAGGTCGGTCTCCCAGACTGTCTTGTTGACGCCGGCGATGCCGGCATTGTTGACGAGGATGTCGATCTTGCCGAGCGCCTTCAGTGTCTCGTCACGCGTCCTCTCGACCGCGGCGAGATCGGATACGTCGACCTTGAACGCCGAGACGGCAGAACCGATTTCCTTCGCGGTTCTTTCCGCGAGCGGCAGGTCAAAATCCCAGATCGCGACCTTCGCACCCGATGCGACAAAGCGTTCGGTAATCGCGCGCCCAAAACCCTGCGCCCCGCCGGTGACGACGGCGCAACGGCCGTCCAGGTCGATCTTGTTCATGAGCACATCCTTTCAATTCGGTCTTCGGCGCCGCATCGGCGGTTCACTCCCTCGCCCCGCCCTTCGCGGGGAGAGGGTTGGGGTGAGGGGCTGCTTCCGCAAATTCGGTACACAATGTTCGCGCGAAGATATCGTGCCTTGCCCCTCACCCGGAAGCTTCGCTTCCGACCTCTCCCCGCCAAGCGCGGGGAGAGGTTAGAACTACAGCGTCCAGCCGCCGTCGATGACGTGGGCGACGCCGGTGGTGAACGCGCTTTCGTCGCTGGCGAGATAGACGGCGAGGTACGCGATCTCCTCGGCGGTGCCGAGCCGCCCCATCGGCTGCCGGGCGATGAACATCTCGCGCCCGTTGGGGCCTGCCGCCGCCGCGCGCTCCAGCATCGAAGGCGTCTCGATCGTGCCAGGGCAGATGCAATTGCACCGGATACCTTTGGCGATGAAGTCAGTGGCGACCGAGCGCGTCAGCGCCGCAACGGCAGCCTTGGTCGCACCATAGACGTAGCGGTTCGGTGCCGCCTTGAACACGCCGGCGGCGGAAGAGATGTTGACGATCGCGCCGCGGCCGTTGTCCAGCATGCCCGGCAGGAAGGCGCGGATCGTGCGGTGCATCGACTTGACGTTAAGGTCGAACGAAAAATCGAAGTCTTCGTCGGAACAATCCAGCACAGTGCCGTGATGCACGAAGCCAGCGGCGTTGAGCAGGATGTCGGTCTTGCCGGCGCGCTTGGCCATGGCGGCGACGGCTGCGCTGTCGCGGACGTCGAGCCTTGCCACTTCGGCGATGCCCTCGCTCTTCAGCGCGGCGAGCTTGGCCTCGTCGATATCGGTGGCGAACACCGTTGCCCCTTCACGCGCAAAGGCCATGGCGCAGGCGCGGCCGATTCCGACGGCGGCGGCGGTAACGAATGCGCGCTTGCCCTTCAGGCGGTCTGACATGCTTATCTTCCCTTGAACGATCGAGGATTATTTCTCGGTGTCATACGCGGGCTTGACCCGCGTATCCATCTTCTTTCGAAGCGTGATGGATTGCCGGGTCAAGCCCGGCAATGACGGTCTTGCTACCTAATGATTATCCCGCGCCACGCCAACCGTGCCGGCGATATTCTGATAACGCGTGGCGAGCTCCATGCAGGCGCCGGTGGCCTGCTGTCCGACGGTCGAGCGGTAGAGCTCCTGCCACGGCGTCTGGTGGGCCGGATAGGGGAAGCCGCCCTTGTCCTTCAACTCGGCGCGGCGCTTCTTCAATTCATCGCTCGAGATCAGGATATTGGCGTCGCCCGTGTTGAGGTCGATGCGAACCTTGTCGCCGGTCCGCAAGATCGCCAGCCCGCCGTCGGCGGCGGCCTCGGGCGAGGCGTTGAGGATCGAGGGCGAACCCGAGGTGCCGGACTGCCTTCCGTCGCCGATGCAGGGCAGGGAAAGAATGCCGCGTTTGATCAGCGCCGCCGGCGGCTGCATGTTGACGACCTCGGCGCCGCCGGGATAGCCGATCGGCCCGGCGCCGCGAATGAACAGGACGCAGTGCTCGTCGATATTGAGCGAGGGGTCATCGATCCGGTCGTGATAATCCTCAGGCCCCTCGAACACGATGGCCCGGCCCTCGAATGCGTTCGGGTCCTTGGGGTTGTTGAGATAGCGTTCGCGGAACTCCTTCGAGATCACGCTGGTCTTCATGATCGCGGAATCGAACAGGTTGCCGCGCAGCACCAGGAAGCCGGCGTCCTTTACCAGCGGCTTGTCGTAGCTCCAGATCACGTCGCCATCGGGCTTTGGTGCCTCGCGGCAGTTCTCGCCGATGCTGCGGCCGTTGACCGTGACGGCGTCTTCATGGATGCGCTTGTGCGCCATCAATTCGCGCACCACCGCCGGCACGCCGCCGGCACGGTGATATTCCTCGCCGAGATAGAAGCCGGCCGGCTGCATGTTCACCAACAGCGGGATGTCCTGGCCATGCTTCTGCCAGTCGTCGATCGAGAGCTCGACGCCGATATGCCGCGCCAGCGCGTTGATGTGGATCGGTGCGTTGGTCGAGCCGCCGATTGCCGAATTCACCACAATGCAGTTTTCGAATGCCTTGCGGGTCAGGATGTCCGAGGGCTTAAGGTCCTCCCACACCATTTCAACGATCCGTTTTCCCGTCTCGTAGGCGATCTGACCGCGCTCGCGATGCGGCGCCGGGATCGCCGCGCAGCCCGGCAGCGACATGCCGAGTGCTTCCGCTAGCGAGTTCATGGTCGAGGCGGTGCCCATGGTGTTGCAATGGCCGACCGAGGGGGTCGAGGAAGCCACGAGC
This sequence comes from Bradyrhizobium sp. 157, assembly GCF_023073815.1. Taxonomy (NCBI): domain Bacteria; kingdom Pseudomonadati; phylum Pseudomonadota; class Alphaproteobacteria; order Hyphomicrobiales; family Nitrobacteraceae; genus Bradyrhizobium; species Bradyrhizobium sp. 157. The sequence continues at coordinate 484,323 of NZ_JADPKF010000073.1, read as the reverse complement.
TCGATGAACCCGTTGTAGTCGATCTCGCCGGCGGCAAGCATCTCGCGCGCTTTCCAGACGATGGTGCCCGAACCGGTGCGCTCGCCGTTGTGCCAGCCGTTCAGCATCGGGCCGCCCGAGAGCACGATCGCGGGCAGATTGACGGTCGCCGCCGCCATCAGGCAGGCCGGCGTGGTCTTGTCGCAGCCGGTGGTCAGCACCACGCCGTCAAGCGGATAGCCGAACAGGATTTCGACCAGGCCGAGATAGGCGAGGTTGCGATCGAGCGCCGCGGTCGGCCGCTTGCCGGTTTCCTGGATCGGATGCGTTGGGAATTCCATAGCGATGCCGCCGGCGGCCCGAATGCCCTCGCGTACGCGATGTGCCAGTTCGAGATGGTGGCGATTGCATGGGGAGAGGTCATTGCCGGTCTGGGCGATGCCGATGATCGGCTTGCCGGATTGCAATTCCTCCCGCGTCAGGCCGTAATTGAGATAGCGCTCAAGATAGAGCGCGGTCATTCCCGGATTATGCGGGTTGTCGAACCACTCGAGGGAACGTAGCCTTCGGCCCTTGCCATTGGTGGCAGTCTTGTTGTCGTTCTTTTTCATTGGTTCCTCCCGCACTGCAAACTCGTGACCGGCTAAATCACGGCAACGATGACGATGCCGAAAATTCATCCACTGCAACGCGCTTGCCCGTCTCTATTTGAGCAGAACGATCTTAGTTCGGCCGAAAAGATAGCGCTACCATTTTCTCTCAGGCGCACATCGATGCTGCGTGTCGAGATCAAACGCTTTGCGGCGTGGAACTCTCACGGACCATCAACTGAAAACCGAGGTCGAGAACCGGCTTCTGCGGGCGACGCCCTTCGATCGCGTCGATCACCATCGTGACGGCGTGCCGGCCCATTTCATAGCGATTGGTTCGCACGCTGGTGAGCGAGGGAACTGCGGCGGCGGTGAATTCCAGGTCGTTGAAGCCGACAATGGCCAAGTCGCGGGGAATCGATATCTGCCGACGCTGGCATTCGAAGAGAACGCCGAGCGCGAGGTCGTCATTGACGCAGAAGACCGCGTCGATATCGGGCGTCTGGGCAAGGAGGTCGGCGAAAAGCGTTCCGCCAAGCGTGACGGTCGTGGGTACGGAAGTGGTAACGATGAGGTTCGGGTCGAACAGCGAGGCCGCTTTCATGGCATCACGATACCCTTCGAACCGCCGTTGCACGCGGGGGTCCATTCGCGCACCGAGAAATCCGATGCGGCGGCGTCCCTGATCGAGGATGTGCGAAATCGCCGCAGAAGCTGCGTCATAGTGCGAAAAGCCGACCATCATGTCGACAGGACTGTCGCCGATCTCCATGATCTGCGTGACCGGGCAATTCATGGATTCCAGGATGGCGCGCGATTCCGCGGTCTGGTTGATGCCGGTGACGATCAATCCCGCAGGCTTCTGCGCCCGAAACAGGCGCAGAAGCTTTTCCTCCTGCAGGATGCTGTAGCGCGTATTGGCAAGTTGAATGGTGTAGCGGCTACCTTCGGAAGAATCGTAGATGCCGCGCAACACGTCGGCGAACACGTTGTTGGTGAGAGAAGGAATGACGACGCCGATGACTTCGGTGCGGTGCGAGGCGAGGGCGCGCGCGGCCAGATTGGGTACATAACCCAGTTCCTTGACAGCGCTATCGACGCGTTCCCGCTTGCTAAGCGACAGCGCTTCGGGGTTCCTGAAAAAACGCGATGCCGTAATTGGACTGACGCCAGCGAGCTTGGCGACCTCGGTGAGGCGGATTTTGCCAGACTTTGTCTGTTTTCGTCCCATCTTGCGCTCATATCATAACAAATTAGACGTTTGAACAATTATTGACAGCGCTACCATCGGATTGCTAAAAGCCGCCAAACTGCGGATGATAATGACCGTTGAATTCGACTTCCGGCATTAGAGTCGAAAAGACAGCATGGCGTCGTCGCCCGTCTGTGGCGCCACAAAGCAGAAATTGAGGGGAGAGAGTTCGATGTCGTCGGTACAGATTCGCGACGTGCGCAAGTCGTTCGGAAACTTTGAAGTTTTGCACGGCGTGTCGATTCCGATCGAGGATGGCGAGTTCGTCGTGCTCGTCGGCCCCTCCGGCTGCGGCAAGTCGACGTTGCTGCGGATGCTCGCAGGCCTCGAAAACATCACCTCCGGTACGATTTCGATCGGCGATCGCGTGGTCAACAATGTCCAGCCCAAAGAGCGCGACATTGCCATGGTGTTCCAGAACTATGCGCTTTATCCCCACATGACGGTGGCCGACAATATGGGCTTCTCGCTCAAGCTGCGCGGCGCCAAGCCCGAGGAAATCTCGAGCGGGGTGAAGCGCGCCGCGGAAATCCTCGCGCTGACCCCGCTGCTCGATCGTTATCCCCGGCAGTTATCGGGCGGCCAGCGCCAGCGCGTCGCCATGGGCCGCGCCATCGTGCGCGATCCCCAGGTGTTCTTGTTCGACGAGCCCCTGTCCAACCTCGACGCCAAGCTGCGCGTTGCGATGCGAACCGAGATCAAGGAACTGCACCAGCGGCTCAAGACCACGACGGTCTACGTTACCCACGACCAGATCGAGGCCATGACCATGGCCGACAAAATTGTCGTCATGCATGACGGCATCGTCGAGCAGATGGGCACGCCGCTCGAGCTCTACGATACCCCGGCCAACCAGTTCGTCGCAGGCTTCATCGGTTCGCCGGCGATGAATTTCCTCAAAGGCAAGGTTAAGTCGAACGGCAGCGCCGGTTTCGAAGGCCCGAACGGCGTCAAGCTGCCGCTGAAGACGGCGCCCGCCAATTCGGAAGGCCAGCCGGCGGTTTACGGCGTGCGCCCCGAGCATTTCACCATCGCCGATGACGGCGCCGAAGCCGAGATCGTCGTGGTCGAGCCGACCGGTTCGGAAACCCAGGTCTTCGCCAAGCTCGGCGGAGAGCAGGTGGTTGCCGTGTTCCGCGAGCGGCATCAATTCAGTCCAGGCGACAAGGTCCGGCTCAAGCCGGATCCGTCGCTCGTGCATCTGTTCGACGAAACGACTGGCAAGCGACTGAATGGCTGAGCAATAACCAAATGGGCTGAGCAATAACCAAAAATATTAAAGGGAGGATGGACTATGCATGACTTTACTCGCCGCTCTCTGCTGCAGGGTGGCACCGCGCTGGCGGCGGCCGGCGCGCTGACCGGACCGGCACTGCTCGATTTCGCCAAGGCCTGGGCGCAAGCTTCGCCCTGGAAGGCGGAGCAGGGCGCCAAGCTCACCGTGATGCGCTGGAAGCGCTTCGTGCCCGCGGAGGACGATGCGTTCAATGCGATGGTCGCCGCGTTCAAGGCCGCGACCGGCACCGAAATGAACGTGTTCTCGGAGTCGTTCGAGGACGTGCAGCCGAAGGCGTCCGTTGCCGCCAACACCGGCTCGGGTCTCGACCTCGCCTGGGGCCTGCATACGCTGCCGCAACTGTTCCCGGCGCAGGTGTTGCAGATGAACGATGTCGCCGACTATCTCGGCAAGAAATATGGTGGCTGGACCGAGGCCGCGGCGGTGACCTGCAAGCAGGGCAACAACTGGCTCGGCATCCCGGTTGCGACCGTCGGCGGCTACATGACCTACCGCAAGTCGTCGCTGGACAAGGCCGGCTACAAGGAATTCCCGAAGGATTTTCCGGGCTTCCTCGAAATGTGCAAGAAGCTCAAGGCCAACAACACCCCGGCCGGCTTCCCGCTCGGCCACGCCTCGGGCGACGCCAACGCCTGGCTGCACTGGATTCTCTGGGGTCACGGCGCCTACACCGTGGACAAGGACAACAAGGTCATCATCAATTCGCCAGAGACGGTGAAGGCGCTCGAATACTGCAAGGCGCTGTCGGAGACCTTCATTCCCGGCGTGGCGTCCTGGAACGACTCCTCGAACAACAAGGCGTTCCTCGCCGGCGAACTGCATTGCACCGCCAACGGCATCTCGATCTATGTCGCGGCAAAGGACGATCCGACCAAGAAAGAGCTCGCGGAAGATACCTATCACGCGCTCTGGCCGGTCGGGCCGGTCGGCAAGCCGACCGAACTGCAGCTCGTCGTTCCGATCCTGGCGTTCAAGTTCACCAAATATCCGAACGCTGCGAAGGCCTTCATCGCCTTCATGCTGGAGAAGGAAAACTACGACAAGTGGCTGTCGGGTGCGCGCGGCTATCTCACCCACACGCTCAATGCCTATGATAACTCGCCGGTCTGGACGGCCGACCCGAAGAACCAGGTGTTCAGTCAGGCCAGCAAGCGCGCGCTTCCCGCTTCCGGCATCGGCACGCCGGGCGAGAAGGCGGCGACTGCGATCGCCGACTTCCTGGTGGTCGACATGTTTGCCAATTACGCGACCGGCGCCAAGGATGCAAAGACCGCGATCGCGGAAGCCGAGCGGCAATTGAAGCGCATCTATCGCTGACGAAACCGGAGCGGACGGCGGATGCCGCCGTCCGCTCCGTCAATACAGGCGTGATCCGGAAAAGCGGGGGGACGACTTTCCGGCAAGTCACGCGCAGCAAGAAGCAGTAATCGGGACATCAGGCATGGCTGACATCGCAATCGCGCCAAGACGCGCCAAGACGGAGATCCGCGAGGCCAGCGCATGGGACCAGCTCAAGCACAACCGTAACTGGCTGGGCTTCTGGTTCATGGTGCCCGCGCTGGCGTTCCTGATCTTCTTCCTGGCCTATCCGCTCGGCCTTGGTATCTGGCTCTCATTCACGGATACCCGTATCGGCCGGGTAGGGCAGTACGTCGGAACCGAGAACTACGAATGGCTGTGGGATGACGCGATCTTCTGGCTCTCGGTGTTCAACACGCTGCTGTACACGTTCGTCGCCAGCGCGATCAAATTCGGCATAGGGCTGTATCTCGCGCTGCTGTTGAACGAGAACATGCCGTTCAAGGCGATGCTGCGCGCGCTGGTGCTGATCCCCTTCATCGTGCCGACGGTGCTGTCGGCGCTGGCATTCTGGTGGATCTTCGATTCGCAATTCTCGATCATCTCGTGGTCGTTGAAGCAGATGGGCCTGATCACCCAGAACATCAATTTCCTCGGCGACACGACCTGGGCCCGGATTTGCGTCATCTTCGCCAATATCTGGCGCGGCGTGCCGTTCGTCGCGATCACGCTGCTCGCCGGCCTGCAGACCGTGCAGCCGTCGCTCTATGAGGCCGCGACGCTCGATGGCGCGTCGCGCTGGCAGATGTTCCGCTTCATCACCTATCCGCTGTTGACGCCGATCATCGCCGTCGTGATGACGTTCTCGGTTTTGTTCACCTTCACCGACTTCCAGTTGATCTGGGCGATGACGCGGGGCGGTCCGGTCAACGCCACCCATCTGATGGCGACCCTGTCGTACCAGCGCGCGATCATCGCGGGTCAGCTGGGCGAGGGAGCGGCGATCTCGAGCGCGATGATCCCGTTCCTGCTCGCCGCCATCATGGTGTCCTGGTTCGGCCTGCAGCGCCGCAAGTGGCAGCAAGGGGAAAACAATGACTGATCTCCCCACCTCACGGATCGATCTCAAGGCCGTACTGCATGGCTCGGCGCCAACGATCGCGAAGGACGATCACAGCGAAGGCATGAGCTATCTGCAGTCGGTGCCGCGCCGGCTGGTGACGCTCTATCTGCCGTTGTCGATCATCGTCATCGTGCTGCTGTTCCCGTTCTACTGGATGGGCCTGACGGCGATCAAACCGGACGAGCAGTTGCTCGATCTCGACAAGTACAACCCGTTCTGGACCTGGAATCCGACCTTCAAGCACTTTTACAAGCTCCTGTTCGAAAGCCACTATCCGATGTGGCTCTGGAACACGATGTATGTCGCGGTCTGCGCCACCATCCTGTCGATCATCGCGAGCGTGCTCGCGGCCTATGCGATCGTCCGGTTACGCTACAAAGGCGCCAATATGGTCGGCGGCCTGATCTTCCTGGCGTATCTGGTGCCGCCGTCGATCCTGTTCATTCCGCTGGCGACCGTTGTGTTCCAGTACGGCCTGTTCGACTCGCCGATGGCGTTGATCCTGACCTATCCGACCATCCTGATCCCGTTCTCGACCTGGCTGCTGATGGGCTACTTCAAGACCATCCCGTTCGAGTTGGAGGAATGCGCGCTGATCGATGGCGCCAGCCGTTGGCAGATCCTGATCAAGATCGTGCTGCCGCTGGCGATTCCCGGACTGATCTCCGCATTCATCTTCTGTTTCACGCTGTGCTGGAACGAGTTCATCTATGCGCTGACGTTCCTGCAATCGACCTCCAACAAGACGGTGCCGGTCGCAATCGTCAACGAATTCGTCGACGGTGATATTTATCGCTGGGGCTCGCTGATGGCGGGCGCGCTGGCGGGCTCGCTGCCGCTGGTCATCCTTTACGCCTTCTTCGTCGAGCATTATGTGTCGGCCATGACGGGAGCCGTGAAAGAGTGATCGCTTTAAGGCCCGGGTCGGATAACAGGGTTCAAAAAGGAGACGGGTCTTGCACATTCTGATTCTCGGCGCCGCCGGCATGGTGGGCCGCAAGCTGACGGAACGGCTGTTGCGCGACGGTCGCCTCGGCAAGCACGACATCACCCGAATGACCTTGCAGGACGTGGTGGCGCCCACCAAGCCCAACGCGTCGATCCCGATCAGCGTCGTGGCCTCCGACTTTGCCGATCCCGGCGCGGCGGAACCGCTTATCGCGCACCGACCGGACGTGATCTTTCATCTCGCCGCGATCGTTTCCGGCGAGGCCGAGGCCGAATTCGACAAGGGCTACCGGATCAATCTCGACGGCACGCGATACCTGATCGATGCCATACGCCACGCTGGCGGCGGCTACAAGCCGCGGCTGGTGTTCACGTCCTCGATCGCCGTGTTCGGCGCGCCTTTCCCGGAAAAGATCGGCGACGAATTCTTTCATACCCCGCTGACGAGCTATGGCACGCAGAAGTCGATCTGCGAACTCCTGATCAACGATTATACCCGCAAGGGCCTGCTCGACGGCATCTCGATCCGCCTGCCGACGATCTGCGTGCGCCCGGGCAAGCCGAACAAGGCGGCCTCCGGCTTCTTCTCCAACATCATTCGCGAGCCGCTCGCCGGTGAGGAGGCCGTCTTGCCGGTCTCCGAAGACGTGCGGCACTGGCACGCCTCGCCGAGATCGGCGGTGGGCTTTCTGCTCCACGCCGGCACCATGGACCTCGACGCGATGGGGCCACGGCGCAATCTCAGCATGCCCGGCATGTCGGTGACGGTCGGCGAACAGATCGCGGCGCTCGACCGCGTTGCCGGCAAGAACGTCACCGGGCGCATCAAGCGCGTGCCCGATCCGACTATCATCGGTATTGTCAGCGGCTGGCCGCGCGACTTCGTCACCGACCGTGCGCTGAAGCTCGGCTTCACCACGGCGGAAAAGACGTTCGACGACATCATCCGGATCCATATCGAGGATGAGCTCGGCGGCAAGTTCGCGGCCTGAGTTGATTTCACGCCAGTTCACGCGGATGCGGTCATGAGCAAAGTAGCCTGCATCGGCGAATGCATGATCGAGCTGAAGCAGGCCCAAGGGACTCAGCAAGAAACTGAGGCTGGCCTGTATTCGCGCGGCTATGGCGGCGATACGCTCAATACCGCCGTCTATCTCGCGCGCCTCGGCGTCGACGCCGACTACATCACCGCGCTTGGCGACGATACGCTGAGCGACGAGATGATCGCCGGCTGGGCCGCGGAGGGAGTCGGGACGGCGCGCGTGGCGCGGCTGCCCGGCAAACTGCCGGGTCTCTACATGATCGAGACCGACGACAAAGGCGAACGCCGGTTTTTTCATTGGCGCGACAGCGCCGCCGCCCGAAGCCTGATGGATTTGCCACAGACGCCGGAGATCCTTGATGCGCTCGCAGGCTATGACGTGATCTATCTCTCGGCGATCACGCTGTCGCTATATGGTGCGGAGGGGCGGACGCGGCTGTTTGCGGCTCTCAACCGCGCGCGCGACAATGGGGCGCGTTTCGCTTTCGATACCAATTTCCGCGCCCGCGGCTGGCCCGATCTCGACGTCGCCCGCGCCGTTTTTCAAGAGGCCTTCACGGCTGCCGATATCGTGCTGGCTTCCACGGAGGATTTGCTGCCGCTCTATCCGGGCGTGACCAACGAAGCCTTGCTGGCTCGGATTCCCGGCGCCGAGGTGGTGTTGAAGCTCTCGGAGCCGGCAAGCATCGTGCGTCTGGAAGGTGTTCCTTATCCGATCAAGGCCAAGCCGGTGGAGGCGCCCGTCGTCGATACCACAGCAGCCGGCGACAGCTTCGCTGCGGCCTATGTGGCCGCGCGCCTCGTGGGCGCGGATCCGCTTGAAGCTGCGCGGGCCGGGCATCGTCTGGCCGGCGTTGTGGTATGTCATCCCGGCGCGATCATTCCGCGTGCGGAGATGCCGTCCGGCCTCATCCCGAACCACGTTCATTCTCGCAAGGCATCGCCATGACTGCAGCCGCACGGCAGGAACAACTCGCCGCCATCTTCAAGTCCGCGATCGTGATCCCCGTGCTCACCATCGAGCGATTGGAGGATGCGGTGCCGCTGGCGCGCGCGCTGGTTGCGGGCGGGGTGCGCGTGCTGGAAGTCACCCTGCGAACACCGGTGGCCGTCGAGGCCGCCAGGGCCATGATCGCCGAGGTGCCGGAAGCCGTCGTCGGCATCGGTACGATTCTGAACGCCGACGACTTGGCGCGAGCGCGCGCGTTCGGGGCCAAATTCGGCATCAGCCCGGGCGCGACGCCGGAGCTGTTGAAAGCCGCCGCCGCAAGCGACCTGCCATTTGCCCCAGGTATCGCGACGGCTTCCGAGCTGATGCAGGCACTGGCGGCAGGCTTCGACATCGTTAAATTCTTCCCAGCGGAACAGTCCGGCGGTATCAAGGCACTTCGGGCGCTGGCCGGGCCGTTTCCGAATATCAGGGTCTGCCCGACCGGCGGCATCGGAGAGGTCAATGCCGCAACCTGGCTGGCGGAGCCGAACGTGGTGGCGGTGGGCGGTTCCTGGCTTTGTCCGGCGGCGGACATCCGGTCCGGGAACTGGGCCGACATAACCGCCATGTGCGCGCGGACCATGAAATCGCTGAAACCGGAGTGAAGTCTTTTTCCCGATAGGGTACAAAGGCTTCAGAACCGGAACAGGGAGAACGACCATGACAGCCAGCATCGTCGGATGGGCGCACACGCCATTCGGCAAGTTCGACGCGGAAACCGTCGAGAGCCTCGTGGTCAAGGTTGCAACCGATGCGCTTGCCGACGCCGGCATTACCGCTGAAGACGTCGACGAGATCGTGCTCGGGCATTTCAATGCCGGCTTCTCGCCGCAGGATTTTACCGCCTCGCTGGTGCTGCAGGCCGACCCGAAACTGCGCTTCAAGCCGGCCACGCGTGTCGAAAATGCCTGTGCCACCGGCTCGGCGGCGGTGCACCAGGGTATCCGGGCGATCGCCTCGGGCGCCGCCAGGATCGTGCTGGTGGTCGGCGTCGAGCAAATGACGCGGACACCGTCGGCCGATATCGGGCGGTACCTCCTGAAGGCGTCCTATCTGCCTGAGGATGGCGATATCGTCGGCGGTTTTGCCGGCGTGTTCGGCAAGATCGCGCAAAGCTATTTCCAGAAATACGGCGACCAGTCGGACGCGCTGGCGATGATCGCAGCCAAGAACCACAAGAACGGTGTCGCCAACCCTTATGCGCAGATGCGCAAGGATTTTGGCTTCGAGTTCTGCCGCGCCGAGAGCGAGAAGAACCCGTTCGTCGCCGGCCCCCTGAAGCGCACCGATTGCTCGCTGGTGTCGGACGGCGCGGCGGCGCTGGTGCTGACGGATTCGGAAACCGCCAAGACGATGGGCAAGGCGGTGAATTTCCGTGCCACCGCGCATGCGCAGGATTTCCTGCCGATGTCCAAGCGCGACATCCTGCAGTTCGAAGGTTGCACCGTGGCCTGGCAGCGCGCGCTGGCGCAGGCCGGTGTGCAGCTCTCCGATCTCTCCTTTGTCGAGACTCATGACTGCTTCACCGTCGCCGAACTGATCGAATATGAAGCGATGGGCCTGACGCCGCGCGGCCAGGGCGCCCGTGCCATCAAGGAAGGCTGGACCCAAAAGGACGGCAAGCTGCCGGTCAATCCGTCCGGCGGCCTGAAGGCAAAGGGCCACCCGATCGGCGCCACCGGTGTGTCCATGCATGTGATGAGCGCAATGCAGCTCGTGGGACAGGCGCCCGAGGGCATGCAACTCAACAACGCAAAACTCGCCGGCATCTTCAACATGGGCGGCGCGGCGGTAGCGAACTACGTCTCCGTGCTGGAGCCCGCGAAGTAGGCGTTGCATCATGCCGGACACGGATTGGGCATCGGCAGCATTCTGTAGGGTGGGCAAAAGCGCGCTTGCGCGTTGCCCATCATGACTAGCGCGATATGAGACTGGTGGGCACGCTTCGCTTTGCCCACCCCACAAAGTCGTCTGGAGCGTGCATCATGAGCAACGAAAGTTCGATGTCAGAGGCGGAACTGAACAACCGGATCAGGATCGTGGAAGACAACATCCGCCAGTTGATCGAACAGGCTGCCGCGGCCTCCGGCGAACGGAACGAAGCGCGCATCGCCGACCGGCTCAGTCAGCAGAATGAAGAGCTGGAACGGCTGACCCGGGAACGCGACGCCAGATCGAAGAAAGAACCATCGAAGAAATAGCCGCCATCGCGCATACGCCCATACGCTGGGCGCGCCTTGATCTTCGTAAGCGCCTGCCGTTACTTGGTTCCGAGACAATAATGCGGACCGGAGGTGGCCCGCTATCGGGAGCAGGGCCGATTCATGGGACCATTGGCGGGCATTAAGGTTATCGATATGACGACCGTGCTGATGGGGCCCTATGCAACCCAAATGCTCGGCGATTACGGCGCCGGCGTCATCAAGGTGGAATCGCTCGATGGCGACGTGACGCGGCAGATCGGGCCGACCCGCCATCCCGGCATGGGGCCGGTGTTCCTCAATACCAACCGCAGCAAGCGCTCCATCTGCCTCGATTTGAAGAAGCCCGCCGGGCGTGACGCGGTGCTGCGGCTGATCAGATCCGCCGACGTGCTCGTCTACAATGTGCGGCCGCAGGCGATGGCGCGGCTGAATCTCGGTTACGACGTGGTCGCGAAAATCAATCCGCGCCTGATCTATGCCGGCGTGTTCGGCTTCGGCCAGGACGGCCCCTACGCGGCAAAGCCCGCCTACGACGATCTGATCCAGGGCGCGACTGCACTGCCGGCGCTGATGGCGCAGACCGCAGACGGTGTGCCGCGCTACGTGCCCAATGCGCTGGTTGACCGTATCGTCGGGCTCACCGCGGTGGGCGCGATCTGCGCCAGTCTCGTCGATCGTAATTCGACCGGGCGCGGCCAGCGCGTCGATATTCCGATGTTCGAGACCATGGCCGGTTTCGTGATGGGCGACCACATGGGCGGGCTCACCTATGAGCCGCCGCTCGACAAGGGCGGCTATGCCCGTCACCTGTCGCCGGACCGGCGGCCTTACAAGACCTCCGACGGCTATATCTGCGTCATCGTCTACAACGACAAGCAGTGGCAGAATTTTTTCGATGCCACCGGGCGCGACGACCTTCGCGTCCATCCGAAATTTTCGACCTTCGCCGGCCGCGCCGCCAACATCGATGCCGTCTATGCCGAGCTGGCGCGCATCCTCGAGACCAAAACCACCGCCGAATGGTCGGCTATCCTGGAGAAGGCCGACGTGCCGGTCATGCCGATGCATGATCTCGAGAGCCTGCTCGGCGATCCCCACATCGTCGCGACCGATTTCTTTCCGGTCGTCGATCATCCGACCGAGGGCCGCATTCGCAACATGAGGCCATCGGCGAAATTTTCTGAAACGCCGGTTGAAACCAAGCGGCTGGCGCCGCGCCTTAGCGAGCACAGCGCTGAAATCCTCAGCGAAGCGGGGTTCTCGGCGGAAGAAATTGCCGCTTTGGTGCGCGATGGTGTCACCAAGGCCGTGCCAAACACATAGGACGGACACATGGATTTCGCGCTATCCGCCAACCAGGAATCGATCCGCGACGCAGTCGGGAAGATTTGTTCGCGCTTTGATGATGCCTACTGGCTGAAGAAGGACAAGGAGGGCGGCTACCCCGCCGACTTCCACCGTGCGCTGGCGGACGCCGGCTGGCTCGGCATCTGCATTCCCGAGGAATATGGCGGGTCCGGGCTCGGCATTACTGACGCCGCGATCATGATGCGGACGATTTCGGAATCGGGCGCCGGCATGTCGGGTGCGTCCGCCGTGCACATGAACGTGTTCGGGCTCAATCCCGTGGTCGTATTCGGCACCAAGGAGCAATGCACGCGCATGCTGCCGCCGATCATCGACGGCCGCGACAAGTCCTGCTTCGCGGTGACAGAGCCCAACACCGGACTGAACACCACGCAGTTGAAAACCCGGGCGGTGCGCAAGGGCGACAAATATGTCGTCAACGGGCAAAAAGTCTGGATTTCCACCGCGCAGGTCGCCAACAAGATCTTGCTGTTGGCGCGCACCACGCCGCTGGAAGAGGTGAAGAACCCGACCCACGGCCTCAGCCTGTTCTACACGGATTTCGACAAGCAGCGCGTCACCGTGCACGAGATCGAGAAGATGGGCCGCAAGCCCGTCGATTCCAACGAGCTGTTCTTCGAGAATTTCGAGATCCCAGTGGAAGATCGCTTGGGCGAGGAAGGCCGCGGCTTCGAATATATCCTGCACGGCATGAATCCGGAGCGCATCTTGATCGCAGCGGAGGCGGTGGGCCTCGGCCAAGTCGCGCTGTCGCGGGCTGCGGCCTATGCGAAGAACCGTATCGTGTTCAACCGTCCGATCGGCATGAACCAGGGCATCCAGCACCCCCTGGCGAAGAACTGGATGGAGCTGGAGGCCGCGTGGCTGATGGTGCTCTCGGCCGGCTGGCAGTATGACCAGGGCATGCAGTGCGGGCCGGCCGCCAATGCCGCGAAATATCTTGCCGCTGAGGCCGGCTTCCATGCCTGCGAGCAGGCGGTGATGACGCACGGCGGTTTCGGTTACGCCAAGGAATACCACGTCGAGCGCTATTTGCGGGAATCCCTGATCCCGCGCATCGCGCCGATCAGTCCGCAGCTCGTTCTCAGTTTTATCGCCGAGAAGGTGCTGGGGCTGCCGAAGTCGTATTGATCATGGATTGGCATACACAGATCGTCATTGCGAGCGAAGCGAAGCAATCCACCTCTCCGTGCGGGGCTAGATGGATTGCTTCGTCACTGACGCTCCTCGCAATGACGGCATGCCAAGCGCTTTGCGTTCGAGTGGGGCGATAGGATGAGCTTCATCACCGGCGTCGGGCTGACATCCTATGGCAAGCACGAAGGCTCGTCGTCGCTCGATCTCATGAGCAAGGCGGCCGAGCTTGCCATCACCGACGCCGGGCTGAAGCGATCCGAGATCGACGGCATTCTGTGCGGCTATTCGACAGTCTCGCCGCACATCATGCTCGCAACCGTGTTCGCTGAGCATTTTGGAATTCAGCCATCCTACGCACATGCCGTGCAAGTCGGCGGCGCCACCGGCCTTGCCATGGCCATGCTGGCGCATCATCTGGTCGATGCGGGCGTCGCAAAGCATGTGCTTGTGGTCGGTGGCGAGAACCGTCTCACCGGTCAGAGCCGCGACGCCTCGATCCAGGCTTTGGCGCAGGTCGGGCACCCCGATTACGAGGTGCCGCTGGGGCCGACGATCCCGGCCTATTACGGCCTCGTCACCTCGCGCTACATGCATGAATATGGCGTTACCCAGGAAGATCTCGCCGAATTCGCGGTTCTGATGCGTGCCCACGCCCTGACTCATCCCGGCGCGCAGTTCCACGAACCGATCACGGTCGATGACGTGATGGCCTCAAAGCCGGTCGCGATGCCGCTGAAGCTGCTGGATTGCTGCCCGGTGTCCGACGGCGGCGCAGCCTTCGTGGTCAGCCGCGAACCGACCGGCTCGACCGGCATTCGCGTGCGCGGCTGCGCGCAGGCGCATACCCATCAGCACGTCACGGCAGCTCCCGCTTTAAGCGAACTCGGCGCCGAGATCGCGATCGCCAAGGCCAAGGCGGCGTCCGGCGTTGCGATATCCGATGTACGCTATGCCGCGGTCTATGACAGCTTCACCATCACGTTGGCGATGCTGCTGGAAGATCTCGGCCTTGCCGGGCGCGGCGAAGCGGCCGCGCGGGTGCGGGCAGGGCATTTCGGCCGCGACGGCGCCGTGCCGCTCAACACCCATGGCGGTCTCTTGAGCTATGGCCATTGCGGCGTCGGCGGTGCGATGGCGCATCTCGTCGAGACGCATCTGCAGATGACGGAACGCGCCGGCCCCCGGCAGGTTCGCGATGCCTCGATCGCGCTGTTGCATGGCGATGGCGGCGTGCTGTCGTCACACGTCAGCATGTTCCTGGAGCGGGTAAGATGACCGACAAGCTCGCCGACTGGACCAAGGGTGCCGAGGCCATCGTCTATCAATCCTGCGGTGCCTGCGGGAAGGCGCAGTATTTCCAGCGCAGCTTCTGCGCCGCCTGCGGTGCACCGGATCCGGTAGAGAAGCGGGCCAGCGGGGCAGGGACGGTCTATGCGACCTCACTCGTCTGCCGCGCTGCAACGCCAGAAACCCGCGCGCACGTTCCTTACAATATCGTGCTGGTCGATGCGGCCGAGGGCTTTCGCATGATGGCCCACGGCGCCGACGATCTCGCCATTGGTGATAAGGTCACCGCAAGCTACAGGCCGTTTGCGGGAAGGTTGGTCCCTTATTTCGAGAAGATAAGGTGAGGGGTGCAGGGCATCAAATGCTCACGCAGCGAAGCAATCCAGATTACGCGGAACGGTGAAAAATCCGAATTGCTTCGACGCGTCAACATTCAGTGCCAGTAGAACACAACGCTGGCGATGACGAGCATCGCTGTTACCGCCAGCATCTGCGCAAGCGCTTCCGAGGCCGCCTTCCTGGTGGCTTCCTTCATGCCTAACTCCCTAGACTTGGGCATGAGTCATCCTTGCCCGTGAAGGCCTGATGAGCTCAGTTTGGTTTTACTCGGAACACCCCGCGACGAGTATTCGCTCCTTTGAGTCCCCACTCAGCGAATATCGACAGTCCTGAGAATCGACCAGCATTGGGGCGGCAATTTGGCTCGCTCGCAGCCGGTTTGTGCACGAGACGGGGAGTTTTTTGGCGCGGGTCGAATGGCTTGGCACCGGCTAGAAGGCGCGGCCGCGTCGTCTCGACAGTTGATCGGCTCCCTGCTGCAGTGCATGATCTCTCTGTCAGCAAATCAGAAAATCCAAAGCCCAAGGTGACGAATGGCCCGCATCGAATACAGCGATCCTGCCAAGCACAATGATCGCACCCGCGAACTGCTCGGCAAAAACCGCAATGCGAACATCTTCCGGATGATGGCGCACTCGCCGAGCTACCTCGAACAATACTGCCGGCTCGGCGGGGCGATCAGGCACAAGGGCGAACTGGACCCGATTGTGCGCGAGCTCGCCATCACCCGCACCGGCATCCTGTGCGAGGCGCCCTACGAGATCGTCGCCCATAAGCGAATTGGGAAGAACGTCGGCGTGACCGACGAGCAGAATGAGGCGCTGGAGAATTGGGAGGCGGCGACCTGCTTCAACGATGTGCAGCGCGCCGCGCTCGCCTTCACCGATGAAATCATCAGGCGTCACAAACCCACGGACGCGACCTTCAACGCCATTGCCGCCAAGCTGACCCCGGCCGCATTGGTCGAACTGCAGCTTTCGGTCGGCTTCTACATCATGACATCGAAGTTTCTGGAAACCTTTGCCATCGATATGCAGC
This sequence comes from Bradyrhizobium sp. 157, assembly GCF_023073815.1. NCBI lineage: Bacteria > Pseudomonadati > Pseudomonadota > Alphaproteobacteria > Hyphomicrobiales > Nitrobacteraceae > Bradyrhizobium > Bradyrhizobium sp. 157. Next base: position 468,429 of record NZ_JADPKF010000073.1, on the reverse strand, counting down.
CGGTGACGGAAGTGGTTGGCTGAGCGGCGGCTGATCGATCAGCCGCTGATCTCATTCGCAGGGCCGTATCGCCGCACCGCCTCCAGCGTCAGTCCCTTGCCGACGGCGCCGAAGATGTCGCCTTCGACAATGCGGGCTGAGGGCACGGCTTGGGTGATTGCCTTGTGGACGTGGGCGAGTTTTACCGACCCGCCGGTCAGGAACACGGAGTCGATATTTTCAGCGGCCAGTCCCGCCTGAACGAGGCAGTTCCTGATGCGCGCCGCGATGCGATCGGCAAACTGCCTGGTATGGCTGACGAGGTCAGGACGGCCGATGTCCGCGCTGAGACCGGGGGCAACCCACTCCAGCGGAATGTCCGCCCGGCGCTTCTCGGACAGGGCGATCTTGGCGTCTTCGACTTCCATGGCCAGCGTATGGCCGCGCTGCTCGTGGATCACGCGAATGAGCCGGTCGAGAAGTTCCGGCTCGGCCGCCTGCTGCCGGACCTGACGGATATCCGCCATCACGCGCGGCTCATACATGCGGTTGATGTTCGACCAGGTGGCGAGGTCGTGGAAATAGCTCGACGGCACGTCAAGCCCGGCGCGCTTCATGGCGCTGCGGAATCCGAACAGCGGCATGACCACGCCGAGGCTGAGCTGACGGTCGAAATCGGTGCCACCGATGCGGACGCCGTCGTTGGCGAGAATATCGGCTGTGCGATCGGCCTTGCCGTGGCGTTCGGGACCCAGCCGCACGATCGAAAAGTCGGATGTGCCGCCGCCGATGTCGGCGATCAATGCCAGTTCCTCGGAAGTGATTTGCCGTTCATACTCCAGTGCTGCGGCAATCGGTTCGAACTGAAACGTGACCTCGTCGAAACCGATCCCATGCGCAATCGATCGCAGGGTTTCCTCCGCCTTGCGGTCCGCGTCCGGCGCATTGTCTACGAAATGCACGGGACGGCCATGGACAACACTCCGCAGTTGGCGGCCCGTGGCCTGTTCCGCGCGACGTTTGATCGCGCCGAGATAATAGGCAATCACATCGCGAAAGCTGATCCGCGCACGTCCGAGCCGGGTGGTTTCCTCGATCAGCGAGGTGCCGAGCACCGATTTCAGGCTGCGCATCAGGCGGCCGGCGGTGCCTTCGACGTAGGCTTCCATGGCCCTGCGGCCGATCAGAACGCCGCCATCCGCCTCGTAGAAGATCGCACTGGGAATCGTGGTATGCGCTGCCTCTAGCGCCACCAGAACCGGCGCCCGGCCGTCGATGGTGCCGAGCGTCGTGTTCGACGTTCCGAAATCAAGGCCGCAGATCGACATGGGAGGCTCCGGGAGGGAGCGCCCGTTTACACATTACAGCGCCATCAATCCACCCTTATCTCGGCGTGCTTTCCGTGCGAATCGCGCGCGGCCGTTGTTGACCGACAGGGCCGATCCACAGATCAATTTCTTTCGTGCGGCGGGTTGAAAAATCGCTCCGAGATGGTCCATAAGCGGCGTCCCCGCGGCCGGTCCTCCCGCCGCAAACGGCTTTGGAAAGAGGTCGCGTGGCAAATATCAATCGACAGATTGCGCAAGAGCTTGGCGTTCGCGAGGAGCAGATCCGGGCAACCGTCGAGCTGCTGGACGGCGGCGCCACGGTGCCGTTCGTGGCACGCTACCGCAAGGAAATCACTGGCGGGCTCGATGACGCGCAATTGCGCACGCTGGAAGAGCGCCTGACTTATTTGCGCGAGCTCGAAGCGCGCCGGGTCGCGATCCTTGATTCGATCCGCGAGCAGGGCAAGCTCGACGCTGCGCTGGAAGCACAGATTATGGCGGCCGATACCAAGGGCCGCCTGGAAGACATCTACCTTCCGTTCAAGCCGAAGCGCCGCACCAAGGCGGAGATTGCCAAGGAAGCCGGGCTCGAGCCGCTGTCCGAGCTGTTGCTGACGCAACCGCAGAACGATCCGCAGGTCGTCGCCGCCGGCTTTGTCGATGCCGAGAAGCAGGTGGCGGACGTCGCCGCCGCGCTTGAGGGCGCACGGGCGATTCTGGTGGAGCGATTCGCTGAGGACGCCGACCTGATCGGACGACTGCGCGAGGAGATGTGGACCCGCGCGCTGATGATCTCCACGGTGCGCAAGGGCAAGAAGCTCGAGGGCGAGAAGTTCAAGGACTATTTCGATTTCAACCAATCGCTGCACAAGCTGCCTTCACACCGCATTCTCGCGTTGTTCCGTGGCGAGAAGGAAGAAATTCTGGAGTTGCAGATCCAGCCTGAGGCGAATGTGCCCGAGGCCGGCGTCCCCAGCGCCTATGAACTGAAGATCATGCAGCGCTTTGGCATCACCGATCAGAAGCGCGCGGGCGACCGTTGGCTGGTGGAGACCGCGCGCTGGGCGTGGCGCACCAAGATCCAGGTGCATCTCAACATCGACCTGCGCATGCGGATATGGACGGCGGCCGAGACCGAGGGCGTGCGGGTGTTCGCCTCGAATTTGCGCGACCTGCTGCTGGCAGCGCCCGCCGGCGCCCGCGTCACCATGGGGCTCGATCCTGGCTACCGCTCCGGCGTCAAGACCGCGATCGTCGATGCGACGGGGAAGGTGGTAGCGACCACGACGATCTATCCGCATGAGCCGCAGCGGCAATGGAATGAAGCGTTGGCGGCGCTCGGTAAGCTCGCGGTCGCGCATCGCGTCGAGCTGATCGCGATTGGCAATGGCACCGCCTCGCGCGAGACCGACAAACTGGCGACCGAGCTGGTCAAGCTGCTGCCGGATCTGAAGATGTCGAAGATCGTGGTGTCGGAGGCCGGCGCATCGGTCTACTCCGCCTCGGCCTTTGCGTCGGAAGAGCTGCCGGAGCTCGACGTCACCTTACGCGGCGCGGTGTCGATCGCGCGGCGTCTGCAGGACCCGCTTGCCGAACTCGTCAAGATCGATCCGAAGGCCATCGGTGTCGGCCAGTACCAGCACGATCTCGGCGAGGCCAAGCTGGCGCGTTCGCTCGATGCCGTGGTCGAAGATTGCGTTAATGCCGTCGGCGTCGATGCCAATACCGCTTCCGCGCCGCTGCTGGCGCGGGTGTCGGGAATCGGGGCAGGGCTCGCGCAAAGCATCGTGCAGCATCGCGATGCCAACGGGCCGTTCAAGTCTCGGAAGGAGCTGAAGCATGTGCCGCGGCTCGGACCCAAAGCGTTCGAGCAATGCGCCGGCTTCCTGCGGATCAACAATGGCGAAGACCCGCTGGATTCCTCCGGCGTGCATCCCGAAGCCTATCCGGTCGTTCGCCGGATTCTCGCCGCGACCAAGAGCGACATCAAGGCGCTGATCGGCAATGCCGATGTCGTGCGCCAGTTGAAGCCACAGGCCTTTGTCGACGAAACCTTTGGTCTCCCCACGGTGACCGACATCCTGCGCGAGCTGGAAAAGCCCGGCCGCGACCCGCGCCCGGCCTTCAAGGCCGCGGTGTTCAAGGAGGGCGTCGAGGAGATCAAGGATCTCAAGCGCGGCATGATCCTGGAAGGCACCGTCACCAACGTCGCGGCGTTCGGCGCCTTCGTCGACATCGGCGTGCATCAGGATGGGCTGGTGCACATCTCGGCGATGTCGAAGAACTTCATCAAGGATCCGCGCGAGGTGGTGAAGCCGGGCGACATCGTCAAGGTCAAGGTGCTGGAAGTCGAGGTCGCCCGCAAGCGCATTGCGCTGACGCTGCGGCTCGACGACGAAATCGGCGACAAGGGCCCCAAGCTGTCGGACAGCAAGATGCGTGAATACTCCAAGGCATCGATGACGTCATCGTCGCCGCGCAAGCCGCAGGAGCAGGGCGGCGGCGCGCTGGCCGAGGCCCTGCGACGGGCGGCCGAGAAGAACGGGCGGGGCAAGGCGGGGTAGGGGCAGGCGACGCGTTCCCCCGATGCTGCGCAGCGCCATAAGCGCGTTCACGCGCGTCTTCGACACGCTATGGCGGTGCGCAGCTGATCCGGGGTTCAATGTGCGAAGGTGGGTCCCGGCTCTGCCGTGCAGCGTTTCACGCTGCACCGCGTCCGGGACACGGAAAGACTAACCCGACGTCAGCAGGTCCAGTTTGGCATTGGCGAGGATCAGTCGATCGGCCAGCAATTGCGCGAGATTGCGCATGATGCGCTCGCCGGCGCGCGGGTGCTGTTGCCGGAAACGTTCGAAATCGCGCAGCGGAATCTCGTAAGCAGTCGCGGCCACGTCGGCCAGCACGTCGGCCGAACGGTGCGGCTCCAGCAGCGCCATTTCACCGAAGGGCATTCCTGCCGTCAATGTCGCCAGCCTGACGCCGTCGGGCAGGGTAACGTGGACTGCACCGCTCCGCAGAAAGAACAGCGATGCGGCGGGATCGCCGGCGGAGACGATCTTCTCGCCGGTTTGATAGGTCCGGATTGACGCAGACGACGTGAGATCGGCCAGTTCGTCTTCCGTCAGCCCCGCCAGCAGCGATTGCTCGGAAAGCTCGGTCGCCTCGAAGAAGTCGATGGCGCCGCCGTAGCGATAGACAAGTTGGTCTTCCGCCCATTCGATTGCGGCGTCGAGCAGGTAGTAGTTGCGGATATTGTTCAGTCCTTCCGTCCATTCCGCGATCATTTTCCAGTCCGGCGACGAGCGCCGGATGCCGGACAGAATCACCGTGACATGGTGCGCGGCGAGTTCGCGGAATTCTTCGGCGAGCAGGCGGGCGCCGGCGCGGGTCATGGCGGTGACGCGGCGCAGGTCGAAAATGACCAGTTGCGGGCGCGGCCTGGCCGCAAGCTGGCGCGAGACGTAATCGACGTTTGAAAACGACAGCGTTCCGACCAGCTCGATCACGCGGACCTCCTGGTGGTGGGCGGCGAGGATGCTCTGTTCCTGCGCGCGCCGCACGCGCCGCGACGGGCTGTTGCCGATGTCGTAGTCGGCGATGATGCTGGTGCGTGCATCGTCGCTGCGGTTGAGCATATGCAGGTCGTAATGCGACGATAGCGCCTGGCAGACCTTGATGCCGCGCACGCTGTTGCCGTGCTTGTCGAGTTTTGGCGAATAGCTGCCGAGCCCGAGCCGCGCCGGGAGCGCTGCGAGGATCCCACCGCCGACGCCGCTCTTGGCGGGTATGCCGATCCGGTAGATCCACTCTCCCGCATAATCATACATGCCGGAGCTCGTCATCACGGAAAGCGTGCGCGAGATGGCATAGGCGCTCATCACCTGTTCGCCGGTCACGGGATTGATGCCGCGGTTGGCGAGGGTCGCCGCCATCACCGCAATATCACGCGCCGTCACCAGGATGGCGCATTGCCGGAAATAGACATCCAGTACGGAAGCCACGTTCTCCTTGATCACCGCATTGGTGCGCAGGAGATAGCCGATCGCGCGATTGCGGTCGCCGGTCGCACTTTCGGAAGCATAGACGGCATCATCGACCTCGAGCTCGCGCCCGGCAAACCGGCCCAGCGCCTGCCTGATGTATTCGAATGCCGCCTCGCCCTTGGCCTCGTGAATCAGGCCGGAGCAGGAGATCGCGCCGGCATTGACCATTGGGTTGAAGGGATGGTTCTCGGCGTTGAGGCGGATCGAGTTGAAGGGATCGCCCGACGGCTCGACGCCGATGACGCTTTCCACCTGGGCCGCTCCGAGCGTGTCGAGCGCCAGCGCGAACACGAAGGGCTTTGACATCGACTGAATGGTGAAGGGGATCTGCGTGTCGCCGACCTCATAGACATGGCCGTCGAGGGTGGCGAGGCTGATGCCAAAATGGGCAGGGTCGGCCTTGCCCAGCTCGGGGATGTAATCGGCGACCGCGCCACTGGTTTCGTCAGCGAATTCGGCGTGGCACGCATTTAGGAACCGCAGCAAGGGCGGTTTCGAACTGGTCCAGGCAGCGGGGTTGGCTGTGAGCGGAGGAGGCGATTGTTTCATCGCCTCCTCTTGTGCAACGCAATCAGGGTGCGCGCAACTGGTCCGACACCGCGGTCTGGCGCCGTATCAGCACGAGCGCGATCAGAACGGTGGGGATCAGGATCGCCAATCCGAGAGAGGTGATCTGCCATTGTGAGAGCGGCATGATCCCGCCGCCCGGCGTCGCCACCACGAAGCCGCCAATCACGAGCAGCACCCGGAGCGGCCATTCCAACGCGCCGGCGGCTCTGAGATCGCCGACAAAGACCTGATAGCCCTGAATGCCGCCGCAGATGAACAGGGTGCCGAACGCGGCCAGCCCCATCAGCCCCAAGCCTTCGAGATACGGGCTCGGTCCTTGCAGGACCAGTGCCGGGTTCAGCACGAAGAAGAACGGAATGAAGTAGATGATGCAGCCGACCCACATCGATTCCCACCCGGTCTTCATCGCCGGCGAGCCGGCGATTCCGGCCGCGGCAAAGGAAGCGATGGCGACCGGCGGAGTGATCGAGGACAGCATGCCCCAGTAGAAGATGAACATGTGCACGGCCATGCGGTTGAGGCCGAGCTTTTCCAGCGCCGGCGCCACCAGGATGGCCAGGAAGATGTAGCAGGCTGTCGTCGTCAGTCCGAGCCCGAGTATGAGGCTGGTGACGGCGCACATGCCAAGCAAGAGAAACGCGTTGTCGCCGGCGATCCGCAACAGATCGTTGGCGAGGCTCGAGACCACGCCGGTCATCGAGAACGCGCCGATCAAGAGCCCGCAACCGGCCAGGATACCGACCAACTCGACGAAGGTGCGGCCGTTGACCTCAAGGAATTTGCTGATGGTCGTCGGCGTCCAGCGCGTATCCTTGGAGAAAAGCTGATTCAGCACCAGCAGCAGCGCGGTGGCGTAGAACGGCGCGTGGCTCTCGCGCTTGAAGTACAGCAGCATCACGATCAGGAGCGCGATGACGAAGATGTAGTACCATCCTTCCTTAACGGTGTTCCAGACCTTCGGCAGCTCGGAGCGCGGAATGCCCTTCAGGTTGTGACGCGCGGCATATGAATCGACCTGCATGAACAGGCCGATGTAATAGAGCGTGGCCGGAATGATCGCGGCGATGGCAACGTCGGCGTAGCTGACATTGAGGAATTGCGCGATCACGAACGCGGTCGCACCCATCACCGGTGGTGCCAGCACCGCGCCGGTCGACGCGCAGGCCTCGATCGCGGCGGAATACGAGGCGCGGAAACCGCTCTTCTTCATGACGGGAATAGTCATGGTACCGGCGGTCAGTACGTTGGAGATGATCGAGCCCGACATCATGCCGAGCAGGCCGGACGCGAAGATACAGACCTTCGCAGCGCCGCCGCGGAAAGTACCGCACAGGGCGAATGCCAGGTTGATAAAGAATTTTCCGGCGCCCGTCATCATCAGCGCGGTGCCGAACACCAGAAAGCCGATCACGGTGTCGGCAAAGGCTTGGATCGGAATGCCGAGCAGGCTTTCGCCCGACAGCACGTGGTAGGATGTCGCTTGTTCCAGCGTCGATTGGGTGCCGCGAAACGGTCCCAGCCATTTCGCATCGGCGAACAGGGGATAGACCGTAAACGGTAGCACGCTCAGCAGCAGGCTCCAGCCCCCCGTGCGCCGCAAAGCTTCCATCAGCACCACCCACATGATGACGCCGGCAACGATGACGTCGGTCGGCGCGCCGCCGAATTCCCAGCCGGCTTCAGCCGCCTTGCGGACGCTGCGCATCAGGAGGATTGCGCAGGCGAAAGTGGCGACAAAAAGCAGGATGTCATACCAGGGAATTCGATCGAGCGGCGCGCTTCCGGTCCCCGGAAAGATCAGGAACGTGAACGGCAGCATCAGTGCGATCAGGAGATAGAAATACTCGGTGTTGAGCTGGGTATAGCCGAGGAAGAAGCGCAGGGAGAATTGCTGGTTGATGCACAGCAGGATGGTTACTGCGGTTGCAACCACCAGCGCCCAGCGCCACGCGCCGCGCAATGTCCGCACCCGCGTGACTTCGGCTTCCTGCATGTTGGCATGCGGATCGTCGAACTCAATCCGTTGTGCAGGCGCGGCTACGCTATCACTCGCAGCAGGTGACATCATTCCCCCTAGACGATATTCGCCTTAGACCTAGGCGATTGAGGCAGCGCTATTCAAAGCCGTTGGGCATATTCGCCTTTGCCAGCGCCACGGCGCGCGCCTTCATCCAGCCTTCGAGAAACGCCTTGTCATCCGATGGCGGGCTGGACTTGCCGTAGTCCGTCCATGCCGCTGTCAGAACCTGCTGGCGCTTGAACAGCGCATTGTTGTGAGCGTCCTGCTCGGGGCTCCATTGTCCGGCTTCCTTCAGCGCCCTCACGGCGCCCGGATGTACAGGGACCACCCAGTTCTTGGTCTGGCGGTCGGCCGCAAGGCCGCTCGCGCCCGGCGCGGAATCCTTATAGGCGTCGTAGCCCGTGATCATCGCCTTGGTGATGGCATAGACCTCGTCGGTGGGCAGCGAACCATAAACCATGAAAATGGGATAGGGATAGTTGCCGAGCTCGATCGGCTTGTCCTTGGAGATGCCGGCGCCGCAGGTCGCGACGTGCGGGAAGAAGAACGAGCCTACCTTTTTCACGCGCTCCCAGCCCGCCTTGTCGCTGTGGGGCAAGGGCGGCCAGATGATGCCGCGCGGCGATGTCTCGAGTTCCTTCGCCGGGCCGGTGATGGTGGTGGCGAAGGCGGCATCGACGTCGTTGTTGATCATGCCCTTCCACATCGCGCCATAGCTCGAGAACTCGACGACCTTGACGTCGCTTTGCTTGAGGTCACCGAACGCCAGGATCGCGAGCGCGTTCTGGTTCAGCGCCGGCGAACCGACCACAAAGCCGACGCGCTTGCCTTTAAGCTGCTTGATCTCGGTCACGCCGGTGTCTTTGGCGACGCCGAGCGTCGCGGCGTTGCAGTCGACCGATGACAGCACGAGCTGCAGGGGCTGGGGACCCCATTCCTTGGTGCCGAACTCGAACACGCCCTCCTGGGCGAAATAGGTGCCGGAGCCCATCGCGGACATGGCCGCGCGCTTGGCGCGCAGCGGCGCCAGTCGCGCCACGTCGTTGCCGGCCGGCAGCACGCGGACGTCGGTACCGTATTTGTCCTTCATCATCTTGCCGACGCCGACGGCGATGTTGAAACCCGCGGTGCCGGTGTCATAGGCAGTGACGACCATGGTCGGCGGCAGCTTGACGTCGTCAGCGTATGCCGCTGGCAAGGTCAGCCATGAGATGCCTGCAAGGGCGATTGGCGCGAGCGCCTTCAACCGGTGAATCATAATTTTTCCCCTCAGATTGTTTCGCTGTGCGAAAATTCTCTTGTTAGCGTCGATCATGTCATCGGCTGCGTGCGATGGCAACGTTAGGTGCGACGCGCCAACACCAAAGCTGGACAGATTGTCGCGGAACGCGTCGGAAGAAGGCTTATGCCGTGATCCGGTTAAGCTTCGATGATCGCGACGACCTGTCCTTCCGCGATGACGTCGTCGAGTTTGACCAGGATGGCCTTGATCGTGCCTGCCGTCGTCGACGTGACCGGAATTTCCATCTTCATGGCTTCGACGAAAGCGATCTCGTCACCGTCGCCGACATTGCCACCGGTTGCTACGGGAAGCGCGCACACGCGTCCGGCGACTTCGGTGACAATTTTGATCTCTGGCATTTCCGTTCTCCCGGGGACCGTCTGACGGACTGACTGTCCTCGTGAACGGCTTTTCGTTGTGGCCGCAGATTGCCTGAGGTAGTTTGTTCTGCAAGTGGAATTTTATTCCGCAGGGCGGAATGGAGCCATAACACATGGGAAGACGCTCGGAACGGCTTAGCAAACAGGGAATGCTCGCCAGCGATCTGGCAGGCGAGGGCGATGTGATTCAGGTGGTATCGCGGGCGTTCGACGTCTTGCGCTGCTTCGAGGGTCATGAAGCGCGACTAGGCAATCTGGAAATTTCCAGTCGCTGTGGTCTGCCGCGGTCGACGGTATCGCGGCTCACCCACACGCTGACGCGGATGGGCCAGCTCGTTTATCTGCCGCGCGACCAGAAATACCGCATCGGTCCAAGCGCGGTGGCGATGAGCACCTCGATGATGAAGGGGCTGCAGCTTCGCAATCTGATCAGGCTGCGACTGCAGGACGTCGCCGATCAATTGCCGGGCACCGTCGGCTTCGTGATTCCCGATCGCTATCACCTCGTCTATCTAGAATTCGCGCGCGCGGCGAACGCGCTCGGCCTGCACGAAGGCACCGGCAGCCGCATCTCGATGACGAGCACCGCGGCCGGCTTTGCCTACACCGCGGCGCTCGACACCGACGTCGGCGACGCCCTGATCGCCGAAATGGAACGCGAGATCCCGGAAAATGCGGGACTGTTGAAGTCGCGCATAGAAGAGAATCGCCGCCACCTGCGCGAACACGGCTATGTCGTGGGCTGCGGCACCTGGAGCCCGCATATCAACGGGTGCGCGGTGCCGGTGTGGTCGCCGCAATATCAAACCTTCGTCGTCGTGACGATCGGCCTTCTCGCTGCGATGTTTGACGAGAAGCGGTTGCACCAGGAAGTGGCGCCGCAGATGCTCGAACTCGGTGTTGCGATCGGCGGCCTGCTCGAAGGCGCCGAGGGCGACATCTTCGCCAACCGGATCGAAAGAAAGCCGCTTCCGGTGCCGGCCCATAACAACAACAAGATCATCAAGACGGAGGATGCGAATGAATTGGAAGCCGGAGCTCGACGAGCTCGCTCGGCGCGAAGCGTTCGCGCGCGAGATGGGAGGCGTTGACAAGGTCAAGCGCCAGCATGACCAGGGCCGGCTCACAGTTCGTGAGCGCATCGACAAACTGATCGACAAGAATTCCTTTCACGAGATCGGCGCGATTTCCGGCATCGCCGAATACGACGAAAACAGCGAGCTGAAGCACCTGACGCCGGCCAACTGCGTATTCGGCCGCGCCAGGATCGACGGCCGCACTGTGGTTGTCGTCGGCGACGATTTCACCGTGCGCGGCGGATCGGCCGATGCCTCTATCTCGGCCAAGCCGCTGATGGCCGAGGAAATGGCGCATGATTTCCGCCTGCCGATCATTCGCGTGATCGAAGGGTCGGGCGGCGGCGGCTCGGTGAAGACGATCGAGACGCGCGGCGCTGCGAATCTGCCCGGCGGCGTCGGCGGCACGCGCTGGTATTGGTTCACGACCGCGAACATGGCGCGCGTGCCCGTGGTCGCGCTCGGGCTCGGTTCGGTTGCAGGCCTCGGCGCTGCGCGACTCGCCGCCAGCCATTATTCCATCATGACCCGCAATTCCGCGATGTTCGTCGCGGGCCCGCCGGTCGTAAAACGGCTCGGCCAGGACCTGACGAAGCAGGAACTCGGCGGCGCCGAAATCCAGACCCGCGCCGGCGGCGTCGATGATGCCGTCGACACGGAGGAGGAGGCGTTCGAACGCGCCAGGCGTTTTCTGTCTTATCTGCCGTCCTCGGTGTACGACCTGCCGCCGACAACGCCCTGCACCGATAATCCGGAGCGCGCGGAAGAATCGCTGTTGAAGGCGGTGCCGCGCAACCGCCGCCAGGTCTACAAGATGCGCCCGATCATCGACGCCGTCGTCGACAAGGGTTCTTTCTTCGAGGTCAACGCCAATTTCGGCCGCCCCATCATCACCGGGCTTGCGCGCCTCGAAGGCCGCGCGGTGCTGCTGCTCGCCAGCGATCCCTTCCACTATGGCGGGTCGTGGACGGCGGAGGCGTGCCAGAAAGTGGTGCGCTGGGTCGACTTCGCGGAAACCTTCCATCTGCCGGTCGTCTATCTGATGGATTGCCCCGGCTTCATGATCGGGCTCGAGGCCGAGAAGTCGGCGACAATCCGCCACGGCGTGCGGGCGATGGCGGCCGTCAACCAGTCGACGGTGCCCTGGTGCACTATCATCGTGCGCAACGCGTTCGGCGTCGCCGGCGTCGTGCACCAGCCGGCCAACCGCTATTCGATGCGCTACGCCTGGCCGTCGGCCTATTGGGGTTCGCTGCCGCTCGAAGGCGGCATCGAGGCCGCCTATCGCGCCGACATCGATGCAGCCGGGGATCCGACGGCGAAGCTGAAAGAGATCGAAGACCGTCTCAACAAGCTGCGCTCGCCGTTCCGCTCCGCCGAGAAGTTTTGGGTCGAGGAAGTGATCGACCCGCGCAAGACGCGATCGCTGTTGTGCGAGTTCGCGCGGCTCGCCGAATCGATCCGCACCGTCGGCCCGCCAAGCAACATGTCGACGCGGCCGTAGGGGATGTCATTTCCGGGATGGTGCGCTAGCACCAGACCCGGAATTTCGAGATTCTCAGGTGCGCAATTGCGCACCGTAGTTCGATGCTTCGCATCGCCCGGGAATGACAGATCGCGTTATGCCGCCACCGCCTTAGGCCGCGAGATCGCCAGCACAATCAGCGCCGCCACTACACAGAGCGCTCCAGCGACGAAGAAAGCCGGCAGGTAACTCTGCAGCACCGTCCGCGATAGGCCAGCGCCGAACGCCGCGACACCCGCACCCAACTGATGGCCGGCAAAGATCCAGCCGAACACCAAGTTGGCGCGTTCGGGGCCGAACCGCTGCGCCGTGAGCCGCACCGTCGGCGGCACGGTCGCGATCCAGTCGAGTCCGTAGAACATCGCAAACAGCGACAGGCCGTAGAGGGTGAAATCGGAGAAGGGCAGAAACAACAGCGACAGGCCGCGCAGCCCGTAATACCAGAACAGCAGCCAGCGATTATCGTAGCGGTCGGACAGCCAGCCAGAAGCGATGGTGCCGACGAAATCGAATATGCCCATCGCAGCCAGCAGGCTCGCCGCTTGGACCTGCGGAATGCCGAAATCGAGGCACATCGGAATCAGGTGGACCTGGACCAGCCCGTTGGTAGAGGCGCCGCAGATGAAGAAGGTGGCGAACAGGATCCAGAACACGCCCGACTTCGAGGCGTCGCGCAGCGTGCCGAGCGCGGCCGCCATGATCGGCGTGTTGTTCGGCGGCGGCGCGGGCAGCGGCTCGGTGCCTTCATCGCCGAACGGCCGCAGGCCCACGTCGCTCGGCCGGTCACGCATGACCATCAGCACGGCGAAGGCCGCAATGCCCATCATGACGCACACCAGCGTTAGCGCGATCCGCCACCCGTAAGACTCGGTCAAGCTCGCCAATAACGGCAGGAAGGCGAGCTGTCCGGTGGCGACGCTCGCGGTCAGGATACCGACGACGAGGCCCCGCCGCGCCACGAACCAGCGTGCAGCAATCGTTGCGCCCAGCACCAGCGCCGTCATGCCGGTGCCGAGCCCGATCACCACGCCCCATAGCAGCATCAAGTGCCAGACCTGCGTCATCGCCAGCGACGCGATGAGCCCGGATACGACGATGAGCTGCGCCGCCAGTGTCACGTTCCGCAGGCCATAGCGGTTCAGCAGCGCGGCGGCGAACGGCGCCATCAACCCGAACAGGATAAAGCGGATCGACAGCGCCGAGGAAATCTCCGCCGTGGTCCAGCCGAATTCCTTCTGCAAAGGTACGATGAAAACGCCGGGTGCGCCGACCGTACCGGCGGCAATCAGGGCGGTGAGGAAGGTTACAGCGACCATCATCCAGCCGTAATGGATGTTGCGGCGGGTGAGGGCGGCTGAAAGCCAGTTCGAGATCATTCGGCCTCGGAAGATTGCAGTGGGAAGATTTGCTTTCAGTATTCTGAAGTGATGATCGTTTGACTTAAATGTCGTACTTCCCTCATTTCAGGACACCACGCGGGGCGCCAGGATCGATCCGTGTGAACATCAATTCGATCATTGAATTATGTGTATAATATTATAGGTGACGAAAATCGCAACGGACTATCCCATGAAAAATCTCGCCGGTCGCATGAGAGAAATTGATCCATCGGCACCTTGAGACGGGGATTGCCGCGAACCTTCACTATTCCAGGCCACCGAGGGCGGTCTCGATCGCCTTCCTGAAAGCCGCGATGTCGCCGAGTTCGTGGCCGAGCACGAGCGCCAGCCGGGTCAGGAACAGCGCTTCGCGTTCGGGGCCGGCCGTATCGATCGCCATCGCCAGCGTCTCATAGGCGGTCTCGAAGTCCTCGAAGGGCATTGCGCTCATGGCGTCTCGCTTCCCAGGCAAATCTTTGCGGTTTTCAGGATCTCGTCGGGAATGGCGGCCATCCATCTCCCGGCAATGTGCAGGTCGGGCCGGAGGAGATAGAGCGTGCCGGGCGCGGCGGCGAACAGGCGGGCGATTTCGCCGTCCTGATCCGCAACGGCCGTCGTTTCAGAGGCCGAGCCGCGCAACGTAACCAGCACGGCAACGAAGCGCCGGTCGATCCGGCCGAGCTCGGCAAGCATCGCCGCCTGTTCGGCGGTGGGGTGCCCCTCGCAGAACAGGATCGCCGTCATGCCGTTGCCGGCGCGATCCAAAAGGTAGCTTCCGTCGGCCAGTCTCGCGTTCGGCGCAGCGCTGCCGCAACGAGGACCGCCGGCAAACGCGGCATCGCGTCCGGCATAGGGCGTCAGCGGGCTTTCCGAATAGGTGTAGGGCTGCATCTGGCGCGGATTGGCGAGCCCGCGGGGAAACTCGTGCTTCAAGCTGAGAGACAAGGCCGCCTCGCGCGTCAGCCGCCAGCCGCGCGTCGGCGGCGTCATGAAGCGGGTGCTCTTGGTGGCGTTGGCGAACACGTCGAGCGTGGCGCCGCGCCGCTCCGGCGAATAGCTGTCGAGCAGTCGCTCGTCGGCCTCGCCATGAAGAACGAGCGCCAGCTTCCAGCCGATGTTTTCGGCATCCGCCAGGCCATTGTTCAGCCCGCGCACGCCGAAGATCGGCACGATATGCGCGGCATCGCCGATGAAGAAGACGCGGCCGTGCCGGTAATCGTCAAGGCACAAGGTGTTGGCGGAATAAACGCTCCACCATTCCAGATCCCATGGTTTGGTGTGGCCGATATCCGCAAGGATCGCGCCGACGCGGGCGCGGAGGTTTTCTTCCTTTAAAGCCTCTTCCTCGTTCTCGCCTTCACGAAGCTGGTAATCCACGCGCCAGATATCGTCCGGCTGCTTGTGGATCAGCGCCGTGCCGCCGGGATTGCCGCTTGGTTCGAAAAACGCGCGGCGCTCGGTCGGAAAATCGTGGTCCATGCGGATATCCGCGATCACATAGCGGCCTTCGTAATTATCGCCCTTCAGCCCCAAGCCAAGCATCGACCTGACAGGCGAGCGCGCCCCGTCGGCGGCCAGCACATAGTCGGCATCGAGCCGATAATCGCCTTCGGGCGATGCAATCCGGACCGAGACGCCATCATTGTTAGATTCGATGGCCGACAATTCGCTCTGCCAGCGCATGTCGACGAGGTCACAGGCTGTAACCGCATCGTGCAGGAATTTCTCGATATACTGCTGCTGCAGATTGTACATCGGCAGATATTTTTCGCCCGGCGGCTGCGGCATCTCCAGCCGGAAAATCTGTTCGCCGCGGTAGTAGCTGCGGCCGAAGCGCCAGCCGAGCGCCTTTTCCACGAACGGCGCGACCGCGCCGGCCCGCTCCAGGATATGCATGCTCGGCCGGGCAATGCAGATGGCGCGGCTGCCGTCATTAAACGTGTCTTTGCGATCGATCAGCACGCTCCTGATGCCGTAGCGCGCCAGCACCAGCGCCGCCGTCATACCGATCGGGCCGGCGCCAACGATCAGCACCGGATGACGTGTCGCAACTCCATCAATCTCGGGGACGCGCCGTGCCGCGAAGCGGGGATAGTCGAAATAGAGTGACTCCAGCGGTCCCTTGCCGGCAGGCCTCATGCGTCCCTCCGTCTATTTCTTGCGGCCGAGAAATCCCTGCATCATCCGCTGCGGCTCGCCGGTCAGGAACGATTGTCCGAACACGCCGACACTTAAGTTGACGGATTCGGTCAGCGGCAGCTCCTCCCATTGCCGTAGCAGCTCCTTCTGCGAACGCAGCGCCTCAGGGCCACATTCGAGCAGCGCCTTCACGGTGTGCTCGACCGCGGCATCGAGCCCGTCTTCCTTGGCGACCACATCGACCAGGCCCCAGGCGAGCGCGGTGGGCGCGTCGATGTTCTCCGCCGTCATGACAAGCCAGCGGGCGCGGCCCCAGCCGATCAGCCGCGGCAGCAGGGCAGCATGGATCACAGAGGGGATGCCGACGCGCACCTCCGGCATGCCGAATTTGGCATCATGGGCCGCAATCCTGAAGTCGCAGGCGGCGGCGACTTCCAATCCGCCGCCGAGGCACCAGCCGGGAAGCCGCGCGATCACCGGCGCCGGAAAGTGGCGCACGGCCTCGCAGAGGTCACGTAAGCGCGTGATGAAGGCTTCCGCGGATTTCTGGTCGAGCTTGGCCATCTCCTTGATGTCGGCGCCGCCGATCATGCTCTTCTCGCTCTGGCCGGCGAGGATGACCGCGCGAATGCTTTTGTCGCCGGCGAGCCTCTCGAACCCTTCGCGCACGCCGTCGGTGACGGGGGAGGAGAGGATGTTGAGAGGGCCCGCACTGCAGATCGCGAGGCGAACGACGCCTCTGTCGTCGCGGTCGATGCCGCAATGGCGATTGAGCATTTCCATTCTGTTTTTCCGGGCTTGTTCTGGTCGGTGACGTCACTTCCGGGACATTGCGGCGGCTTGTCAAGGGCAGGCGAGGGGCATTGCGCGACCGCGCGCACCGATATAGAATTATGATCGTCATCTAAAGGAGCCGCCATGACTATGACCGAGACTGTCGATCTGTTTTCGTTCGATACGCGCAGGCATCGGGTGGTGGATTGGCAGGCGCCGGGACCTGTCGCGAAGGCCGCTGCCGGGATGTCCGGACTGGAGATCATGTGCGCCATTCGCGACGGCATCCTGCCACCGCCGCCGATGGCGCGGCTGATCGGTTTCGAGATGCGCCTCGCCGAGCCCGGCCGGATCGTGATGGAACTGGATCCGGATGAAAGCCTCGAAAATACCATGGGCTTGCTCCATGGCGCGACCGCCGCAGCGCTGTTGGATACTGCCATGGGTTGTGCCATCACCACCATGCAGCCGGTGGGACAGACTTCGGTCACGCTGGACCTCAAGCTGACCTATCTGCGGCCGTTGTCGGTGCGGTCGGGCGCGATTTCGGCGGAAGGCAAAGTGATAAAGCTCGGCCGCCAGACCAGCTACGCCGAAGGCTTCGTCCGTGACCGTGCGGGCAATCTTGCAGTGCACGCGACCGGAACGTTCACGATGATCGGCGTTGAAAAGGCGAATTAGATGCAGCTTTTCCTGCGCACAACTGCTATTATATGACTAAGGACATTTAATGGGATGCGTTGATGCGTTATTCGAAAGAGCACAAGCAGGAGACCCACGCGCGGATCGTGAAGAAGGCTTCGGTGCGGCTTCGCGAAAAGGGCGCGCATGGCATCGGCGTCGCCGACCTGATGAAGGAGGCGGGGCTGACCCATGGCGGCTTCTACGCGCATTTCGATTCCCGTGAGGCGCTCGTCATCGAGGCCTTTGCCTATGCGATGGACCGCTCGGTCGAGCACTGGCGAAAAATCGCCGATGAAACTCCGCCGGAAAAGCGGCTGCCCGCGATCGTCGATTCCTACATCTCCACGGTGCATCGCGACGATCCTGGCCGCGGTTGCGCGGTGCCCACGCTCGGCGCCGAGATTGCCCGGGAAAGCGCCAAGACCCGCAAGGCCTTTGCCGCCAAGCTGGAGCAGTTGATCGACGTGATGGCCGATCAGATTCTGGACGTGCCGCGCAAGACGGCCCGCAGGCAAGCCATGGGTACGCTGGCGACGATGATGGGCACCCTGGTGATGTCGCGCGTGGCCGGCAGCGGTGAACTCTCCGACGAAATTCTTCTCGCCGGCCGCGAGGCGGCGCTGACCCGCGCCGAGGCGAAGCCGGCCGTGAAGAAAGCACGGGCAAAGGTGAATTGAGCGCGCGATTGCCATTGCCGTCGTCCCGGCCTTGAGCCGGGACCCATACGCCGCGGCTGAGGGAAGCGGCACAAGGTGAGACGACTTTCGCTGCCAATCTGCAATGGTGGTTATGGGTCCCTGCGTTCGCATGCGTTCGCAGGGACGACGATGGTTTCACCGCCCGCCAAACAGCGCCCGCTCGCTCTCCACCGTCTCGCTGATGTAATCGGCCACCGCCCTGATCCGCGCCAGATCCTTGCTGTCGGCGTGCATCAGCATCCAGAACGTGCGCGAGATCCTGACCTCGTCGGGCAGCACCGCGCGCAGTTCGGGATGCGCCGTCGCCATGAAATGCGGCAGCACCGCAATACCAAAGCCGGCAATGGTGGCGTTGAGCTGCGCGATCAGATTGGCGCTGCGGAATTTGGCCGAGATTTTTGGCGAGACCTGCGGCAGGTAATCCAGCTCCGGCGTGAACAGCAGTTCCTCGATATAGCCGACGAAGCGATGTCCCGGCAGGTCGCCGCGCGATATGATTTTCGGCACGCGGTCGAGATAGGCCGGCGCGGCATAGAGCCCGAGGCTGTAGTCGAGCAGCTTGCGCCCGACGATCCGGCCCTCCTTGGGCATGGAGAGGCTGATCGCAATGTCGGCCTCGCGCTTCGACAGGCTGAACAGCCGTGCGGTGGCGATGAGCTGCAGGTCGAGATCGGGATACCGCTCGGTGAATTTCAGAAGCCTCGCGGCCAGGAAATGGCTGCCGAACCCGTCGGGGGCGCCGATCCGGACCGTTCCGGTGAGTTGGGCGCGCGAGCCGCCGACCGCCTCCTGGTTGGCGACGATGGTGGATTCCATCGCCTCCGCGCTGTCGGCCACGCGCTGGCCGGCTTCGGTCAGGAGGTAGCCGGTCTTGCGGCGGTTGAACAGTTTTGCGGAGAGATGCCGTTCCAGCCGGTCGACACGGCGGATCACGGTAGCATGATCGACCGATAGCTGCTTGGCGGCAGCGGAAACCGATCCGCCGCGCACGATCGCCAGCACGAAACGGAAGTCATCCCAGTCGATCGTCTTGGTGCCTTGATCCAGCATTTCCGCACATCTATGGTGCAATATATCGGACTTGTATCCCAAGAAATGCAGGTCAAAAAGGGGCTCGAAAGCGATCCCAGACGGGACCTTAGGGAGATCATTCATGCGCTCAATCGGACACTTTATCGGCGGCAAAGAGGTCAAGGGAACGTCCGGCCGGACGGCCGACGTGTTCGAGCCGATGACCGGCGACGTCCAGGCCAAGGTGGCCCTGGCCTCAAGAGCGGAAGTCCGCGCGGCCGTCGAAAACGCCGCGCTCGCCCAGCCCGAATGGGCCAACACCAATCCGCAGCGCCGCGCGCGGGTGATGATGAAGTTCCTCGAACTGGTGCAGCGCGACTATGACAAGCTCGCTGAATTGCTGGCACGCGAGCACGGCAAGACCGTTCCCGACGCCAAGGGCGACATCCAGCGCGGCCTCGAAGTCGTGGAATTCGCCTGCGGTATTCCGCATCTGCTGAAGGGCGAATACACCGAGGGCGCCGGTCCCGGCATCGACATTTACTCGCTGCGGCAGCCGCTTGGAGTCGTCGCCGGCATCACGCCGTTCAATTTCCCGGCGATGATCCCGATGTGGAAATTCGCGCCGGCGATCGCGTGCGGCAACGCCTTTATCCTGAAGCCTTCGGAGCGCGATCCCGGTGTGCCGATGCGGCTGGCCGAGCTGATGATGGAAGCAGGGCTGCCGCCCGGCATCCTCAACGTCGTCAACGGCGACAAGGAAGCCGTCGACGCCATCCTCGACGATCCCGATATCAAGGCGATCGGCTTCGTCGGCTCGACGCCGATTGCGCAATACATCTATGAGCGCGCAGCCCAGACCGGCAAGCGCTGCCAGTGTTTTGGCGGCGCCAAGAACCACGCCATCGTGATGCCTGACGCCGATATGGACCAGACCGTCGATGCCTTGATCGGCGCCGGCTACGGCTCGGGCGGCGAGCGCTGCATGGCGGTGTCGGTCGCGGTCCCCGTCGGCAAAACCACCGCCGACCGGCTGATGGAAAAGCTGATCCCGCGCGTGGAGTCGCTCAAGATCGGCACCTCGGTCGATCCGTCCGCCGATTACGGCCCGCTGGTGACCCGCGAAGCGGTCGAGAAGGTGAAGAACTACATCGATATCGGCATCAAGGAAGGCGCCACGCTAGCTGTCGACGGCCGCGGCTTCAAGATGCAGGGCTACGAGAAGGGTTTTTATCTCGGCGGCTCGCTGTTCGACAACGTCACCAAGGACATGCGGATCTACAAGGAAGAGATCTTTGGCCCGGTGCTCTCGGTGGTGCGCGCCCACGATTACAAGGAAGCCCTGGCGCTGCCGTCGGAGCATGACTACGGCAATGGTGTCGCAATCTTCACCCGCGACGGCGACGCCGCGCGCGACTTTGCCGCCAAGGTCAATGTCGGCATGGTCGGCATCAACGTGCCGATCCCGGTGCCGATCGCGTACTACACCTTCGGCGGTTGGAAGAAGTCGGGCTTCGGCGATCTCAACCAGCACGGTCCGGACTCGGTCCGCTTCTATACCAAGACCAAGACGGTGACCTCGCGCTGGCCGTCCGGTGTCAAGGAAGGCGCGGAGTTCTCGATCCCGCTGATGAAGTAACGCGTCACAGTCGAGGCGCGGGATGCAGTTCGCTCTCAACGAGGATCAGGTGGCGGTTCGCGACATGGCGCGCGAATTCGCCGCCGAGAAGATCGCGCCGCATGCGCTCCGCTGGGACGAGGAGAAGCATTTTCCAGTCGATGTGATGCGCGAGGCCGCGAGCCTCGGCATCGGCGGCATTTACATCAAGGACGACGTCGGCGGCTCTGCCATGACTCGCTTCGACGCCGCCCTGATCTTCGAGGCGCTGGCGACCGGCTGTCCGACGGTGTCGGCCTTCATCTCGATCCATAACATGGCGTCCTGGATGATCGATGCCTATGGCAATGATACCCAGCGGCAAAAATGGTTGCCAAAGCTCTGCACCATGGAGCAGCTGGCGAGCTATTGCCTGACGGAACCGGGCTCCGGCTCGGACGCCGCAGCGCTGCGCACCCGCGCGGTGCGCGAGGGCGATCATTATGTGCTCAACGGTCAGAAGCAGTTCATCTCCGGCGCCGGCGGCGGCGACCTCTATGTCGTGATGGTGCGGACCGGGGGCGATGGGCCCGGCGGCATCTCGACGCTGGTGATCCCGGCCGATACGCCGGGCGTTTCCTTCGGCGCCAACGAGCGTAAGATGGGCTGGAACGCGCAGCCAACCCGCGCGGTAATTTTCGAGAACGCGCGTGTGCCGGTCGAGAACCGGCTGGGCGAGGAGGGCATCGGCTTCAAGATCGCGATGGCCGGGCTCGACGGTGGCCGCCTCAATATCGCGGCGTGCTCGCTCGGCGGCGCGCAGAGCGCGCTCGACAAATCGCTGGCCTACATGAAGGAGCGAAAAGCCTTCGGCAAGCGCCTCGATGAATTCCAGGCGCTGCAGTTTCGCCTGGCCGACATGGCGACCGAACTGGAGGCGGCGCGGACGTTCGTGTGGCGCGCGGCGGCGGCGCTCGACCGCAAGGATGCGGATGCCACCATGCTGTGCGCGATGGCCAAACGGTTCGGGACCGATGTCGGCTTCGAGGTCGCCAACCAGGCACTGCAACTGCATGGCGGCTACGGTTACCTCAGCGAGTACGGCATCGAAAAAATCGTCCGCGACCTGCGCGTGCACCAGATATTGGAAGGCACCAACGAAATCATGCGGCTGATCGTGTCGCGCAAGCTGATCGAGGGCGCGCGATGACGGATGCGGCCATTGCAGACGGCGACCTGATCGCGCGCAAGGAAGGTTCGGCCGGCATCCTCCGTCTAAACCGGCCGAAGGCAATCAATGCCGTGACGCTGGAGATGTTTCACGACGTCGACAAGGCGCTTGATGTCTTTGAGGCCGATCCCGATGTTGCCGTGATCGTACTTGAAGGCGCCGGCGAGCGCGGGCTGTGCGCCGGCGGCGATATCCGCGCGCTCTGGGAAAGCTCCAAGGTCAAGGGCGATCTCGGCAAGATCCTGTGGCGCGACGAATACGTCCTCAACGCCCGCATCAAGAAATTTCCGAAACCGTACGTCGCCTTCATGGACGGCATCGTGATGGGCGGCGGCGTCGGGCTGTCGGCGCACTCCAGCCACCGCGTCGTCACCGAGAGGACGAAACTCGCGATGCCTGAAGTCGGCCTTGGCTTCTTTCCCGACGTCGGGGGCACCTGGCTGTTGTCGCATTCGCCGGGCGAGATCGGCACCTATTTTGGCTTGACCGGGCAGACCATGAACGGGCCGGACGCGATCCACGCAAAATTTGCCGATGCGGTGGTGCCGTCATCAAAACTGCCGGCCCTGCGCGAGGCGTTGACGAAGGTGGCGCCGGGCACGACATCGGCTGACGTCAGGAAACTGATCGAGGGCTTTTCGACCGGAGAGACGGCCGGGCCGGTCGCCGCGCAGCAGGCGAAGATCGACACGTTATTCTCCCACGATCGCATGGAAGACATCATCGCGGCGCTGCAGCGCGATGGTTCTGATTTCGCGCAGGCGGCGCTGAAGACGCTGAACGAGAAGTCGCCGCGAGGCATGGTGGTGACGCTGAAGCTGCTACGGCTGGCGCGTAGCGCGCGTTCGCTGGAGGAATGCCTGGTGCGGGAATATCGCGCCGCACTGGAAGTGTTTGCCAGCGACGATTTCCATGAGGGCGTGCGCGCCGCCGTGATCGACAAGGACCGTAGCCCAAAATGGTCGCCGCCGCGCATCGAAGACGTGACACCGGAAATGGTCGCGCCTTACTTCGCCGAGATTGGCGCCAATGAGCTGAAATTTCCCTGATCAGAACAGAAAGTCTTAGCGGAGGATTCGAGATGGCAAATATCGCATTTATTGGCCTCGGCAATATGGGCGGGCCGATGGCGGCTAATCTGGTCAAAGCCGGCCACAAGGTCACCGCGTTCGATCTGGTTGCCGCATCGCGCGATCAGGCCAAGGCCGACGGCGCAGCCATCGCCGACAGTTCGGCGGCTGCCGTGAAGGGCGCCGATGTCGTCATCACCATGCTGCCGGCGGGTAAGCATGTGCTGTCGGTCTGGAACGAAGTCGTCCCTGCCATGACCAGGGGCACGCTGATCATCGATTGCTCGACCATCGACGTCGAAAGCGCCAAGCAGGCGCATGCGTTGGCCGCCAAGCACGGCATGCTCTCGGTCGACGCACCGGTGTCGGGCGGCACCGGCGGTGCCAAGGGCGCGACGCTGACGTTTATGTGTGGCGGCGAGGAAAAGGCTTTTGCGGCGGCGAAACCCGTGCTGGAGAACATGGGCAAGAAGATCGTGCATTGCGGTGCCGCCGGTGCAGGGCAGGCCGCCAAGATCTGCAACAACATGATACTCGCGGTATCCATGATTGCAGTGGGTGAGGCCTTTGCGCTAGCGGAGAAGCTGGGCCTCTCGCATCAGGCACTGTTCGACGTCGCCTCGACCTCATCGGGGCAGTGCTGGGCGCTGACGTCCTATTGCCCCGTTCCGGGTCCGGTGCCGACCTCGCCGGCGAACAACGGTTACAAGCCCGGCTTTGCATCGGCCTTGATGGTAAAGGACCTCACGCTGGCACAGGACGCGGCCAATGCCACCGGCGCCGCTACGCCGCTCGGCAAGCACGCGCAGGAGATCTACAAGGCTTTTGATGCCGCCGGCCATGGCGGGGTGGATTTTTCCGGAATTATCCAGCACGTTAGGAGCCTTGCTGCGAAATGATTTATTGCGTCATCCTGAGGTGCGAGCGACAGCGAGCCTCGAAGGATGATAAAGGCGGTGTGCGTGGCCCATCCTTCGAGACGCCGCGCAGGCGCGGCTCCTCAGGATGACGGTCGTGAGTGTGGTGGCATCAGAGAGAAGAGCATGACGACCTTCCAGGAAGCGCGCGCCTTTCTGCTCAAGCACCGCACCGATTACGATGCGGCCGTGAAGGGGTTTCGCTGGCCCGATCCGGTTCCATTCAACTGGGCGCTGGACTGGTTCGACACGGAGCTCGCGCGCAATCCTGACAGCCGGGATCGCCCGGCGCTCTGGATCGTCGATCCCGGCGACAAGGAGACAAAACTCTCCTTCGCCACGCTATCGCGCCGCTCCAATCAGGTCGCAAACTTCCTGCGCGCGAAGGGGCTGAAGCGCGGCGATCATCTGTTGCTGCTGCTCGGCAATGTCGTGCCGCTGTGGGAGACCATGCTGGCGGCGATGAAGCTTGGCATCGTCGTCATCCCCGCTACCACGCTGCTCACCCCCGATGAATTGCGCGATCGGCTCGAGCGGGGCAGGGCGCGGGCGGTGGTCGCCTCGCAGGACCAGGTCGCAAAGTTTGCTGGCCTCGGCGGCGATGGGCTGGTGCGCATCGTGGTTGGTGCGACGTCAAAGCACGATGGCTGGCTGCCGTTCGAGCAGGCTGCCAGCGCCTCGGACGATTTTACGCCTGATGGCCCAACCAACGCCGACGATCCGATGTTGCTCTATTTCACCTCGGGCACCACGGCGAAACCAAAGCTGGTGCGGCACAGTCAGCGCAGCTATCCGGTCGGCCACCTCTCGACGATGTTCTGGCTCGGCCTGCAGCCGGGCGATATCCATCTGAACATCTCTTCGCCGGGCTGGGCCAAGCACGCCTGGAGCTGCTTCTTCGCGCCGTGGAATGCGGGGGCCACCGTGTTCGTGGTCAACCAGCCGCGTTTTGACGCAAAAGCGCTGCTCGCGACGATCGGCCGCTGCGGCGTCACCACGCTGTGCGCGCCGCCGACGGTGTGGCGGCTGTTCATTCAGGAGAAGCTCGCGGACTTCAAGGTCAGCCTGCGCGAGGTCTGCGGCGCGGGCGAGCCGCTCAATCCCGAAGTGATCGACCAGGTGAAGGCGGCATGGGGGCTCACCATCCGCGACGGCTATGGCCAGACCGAGACCGCCGCACTGGCCGGCAATTCGCCGGGCCAGAAGGTCAA
The DNA here is from genome assembly GCF_023073815.1 of Bradyrhizobium sp. 157. Classification (NCBI taxonomy): domain Bacteria; kingdom Pseudomonadati; phylum Pseudomonadota; class Alphaproteobacteria; order Hyphomicrobiales; family Nitrobacteraceae; genus Bradyrhizobium; species Bradyrhizobium sp. 157. The sequence goes on along the minus strand of NZ_JADPKF010000073.1, from coordinate 443,515 downwards.
GGTCGGCTCGATGGGCCGGCCGTTGCCGGGCTACCGGGTGCGGATCACCGACAATGACGGCCACGTCACCAAGGAGGGCGAGGTGACACTCGTGCTCGGCGCCGACCGCCCCGCAGGCCTGATGCAGGGCTATCAGGGCGAGGATGGCAAATTGAGCGGCGCTGACGGCGATCTCTACCGGAGCGGCGACGTGGTGTTTGCCGACGACGAGGGCTATCTCACTTTTGTCGGTCGCTCCGACGACGTCTTCAAATCGTCGGATTACCGCATCAGCCCGTTCGAGTTGGAAAGCGTTTTGCTCGAACATGAATCGGTAGCTGAAGCTGCCGTCGTGCCAAGTCCCGATCCGATCCGGCTCGCGATCCCCAAGGCCTATGTGCTGCTGGTCTCAGGCGTGGAGCGCTCGCCGGAGACGGCGCTGTCGATCTTCAAACACCTGCACACGCGGCTGGCGCCGTTCAAGCGTATCAGGAAGATCGAACTGGTGACGGAGCTGCCGAAGACGATTTCGGGAAAAATCCGGCGCGTGCAGTTGCGCCGGCTTGAGCATGATAATAACCGCAGTGACGCGTTGCGCGGCGCCGAGTTCCGCGAAGAAGAATTCCCGGAGTTGCAGAAGGTGCGGACCGCCGGGTTGGAGACTTAGTCAATGAATGAAGTCTGGAAGAAGCCGCCGGTCTCGTTTGAGGCCTATCAGGCGATGGTCGGCAAGGAAATCGGGGTGTCGTCATGGCACCTGATCGACCAGAACCGGATCAACCTCTACGCCGACGTGATCGAGGACCATCAGTTCATCCACGTCGATCCTGAAAGGGCGAAAAAGGAAACCGAGTTCGGCAATACCATCGCGCATGGTTTTCTGACGATGTCGCTCATGAGCATCATGTCCTATGAGGTGATGCCGGTCATCGAGGGCACGTCGATGGGCGTCAATTACGGCTTCGACAAGCTGCGCTTCCTGTCGCCGGTCCGCGCCGGTTCACGGGTCCGCGGCCGCTTCACGCTCATGGAAGCCAAGCTGCGCAAGCCGAAAGAGCTGCAGTCGCGCACCAACGTCACCATCGAGATCGAGGGCGAGGACAAGCCGGCGTTGGTCGCCGACTGGATCGGGCTGATTTATTTCAATTGACCCCTCATTCGTCGTTGCCGGGCTTGACCCGGCAACCCATCCTTGATCAAAAACGTCTCGTTTTTTGATGGATGCCCGGGTCAAGCCCGGGCATGACGAGAATCCAGGAATTCCGATCATGGCAATCAGGTTTGACGGACGCGTCGCAATCGTCACGGGCGCGGGCAATGGTCTGGGACGGGCGCATGCGCTGGGGCTGGCGAGCCGCGGCGCCAAGGTGGTGGTCAACGACTTCGGTGGCGCGCGGGACGGCACCGGCGGCTCGCTGACACCGGCCGAATCCGTGGTCGAGGAAATCCGTAAAGCTGGCGGCACCGCGATGGCCGACGGCGCCGACGTCTCCAAGTTCGGACAAGTCACGGCGATGGTCGAGCGGGCCACCAAGGAGTGGGGCAGTGTCGATCTGCTCTGCGCCAATGCCGGCATTTTGCGCGACAAGTCATTTGCCAAAATGGATGTCGCCGACTTTGCCAAGGTGCTCGATGTCCATCTCGTCGGCACATTTTACTGCTGCAAGGCGGTGTGGACCGGCATGCGGGAGCGCAATTACGGCCGCATCGTGCTGACCACCTCGTCGTCGGGCCTGTTCGGCAATTTCGGCCAGGCCAATTACGGCGCGGCCAAAGCCGGCATGGTCGGCCTGATGAACGTGCTGGCCGAGGAAGGCCGCAAGAACAACATCCGCGTCAACACGATCTCACCAACTGCAGCGACCCGCATGACGGAGGAACTGCTGCCACCGCAGGCACTGGCGCTGATGAAGCCCGAGGCGATCACGCCGGCGGTGGAATTCTTGCTGAGCGAAGACGCCCCGACCCGCACCATCATGGGCGCGGGCGCGGGCTCCTTCGCGGTGATCAAGATCATCGAAACCGAAGGCGTTAACCTGCCGCAGTCCGACTGGACGCCGGATGCGATCGCGGCACATTTCGCCGAGATCGACGATGTCTCGAAAGCCAAGGCGCTGCAGGGCGCCTTCGAGCAGACGCAGAAGTATGTCGCCCAGGCCGCGGCACGGGCGGGCATCAAGCTGTAGCTTTAAGGCACGCGTAGGGTGGGCAAAGGCGCCCTTAGCGCCGTGCCCACCATGCATCCTCGTCGTCGGTGAATAATGGTGGGCATGCTTCGCTTTGCCCACCCTACGCACCGCCACTTCGGCCTACGTTCCCGTCATGCCATTGCCGTCACAACACATCGCCGTCATCGGCGCCGGTCCCGCCGGGCTGATGACGGCCGAAGTGCTCGCACAAGGCGGCGTCAGCGTCACCGTCTATGACGCGATGCCATCCGCCGGCCGCAAATTTCTCATGGCGGGGCGCGGAGGGCTCAACCTCACGCACAGCGAGCCGTTGCCGCAGTTCCTTGCCCGCTACCGCGAGGCGATGCCGCACCTGAAAACCGCCATCGAAGCATTTCCGCCGCAGGCGTTGCGCGACTGGAGCGACGCGCTTGGGCAGGAGACCTTTGTCGGCTCCAGCGGACGGGTGTTTCCAAAAGCGTTCAAGGCGTCGCCTTTGCTGCGGGCCTGGCTGCGGCGGCTGGATGCGATGGGCATAAGACTGGCGCTGCGCCACCGCTGGACCGGCTGGAATGAGCAGGGCCGCCTGCGCTTTGAAACGCCTGGTGGACCGCTCGTCGTCGAGCCTCGCGCAACCGTGCTGGCGCTCGGGGGCGCGAGTTGGCCGCGGCTTGGTTCAGACGGCACGTGGACGGAAATGCTCGCCGCGAAAGGCGTGAAGATATCGCCGCTGCGGCCGGCCAATTCCGGCTTCACCGTCGCCTGGTCGGAAATTTTCCGCGACCGCTTTGAAGGTCAACCGCTCAAGAGCGTGGCGCTGATCTTTGGAGCGCATACCGTGCGAGGCGAAGCCATCGTCACTCGCACCGGCATCGAGGGCGGCGCGATCTATGCGCTGTCTGCCGAGTTGCGTGAGGCCATCCTGCGCGATGGGCACGCAACACTGAATATCGCCTTACGTCCCGACGCGGAGACCGGTGAACTGATAGCGAAATTGTCCGCAGCCAAGGGCAAGCAGTCCTTCTCGAATTTTCTCCGCAAGACGGCAAATCTTTCGCCCACCGCGATCGGGCTGTTGCAGGAGTCAGCCAAGACATACGGGAAGTCACTAGCCGCGCTTTCTCCGGCCGATCTCGCCAGCTTGATTCAGGCAGTGTCCGTTCAGCTCAACGGCATCGCGCCGATCGCGCGCGCGATTTCGACGGCGGGCGGCATCGCCCTCGACGAACTTGACGACGCCTTTATGATCCGGCGCCTGCCGGGCGTGTTCGCCGCCGGCGAGATGCTTGATTGGGAAGCGCCGACCGGCGGCTATCTGCTGCAAGCGTCGTTTGCGACCGGGATGGCGGCGGGCGGGGGTGCGCTGAATTGGCTCGATCGCAAAATCTAACCTCCGTCATTGCGAGCGGAGCGAAGCAATCCATGTCGCCACAAGCGGAGGAATGGATTGCTTCGTCGCTTCGCTTCTCGCAATGACGAGATGCGGGTGCGCGCGGTTACCGCAGCTTTCCCCGCGCCGCAACCGGCAGCGTGCCGATGATCTCGTCGCCGCGCACCATCACCACTTCGTCCATCATATTGACGACGACGCAGACATGGTTCGGCACGATCCGCACGACGTCGCCGACATTCGGTCGCGTGTTGCTGCGGGCCAGATCGAGAAAGCCGTGCTCTTCCGCAAAGCGCGCGATCCTGGCCTCCGGATGCTCCAGGATCAATCCGTAACCGTCGAGGCCGCCGCCGGGGTCCGCTGTCAGTGTCTTCGAGCCGGCGTCCAGAATGCCGCGGTCCGGGGCGGCGCGGCTCACGACTGTGGAATAGATGTTCAGCGCGCAATCGTCCCATTCGGCGACGCCGGCCGCGACCTGCATGCGGTCGTTGTAGATATAAGTGCCCGGCCGGTGTTCGGTCGCGCCCTTGAGCTTGCCGAGATTCTTCAGATTGGGCGAGCCGCCGGTCGAAACCATCGTCGCATCGAGCCCGTGCGCGCGGACACCCGCCAGCGCCTCGTCGAAAAACTTCTGTGCCTCAGCCCAGCCGGTCTCGGTCGGGTACAGCATGAAGCCCGCAAATTGCAGCCCCTTCGAGCCCGCAATCTCGCGTGCCAGCGCAATCGCTTCGGCCGGCGTTTCGACGCCGGCGCGCTTGCGCCCCGTATCGCATTCGACCACGACCGACAGCGGTCGGCCCGAAGCTGCAGCGGCCTGCGGCAGGCCGGCGATCACGGTCGAATTGTCGGCGGCCACCGTCATGTTGGCCTTGGCCTGCAGCGCCGCGAGCCGGGCCATCTTTTCCTCGCCGATCAGATTATAGCTGATCAGGATGTCGTCGATGCCGGCTTCCGCCATCACCTCGGCCTCGCCGAGTTTTTGGCAGGTGATGCCCCTGGCGCCGGCCGCAACCTGCATCTGCGCCAGCAGCGGACTCTTGTGGGTCTTGATATGCGGCCGGTTGGCGACACCGGCGCTATCGCAGGCGACCTGAACCCGCGCGATGTTGCGCTCGACGCGGTCCATGTCGATGACCGCGCAGGGCGTGCCGTATTCGCGGGCGATTTTTGCGGCGAGGGGCGTTGTCATGCTCTTCTCTCTGTTCGAAATCGTGAACCCGTAGGATGGGTGCAGCGCAGCGATACCCATCAATCTTGTCGAGGCATCATGATGGGTATCGCTTCGCTCCACCCATCCTACGCCTGCTCGATCTCTTCGCGCAAAACCTCAAGCTCCAGCCACCGGTCCTCGGCGGCCGCGAGTTCTTCCTGCGCCTTGGCGATCGCAGCAGATGCCGCGTCGAACTTCTTGCGATCCTTGGCGTAGAGATCGGGATCGTCAAGCAGCTTCTGCTGCTTTGCGATCTCGGCCTGCAGTTTTGCGATTTTCTTCGGCAGCGTTTCCAGCGCGTGCTTTTCGTTGAAGTTCAGCCGGCGCTTTGGGGCGGCGGAAGGGGCCGTAGCTCTGGTCTCTCTCTTTTCCTCAACTGGCGCCGGTTCCTTGACAGATTCCCGCGACAAATCCTCGCCGCGCTGGGCCAGCATGTCGGTGTAGCCGCCGGCATACTCGATCCAGCGGCCATTGCCTTCAGGCACGATCACCGACGTCACCACGCGATCGAGGAAGTCGCGGTCGTGGCTGATCAGGATCACCGTGCCCTCGTAATCGCCAAGCATCTCCTCGAGCACGTCGAGCGTTTCGAGATCGAGGTCGTTGGTTGGCTCGTCCAGTACCAGGAGGTTCGACGGCTTGGCCAGCGCGCGCGCCAGCATCAGCCGGCCGCGCTCGCCGCCGGAAAGCACCTCCAGCGGCGTGCGCATCTGTTCTTGCGCGAAGAGAAAGTCCTTCATGTAGCTGACCACGTGTTTCGGCTTGCCGCCGACCATGACATGGTCGCCGCGGCCGCCGGTCAGCGCGTCCGCCAGCGTCGATTTCGGATCGAGGCTTTCGCGATGCTGGTCGAGGGTCGCCATCTCGATATTGGCGCCGAGCCGGACCGTGCCGATATCGGGCGGATCGTTGCCGATCAAAAGATGAACCAGTGTCGTCTTGCCGGCGCCGTTCGGTCCGACTATGCCGATGCGGTCACCGCGCTGGATTCGGGTCGAAAAGTTCTCCACGATCTTGCGCTCGCCATAGGCCTTGGCGATGTTCTTCGCCTCGATGACCAGCCGGCCAGATTTTTCAGCTTCGGCGGCCGCGAGGTTGGCATTGCCATCAGCACCGCGATAATTTCGCCGCTGGTCGCGCAGCGCGTGCAGATTGCCGAGCCGCTTGACGTTGCGCTTGCGGCGGCCGGAAACGCCATAGCGCAGCCAGTGTTCCTCGTTGACGATCTTGCGGTCGAGCTTGTGCTGCTCGCGCTCTTCTTCCGCCAGCACTTCGTCGCGCCAGGCCTCGAAGGCGGAGAAACCGCGATCGATCTGCCGGATCTGGCCGCGGTCGAGCCAGGCGGTGGAACGCGACAGGTTCGAGAGGAAATGGCGGTCGTGGCTGATGAGGACGAGCGCGCATTTGCGGCTCGCCAGTTCACCTTCCAGCCATTCAATGGTTGGGAGGTCGAGATGGTTGGTTGGCTCGTCCAGCAGCAGAATGTCGGGCGAGGGCGCCAGCACCCGCGCCAGCGCGGCGCGGCGGGCCTCGCCACCGGAGACATGCGCGGGGTCTTCATCGCCGGAGAGCCCAAGCTGTTCGACAAGGTAGCGCGCCTGGTAGTGATCGTCGCCGGGGCCGAGGCCTGCCTCGACATAGGCCAGCGTGGTCTTGTGGTCGCCGAAATCGGGCTCCTGCGGCAGATAGCGGATGGTGGCGCCGGGCTGCACGAAGCGGCTGCCGCTGTCGGGCTCGACCAGACCGGCGGCGATCTTGAGCAGCGTCGATTTGCCGGAGCCGTTGCGGCCGATCAGGCAGACGCGCTCGCCCGACGACACCGACAATTCCACGCCCGATAACAGCGGCGTGCCGCCAAACGTCAGCCTTATATCTTTCAACTGGATCAGCGGCGGCGCCATCGTTTAACCCTGGTTTGGCGCAGACTGCTGCTGCGCGCGCTGGCGCTGGATGCGGCGGATGGTCTGATCGAGCGCTGACAGAAACGCCGAGCGGTCGCGCGGGGAGTAGGATTTCGGTCCGCCAGTGAGTTCGCCGGACGAGCGCAAATCCGTCATCAGATTGCGCACCGCGAGCGTCATGCCTATCGATGCTTCCGTGAACTGCTTGCTGTTCGGCGCGATCACCTCCGCGCCGGCCTTCACGCAGCGGCTGGCGAGCGGAATATCCGATGTGATGACGATGTCGCCGCGGCCGGCACGCTCAGCGATCCAGTTGTCGGCGGCGTCCATGCCGGAACCGGCAGCGATGCGCTCGATCAGCGGATCCTGCGGCACGCGGATGAAATTTCCCGCAACGACGCTGACCGGCAGGCCGTGGCGGGTCGCGACGCGATAGATTTCATCCTTCGCCGGGCAGGCATCGGCATCAACATAGATGCGGGTCGGGTTCACGTCAGGCATTTCTCGTCAGGCATATCGGTTCGATCGCGGCTCTTTGGAACGCGCGTGGTAACCTATTCGATGCCGGAATGCGAGGAAAACAGGGAGGTGGGAACACGCTTGCCTCGGCACATTCTTCGCGTACCATAACCGGCGGAAAAAAACCAAAAATAACAGGAAACCGGCATGCCCATCGAGCCGTATCGCGTCCAGGCCTACAACACCGCCAAACAATCCGAAAACAAGATGCATGACGATACCGTGGCAAAGCGGTTCGGATTTTCGGGTGGACTGGTCCCCGGCGTCAACGTGATGGCCTACATGATGCATCAGCCGGTCGCCAAATGGGGCCGTGCCTTCCTCGAACGCGGACTGATCGAGGCGCGTTTCGTCAAGCCGGTCTATGACGGCGAACTCGCCGAGCTGACAGCGGAAGAAGACAACGGCGTGCTGTCGATCGAGGTGCAGAGCCGCGGCCAGCTTTGCGCCACCGGCACCGCGTCCTTGCCGGTCTCCGCACCGGCTGTTTCGATCGCAGATTACCAGGAAGTCGCGGCGGTCGCGGAGCGCAAGCCGGTGAACGCGTCTTCCTATGAAGTTGGCAAATGGCTCGGCACCACCCCGCGCGACTGGGCGGGTGAAGCGGCCACGGGATATCTCGCCGACATCAGGGAAACCGATACGATCTACGCGAGGGAAGGTCTCGGTCATCCCGGCCTGCTGCAGCGGATGATGAACCGGGTGCTGGTCGACAATGCCATCCTGGGCCCATGGATTCACGTCGGCAGCCGCATGCAACTGTTTTCAGCGGCAAAGGCCGGCGACGTCATCACGGCGCGTGCGAAGGTGATCGGCAATTACGACAAGAAGGGCCACCATTTCGTCGAACTCGACGCGCTGGTCGTCGGCAACGGCAAAACGCCGCTGGCGCATTGCCACCACATCGCGATCTACCAGCCGCGCGAGCAAGTCGCGGCGTAGTGGAGCTGGCTTGCTCTATTCGTCATTGCCGGGCTTGACCCGGCAATCCATCACGCTTCCAAAGACTCTTTTGAAGGTTGATGGATACGCGGGTCAAGCCCGCGCATGACGAGTGTTGTTTGAGGCGACTGCGGGCAACATTATCAACTCGTCATTCCCGCGAAGGCGGGGAATCCAGTACGCCGCGGCCTCACGGCTCGATCACTAACGTCTCTGGAATACTGGGTCACCCGCCTTCGCGGGTGACGACAGTTTCCTATGTGGCCAGTAGCGGCGCGCTACGCCGCCTGCTTCGCCTTGGCATCCTGAATCGCCCGCCACACCCGTTCCGGCGTCAGCGGCATGTCGATATGTGTGATGCCGTAATCCGACAGCGCGTCGATCACCGCGTTGACGATGCAGACGAGGCTGCCGGCGCAGCCGGCTTCGCCGCAGCCCTTGGTGCCCAGCGGATTGGATTTGGCCGGCGAGGGGTGGTCGCCGATTTCCATTGGCGGAATGTCTTCGGCCCGCGGCAGCGCGTAATCCATGAATGAGCCGGTGATCGGCTGGCCGCTGGCATCGTAGCTGACCTGCTCCATCAGCGCCTGGCCGATGCCCTGCGCGACGCCGCCGTGCAACTGGCCGGCGACGATCATCGGATTGATCACGGTGCCGAAATCATTGACGGCGAAATAGCGCACGATTTGCACAACACCGGTCTCGGGATCGATTTCCACTTCCGCGACATGGCAGCCATTGGGAAAGGTGGACGGCGTGTCCTTGGTGGCATGGTCGACGTCGAGCGACAGCGGCACGCCTTCGGGCATCTTGCCCTCGCGCAGGCGCTTTGCCAGATCCATGATGCCGATCGAGCGGTCGGTGCCGGCGATGGTGAAGCGGCCATTGGCGAACTCGATGTCGCCTTCGGATGCTTCCAGTAGGTGCGCGGCCGCCTGCTTGCCTTTTGCGATCACAAGCGAGGAGGCTTCCACGATCGCCTGACCCGTTGCCGTGATCGAGCGCGAGCCGCCGGTGCCGTTGCCGAAGCGGACGAGATCGCTGTCGTTCTGCTCGATGGTGATCTTCTCGAAGGGAACGCCGAGCTGCGCCGACAGCACTTGCGCGAACGGCGTAGCGTGGCCCTGGCCGTAGTCGAGCGTGCCGGTAGTCAGCTTCACTGAGCCGTCCGGCTCAAAGGTGATCTTGCCGAGTTCGCCGCTCGGCGGCGCGGTGACTTCGAGGTACGAGCCGACAGCGATGCCGCGCAGCTTGCCGTTCTTCTTGCTCTCCTTCTTGCGCTTGGCAAAATTGGCGTGATCGGAAATCTCCAGCGCCTTGTTGAAGACGCCTGCGAAATCGCCGCTGTCATAGGTGACGCCGCTCGCCGCCGCGAACGGCAGTTGCGACGGCTTGATGAAGTTGCGCTTGCGCAACGTCAGCCGGTTGATGCCCATCTCGTCGGCGGCGCGGTCGATCAGCCGCTCCATGTAGTAGTTGGCCTCCGGCCGGCCGGCGCCGCGATAGGCGCCCATCAAGGTTGTGTTGGTCAAAACCGTCTTGATGTCGACGCCAAGCAGCGGAGTACGGTAGACGCTGGCGAGGTTCTTGCCGGTGTTGAGCGACAGCGGCCCCGGCGCGACACCGGTGATGTAGGCGCCGAGATTGCCGTAGCCCGAGAGCCGCACCGCGAGAAACTTGCCTTCGGCGTCGAGCGCCAGTTCGGCGTGGATGAGCTGCGCGCGACCGTGGCTGTCGGAGAGGAAGCTGGTCGAGCGTTCGTCGGTCCATTTTACCGGACGGCCCAGCACCTTCGCGGCGTGCAGGATGCAGGTGTATTCGGGATAGCTGACGTTCTTCATGCCGAAGGAGCCGCCGACATTGGGGGTCAGGATACGCACCTTGTCGTTCGGCACATTGAGGATTTTCGCCAGCGTCACCTTGTTGCCGGAGACGCCCTGCGTCGGCACATGAAGCGTGAAGCGCTCGGCGGCCTTGTCGTAGGCGGCCAGCCCCACGCGCGGCTCCATCGATACCACGGCGACGCGGGTGTTGACGATATCGAGTTTTGTGACATGCGCGGCAGCGGCGAACGCGGCGGCGATCTTGGCCGTATCGCCATAGTGGTAGTCGAGCGCGACGTTGTTCGGGATGTGATCGTAAAGCTGCGGCGCGCCGGGCTTTGCGGCTTCCGCCGCATCGGTCACGGCAGGCAGCGGCTCGATGTCAAGCTCGACGGCCTCCGCCGCATCGCGCGCCTGCCCTAGCGTTTCCGCGACCACGAAGGCCACGGGGTCGCCGACGAAGCGCACCTTGTCGGTCGCCAGCGCCGGACGGTTGGTCTGCAACAGCGGCGATCCATCCCGGCTCTTCAGCGGCAGGCCGCAGGTGAAGGGGCCGTAGCCGGCGGCCTCGAGGTCCTTGCCGGTCCAGACGCCGAGCACGCCCGGCATAGCCTTGGCGGCGGCCGTGTCGATCCCCCTGATGATTCCGTGGGCATGGCTGGAGCGCACCACCCAGCAATAGGCCTGGCCGGGCAGGGTGAAATCGTCGGTGTATTTGCCCCTGCCGCGCACCAGCGTGTCGTCTTCCTTGCGGCGCACTGGCTGCCCCACACCGTATTTTTGCAGTGCGATAGCGTTGTCCAGAGAGGGGGCCGGCGTGTGATCTTGCATCGAAAGCACCTGAAATGCTGGGGATTCTCTTGGATTTCTTGCTGGATTCTGGGTTCCGCGAGTTCCCGGTCAGATAACGCACCGCGTCATGCACGACAACGCCTGATTGGGCATAGTCCTATGTGATGGGTTGTTGCGTAGCCCCTTGGCGCTGCTAAAGTTTCCGTGAACGGTAATTTCTTCGGCGGCCCGGAAGCGGCCTGCGGAAAGACAGTTTTGATGAACCACGATACGCGGCTGCGCGAAGCCCTTGAGGCCCGCGCCAGCCCGTCAGGGTCGGTTGCGGCCGCCACGGCAAACGGTGTCTATGCCGCGCTGGACCTTGGCACCAACAATTGCCGGCTTTTGATCGCCAGCCCGGCCGGCGACGGTTTTCGCGTCGTGGATTCGTTTTCACGGATCATCCGGCTTGGCGAGGGCATTTCCGCAACCGGTTCCATCAGCGAGGCGGCGATCGAGCGCGCCATCGCGGCGCTCAGCATCTGCAGCGACAAGATCCGCTACCGCAAGGCCAAGCGCCTGCGGCTGATTGCAACCGAAGCCTGCCGCGCCGCCGACAATGCCGACAGCTTTCGTGCCCGTGTCGCGAGCGAGACCGGCATCCGGCTCGAGGTGATCGATCGCGAGACCGAGGCAACACTCGCTGTCATCGGCTGCTCGCCGCTGCTCGACGCAAAAGGGCGGGGCGCGATCCTGTTCGACATCGGCGGCGGCTCGACCGAGCTGGTGCGGATCGAGCGCGATCCGAAACAGCAGAATGCGCCGCCTCGGATCAGGGCCTGGATGTCCGTCCCGCTCGGCGTCGTCACGCTGGCCGAGCATTTCGGCGGACGTGACGTCACGGCGGAATCCTATGCCCGGATGGTGCGCGAAGTCGCGCAATATGTGACGCCGTTTGCGGCCGAGCACGGCGCTGATTTGCGTGACATGCATATGCTGGGCACCTCGGGCACCGTGACGACGCTTGCCGGCATCCATCTCAATCTGGCGCGCTACGACCGCCGGCGCATTGACGGCGTCTGGATGAACAGCCCCGACGTCACCGCGGTGATTCAGCGGCTGCTCGGCATGAGCTATCAGGAGCGGGCCAACAATAATTGCATCAGCGTCGAGCGCGCCGATCTGGTGCTGGCCGGCTGCGCCATTCTCGACGCGATCCGCGAAGCCTTCCCATTGCCTCGGCTCCGCGTCGCCGACCGCGGCCTGCGCGAGGGCATGCTGGTCGAGATGATGCGCGAGGACGGAGCGCTGCGGCCGTGCTGATGCGCAGGCTCGCGGTTATGCCCGAAAACCGGAAGAGCGGCTGAAAGCCAGCCGCTCTTCCCTGAAAGCTGAGCGGGAGGGCCGCACTAGGCGGCACGCCGCACCTCTTCCATATTTTGCTTAATCTGCTTTCCGGCATCGTCGGCCAGTTTGAGCGACATATCGGCTATCCGACGGCTGCTCTCCAGAACAGATCCCACGGTCTCACGTACCAGGTCCGTCTGAACGGCAGCAACCTCCTGAGGCGTTCGGCAGGCCCACAATTCATTCATGCGGTCCATGCTCGTCTCGACCTGATGCCGAACCAACTGCAGGTATTCCTGCGAGATGCCACCCATCACCTTGGCAGCAGTTGTGCCGGTATAAAGGATGGTTTGCGCGTTGCGGGCCGATCGTTCGGTTGCCTGTTGCACTCCTTCTCCTGACAGGCCGAGCGTACGACCAAGTTGCTCGGTGGACCGCCCCATGACGGTCGTCGCCATATCCAGGCCGAAGCGCCAGGTGTTCTGTAACGTCTCGGCGTTTTGCTGGAATAGAGTAGCGCTTGCCCGGGCCACTTCCTCGCCGGCTTCGGCCGCCACTTGTCCGACGCGCGTGGTCTGCTCGGCTGCAGCTTGTCCAAACCGGCTGGTCTGCTCAGCAGTCTTCTCGCCGGCGCGGCGTGCTGCGTCTTCCATACCTTGGGTAGACTTCTCCTCTTGGCGTGGGTTTGCCATCTTATCTCTCCGCTGATTGCAGGTGGATGACTTCCCCAGCTCCGTCCCGAGCAACGCAATCGCTGTAGGACCGTTCCAAGCCTTCCGAACTTTTCCGCGCTTCTCGTTTAGTTCGCAACGCCTACTTAGGAACGTCGGCAACATGTCGCTGTTGTGCCGCAGACTGGCTCTTCACCCGCCGCAATTCGGCTGGCTACGCACATCACGAGGCTCAGCGAATGTCCACTGCCGAAGCCATCCTTGTCGTCGTTATCGGTGTCCTCCTTGTTCTGGTGATCGGGAATATAGTGTTCTCGTTCCTGGCCGAACGAAAGAACCCACCGATCGGCCGTTTCATCGAGTGCGATGGTGTGCGGCTGCATTACCTCGAACGGGGCGACCCGGCAGCTCGGTGCGTCGTGCTGTTCCATGGCAACGGCACGATGATCCAGGATTTCATCATCAGCGGACTCGTGGATCGTCTAGCCAGCCGCAGCCGGGTCATATGCTTTGATCGGCCGGGCTTCGGATACAGTCAGCGGCCGCGTGCGCGGATCTGGACTGCAACGTCCCAGGCGGCGCTGTTTGTAAAGGCGCTTAAACAGCTCGGCGTGCGCGATCCCGTTGTGCTCGGCCACTCCTGGGGCACGCTGGTTGCTGCTGCGATCGGATTTCAAAACGACTACCCGATCCGCGGTCTTGTGCTTGCCTCGGGATACTACTTCCCCACGCCGCGGTGGGACTTCTGGATGCTATCAGGTCCGGCGATACCGGTCTTAGGGGACCTGGTCCGCTACACGGTTGCGCCGATGATCTCATGGGCCATTTTGCCGGCCCTTATTCGCAAGCTCTTTGCGCCCCGCGCTGTCCCGGAAAACTTCAAGCATGGCTTTCCAGCGTCCCTGACGCTCAGGCCAAAACAGCTAAGGGCGGCCGCTGAGGAAAGCGCGTTCCTTATTCCCCAAGCCGCACAGTTCCAATTTCGTTATTCGAGCATTCGGTGCCCGGTCCACATCTTCCATGGAACGGGAGACCAGATCATCGAACCCGAACAGGCCATGCGTCTACACAGGGTGCTTGGTCGTTCCGACCTGCATCTCATGCCGGACGCCGGACACATGGTGACCTATGCCGACAGCACCGCTATTGCACAGGCCGTCGAGTCCCTGGAAATCGCCATGATCAAATAGGGGGCTGGCGCTTCAACGCGCATCCACTTCCGTGCTACTGATTCCAGGCTCCGGGTCCGGGCTGGCATTTCAAGACAAGTATCGATATGGCGAAAGACACTACCGGACGGCTGCACGTCACGGTCAAGAGCGCGGGCAAGCGCAAGCTGTCATCAAAGCTCTGGCTGGAGCGGCAGCTCAACGATCCCTACGTGGCGAAGGCCAAGCGGGAGGGCTATCGCTCGCGCGCGGCCTACAAGCTGATCGAAATCGACGACAAGTATCGGTTTCTCAAGCCCGGCAACGCCGTGGTCGATCTCGGCGCCGCCCCCGGCGGCTGGAGCCAGATCGCGGCCAAGCGCGTCGGCGCGATCAATGGCAAGGGCAAAGTGGTCGCGATCGATCTGCTGGAAATGCCGGAAATTCCCGGCGTCGATTTCGCGCAGCTCGACTTTCTGGCCGAGGACGCACCCGAAAAGCTGATCGCAATGATGGGCGGGCGCGCCGATGTTGTGATGTCCGACATGGCGGCCAACACCACCGGCCACCGCAAGACCGATCAGCTCCGCATCATCGGCCTCGTCGAGGCGGCCGCGGCGTTTGCCTCCGAGGTGCTCAATCCCGGTGGGACGTTCTTAGCAAAAGTCTTTCAAAGCGGCGCCGATGCTGAACTTGTCGCGCAATTGAAGCGCGACTTTTCCAGCGTGCGCCACGTCAAGCCGGCATCGAGCCGGCAGGATTCCTCGGAGCGCTACGTGCTGGCGATGGGATTTCGAGGGCACCGCAGTCAGCTCTGAGCGCAACCTTTGCGGTGCGTGACTTGATAGCGTCTCCAGCAGTTGTAGTAGAGGGCGCAAGCGGGCGCTAGGTCTTGGCGATTCCTCTGGAACTTTCCTCTCATACGGCGTATTTCATTACTCGGGCGTGGTCTGTTTACCGCTTGCAGCGCTGACGCCACCGGGAATTTCTGCAGCGAGCCGCGCCTCCGTCTGGGAAGGAGTATTCCCGTGATGGAGCAGAGGACCAGAGTTGGCAATCGATTGTTAGCTGCGTTGCCGCCGGCAGACCTCGATTTGCTTGTGCGTCATTTCCGATTGGTTAGCCTTGAACGTGACGCCGTGCTGGTGCGGTCGGGCGATCCAATAGAACGGATTTATTTCCCGCTTAGCGGCCTGATCGCTTTCGTGATGGATATGCCGAGCGGACAAACCGTCGCGACCGCCGTCGTTGGCAATGAAGGAGCCGTGGGTGTCCTGACGAGTCTGGGGCCTTCCCGCTCTCCGATGACGGCGGTGGTGCGGGTGGCGGGGACTGCGCTGCAGATTTCGCCAGCACAGTTTCAGGCGTCGCTTGAACGCAGCGGCGCCTTGAGGGGAACGGTTCAAACCCACACCAGGGCGCTAATGGCCCAATTCCAACACGTCGCAGCCTGCAATGCGCTGCACTCGGTGACGGCCCGGCTGGCAAGATGGTTGCTGCAGCTCCGCGATCGTGCCGACGGCGACATCCTGCCGCTGACGCAAGACACGCTTTCGGAATTGCTCGGTGTGCGCCGCCCGACGGTGACGCATGTCATATGCAAGCTGCGCGAGTCGGGCGGAATCCGATCCAATCGGCGCGGCTCGATCGAGATTGACAGGCCGCGGCTCGAGGCGGCGACATGTGAGTGCTACCAACTCATGCGCCGTCGAATCGATCGCATCGTCCTGACGGACGAAATGAAATCGGCGCCTATGGCCGAAGCTTCCCTGTTTGCCAATGCGGACGAAGAGCGGCAGCGCACTCCCGCGCGGGGTGCGACCGGCCAACGGCCAAAGGGGTCATTGAGAGGTCATTGACCGGGCTGCAGGCCTCAACGGCTCGACGTCGATTGCAGGGCGAAAGCGGTCCCGAGCAAGCGCCATTTCTCTTCCGGGCTCGTGAACCCAGGCCTCCCGGGCAAACCATTCGTGATTGGACTGGCAGATCAGAGGTGCGTGCGAAAAACACCGGGCGTGAAGGGCCCCGAATTACCCCAGCCGCTGATCCCGCGCGTCCTCGGTGCCTTCGCTGGCGGCCTTCTTGGTCGCTGCTTTTTCTGCAGCCTTGCGGCTGGAGATCTCGACGACCTTTCGTCCCGAAATCTCGTGGCCGGCGTCGTCTGGCATCTGCCAGAAGAAGTATGCCGACGCCGCTGAGATGATCGCGACCACGAGGAACGCGGGCGGGAATACGCCGGCACCCAACTCGGTGACATGCTGGTACAGCATGGTCGATTCCACCGAGAACGCGCCGACGGCGACGCCCGCGGAAATCGCCAGTTGCTGATTGACGCTGACGAGCGTGGTCGCTCTGCTCATCTGCGCCGGTTCGACCTCAGCATAGGCGACGGTGTTAATCGCGGTGAACTGCAGCGAGCGGAAGAAGCCGCCGACCACCAGGATGATGAAGATCAGCAACAGCGGCGTCGTCACCGTGAACAATGCACAGGCCGCGAGGAAGACCGCGCTGATCACGGCGTTGACCGTCATCATGTAGCGGAAGCCGAAGGCGCGGATGATCCGCGCCGCCAGCGTCTTCATCCCCATGGCGCCGACGGCCGAGGCAAACGTCACCATGCCGGACTGAAACGGCGTCAGCCCAATACCTTCCTGCATCAATAGCGGCAGCAGGAACGGCAGCGCGCCGATGCCGAGCCGGAACAGGAAGCCGCCGATAATGCTGGCGCGCATGGTGGACAGTCGCAGCAGCGAGAAATCCAGCACCGGCGAGCCGGTTCGTTTCGCGTGCATGACATAGAGCGTCATCGAGATGGTGCCGACTGCGACGAGGCCGGCGACAACAGGCCAGGGCAACAAGTTGAGGCCCGCGACCGAAAGGCCAAAGGCGATGCCGGCTAGCCCAATCCCGGCCAGCACCAGCCCGTAGAGATCGAAGCGCTCGGGATCCTCGCTCTTGATCGGGTCGATGTACTTCATCGCCATGAAGATGCCGAGCAGCCCGATCGGGATGTTGATCAGAAAGATCCAGTGCCAGGAGAAATAGGTGGTGATGAAGCCGCCGAGCGGCGGGCCGATCACCGGCCCGACCAGAGCCGGCACTGTTACCCATGTCATCGCATTGACCAGCGCGCTCTTGTCGATCGAGCGCAACAGCACCAGCCGCCCGACCGGCGTCATCATCGCCCCGCCCATGCCCTGCAGGATGCGGGCGATGACGAAATGGGTGACGTTCTGCGACAGCGCGCACCCGATCGACCCGATCATGAACACCCCAATGGCGATCGAGAACACCATGCGCGCGCCGAAACGGTCCGCGGTCCAGCCGCTGGCCGGAATGAACACGGCGAGCGAGAGCAAATAGGACGTGATCGCCAATTTCAGTGTCAGCGGGCTGGTGCCGATGTCAGCCGCGATCGCCGGCAGCGAGGTCGCAATCACCGTCGAGTCCATGTTCTCCATGAACAGGGCGGTGGCGACGATCAGCGGGATCAGGCGTTGCTTATCCATCGGGATCGGGGGCCGGAGAGAGAAACAGGCAGGCGAGGGGCCTGTATCATCCCGCCGTCACACAAGCCATTGCGGAACCGGGCAAACCACCTAAATCCTGCGTGACGCTGGTATGCACCGCGCCAGGCCCGGAGGTCCGCATGATCTACGTTCTCGCTGCTCTGTTGCCGCCGCTCGGGCTGCTCCTGAACGGGCAGCCGTTTTCGGCGATCTTCAACCTGGTCCTGATCGTGTTTTGCCTGGTGTTCGGGCTGATCTTCCACGTCCTGCTCTTGGTGCCGTCGGCGCATGCGCTGATCGCGGTTCACATGAAGCGGGAGGACCGCCGCCACCGCGAGGTGGTAGAGGCGATCCGCCAGCACGGGCCACCGCCGGGCTATCGGCCGTAAGGCCTTCCCGTAAGCTCTCCCGCTAAACCCTTGGGATTGCGGCGTTTCCCGAAAAGTCTGTGCATAGCAGTCAAACGCTTTGATTCGGCCTGCTGCCATGCTATCGACCACCGTCAACCCCATCGATGGGCTTCGATTCGACGGAGATGCGGTAGCATCGCCGAAGGCGGCGTTCATCCATAGAACTGATCGCGGCGGCGAGCCGCCGAAAGGAGTTGGCAATGGCGCAGGGACTTCAGGGTATCCGTGAAGCCTTCACGTTCGACGATGTGCTTCTGAAGCCCGGTCTCTCGGATATCTTGCCCTCGGAGGCTGATATCCGCTCCCATGTGACCCGCGCGATTCCGCTGAACATTCCGATTATCGCGTCGGCGATGGACACGGTCACCGAAGCGCGCATGGCGATCGCAATGGCGCAGGCGGGCGGCATCGGCGTCATCCACCGCAATTTCGAGCCGGACGGGCAAGCCGCCCAGGTGCGGCAAGTCAAGAAGTATGAATCGGGAATGGTGGTCAATCCGCTGACCATCGGTCCCGATGCGATGCTGTCGGACGCGCTGGCGCTGATGAAGGATCACGGCTTTTCCGGCATTCCCGTCGTCACCGGCGCCAGCAGGAACACGCCCGGCAAGCTGATCGGCATTCTCACCAACCGCGACGTCCGCTTTGCGACCAATCCCAAGCAAAAAGTCTCGGAGCTGATGACGCACGAGAACCTCGTCACGGTTCGCGAGAACGTCAGCCAGGACGAAGCGAAGCGGATGCTGCACACGCACCGTATCGAGAAGTTGCTCGTTGTCGACGACCAGTACCGCTGCGTCGGGCTGATCACCGTCAAGGACATGGAAAAGGCGGTTGCGCACCCGCTCGCCTGCAAGGACGAGCATGGCCGCCTGCGTGTGGCTGCCGCGACCACGGTCGGCGAGGGTGGCTTTGAGCGCACCGAGCGGCTGATCGATGCTGGCGTCGACCTGATCGTGGTCGATACCGCGCACGGCCATTCCTCGCGGGTGCTCGAGGCGGTCAACCGCATCAAGCAACTTTCCAACGCAGTGCAGGTGATTGCCGGCAACATCGCAACGAAAGAGGGCGCGCAGGCGCTGATCGACGCGGGCGCGGACGCGATCAAGGTCGGCATTGGTCCGGGCTCGATCTGCACCACGCGCATCGTCGCCGGCGTTGGCGTGCCGCAGCTCACCGCGATCATGGATGCGGTGGAAGCGGCGAAGAAGGCCGACGTTTCAGTGATTGCCGATGGCGGCATCAAATATTCCGGCGATCTGGCCAAAGCGCTCGCCGCCGGTGCCGACATCGCCATGGTCGGCTCGCTGCTCGCCGGCACCGACGAGACGCCCGGCGAAGTGTTTCTGTGGCAGGGCCGCTCCTACAAGGCCTATCGCGGCATGGGTTCGGTCGGCGCGATGGCGCGCGGCTCGGCCGACCGCTACTTCCAGCAGGACATCAAGGATACGCTGAAACTGGTGCCCGAGGGCATCGAGGGCCAGGTGCCGTACAAGGGGCCAGTCGCCAACGTCATGCACCAGCTCGCCGGCGGCCTGCGTGCCGCGATGGGCTATGTCGGCGCCCGCAATCTCGCCGAATTCCACGCCAAGGCTCAGTTCGTCCGAATCACCGGCGCGGGCCTGCGCGAAAGCCACGTCCACGACGTGACGATCACGCGGGAAAGCCCGAATTATCCGGGCGGGGCGTAGTTCCCCCGCACGCGCCGTCATTCCGGGGCGATGCGAAGCATCGAACTATGGTGCGCAATTGCGCACCTGAGAATCTCGAGATTCCGGGTCTGGTGCTCGCGCACGATCCCGGAATGACGGCGTTTTAAGAAGGGATGCGGTACTCGCCACCGTCATTGCGAGGAGCGCTAGCGACGAAGCAATCCACTCTTTTTCGTTGACGAGAATGGATTGCTTCGCTTCGCTCGCAATGACGAAAAACAACAAACCGGAGGAACAACCATGTCCCAGGGCAAACGCATCGTCCTCGCCTCGCGCCCCGTCGGCGAGCCCAAACCTTCCGACTTCCGCCTCGAGGATTGCCCCATCCCCACGCCCGGCGCCGGCGAGGTGCTCCTTCGCACCATCTGGCTGTCGCTCGATCCCTACATGCGCGGACGCATGAGCGACGGGCCGTCCTACGCGCAGCCGGTGCCGATCGGCGGCGTGATGGAAGCCGGCACGGTCAGCGATGTGATCGCCTCAAACAATCCGGCATTCGCCAAGGGCGACATCGTGCTGTCGCGCAATGGTTGGCAAACGCATGCGATCTCCGACGGCAAGGGTCTTACAAAGGTCGATCCCACGATCGCGCCGATCTCGACCGCGGTCGGCGTGCTCGGCATGCCCGGCATGACCGCGTATACGGGCCTGCTCGACATCGGCAAGCCGCAAGCGGGTGAGACCGTCGTCGTGGCGGCCGCATCCGGCGCGGTCGGCTCGGCCGTCGGCCAGATCGCGAAGATCAAGGGCGCACGCGCGGTCGGCATCGCCGGCGGCAAGGACAAATGCGCTTACGTCAAGAATGAACTCGGCTTCGACGATTGCCTCGATCACCGCGATCACGATCTCGCGGCCAAGTTGAAGGATGCCTGCCCAAAGGGCATCGACGTCTATTTTGAAAACGTCGGCGGTGCCGTGTTCGAAGCGGTGTTCCCGCTGCTCAATGCCTTTGCGCGCGTTCCCGTGTGCGGCCTGATCGCGCATTACAACGACACGCAGGCGGTGGCGCCGAAATGGGCACCGTCCCTGATGCGCGCGGTATTGACCAAGCGCCTGACCATCCGCGGCTTCATCGTCAGCGATTTCGCCGCGCGTCACGGCGACTTCCTGCGCGACATGTCGGGGTGGGTGCGCGAGGGTAACGTCAAGCACAAGGAGTTCGTCACCGAAGGCCTCGAGAGCGCGCCGGCCGCGTTCATGGGCCTTCTGAAGGGCGCCAATTTCGGCAAGCAACTCGTACGCGTCGGGCCGGACAAAACTTGAAGCCGGCGCGCCCCGAGTTCTAGGAACCATCAACGAAGAAGCTCACGGCTACTTGAGGCGCGCGGCGGAACGTCCCCTCGAAACTGTCGTTTGGTTTTGACATCCAAAGGAGAAGCCAAATGATGAACTGCAAGAAACTATCGCTCGGCTTGGTTGCCGCTACGATGCTGGCCACTCCTGCAATGGCTCAAGTGGTCTATCAGGAGCCCGGCGTTATAGGCTATAGCTATCCGAACTCAGCTTACGTCACAGGAGGCTACGGCGTCAGGACCACGCCCCCGGGCTACTATTATGGTAGCCGGTTTCACCCGGCTCCACGCGTGGGCGCATTTGCGTCACAGCCTTGGGACGATGGCTCCTACTATTCCTATGGCCTCGTTGAGCGCCAGTGGTGATGCTCTCTGAGAACTAGGAATTCCTGCCAATCAGTGAATCCAGATCAACATCGGATTGTCCCGGCGCTCTGACGTGCCGGACCTCAAAGGCGTCGGGCTGGAACCGATACTCCACCAGCCCGACTTCCTTTGTGCCGATGACCGGCTGAATTCTGTCTGGAAGGATGAAACCTGTCGACGGCGCCCAGACATGGCGCGTGTGGCGATAGGTGAAGTCGCGACGCTGGTGGACGTGGCCTGAGGCGACCAGCCGCAGATCCACCGCGGAGAACAGCTCGACCAGATCTTTGCGCCTCGGCTGCGGAACGTAGCGGATCGCGGTTTCGGCCGTCTCGGGATCATCAGGCGCGTTCAGAAACAGCGGCTTGTGCAGGAACAGCGCGGCCGGCTTGCCGTTCACGCGCGCAAGTTCTAAGGCGAGCCAATCGAACTGCTCAGCCTCGCTCTCGATCCCCGTGTTCATGATCAGCGAATTCAGCCCGATAAAGCACCAGCCCGCCGCATCGAAACGCCAGCGGTCCTCGCCGATCACGGAAAGATATTTCTGCCGCTCGTGTTCGGTTGCCGGCGGCTTCGGCGGGGCGCCGACGGCCGTTGGGTTATCGCCGACGTCGTGATTGCCTGGCAGATGTCGGCACGGTACCGGCAGCGCGTCGTGCAGCTCTTTTGCAAAATTGAGATCATCAGGGCTGGTCGGCGCATCGAAGGCGAGATCGCCAGTATTGATGACAAGATCGGGACGCGTTGCGTCGATATGCTCGCTGACGCGGTGAAAATTCTCGGTGAGTTTTTGCAGACGGCGGGCGAGGTGGGTGTCGGAAATTTGGGTCAGGCGAAATTCGTGCATGCAATAGTCCTTTTGGACGGATTATCGCCGCGTCCCGAGTCAGAACGATGACGGATCCGAACTCTTGCCCAACCTCAATCGTCGCACCCCGCGAAGGCGGGGTACCCAGTACGCCGCAGCCTATCGCTCTAATCATTACTGTCTCTGGAATACTGGATCACCCGCATGCGCGGGTGATGACGACTATTTATGTGGCAGATCTCAGGTGTTACCCCAACGTCCGTCGCCAGAACGCCAGCATATCCGCCTTGAACAGCTCGGCGTCGCCGTCGCGGCTTCCAATCTTCGCGCCCTTGCGGCCGTAGCCGGCCTTCAGCGCATAGATCATCAGGTCGCGGTCGGTGAGCTTGCTCTCCGCGACGCCGTGAAGCGGATGGATGAAGGCGCCGTCATTGGCGATGTAGGCCGTCGGCGCGGCGGGGGAGACGGACGCGTCGGGGACGTTCTCGATTCCCGTGCCGCGGTCAAAGCTGTGCTGCGCGCCGCCGATCAGCCGCATCGTCGCCTTGCCGCCGGACAGGCGGATGGCCTGGCAATGGCCCTGCACCTGCATCGGCGAGCACCATTCATCGGCATCGCCCATGATGACGCGGATTTCGGTTTCATCGACGGACGGATCGAGGAACTGATGGCCGCTCCAGGGATAGGCGGCGAGCACGCTCCTGAATCCGGCGCCGTCGCCGACCACCGCATCGGCAAAGCGGCGCGTCGCAGCCGTCAGCACGGCCGAGCCGCCGCGGCTGTGGCCTTGCGCGCCGATCCGGGAAGCGTCGATCTCCGGATGGACTGCCAGCACCTGCCAGGCCGCCAGCACGTCATAGGCGCTGGCGGCAAATGAGAACTGCGTCTGGTTGGCAACCGTCGAGGTCACGCCGCGCGCGCCGAAACTGTCGAGGACAAACGCCGCAAAGCCGTCACGGACCACCGTTTCGGCATGCGCCAGATGCGAAGGCGCAACGCCGAGGCTGCCCGGCACCACCATCACCAGCGGCAGCTTTCCGTTGCGTTTGCGATTGTTCGAGGCCGGCAGGAACAGCTTGCCGTCGATCACAAGCCTGGGCAGCTCGGCGGCATTGCTGATGACATGAAAATAGTTGACCGGATTGGCGGTGAGAATGTCGATATTCTGTCCCTTGGCGCCGCCAGCGAAAACAATGTCCTGATCGCGAAATCGCAAAGTTGCAATCCTCCCGCGGCTGCTCTCTTTCGGCGACCGTCAGGGATACAGTAGAGCGCTGGTTATTCCCGTCAAAGCAAATGTGCCCGACGGTCTTGCCATCTTGTATCTCAATGCGCCTCAGAGCACGCGATAGCGGATCGCGAAGGCGTCGTGAGTCTCTGTCGTCACCGTGCCGCCATTGGCGGCGACGATGCCGTCGGCCAGATGCCACGGCCCGAACTGGTCGGAGCGCGATGGGCTTGCCGGCAGCCGCAGCCGGAACGTGCTCTGGGCCCGGCCGGGCAGGTTCAGCACCATCATCCGCTCGGTGGTGCGATAATCGAGCGTCACCGTCCCCCGCAAGATGCTGCGGCCGTCGGCGGTCGAGGCCAGCGCCTCCTGGACTTTCGCCAGTTTCTGGTTCCGGTCCGTCAGCAACTCGATCTGGATGTCCGCCGCGGTCGTCAACGTCGCCTTCGGCAGGCGGATTTCAAATTCCACCGCGGGCTTTGCCGGATTGAGGCCGAGATAGGCCTGCGCCGCGTGCCTGGTGTCCGAGATCGCGAAGGCGAGCAGGACCAGCACCGCGGAGGCGGCAAGCCCATGCTTGACCAGATCGTGGCGGCTGCGGCGGCCGCTGTGGAAATAGACCGAGAGCATGATCGCGACCGCCAGCGCCGCGGCGATGCCGGCCAATGCCGACATGGCGATGCCAAGGCCGCCGTCGGGGCTGTCGCTGAACCCGACGGCCCGGAGCAGGGAGCTCACGGAATCGCCGGGCAGCTCGGCGGCGCGGCCGGCGCCGGTCAGGATCGGGGAGGTGATGTTCATCGCCTGCTCGCGGATTGGTTCAAGATCGGTTCGAGACCAGAACCTTCGGAATTCTCGGTAGTTGGTCGTCCGGGCTCTCCCTGTGGTTCAAGCGAGCCATGTTAAGTGCATTTTTCAGGTGAGCGGCATCTCGTTATTGCTTTAAGGTCACGCAGGCTTCGGGGGAGATTCTCATGTCGGTTCAGATGGTTTTGCTGCCAGTCTTCGTTTTGATCGGGCTCACCTTCTTCCTGATGTTCTGGATGGTGACGGCCCGCACCAAGGCGGTGAAGGCCCGCGAAACCAGCCTGAGGGACATCGCGCTCGGACAGCCGAAATATCCGCCCCGCGTCGCCCAGATCGGCAATTGCTTCTCAAATCAGTTCGAAGTACCCCTCCTGTTCTACCTCCTGATCGCGCTGGCGCTGCCGCTGCGCCGGGCCGATCTCTTCATCGTGCTGATGTCCTGGGTGTTCGTGGTGACACGATTTGCCCATGCCGGCATTTTCGTCACCACCAACAACATCCAGCAGCGCAGCCTGGCGTGGTTTGCCGGCGCGCTGGTGCTGCTTGCGATGTGGATCTACGTCGCGCTGAAGCTTCTGCTTCTGATCTAGTCTTTGTTTGACGCGTTTTCTTCACGCGAACCGGTACCCACTTCGCTCGAAAACGCTATCGGAAAGCTCTGAATGACCCCCGCTGCCCGCCTTTCCGCCGCCATCGAACTGATCGGCACCATCGACGCCCAGCGCGTTCCCGCGGCAAAGGCGCTGAAGGAGTGGGGCACCGCGCATCGCTATGCCGGCTCGGGCGATCGCGCGGCGATTTCGGGCCTGATCTGGGACGTGCTGCGGCGTCGCGCATCGAGCGCCTGGCTGATGGACGCGGACACGCCACGGGCGCGCGTGCTCGGCATGATGAAGCTCGAGCGCAAGCTCGATGTGGAGGCGATCTCGGCGCTCTGCGACGGCGGGCGTTTTGCGCCGGAACCGCTGACCGAGGCCGAACGATCAGCGCTCACCTCGCGGACTCTCGATGACGCGCCGCCGCACATCGCCGGCGACTATCCGGAATGGCTCGATCCGCATCTGGCCGCCGTGTTCGGCGACGATCGCGTGGCGGAGGCAGCCGCGATGGCAAGCCGCGCCCCGCTCGATCTGCGCGTCAACACGCTCAAAGCCAAGCGCGAAAAAGTGCTCGCATCGCTTTCACATCTCGGAGCTATGCCGACGCCATGGTCGCCGATCGGCTTGCGCATCGAACTCGGCGCCGACGCCCGCAATCCCGGCATTCATGCCGAAGAGGATTTCATCAAGGGCGCGATCGAGGTGCAGGACGAGGGCTCGCAACTCGCGGCGATGTTCACCGCAGCAAAGCCCGGCGAGCAGGTGATCGATCTCTGCGCCGGCGCCGGCGGCAAGACGCTGGCGCTCGCCGCGATGATGCAAGGCAAGGGCCGCCTGATCGCGACCGACCGCGACAAGCGCCAGCTCGCGCCGATCTACGAGCGGCTGTCGCGCGCCGGCGTCCACAACGCCGAAATCCGCGCGCCGAAGGGCGACGCTGATCCATTGGCCGACATCAAGTCGTCGGCCGACCTCGTCCTGATCGACGCGCCCTGCACCGGCACCGGCACCTGGCGCCGCAACCCAGACGCCAAATGGCGGATGCGCCCCGGCGCGCTGGAGGTCCGCTTGAAGGACCAGGCCGAAGTCCTTGATCGCGCAAGCCGCCTGGTCAAGCCCGGCGGCCGCATCGCCTATGTCACCTGCTCGGTGCTGCCAAGCGAAAACGGCGAACAAGTCCGCGCCTTCGTGGCACGTCATCCCGAGTTCTCGATTCAGCCACTGAACGAGACGGCAAGCGTGCTGTGGGACAAGGCGGAGGATTTTGAGAAGGCTGCGCTGCGATCGCCGGAAGGCTGGCTGATGACGCCGCGCCGCACGGGCACGGATGGGTTTTTCGTCTCGCTGCTGAAGAAGGCGTGATGCTGTTTCCCCGTCATTGCGAGCGAAGCGAAGCAATCCATCGCGCAACAAGCGGAGGAATGGATTGCCTCGTCGCTATCGCTCCTCGCAATGACGGGGGTGAGATCATCAATCCACAATGAACAACTTCGCCCCGGTCTTTGTCGACGAGCGATGCGCGGCGTCGCCGAAATCCGACACCTGATAGCTCATCCCTGCACGAAGCTTGAACGTGCGTCCGTCGCGCAATTCGGTATCGAGCTCGCCTTCCAGCACATAGAGCACATGGCCACGGTCGCACCAGTGGTCGGCAAGATAGCCCGGTGAGTACTCCACAATCCGCACGCGGAGATCACCGATGTTGAGCGTGCGCCACAGCGCTTCGCCTGAAACGCCCGGATGCGTGGTCGCAGCGACTTGGCCCCAGTCGGTGACGGTGAAGGGCAGTGCGGGAATTTTCATGGGTAATCCGGTGGTGAGAGAAGTGGAGGCCTACCCTCGTCATTGCGAGCCAACGGGTCAGGCGAATGCGCGCCCGATGACAGGCTCCGCGAAGCAATCCATATCGCAGCACAACGGATAGATGGATTGCTTCGTCGCTTCGCTTCTCGCAATGACGAGGATAAGCTGTCTGGCCATTTTGGAACGCGTCGTGCGGGGCACCACTCAATGCGCCAGATGGTTGGCCGAACCCTGCCTGATCTTTCCATTCGCATCGAGCCGCAGATATTCGCAGATCTGCGCGCCGCGCTCGTTCTGGTAAAACACCACCACGCTGTCGGGGCTCACATACGTGTCGATCAGGTCGAAATGCAGGTTGGGCAGCAACTGGAACGCTTTGCTCCAGTACATCCGAAGCTTGTCCTTGCCGCGCAGCGTGCCACTGGCCGCAAGCCCGAGCGCCTGGATGCGGTCGGAAGTCATCTCGGCATCCTCGGCATAGAGCGCGAGGATGCGCTCGAGGTCGTGCGAGTTCCAGGCCGCGATCCACTCCCGGCCGAGCGCCGCCAGATCGGACGCCGCGTAATGCTGGCGTTGCATGTTTCCTCCTTTCGCTCAGATTTGCTCCCGGCAATCGACGCAAGTTAGGTCAATAATACTTACCTAATATCAATCTGTCCATGCCCCAGAAAGAATGTGGGTCAGCCCTTTGCCGCGGTTGCGAGGCCGCGCCTCGTCGCGTAATTCCTGTCCATGACAGCAGCACAGAAAGCCCGCGAGTCGACGCCCTCGGTGGCCTCGGCGCATGACAAGATTCTGATTGTCGACTTCGGCAGTCAGGTGACGCAACTGATCGCCCGCCGGGTGCGCGAGGAGGGCGTCTATTCCGAAATCGTGCCGTTCCAGAAGGCCGAAGCCGCCTTCAAGGAGATGAAGCCGAAGGCGGTGATCCTCTCCGGCGGGCCGGAGTCGGTGCACGAAGAAGGCTCGCCGCGCGCGCCGCAACTGATCTTCGATTCCGGCGTCCCCGTGCTCGGCATCTGCTACGGCCAGATGACGCTTGCCGCCCAGCTCGGCGGCGAGGTCGAGGGCGGCCACCACCGCGAATTCGGCCGCGCCGATGTCGAGGTGAAGACGGCGAGCAAATTGTTCGACGACACCTGGTCGATGGGCGAGCGCCATCCGGTGTGGATGAGCCATGGCGACCGCATCACCAAAATGCCGCCGGGCTTTACCGTCGCCGCCGTCTCGCCGAACGCGCCGTTCGCCGTGATCCAGGACGAGAAGCGCAAATATTACGGCCTGATGTTCCACCCCGAAGTGGTGCATACGCCCGACGGCGCCAAGCTGCTGCGCAATTTCGTCCGCAAGGTCGCAGGCTTCACCGGCGACTGGACCATGCGCGCCTTCCGTGAGGAGGCGATCGAAAAAATCCGCACCCAGGTCGGCAAGGGCAGGGTGATCTGCGGCCTTTCCGGCGGCGTCGATTCCGCCGTGGCAGCGGTGCTGCTCCACGAGGCGATCGGCGACCAGCTCACCTGCGTGTTCGTCGACCACGGCTTGCTGCGGCTGAACGAAGCCGAAACGGTGGTCGACCTGTTCCGGCATCACTACAATATCCCGTTGGTCCATGTTGATGCGTCAAAGCTTTTCCTCGGCGAGCTCAAAGGCGTCAGCGATCCCGAAGCGAAGCGCAAAACCATCGGCCGCCTGTTCATCGACGTCTTCGATCAGGAGGCGAAGAAGATCGGCGGCGCCGAATTTTTGGCGCAGGGCACGCTTTACCCTGATGTGATCGAGAGCGTCTCCTTCACCGGCGGCCCGTCGGTGACCATCAAGTCGCACCACAATGTCGGTGGCTTGCCGGCGCGCATGAACATGAAGCTGGTCGAACCCTTGCGCGAACTGTTCAAGGACGAAGTCCGCGTGCTCGGCCGCGAGCTCGGCCTGCCCGAAATCTTCGTCGGCCGCCACCCGTTCCCGGGCCCGGGTCTCGCGATCCGCTGCCCCGGCGATATCACCAAGGAAAAACTCGACATCCTCCGCAACGCCGACGCCGTCTACATCGACCAGATCCGCAAAGCGGGGTTGTACGACAAGATCTGGCAGGCCTTTGCCGTGCTGCTGCCGGTGAAGACGGTCGGCGTGATGGGCGATGGCCGCACCTACGAATACGTCGTGGGCCTCCGCGCCGTGACCTCCACCGACGGCATGACCGCCGACTTCTATCCCTTCGACATGAGCTTCCTCGGCGCGACGGCGACGCGGATCATCAACGAGGTGAAGGGGGTGAATAGGGTGGTGTACGACGTAACGAGCAAGCCGCCGGGGACGATCGAGTGGGAGTGATCTAAGATCGTCTCACGCTGCTTCATCCGCTATCAAAATCCAGGAAAACGGATCGCGACAACGACTTGCGTGTTTTCCCTGCTGACGCGCAGACCACTCGGGTTCTAGTTCTAGTGGCCGCCTATCATGCGCCACCCAAAGCAGGCACTTCCAATGCCAGATTTTTCCGATCACTGGTGGTCATCTGTGGAGGCAGCCGCGGTCGTGGGTCAACGACTCGGCGCCTCAGCCGGGGAATTCAACGCGGCTTGCGAGCACATCGTCCAGCTACTCATCGACGCGTCGATGTTGCTCGAGGGTAACTCTCACGCGACGGCGGCGTTCCTCTCGATCACCGCTATCGAGGAGACGGCCAAGGTACATATCGGATCGTTCCGGCGGTCAACCACACCGGTCGCGCGCCGCAAGGATCCCCTCTACGGGCACGCCGAGAAGCACAAGTTGGCGTTGGGTCCGACCGTCGCAATGGGAAACCGCCTGCAGGCCGCCATCGGGGAGGACCGCATGCGCGAGCTCATGGAGCAGGGCCAAGCCGGCGACCTGGTGAAGATCCGCGAGGCCGCGCTCTATGTCGAGCAGGGTGCCGGCGGGCTGGTCACGCCGAGTAGCGCTGTGTCGCCCCAGACCTCACGGGAGCTTCTGCTGCTGGCGATCGAGGCCTTCGACGACGCGCTGGTCGGCTTCACGAGCCGGTCTCTTGAGCTCGGCCAGGCTACGGACGCGCTGTTCTCGAGATGGGCGGACGCCTAGCTCAGCACCTGCACCAGCTCTCGCGTCCCCGCCGATGGCTGTCCGAAGCTCACCAGCCGCACAGCGCCGCAACGCTGGGGGAGGTGAAGTTTGCGGGTCCCGAACAGTGGCAACCGGTGGTGGATTCGTCGACGGTGGGTATGGTGTTGATGGTGTCTTCCCGGATACGGTGCCAAGCAATTGGAGAAACCTGGTGATGGCGGACGTGCAAAAAGGTAGGCAGGACCTGACGGTCAAGGGTGAATCCGTCGAGCGAGTCTACGGCAACTACCAAGCGTGGCGCTACATCGTTAATCGCCGGTACCAGCGAAAGCTTGTCTGGACGCTTGACGAAAAACGCCGGTTCATCGACTCGATCATCAGCGGCTACCCAGTGCCCATCGTGCTGCTCGCTGAGCGCAAAGTCCCGACTGGATCGAGCCAGTTCGAGATCATCGACGGCATGCAGCGGCTGAACGCCGTATTCGGCTTCATCGAGAATGAGTATGACGTGAACGGGCAATTCTTCGACCTGAATACGATGGCCGAGACGAAGGCGCTCCTCGATGCTGGCGAGTTGCAACAGCGCGAGCCACTGCTGGCGCGAGAGGCCTGCGTGCAGGTCGCCTCGTACACGGTGCCACTTTCGATCTACGAGTTCACTGGCGACGGTGAAGTCGATGAGGTGTTTCGCCGAATCAACTCGGGTGGGCGAAAGCTGTCGCGGCAGGAGCTCCGGATTGCAGGCTCGACGGGTCACTTCGCCCAAGCCGTCCGCAACATCGCGGCCAAAGTGCGCGGTGACGTCTCCGCGTCCGACGAACTTCCCCTCAACGAGATGAAGAAAATCTCGATCACCAACCGCGAGCTGCCGTACGGCATCGACGTCGACGAGGTATTCTGGATCAAGCAGGGGGTGCTGACCAAGGAACAGGTGCGTGAATCACGCGATGAAGAAATCATCGCCGACATCCTCGCGTTTATGTTGCTGGAGCCCAAGCCTCCATCACGCAGCGAAGTGTTGGACGACTTCTTCGGCTTCAGCGATGGCGAAGCCCAGCAACAAAGGCATCAGCAGATCGAACTAGCCACGCAGAAGAGGCGCAGGCGCAGCAAGAGCCGTCGAATTACGGCGGCGCGTTTTTTGTTCGACACGGCAACAAGCTCGTCGAGGTTCCTTCAACGCACTTTAGCGAGTTGTTCAAGCGGTTCATGGCCGGCATATAGCACGGTGCGGGATTACGGTGACAGTGCACAAAATTGCAACGGTGGCTCAAGGCCGCGTTACAAACTGGCATGAGGGGCAAATCACTTCTGATTTTCCGAAATCGTGTCAAGCCCTGGAATCAAAAATATTCCGCTTTCGTTCTCACCCAAATCAGTCGCATAACTCCGCCCGTCTCACGGCGGATGAGGGGCGCTTCGCGATCGTCACGAACGCGCGGTGAGATGCGGTGGACGCTGAATGCGCGCTCGACGTACGCGCAGGAAGCGTACGGCGAAGTCGTGTGGTTCGGGCGCCGCGGTGCTGGCGTTAAGTCCGAGAGGGGCAAGCTTCTCACGGGCGACGGAGGCAAAAGAGCCGTTCTCCGGGAAGAGCGCGAAGTAAGCCGTAAAGCCATTGCGCAGGGAAGGCCGGAATGCTCCCGCTGCCCTGTATGCTCGTGTGCAGTTTTGTTTGCGCAAATCGCACGCGAGACCGCGGGTGCAGCAAGCACCCGGTCTTCCCTGCGCCCTCTGAACAAGAAGAGGGCAAAAGAAGATGCAAAGCTCGGGCGCTTCTCGCCGCGAGAATGCGGACTCACACCCTCATGTTGTTTGAAATGTAGATCAGTCATAGAGCGGAATAGCGCAGCGTATTTCGCCAAATCAGCCACGATCGGCGCGGCGCGCATCGTCATTGAACGCTACGATCTATCCACCGCGAAACGGATTGGCGATGCGTAAACCCTCGTCGAGCTTCATGCCGTGTTGCATATCCTCCGACCAGAGCGTGTCGCAACCGGCGTCAAGTGCCGAGGCGGCAATCATCGAGTCATAGATTGATAGGCCGTATCGCTCCGCCAGTCGAAGTCCCGTTTCGTGGGTCTCGACGGTGAGGGGATGAACCGTCAGCAGGCCGCGCAACGTGTCGAGGAATGCATGCGTCTCGTCCCAGGACATCTGCATTTTCCGGCGCGCGACGTTGGCAAGTTCGTTCAGAACTTGCACGCTGATTGAACCGCCGCCGGCGATGGCCGCCTCCGCCCGATCGGCCTTCGCGGCATCGCCGGATGCGAGGTAGACGAGGATGTTGGTATCGAAAAAACTAACGGGCATTCGCCTCGTCCCTGTCGAACCTGAAATCGGCAGGGAGACGGCCGCGGAACGCGCGAAGGCGTTTCAATAGCTCGTCGCGCCCGGGCTTGCGTGCGACGCCAAACTGTCGCCCGTCAGCGACGTGGATTTCGATCTCGTCGCCCTCCTTGAGGCCGAGCGCCTCGACCACGATGGCGGGAAGCCGAACCGCAAGGCTGTTCCCCCATTTTGCGACCTGCATGCCAGTTCCTCCGTTCATCATGATATACATGCTTTTGAATGTATATCTAATGATGCTGAAGGTCAAGGAAGCGGAGTAGGCCCATGAGCTTCCATGAGAACCGCCAGCATGTTCAAGCTTCCATCAGCCTGGAGGACAGGTATTCGATTAAGCGCTGGGTCTTGGCTGGAATAAGGCGAGTTTCGGTGACGGCGTGAATGCTCACCGACGACCCCTGCCATTCGGGCAGGACACGCCTGAGCCGGCCAGAGGCGACATCGTCGGCGACGATCTTCTCGGCAAGCACGGCGATGCCCTGGTGGTTGACCGCCAGGGCGCGGATCATCCCGACGCTGTTGAGCGTGAAGCGGCCGTGAACGCCGACATCGACCTTGTTCATCCCCTGGTGCAAAGTCCAGGTTGGGATCCGCGGCATGCAGATGCATTCATGCTCCGCCAGGTCCGCCGGTGTCGCGGGCTCGCCTGACGCTTCAATATAGCCAGGAGACGCATAGAGGTGACGCGAATGCCGCCCGATCAGGCGCGCGATCAGACTGGAATCTTCCAGTTTGCCGATGCGGATCGCCACATCGAACGGCTCGGCCACCAAATCGACACGGCGTGGGGTCAGGTCGAATTCGAACGTGATGCCGGGATAGCGCCGCGCGAAGTCAGCGATGATCGGCGTGAGGTAATGCGTGGCGAAGTCGACCGGGAGCGAAACCCGCAGGACCCCGCTCGGCTGCTCCAACATCGCGCCGAGCTGCTCGTGCGCGAGCCGTGCCTCGTCGACGATTCGCTTGCTTCGCTCATAATAGAGCTGACCGGCCTCAGTGAGCTCGATCTTGCGCGTCGTGCGATGCAGCAGTCTCAGGCCGATCGCCTTCTCCAGCTCGCTGATACGTCGCGATAGAGTGGAGTTTGGCATGCCGACAGCCTCCGCGGCCTTCCGAAAGCTCCTGGCTCTGGCCACCTCCACGAACAGCGCCATGTCGTTCAAATGACTCATTTGATTGCTCCACAGATGGAACGCTGATTTCAATTCTGCCGGATTTATCCCGAGATCGGAATAGTGGACAAGGACCTCCAACGAATGGAGAACCCAATGAATCCACTGTTCACCCCGGCCCGCATTGGCCGCTACATGCTTCCCAACCGGCTGGTCATGGCGCCCATGACCCGCAGCCGCGCCGCCTTCGACGGTACGCCGGGAGAGCTCGCTGCCGAATATTATGCCCAGCGCGCTGGTGTTGGCCTGATCGTCACCGAAGGCACCCAGCCCTCGGATGACGGGCAGGGCTATCTCACCACCCCGGGCATCTACACGCCCGCCCATGTCGCCGGCTGGCGGAAGATCATTTCCGCCGTGCACGACAAAGGCGGCCACATCTTCATCCAGCTCATGCACGCCGGACGTATGTCGCATCCCGACAACACGCCGCATCATCGCCAGGGGGTCGCGCCGTCCGCGATCGCGCCTGGGACGGGCATGTTCACGGCGACGGGTATGCAGGACATTCCCACGCCGCGCGCGCTGACGACCGAAGAAGTGCGCCAGACCGTCGCCGATTTCCGCCACGCGGCCCGCTCAGCGATCGAGGCCGGCGCCGACGGCGTCGAGATTCACGGCGCGAACGCCTACCTCGTCCAGCAGTTCTTCGCGCCGAGCGCCAACGCGCGCACGGACGAATATGGCGGCTCCATCGAGAACCGCGCCCGCTTCGCCATCGAGGTCGCCACCGCGATCGCCGAGGAGATCGGCGCGGACCGCACCGCGATCCGCCTGTCCCCCGGCACGACGATATGGGGGATCGACGAAGGCGCCGAAGGGCCGGATCTGTACCGCCATCTGGTCGCCGAACTCAACAAGCTCGGGCTGGCCTATGTGCACATCATGCACCAAGGCAACGAGCCATTGCTGGCCGACATTCGCAAGCTCTGGCACCAATCGCTGATCCTCAACCGGCCGAGTCGTCCGCGCGACCAGATCGGCGCCGACGTGGCTTCGGGGTTGGCCGATCTCGAAGCGTATGGGCAGATGGTCCTTGCCAATCCGGACTTCGTCGTGCGGCTGAAAGCCAATGCAGCGATGAACGAGGCAGACCACAACACCTTCTTCGGTGGCACCGCGCGAGGCTACATCGATTACCCCGCCCTGAGCGCCTAGGGTTCGCGGCCATTTCAGTCACCCAGTTCCAGCGGGTGGACTCGCACTGAATGGCCGCCGTTCTCACAAGGCTGTCTCATGTCGGCAGCTTTCATGGTCTCAGTTCTCGAAAGCTGTCAGTCCGCTACCGGCCCAACCCGGCCATTTAACTAACTCACCGCGCGAAGGGGAGCGACGATATGGGGTGCGTGAAATCGATCTGGCAGGATCAGAGTGATGGTACTTTTTTGGCAGTTGCCAGCCAGACCGGCAATGGCCGACAACGGGCTCACAGAGCCGGGGACGATTGAATGGGAGTAGGGGGCGTGACCAGAGCGGGATGGTTTTTCTTCGAATAGTCATCCCGCTCTGTCTTTTCCGGATCATGCCCTAAGCCGGGAAGAACTGATAATCGATGATGATCCGGCCTTCGTCGTCGATGATCAGAAACTCCAATCCCCTGACTAGGACTGTGTCACCATTGGCGGATAGCATCTCCCAATGGAACGTGATGACGTCGTGCAGACGGCGGGCTCCGGGCGCCGCGCGAAATATGTTGCCGTTATCCCTGACATTTCTTTCATGGGATCCCCGGACCCGCTTTTCCAGCTCGTCATATCCCCGGGCCTGCCGGCCTTCGACGAAGTGCTGGCCATTTGGCACCCAAAGCGCTGATATGGCGTCGCGCCTTCGCTGCTCGTCGGCTTCATTCCATACGGCAACGTATCGATCGGCTAGCGTCTGTGGGTCGAGCATCGCTTTTTCTCCAATTGGCGATCTGGCGTTCTGAGCGAGAGCAGGGATCGCAAGCACTGCGCTCATCAGAAATGCGAGCAGGTAGTAATCAATCCTGGGCATGTTCCACCTCGAAGTTTCGCGGTTTGAGTTCGAACCAAAGCCCCGCGCCAGCATTCGCGTGAGCGTCGGCCGAAATCGATGACCCCACAGGTCAAAAAACAGCAGTTCTGCGCAGCCAACTTGACCTCTGAGGTCATTGAGAACAGCCGGCTCGGGCGCTAGGCTCGCGCGATGAGTGCCTATCAGCTCCCTTTCGGTATCCTTCTCCGGCGTTGGCGCGAGCGGCGCCGCATGACGCAGGCCGACCTCGCGCACGCAGCGGAGAGCTCGACCAGGCATCTGTCCTGTCTTGAGACTGGCAGGTCGCAGCCCAGTCGTGAAATGATCCTGCGACTTGCCGAACATTTGGATCTGCCGCTTCGCGATCAGAACAAGCTGCTTCTCGCCGCGGGCTTTGCCCCCGCCTTCGAGGAGCGCGCGCTCACGGAATTGGAGCCGGCAAAGAGCGCCATTGATCGTGTGCTGATGGCTCATCGGCCGTACCCGGCCTTCGCGGTCGATCGGCACTGGAACGTGATACTGTCGAATGCGGCGCTTCCACAGCTTTACGAAGGCTGTTCGGCGGAGCTCTTGCGCACCCCGGTCAACGCCATGCGTCTCCTCCTGCATCCGTCCGGAATGGGTCCGCGCATCCTGAATTTCGTGGAATGGCGCGCGCACTCTCTGAGCGTCCTTCGCCAACAGATCGACACGCGGGCCGATCCGGTTATTCAGAGATTGCATGTAGAAATAGCGGCCTACCCTGTTCCGCCCAATTCCGAGCCCTCGGGAGGCTTGGAGGCTTCGCAGCGTCTCGCAACACCACTTCGTATCGCTACACGCCTGGGCACGGTGTCATTCCTGAATACCGTGACCGTTTTCGGCACACCCAATGATGTGACGCTGGCTGAGCTCGCTTTGGAAATGCTCTTCCCAGCCGATGCTAGGACTATTGAGGTTACTAAAAGCATGGTGCAGGAGCAGCCCCCGCCAAACATCACGCCCAGCGGTATTCGCGAGTTGGTAGCCTGACACGGCTCGCAGGGCATTGCAGAACAGAATTGCGGTGACAGTGCACAAACTCAGCCGGTAGGGCGGAATAGCGCAGCGTATTCCGCCAATCGGGTGTCGGGCGGCGCAAGGCGCTGCGCTGTCGGCCAACGAGCTAACCCCCGAAACGGATTGCCGATGCGCAGGCCTTCGCTACATCTTCTCATTGAGCTGTGTTCGTGATGGCGGGTTACGCGTTCGCTAACCCGCCCGACGCACTCGATAAACCTCGCAAAGGCGCAGCAATCAGGTGACGCGGTAAATGCGGTACTCGATCTGGTTTTTGCCGGTGAGACGGCCCTCGGCCACAAACAGATGCTGGTTGAGCCACGCGTACTTCGATGCGCCGGCATCGAAGCGCATCGCCATCCGCATGTAGTGATCTTCAAAGCGCGTGGTGTTGGCCGCCTCGGCGGCCTTGGTGAATGCGTCATTCATCTGCACGAGGCCGGTGTAGTGCAGCAGAATAACCGCGTCGTCATCTGTGATGAATTGGACGCGAACATCGGGCCGGCCAAAGCCATCCGCGCCCGGCCGGTACCAATCACCGCCCGGCATCGCGATACGCGCCTTGATGCGCGGGCCTTCCAGTGTGCCCTCGCTCATCTCCCAGTAGATGTGCTCGCCGACGGACGAGCCTTGCGTCGCCGGCATCGGACCGCGCACGCGCAGACGATAGGTCATCTCGAATTCAAGACCAGCCATTGGATCGGCCTTCGTCTTCGGCAATATCGGTCAACCGTGGCGCAGGCGTGCCGTTCCCGGCGAAGGTCTGCCTGGCTGGTCGGGATCACTGAGGATTTCGGTTCCAGACATGCCAGGGATCAAGACGCGTTTCATGCACGTCCTCGCGTTACGTCCAATCGGCGGGTATCCATCTTTCGATATCCGCTTTTCAGCCCTATCTGCTCCTCGCCGAGGAGGGGAGCGATAGCCGATTACGCTGGCGATCACGACCACAACTGAAAAGGAGCAACGGATGAGCGCGACAGCACTGGCCGTCCAAGGGCACCGGCTGATTCAGATCGGCGTAGCCTTGTTCCTCTTCACGAGCTTCCAGGGATTTGCGGTGCCGTATTTCGCCGCACCAAATCTCGGCCGTTCGGTTCACACGCTCAGCGGATTCACCGGAGTATTGCTTGTGGCCTTGGGCCTGGTCTGGCCGAAGCTGAAGCTGACATCGACGCCGTCACGGCTGGCATTCTGGCTTCTCATCTATTCCGCGGTTGCAACGATCGCCGGTTTCGTGATCGCGGCCCTCTTGGGGGCCGGTGGTTCGATCATTCCGATCGCGGCGGCCGGCGCTCGTGGGAGCGACGCTCAGGAGATGCTGATCCAACTCGTCATGTACCCAGCCGCCCCGACGGGAATCATATCCTTTTCGCTGATCCTCTGGGGGCTTCGCGGCAGCGGGGTTCATGAGAACGCTGTAGAGGGCTGACCGGAACACAGCGCGTTGGGTGGATTAGCCGGAGGCGCAATCCACCGCACGATCTCGACTTCTATCCCTTCGACACGAGCTTCCTCGGCGCGACGGCGACGCGGATCATCAATGAGGTGAAGAATTACGGTGACAGTGCACCAATCTTATTGCGATGACCGGCGTCCGCACTTCGCTTCTGCCAAGTGCCCGCTTCAGGCGTAGCCAACCCAGCCGCGCCAGGTAAACGCGGCGAAGAACAACTCGACATCCCTGAAGCCGGCCTCACGCAGAATTTGCGCGTCGTGTTCCGGGCTGAGCAGGCTCAGGTGGGCCTCGACGGCAGCACGCGCATTGTTGGCCTGGTTTGGATCGGCGCCGGAAGCTATCGCATAGGCGGCATAGCGGGATAGCCATCGCGCGCGCTCGCCGTCAGCTTGCGGAAAACTGGAATGGGCGGCTACAAAAGGCGCGCCGGGTCGAAGGCGGCGGTGGATTTCCCGTGCGGTCCGCCGCCGTTCGTCGACGTCGAGGAAATGCAGCGTGAGCAGGCATGTGGCGGCATCGAACGGCCCATCGGGCGCATCATCGACATAGCCCTGCTGTAACTGCACCCGCGCATTGAACTGCCCCAGCGTCTGCTCGGCCAGCTTCAGCATCTCGGCGGCGGGATCGATGCCAACGAAACGCCAGCGATGCTCCGCCTCTGCCAATGCCTTCAATTCTAGACCGCCACCGGCGCCGAGCACCAACACAAGCGCGTCTTGCGCAGCCTGCTCCGCCAACAAGATGCGGGTCATGCGGTGAAGGTCCGCAAAGCCGGGAACGAAGCGTGGTGGCCCTTCCGCGTAGCGCGTCACCGCCGCGGGATCGGAGAAGTGGGCCAGCAATGCTGGGGCTGCCTCATCATGATGCATGAACAATATCCAGACGATGACGGTTGCGCCGGTCACCCAGACGCTTTTGAAAGTCGGCGCTCACCATCGCGAGCGTCACATCTGCCAGACGCGCCAGCAGCAACGCCTCCGCATCGTCGAATGCCTGGTCGAGCGCGGCGTTCACGGCCTGCTCAACAAGACAGCCGGGCGATTCTGTTCTGTTTCCTACGGCGAACAGCGACGGTTGGCCGAGCGCCTCATAGACGTCCCGCAGCGAAATCGTCGCGAGGTCGCGGGCGAGGGTCCATCCACCGCCATGCCCTTTCTCCGATCGCACATGGCCATGATCTCGCAGCCCGGACATGACCCGCCGTATCACCACCGCATTGGTATCCATGGCCTTCGCCAGCGCTTCCGACGTCACCGGCTCTTTCTGCTCGGCCATGTGGAGCAGTACGTGCAACACGCCTGACAATCGACTGTCTCTTCTCATGTAACTAATGATATTACATGATTAGCGGCCGGTCAAGCTGCGGCAAATGATTGGATGACGTCCCGTTGAAGCGATGGGAGGAATGGCACGTTTTCTATCAGCGGCGTTATGGACTGCTTCGCGGAGCCTGTCATCGGGCGCGCATTCGCGCGGCCCGTTGGCTCACGAGGACGAAGTTTGCACATCGAGTGCGACAAATCGGCATGATAGGCAAATCACTTCTGATTTTCCGAAATCGTGTCAAGCCCGGGAATCAAGAATATTCCGCTTTCGTTCTCACCCAAATCAGTCCCATAACTCCGCCCGTCTCACGGCAGATGAGGGGCGTTGGACATCGTCACGAACGTGCGGTGAGATGCGGTGGACGCTGAATGCGCGCTAGACGCACGCGCCGGAAGCGTACGGCGAAGTCGTGTGGTTCGGGCGCCGCGGTGCTGGCGTTAAGTCCTAGAGAAGCGAAGCTTCTCGGGGATGAGGCAAAAGAGCCGTTCTCCGGGAAGAGCACGAAGTAAGCCGTAAAGCCATTGCGCAGGGAAGGCCGGAGTGTTTCCGCTGTACCTGTATGCTCGTGTGCGTTTCCTGTTGCGCACTTTGCACACGAGACGCGGGTGCGGCAAGCACCCGGTCTTCCCTGCGCCATCTACTCATGCAGAGGGTCTTTCGATGACACAAAGCTCGGGCGCTTCTCGCCGCGAGAATGCGGACTCATACCCTTGCTGTTTGAAACGTAGATCTCACAGGCGGAATCGGCTCCCGCAAGGCCGGATGTACCCGTCGCAATGCCCTGCGCTATGGCTGCCGCGCTAGCTGCTCAAGCCCCTCATCCTGAGGAGCCCGCAGAGCGGGCGTCTCGAAGGATGTAGGCCACAGACGGGCCTTCATGGTTCGAGACGCGGTTCGCGCTCCTCACCATGAGGGACTTGTGATTTAGCAAGGCTGTCGCGTCCTACGCCCCCTCAAACCTTACTGCCGAGGCGTATTAAATTGCGGACACCGATGCACGTAATCCCAGGGGATATCGTACACGCACGTGAAGCGGATATCGTCGGATGTTTTGAGGGGCGGAGTCTCCACGACGACCGGTCGCTCGACCTCATCCGACAGACCATAGACGACGCCGCCGGTCGGCCAGAAACCGCTTACTCCCCGGTGATGATGGTGATGATGCCCCGATTTGGGGAATGCCGGGAAAGCCGGACGCGACGGCGCAACGCCTGCGCCGCGCGCCACGGTCGGATCGGCAAATGCCTGGCCCGCGGCAAGGACAAGCGCGACTGCACTGAGAGACGCAATGAACGTCGTTCTATAGGTCATGGCACTCACCCATCGTAGGTTACTGAGCAGCATTCCCAAAACGCTAAGCTGAGCCTTTCGTGCCCGCAAAGACATAATTAATTATTGGTTAAGGCGTAATCTTAATGGGGAGGCTCTCTTCGCCGGTGGCAATGGCGTAAGGTCAAAGCCGCTCGGGATAATTGATCGGGAGCAGGGGGCATAAGGCGGAATGGGCGATATCTATGACCCGCAGTTCGTGAAGGCCGTGTTCGATCGCTGCTCGGATCGCTACATTACCTTCAGCCTGATCTGCTCGTTCGGCTTCACCGAGCGCTGGCGCAAGCAATGCGCGGCGGCGATGCCGGTGGTTCAAGGGGGCGGCACTCGCGGTTACGATCTGATGGCAGGAACCGGCGAGGTCTGGCCTCATCTGTTGAAGCGCTTTGACGATATCGGCGCGATCACCGCCGTCGATATCTCCTCCGGTATGCACCGTCGCGCCCTGGCGCGACTTCACGCCCACCGTGCCCACCGAATCGAATTCATCGAGGATGACGTGCTGGCAAGCGACCTGCCGTCGGAGAGCGCGGACTTCGTCATCTCCACGTTCGGCTTGAAGACGTTCAACCCCGAGCAGCATGCGCGACTGGCCGCCTTGATCGCGCGCGTGCTGAAACCCGGAGGCGTCTTCTCCATGATCGAGGCGTCGGACCCGAAAGGGTGGTGGCTTCGGCCGCTCTACGTGTTTCATCTCAGGGTGATCTTGCCGCTCATCGAGCGTATCTTTCTCCGCGGCGCGCAGGATTTTGCGATGATCGGTACTTACAGCATCAACTTCGGCAGTGCCGCCGAGATCGCAGCCATGCTGCGCGCCCACGGCCTAGAGGTGAAGTTCTCAAAATATTTCTTTGGCTGCGCGACGGGCGTCGCCGGCCGCAAGGTCACGCCGACACATTGACGGCATGAAAGCGCGACCGGATGATTTCGGTCTCGAAGTCTGTCGCTATGAAAGCGCTTGGCGCAGGTAGAGCGCAGGCAGCCGCGCCGTCAGGGATTCCAGCCGCCGCTACCATACTCGCGGGTAATAATTTCAATAAGGTGTCCGTTCTTCTCCTTGAAGTAGATGCCACGCCCGCCGTCGTGGTGGTTGATCTTGCCCGGTTGCGTCTGTCCAGGGTCGGCCCAGTAGGTAAGCTGCCTTTCCCGGATGCGGCCGAAGATCTCGTCAAACTCGCTTTCGCTGGTCAGAAATGCATAGTGCTGCGGAGTAATGTCGCCGTCGACATCCATGTAGTCGAGATTGGCGCCGTTTTCGGTGGTGACCATATAAAATGGCCCCCACCGCCGCGGCGCCGGCAGACCGAGCATCTCGGCCAGGAATGTTGCCGATGCCTTGCTATCGCGGGTCGAGAGGATCGTATGATTGAAGTGGATGGCCATGGCGATCTTCCAGGCTGGAACAGCTTCATCGTTTTCCGACGTGGAGCTGGTTAACTGGCGCGCAGGTTGTATCGTTCCATTGATGAAACGACAGCCCGTAGGTGCAATAGCGCAGGGTATTCCCGCCATTCGGCGACCTGCATGCCGGCTCTCCGTCTCTTGGATTATTGAAGGTCAAGGAGCAGGGTGGCAGCCCTTCCAATTACCGCCCATAAAGCCGTTCGTCCCACCACACCGGCTCGGGCAGGGGGTGCGTGATGTTCCTGGCATCGGGATGGGCCGGGTTGATCAGAAAATTGCGCTCCAGCCGCGCCGGGATCGAGGGGACGATCAGGAGCGCCGAACGCTTCCCCTCGCACCATTTCTGGCCGAAGCTCTTGCAGATGGTTTCGTTGCGTGAATCCCAGCCGGGATGCGCTGCGGTCTGGAAGATCTCGTATGAGACGCCGTTCGGTATCGTGATCTCGATAAAGTGCTGGTTGGCGGGCATCACCAGATTGGCATGCACCAGCTTCTCGAGCATGGCAGTGGAATAGTGCTCGGACGCGTAGATCATCGGGCTGGTGTGCGTATTCCACCGGCCCGGATAGAGGCGCGATCCCTCGGCATCGTACACGGGGTAGGCGCCGGCCGGGTCCCCGATGCGATAGCATGTCAGGACACGATCGCTCTTCGGCACGCCTAGACGCCGCCGCTATAGGCTGTACGCCCTAGCAGG
Organism: Bradyrhizobium sp. 157; assembly: GCF_023073815.1. Taxonomy (NCBI): domain Bacteria; kingdom Pseudomonadati; phylum Pseudomonadota; class Alphaproteobacteria; order Hyphomicrobiales; family Nitrobacteraceae; genus Bradyrhizobium; species Bradyrhizobium sp. 157. The sequence goes on along the minus strand of NZ_JADPKF010000073.1, from coordinate 401,280 downwards.
TTGACGACAGCGTCCGCCCCGGGGCCGGTTGCCAAGGCCAGTTCAAGCGGGGTCTTGCCTTCAAGCATCGGATGCCGCCGGTTGAGAAAATCGCGCACCTTGGCCTCGTCGCGAAACACTTCGAGGCCGAAGGCAAATACTTTTGCGACACGCGCCAGCCGGTCGCTCTCTTCGGTCGTCAGATGCTGCTTTTCCTTGCGGCGCCGTTCCAGCGTCGGCTTCGGCACCACACGATAGGTGAAGTCACGAACGTTCTGCGGGGATACGCGGCCGGCGAATTTGTCCAACGCCGATACCGGCAGACCCTTCTCTACGGAACGGGCGAGGGTAAGCGTCGTCTCTGTGTTCTTCGGCTTGACGCCGAGCAGACCGGCCAGGATCGCGGCTTGATGGCTCACGGAAATCTCCAAATCAGATGAGACAAAAGTATGCCTCAGATGAGACTTAGTCAAGTCGCGTACAGGCGAGGCGCGCCAAGAGTGCAGCGTGTTCCGCCAAGGGGCTGGTCGGCGCAATGCGCTCAGCTATTGCGCCCTCGGCCTATTTCTTTCGACCACCTGAAGCAGGGCGATATCGCACGTGGTCGATCAGTGCGCGCAGCTTTGGCGGCAGATTTCTTCGGTCCGCGAAATAGAGAAAAAAGCCCTGAAAGGGCGGGCAATACTGCTCCAGCAGCGGCACCAGTTCGCCGCGCTCGATGTAGGGCCTGAACGTCTCCTCCATGCCGAACGTCAGGCCGCCGCCGGCGCAAGCGGTCCGCACCATGACCCACATATCATTGGTCGTGATCCTGGGATTGACGGCGACGTCGAACTCGCGGCCGTCTTCCTCGAACTCCCAGCGATAGGGCGCCACGGCAGGCGCCGGACGCCAGCCGATGCAACAGTGCTGCGCAAGCTCGGTCGGGTGCGTGGGCGCGCCAAAGCGCGTCAGATACGACGGTGCAGCGACGACCATCTGGCGCTGGTCGCCCGAAACCGGCACGGCGATCATGTCCCTTTCGATCACTTCGCCAAGGCGAACGCCGGCATCGTAGCCCTCGGCGACGATATCGAACTCTTCGTCGGTGACGGTGATGTCGATCTGCACGGCTGGATAAGCGTGCGTAAAACCCGCAAGCAGCGGCCCGCAGATGAAGCGCTCGGCGATCGAGGAAACCGCGAGCCGTAGCTGTCCTGTCGGCTTGGCGTCGCGATCCTGCGCGGTGTCGAGCGCGAGCTCGATTTCCGCAATGGCTGGCGCGACGCGCTGGTGCAGTCGCACGCCGGCCTCGGTGAGGCTGACGCTGCGCGTTGTCCGCTGCAGCAGCGCCACGCCCATCCGGTCTTCCATTCGCCGGATTGCCTGGCTCACCGCCGAGCGGGTCACGCCCAGCCGCTCGGCCGCGCCGCGAAAGCTTTTCGCATCGGCGACCGCCAGGAACACCGAAACGAGGTTCAGGTCTGCCGTCATTGGTTAGCTAAATTTACCAAGCTGGTCACGATTGAGCAAATTGTTTCACCTATAGCGGCGTCGTATGTGCGTCCCGACAGAAGTTGGAGGCACCGACAATGACATCCCTGGATCATTACCGTCTGCTGGGACGGTCCGGACTGCGGGTATCCCCGATCGCGCTCGGCACGATGACCTTTGGTCCGGATTGGGGCTGGGGCGCCGATGCGGGCGAGGCACGTCGGATTTTCGATCTTTACGTCGATCGCGGTGGCAACTTCGTCGATACCGCCGTGAACTACACCGACGGCGCCTCCGAGCGTATCGTCGGCGAGTTCATCAAGGACAAGCGCGACCATATCGTGCTCGCGACCAAATTCACCATGGCGCGCGAACCGGGCAACCCCAACTCGGGAGGCAACCACCGGCTCAATATGCTGCGATCGGTGGAGCAGAGCCTGCGGCAACTCAACACCGACCGCATCGACTTGCTCTACCTGCACGGCTGGGACATGACCACGCAGTGCGATGAGGTGATGCGGGGGCTCGACGATCTGGTGCGATCGGGCAAGATCCACTACGTCGGCATCTGCAATACGCCGGCCTGGCGTATTTCCCAGATGCAGACAATCGCCGATCTCCGCGGCTGGTCAGCTTTCGTGGCGCTGCAGATCGAATACAGCCTGGTCGAGCGCACGGTCGAGCACGAGCTCATTCCGATGGCGGAAGCGCTCGGCATGGGCGTGCTGCCCTGGTCGCCGCTCGGCGGCGGCGTATTGACCGGCAAGTACGCGCGGTCGGATATCGCGGACTCGCGCGAGGCAAGCATCTCACCGACGCGCAAGGGTAAAGGAGAAATTATGAGAGCCCTGGCAACTCGCGCACTCGCATGGTGCCTGTGCGCCGCAATGTTCACCGCTTCCAGCCTGACCACGGCTGCCCCCCTGTGGTCAGACGAGTACGGCGGAAGATGACAACAAGCGCGTGGTCACCGAAGCCTTTCATCGCTGGGCGGCGGGCGGAACGTCCTTCTTCGACGACGTGCTCGCCGAGAATGTCGTCTGGAGGATCAAAGGATCGAGTCCAGGGGCCGGGGAGTTCGAGGGGCGTGAGGCCTTTCTGGAGCGAGCCGTCCGTCCATTCGCGGCGAGATTATCCACGCCTGTCCGCCCTACAGCCGTGCGGGTCTTTGCCGATGGCGATCATGTGATCGCTCACTGGGAGGGGAGCGGGATTGCCCGCGACGGCAGGGGCTATAGCAACAGCTATGCCTGGATCTTCCGCATGCACGACGGAAAAGCAACGGATGTGACGGCCTATCTCGACCTCGCGCCGTACGAAGATGTTCTGCGGCGCATTCCCGCGCCTCAGCAGTAAACGTCGGCCGATCATTTGGAGGAAAACGAGATGACCTGTCGTCCGGCCATCGCAGGTGCGCTGATCCTGGGATTCGTTTTTGTCCTCGGACCATCGGCGGCTGTCGCTTCCGGCGAGGCCGCACCAGCCAGTAAACCCGAACAGCAATCCATGGAGAAAGCAATGACGCGGCATCCCTATGTTGGCATGTGGGCGACCGATGGCGGCCACATTCGCCACGAGCTTCTTCCGAACGGCCGCTACGACGAAGCCCGCGGCACGCGCAAGAGTGCCTACCAGGGGCGCTACGAGATCAAGGGCGATCACATCGACTACTGGGACGACACCGGCTTTACCGCCGACGGCAGGTTCGTCGACAAGGATACGCTCCATCATGGTGGGATGATCTTTCGCCGCCAGTAGTATCGCTTGCCTCCAATGGAGTCGCCGCAGCCCTAAATCTTTCTCGGCAGCAATTGATCGAGCGCGGGACCAAATCGCGCGCCCGTGCGTTAGCCGGTGGACCCGGATATCGCCATGACCGCCATGTTCGCCAAAGGCTTTGCTGATCTCGACCGCGAGGTTGCGGTCGAGAGCCTTCCCGTCGTCGGCAGCGTACCGAGATGGCTATCTGGCGCGCTGCTCCGCACAGCGCCGGCCAAATTCGACCTCGGCAGGCAAACCGTGAACCACTGGTTCGACGGCCTCGCTATGCTGCACCGGTTTGCCTTCGTCGACGGCAAGGTCTCGTATGCGAACCGGTTCATCCGTTCGGCGAACTATCGGGAACAGCGACGATCCGGCCGCTTGAGCCGCGGCGAGTTCGCAAGCGACCCCTGTCGGACGCTGTTCGGCAGAGTGCTCTCCAGATTTTTCGATAAGCCGACCGACAATTGCAATGTCAGCGTCAACGCTCTTGGTGGATCGTTAGTGGCGCTCACAGAAACGACCCTGCCGGTGCGTTTCGATTCCGAAACTCTCGAAACGCTGGGGCATTATGAATACAGCAAGCAGCTCGGAGGCCAGATCTCGATTGCTCATCCGCACCATGACGCAACTCGTCGCTGCCAGTTCAGTTATGTGGTGGAATTCGGCCGGCGAAGTCGGTACCGGCTGTTTCGCGTGGCGGATGAGGACGGCGCTGAAACCATGATCGCCGAATTGCCGGTGGATCGGCCCGCCTACATGCACAGCTTCGCGATGACGGAGCGCTATCTCATCCTGGCGGAGTTTCCGCTGGTGGTCAGCCCGCTGCGGTTGCTCCTGAGCGGCGAGCCGTTCATCAGAAACTATCGGTGGCAACCGGAGCGCGGGCTGCGCTTCCAGGTCGTCGAGAAGGACAGTGGCCGACGGATCGCAACAGCGGAAGCCGAAGCGGCCTTCGCCTTTCATCATGTCAATGCCTATGAGCGAGGCGGCGAACTCGTGCTCGACCTCGTTACTTACCCCGACCCGGGTATCATCGATCAACTCTACCTCTCGCGTCTGCGCGCTGGCAAGCCGGTCGACGCGGTGGGGTCTCTCTCTCGCTATGTTGTTCCGCTCGGCACCGCAGATCGCGCGGCGCGGAAACATCAGATCACCACCACCGCCATCGAACTGCCGCGGATCGACTATGGCAGGGTCGCGGGAGAGTCCTACCGTGTGGTCTGGGGCACGGGAAATCGACAGCCGGGGAATTTTCTCGACAGCCTTGTCCGGATCGACATTGAGACGGGTGAGTGCACTGTGTGGGCAGAGCCCGGATGCTATCCGGGAGAGCCGGTGTTCGTCGCTGCCCCGGACGCTGCCAACGAAGCTGAGGGTGTGTTGCTTTCGGTTGTTCTGGACGGGCGGAACGACAGGTCATTTCTCCTCGTTCTCGATGCAACTCGCATGACCGAGATCGCTCGAGCGGAGTGCCCCCACCAAATTCCTTTTGGCTTCCACGGCAATTTCTTCCCAACCAGCAATGGTGGATTGTCGTTGCGAAATGCTCACCGCTGAAAAGCTTAGGGGCTCGGGGTGCACGCGGCGGCCTGGCACGTAGTCCGACCGCCCAGTTCCTACCTATCGGCGGCTGCAACGGGTGCGAGGGCCTGCGTCAGCATAGCAATGAGGCTGCCAAATGCGGCGGTCTCATCAGGTGCGTGATCTGGATTCAACTCGGCTATAGTGAGTCCGCGCCAGTTCGGTGCAGCCAGGAGGACATCAAGTATTTTGCCAAGCTCCTCCAACTCGAGACCGGTACCGCGCGCTCCGTAGCGGACGTTCTCGGCAATCGGAAACGACGTGAACGCAAGCACATCAATGTCGATATGAACGAGCAGGCGATCAAACCGGCGTCCCCAAGCCCTTGCCTGTTCGGCTGCAGCCACCGGGTCTGCTTTGATCTCCGCCAGGACAATGTGTCTAATGTCATTGATGGCGATCGTTCTTGACTCGGGCGCTGTGACCTCATGAGCGCCGAATAGCAACACCTCGGACGGACGAAGCATTGGCCGTCTCGACGCAAGACCGCTCAGGTCAGGAAGCGCGCCGGGCAGGTCAAGCATGTGGGCGATGCCAGTCCAGTCAAGTGAACCTTCGGCGGTTTCTGGCACGTTGAGATCTGCGTCACCATCGATATAGATCAATCCAACTGAAGCATCGTCGGTCAGCGTGCCGGCAACGACTCCTAGCTCGATGGTGCAGTCACCGCCAAGGACGAGCGCCGCCTCTCCATCCACCATAGCGCGCGCGACGTGCCGGGAGACGGCTCCCGCGGCTTCACGCACGGCTCCCAGGTTCATTGAATTCGGATTGCCGGGGTCCGGACGCCAACGAAAATAGGAAATGTCGCCCATATCACGAACTTGCCATCCGACCCGCTCCAAGGCGGGAATCAATCCATGGCGTCGAAATGCTTCGGGTGCTTTCTCCTGGCCAGGGGCATATGCCCCGGCGCTCGTCGGCGCTCCGATAACGGTTAGGCGGTTGCTCGTAGCTCGCACGGTGCCTTCTCCGGACGTTTTGAGCTTGGACGTAGCTCCGTCACAGATAAATGGAGAGCCTATCCTTGTCGCAAGAAATCACCCGTTGAACTGACAAACGTCCATCATGTTCCGCAGGGCGCTCGCGGGTAAGCGATAACATAGGAAGCCCAGATGCACCCCGCGGAACGATCTGCCTCGCTCGCAAAAAAGTGAGCCGGGGCGGCCCGCGTCCTGTCGGCTGAGACCCGTCCCGTTCGTCTTCCAGCCGAAGAGGCTGTCAGGAGATCAGAAATGACCAATTCTCACTATCGCTGGGTGATTGTCGCGGCCGGAGGCTTGCTTGGCTGTGTCGCAATCGGGGGCATGTTTTCGCTGCCGGTGTTTTTGCAGCCGATCGCGCGGGATACCGGCTGGTCGGTGACCGGCGTATCCAGTGCGATGACGATCGGTTTCCTCGCGATGGCCTTCACCAGCATGGTCTGGGGCACCTTGTCCGACCGGCTGGGGCCGCTGCCGGTGGTGCTGACCGGCTCGGTCGTACTCGCGGCAAGCCTGGGGCTGGCAAGCCTTGCGACCTCGCTCGTCGTATTTCAGTTCATCTTCGGGCTAATGGTCGGCGGTGCCACGGCTGCGATCTTCGCGCCGATGATGGCTTGCGTGACCGGCTGGTTCGATACCCATCGCAGCCTTGCGGTTTCGCTGGTTTCGGCCGGCATGGGCATGGCGCCGATGACGATGTCACCGCTCGCCGCCTGGCTGGTCTCGAATCATGACTGGCGCACCTCGATGCAGATCGTGGCGCTCGTCGTTGCCGCAATCATGATTCCGGTTTCGCTGCTGGTACGCCGCGCGCCGGCGCTCGAGAGCGCGGCGTCCGCGCCATCAAGCGCGCCGGCAGAACCGGAGATGACGCTGGCGCAGGCGCTGCGCTCGCCGCAATTCGTCATTCTATTGCTGACGAACTTCTTCTGCTGCGCCACGCATTCGGGCCCGATCATCCATACCGTGAGCTACGCCATCAGTTGTGGCATCCCGATGATTGCCGCCGTCACCATCTACAGCATCGAGGGACTCGCGGGGATGGGCGGCCGCATCGCCTTCGGCCTGCTCGGCGATCGCTTCGGCGCCAAGCGCGTGCTCGTCTTTGGCTTGCTGGCGCAGGCATTCGGCGCACTCGGTTACGTCTTCGTGCGCGATCTCGCCGCGTTCTATGCGGTAGCCGCACTATTCGGCTTTCTCTACGCCGGCACCATGCCGCTCTATGCTGTTCTCGTGCGCGAAAACTTTCCGCTGCGCATGATGGGCACCGTGATCGGTGGCACCGCGATGGCCGGCAGCCTCGGCATGGCGACGGGACCCTTGGCCGGCGGTTTGATCTACGACACGTTTGCCAGCTACGCCTGGCTCTATATCGGCTCGTGGATCATGGGGCTCGGCGCATTCCTGATCATGATGACGTTCCGGCCGATGCCGGCGGCGCGGGCTGCGCCCGCGCCGGTGCCGGCGTGAGCTCAATGCGCAGCTTTGTCGGCGTGCTGGTGCACGAACGTTGCAATCGGCTCGCCTTGCTCGACGAGATAGGTCGACAACATTCGCCCCGTCTCCGGGCCGAGGTCGCGAGCATTGTGCGGTGTCCGCGGCGGTATGAGGAATCCGTCGCCGGCCTGCAGGATGACGGTGGGGCGGCCCTGGACCTGCATCTCGACCTTGCCGGCGATGATGTAGCCGACCTCTTCGCCAGGGTGCACGTGCCAACCGGATTCGACGCCGGGCGGAATCTCCGTCTCCACCTGCACGATCTCGCGACTGGGAATCGAGGATGGCGCGCGCTGGATCACGCGGCGCACAAGTTTGCCGGCGAGGTCATCCCGCGGACGCTCAGATGCAGCGGTGGTTCGATCGGTCGCTGCGCCGTGCGTGGTCTGCGACGATGCCGGCCCGGCCGAAAGCGTAATGGCTAGCGCGAGCGCGGGGAGCGAAATGGATGAAAGGCTGTTGGATAGCGCACGCATGGTGAATCTCCTTGGTTGGCTGTGCCGGTCATCGGCGGCGGACTCAATTGGGCGAGCCGCCGCCGATGACAGCTTCGCTTGCTCATGCCGCCTGCTGTTGGCCGGCCTGCTCGCGGACGATGTATTCGGCGTACCAGTCCGGCCAGTTCTCATCGCGCTGGCCGCCATTGCGCTTCTCGTACTCTCCATGGGCGGCAGCCGCACGGCGCAGTGCGCTCGCGAGATCAGCCGACGAATTGAAAGCCGTCGCGTTGGCGTCGACGCGCCCCGGCAATCGCGCGGTGACTTCCTGCAGCAGCCAGCCATTGCCGTCGGGATCGCTGAACGAGGCATAGGAGCGATAGCTGCCGCGTTCCGGATCCGGGCCGCTCAGCCGGACCCGCCCGAACAGATAGGGCTCATCCGAACCGACATGCACGTCGCCGCCGGCATGAAACGCCTCACTGATCGCAACACCGCGGCCGAGCAACTCGTTGCGGGCGGCCTCGATGTCCGAGACGATCAGATAAAGACCCTGTGCTGAGCCCGGCGCGGCAGAGGTGACGTTCTTGCCGAAGATAACCGAAGCGTTGGAGCCGGGCGGCGTGAACTGGATCACGCGGTAATCGTCGGGGCCGGCGAAATCGGCGTCGAGCCGCCAGCCGAGTTTTGCGTAAAACTGCTTGGCGCGTTCAACGTCGGAAACAGGGATGACGATGACTTCGAGCTTCAGGTCGACAGCAGGCGCGGCCTTGCTTTCAGCAGAGGTGGTACTGATGCGTTCCTTGAGATCTGACATAGTTCTCTCCTTGATGTTGGGGTGGCGAGAAATGTTCCCGCATTTGTATCGTGTACGATATGATCGTGTGCGCTACATAAGGTGTGCTTAGCCCGAGTGTCAAGCCTTCCGATTTAATCGGACACGATATATATGGATGCGAGACTTCACATGTTTGTGTCGAAAAGGACGACTTCCATGAAACTGAGCGATGGGCTCCGGACCGGTTCCAGGGACAATTCGAGAGACAATTCAAAGGCCAGTCAGAAGCCGAAGCCGGCCGCAGGCGAGCGGCGGCTTGGCGATTTCCTGTGTTTTGCGATCTATTCGGCCAACCTTGCCTTTGGGCGGGCGTACAAAAAAGGCCTCGATGAACTCGGCCTGACCTACCCGCAATGGATCGCGATCGTGGCGTTGTGGGAGCAGGATGGCCAGACCGTGAGTGAGCTTGGCGAGAAGATGTTCCTGGAATCCAACACGCTGACGCCGATCCTGAAAAAGCTGGAGCAGATGGGCTATCTGCGCCGCCAGCGCGATCCCGCGGACGAGCGGCAGGTGCGCATCAGCCTGACCGAGGCTGGCCGCCGGCTGCGCGAGAAGGGCATGCACATGAATCTCGTGGCCTCTACCGGACTGAAGCCCGACGAGTTCGCGCGGCTTCAGGAAAACGTCGTCACGCTCCGCGACAATCTGATCAAGGCGACGGCAGAGAAAACGGAATGATGTGCGCAGGCGCTTCGATGCGATCGGATAGCAGCGGCGCGTGAAGGTGAGGGGAGGATGAGCGTGGTCTCACATGAAGTCGCGCTTGCCGGACGTATCGCCGTGGTGGCGGGCGCGACGCGCGGCGCCGGCCGCGGCATTGCCGCCGCGCTGGGAGAGGCGGGAGCGACGGTAATCTGCACGGGACGCAGCAGCGCTCGCGCCGATGCTCCAACGCGATCCGATTATGACCGGCCGGAGAGCATCGAGGAGACGGCCGAACTCGTGACCAGCCTCGGCGGCAAAGGCGTCGCCATCGCCGTTGATCATCTCGAACCTTTGCAGGTCGCGGCGCTGGCCGAGGGTATCCGCGCCGAGCATGGCCACATCGACGTGCTGGTGAACGACATCTGGGGCGCCGAACGGCTGAAGGGCGGGCCCGGCGAATGGAATACGCCGATCTGGAAGCTCGATCTGCAAAAGGGATTGCGGATTCTGCGGCTCGGCATCGAGACGCATCTGGTGACCTCGCATTATCTGTTGCCGCTGCTGATCGCGAAAGGAGGCGGCCTGCTTGTCGAAGTCACCGACGGCACCGCCGACTACAACGCGCAGCATTACCGGATCTCGGTGTTCTACGATCTCGTCAAGCAGGGCGTGAACCGTCTCGCCTACTCGCAAGGTCACGAACTCGCACCGCACGGGGCCACCGCGGTTGCGATCACGCCGGGATGGCTGCGCTCCGAGATGATGCTGGAGAATTTCGGCGTCACCGAAGCGAACTGGCGCGAGGCGCTGGCAGAGCGGGGAGGTGGCAGGCACCGGGCGCCGCCCGATTTCGCGCTGTCGGAATCGCCGCGCTACGTCGGCCGCGCCGTGGCTGCGCTCGCCGCCGATCCGGCTCGCAACAAATGGAACCAGAAATCAGTCAGCTCCGGCGAGCTCGCCCGCCACTACGGCTTTACGGATATAGATGGCTCGCAGCCCGACATTTGGCGCTACACTGCTGAAGTCAGGGAAGGTGGCAAGATCGCAGACCTCGGCGATTACCGGTAGCGCATGCAGTTGAGTGAATGAAGGCAGCCCGATGTCCGTTCGACCTGACCACCCCCTCGATTATCCGATCTGGACGGCGCTCACGACCACACAGCGGGCGTTGGCTGAAGGCGATGACCGCGCGCGGCGCTATCCGACTGAGATCACGCCCTTCGCAGCGATAGCGGACACGTCGGCTGAAAGCTTTGCTGCGCTCGCTGGGCTGATGTCGCCGCAGGACATCGCCGTGCTGTTCACGCCGGATCCCGTGAACCCGCCTCCCGAATTCAAAATCGCGCTGGCGGACACCGGCGAGCAGATGATTGTTGGAACGCAGGTTGAAACACCAGCGCACGGCGTCGATATCGTCACCCTCGGTGTCAACGACGTGCCCGACATGATCGAACTGACCGCGCTCACCAAGCCGGGACCGTTCAACGCGCGGACGCATGAGCTCGGCACCTTTCTCGGCATCCGCATCGACGGCCAGCTTGCCGCCATGATCGGCGAGCGGATGAAGCCAGTCGGCTACACCGAGATCACGGCGGTGTGCGTGCATCCATCCCACCGCGGCCGCGGTTACGGGCAAATGCTGCTATCCGCCATCTCCCGCCAGATCGTATCGCGCGGCGAAATTCCGTTCCTGCACGTCTTCACTGACAATCACTCAGCCATCGCGCTCTACCGGCGGCAGGGGATGGAAATCCGGCGCCGTCTTCACGTGACGGTGTTGAAAAAGCAGGACTGATCGTCCAGCGATGCACGGCTTGACCGACACCATCCTTACGCGTTGCGTGTGCCACTCGGTCCTCGGTCCGGTCCGGGGTCCTGGCCGGCGGCTACCTTGGTTAGTCTATCGAGATAGTGCGCCCAGCCCTTGGAATGGCTGTCGCGGGTTGCTTCGGTGGGCAGGCCGCTATGGGTCATGCGCAGCAGCGTGCCGCCGTCCCGTTCGATCAGATCGATCTCGATCAGGCCCGATCCCGGCGGCACTTCCTCGTTGCCTTCCCAGCCAAAGCTATAGGCGAGGCGGTGAACCGGTACGACTTCGCGGAATGCGCCGCGCGCCGTGGCGCTGCCGACGCCTTTCAGGAGGTACATGCCACCCGGATGCATCTCCGTCACTGCCTCGCTGCCCATCCATTGCACGATCTTCTCAGGGTCCGTCAGGAAGGCGAACACGCTGGCGCGGGGTGCGGCGATGTGGGTCTCGCGCTGGAGCACAAACGATTCAGTCATCGAAAGCCTCGTGGGTCATTGGCAGGGCGCGCTGATGCAACCAGCGAGTGCCTAAGGTAAGTGCCGTGGGTGACAATGCAACGTCGCTGCCGCATGATCGATCCATGCAACTGAGTCCGACGCTGACATGGCTGGTAGACGCAGCCAGCGCTTCGCCGGGCGCCGACCGGTTCCTCGCCGAACTCGGCACGCGCCTGATCGAAGACGGCGTGCCGCTCGCCGGCGGCGCGCTGACGCTCGCCGTGCCGCATCCGATCGTCGCCCGCCGGACCTGGCTATGGCGGGCGGAAAATGGGGCAGTGATCGAGGCCGTGGGATTTGCTCCGGCGGGATTCGGAGGGGCGGGGGATTTGTCCGGCGACGCCGGCCGGAGCTGGTTGGCCGGGCTCGCCGGCGGAGCGGTGCATGAAGATAAAGTGAGCCCGGGATCGGACGGGCCGATGCTCGGCTGGATCGGACCGCAGCCGTTCACGCAACCGGAGTCTGATCGCCTGCGCGACGCCGCCCGCTTCGCTGCAGCGCCGCTCGCCGCGCTTTCGGCGCGCGCGACTGTGACCGCTGCGCTCGAAGCTTATCTCGGCAAGCGGAGCGCCGCGCGCGTGCTGACGGGCCCGCTGCGGCGCGAGGTCGGCGAGACGATCCGGGCCGCGCTGCTGTTTGCCGATCTACGCGGCTTCACGGCACTGTCCGAGGCCGAGCCCCCCGCGGCGGTGATTGCCGCGCTCGGCGCCTGGTTCGATTGCATTGCCGGCGCTGTCCATGCCTTCGGCGGCGAGGTGTTGAAATTCATCGGCGACGGCGTGCTGGCGATCTTTCCGGTCACCGGCCCATCTCCCCGCGATGCCTGCGACGCTGCGCTCCGGGCCATCGCTTCCGCGCAGGCTGGAATGGCGCATCTCGGCGACGCACGGAGAGAGCAGGGGCTGCCGCCGCTGTCGTTCGGCGTGGCATTGCATCTCGGTGAAATTCTGTGGGGCAATGTCGGTGCGGCCGACCGGCTGGATTTCACGGCGATCGGTCCCGCGGTCAATCTGGTGAGCCGACTGGAAGGGCTTTGTCGGCCGCTTGGCCGAACGGTGCTGATATCGAGCGCACTCGCCGCCGAAACCACCACAAAACTGATCCCGCTGGGAACGCATACGCTGCGTGGCATTGCGTCTCCCTGCGCCGTGTACACCGTACCGGACGGCTAGTTTTACGGCGTTATAGCAGCATAGCAGCTCAAATCCTCATTCTCTCATCACGAAAACGTTAAACCGATTGGTTGACAATTAGCGCCGCGCGACTATGTTAAACCACATGGTTGAACGTAATGCCCATCTCGACGCCGTTTTTCACGCCCTCGCGGATCCAACGCGGCGGGCGATGCTTGGTCGTCTGGCGGAACGGGAACTGACAATCGGAGAATTGGCGACGCCGTTTCGCATGAGCTTCGCCGGCGCCTCGAAACACGTGCGGGTGCTGGAGAACGCTGGTCTCGTCAAACGCACGATCCGCGGTCGCTCCCATCTCTGCCGCCTCGAGGCGGCGCGGCTCGCGGAAGCCGATGCATGGCTGAAGCGTTACGAGCGTTTCTGGACCGCAAAGCTCGACAGGCTGGAAGCTCTGCTGCGCGAAGAGGACAGGGCGAAAGCAAAACCCAAATCAAAATCGGTGACGGAGTAGAGCAATGAATTCAACGACAAAGCCCGACGCGTACGGCAGCCTGCCCGAGCCCACGACGCTGAAAATCCAGCGGCTGCTGCCCGGCCCGATCGAGCGCATCTGGGCCTATCTCACCGACAGCGAGTTGCGCCGCAAATGGCTGGCGGCAGGCGACATGGACACGAAGCTCGGCGCGCCCTTCGAGCTCGTCTGGCGCAACGACGAATTGACGGATCCGCCCGGCAAGGCCCCGGCCGGCTTCGGCGGCGAGCATCGCATGCAGAGCCGGATTACCGAATTCGATCCACCCCGAAAATTGTCGATCACCTGGAACAGTACCGGTGACGTCACGTTCGAACTGGAGCCCAAAGGCAAGGGCGTGCTGCTCACGATCATCCATCGGCGCTTCCCCGACCGCGCCACGCTGCTCAAGCACATGGCCGGTTGGCACATGCATCTCGATGTTCTGGTCGCCCGTGCGAGCGGCGAGGAGCCGGCGCCGTTCTGGGATGGCTGGAGCGGCCTCATGAAGGAATACGATGCGCGTCTGCCGGCCTGACGCTGCAAGTCATTCAAGCAACAAGTATCGCGACAAACAGGAGGTTAGCCATGCAGATTAACACCGTTTCGGCACAGGAATGGGAAGCAGCCCGCCAGCAATTGCTCGTGAAGGAAAAGGCCTTGACCCGCGCCCGTGACGCGCTCGCGGCCGAGCGTCGTCGGATGCCGTGGCTGCCCGTGGAGAAGGAGTACAGGTTCGAGGGGCCCAACGGCCAGGCGAGCTTGCTCGACTTGTTTGAAGGCCGTCATCAGTTGATCCTCTACCGCGCCTTCTTCGAGCCCGGCGTGTTCGGCTGGCCCGACCATGCCTGCCGCGGCTGCTCAATGGTGGCCGACCAGGTCGCTCATCCCGCCCATCTCAACGCGCGCGATACTACACTCGTGTTCGCCTCGCGCGCGCCGCAGGCGGATATCGCGCGCCTGAAGAAGCGAATGGGATGGGAGCTGATCCCCTGGTACACCATCACGGACAGCTTCGATGCCGATTTCGACGTCGGCGAATGGCACGGCACTAACGTGTTCTTCCGCGACGGCAACAAGATCTACCGCACCTACTTCATCAACAACCGCGGCGACGAGCAGATGGGAGGCACCTGGAATTACCTCGACATCACGCCGCTCGGCCGCCAGGAGGTCTGGGAGGACTCGCCCGAGGGATATCCTCAGACGCCGACCTACAAGTGGTGGAATTGGCACGATAGCTACGTCGAAGGCGCCGCGCCCGACAAGAGGTGGGTCGAGGTGTCGGACGCCGGAGAGGCCGCGTTCCGGAAGCAGAGCGCAAGTGGGAAGTCATGACCAAGGCCCGTCACAGCAACGCGCCCGACGCGGCGAGCTGTGATGACGAGGGCACCGCGGCCGCGGCCGCGGCCGGCATAGTCAGATGGCTATCGCTTGCGGCCGCGCCGACCTTCGCAATCATGGCGCTGCTTACCGCTGTGGTTGGCGGTGGCCCGCTGGATTCGCTTTGCTCGGCTGCAAACGCATCTCCGGTGGGCGGCATGGTGCCGATGTACTTGCTGATGAGCGCCTTCCATTCGGCGCCCTGGCTGAAGCTGATCTCGGACCAGCGAGCAGGGCGGCGCGACCGGATCAGGCGTTCGACCCCATGAGGCAGTTCGCTGATTAGTCAGGCTGATTAGTCAGCTCGGCAGGATGGCTTTTGGTCAGCGATTTATCGCAACGCCTTCGTCAGACTGGCGTCACGCGTTCGAAAAGGTGCTGATAGCGAAGCACCAGACCCCGATTATCCACCTCGAGCTCCGCCTCAAAGCCTGCCGAGACCCCGAGATCCACGTAACGCACCCGATCGGGACCGAGACGGTCGTATCGTTGACGGGAGCGCTGTATCGTCATGGCCGCACCGTCCACGAAGCAGGTATCGAGTGTGCGACTCTGTCGGACTCCGGCAGGTATCCGGCGGATAGGGAAGGTGTTGCAGAAGGGGGTGACCGAAAGGTCGGGCTCTTCCGCACCGTCGAGATCGGGACGTTGTTGGCCGTTAACGCGCCACCCGCCATCCATCCGCTCAAGAGTGAGGTGAATGTGGCCGGCCGGGCCCCACCGGTCTACGTCCAGAGATTGAGCTCGCCAGTCAGGCGTCAGTCTCCATCGGTGGTCGAGGCGAAAGCCGCCGTCCTCCACGCAGATCACGGTCGATTCTGCCAAGACCACGTCAGCGGAAATATGGAGCATCAATCGCTCCAGGCCGGTGACGTCCGTTCGGCGCCAGAATAAGATCTCGGAGTCGCCTTGCAAGATTGATCCTCGAATTGGACTCAGACCGAAAACGATTTTAGCCGATATCGGTTCCTGCACGCACCTATCGGTGCGGGGTGCATTCAGATTAATCTTGCCTCGACTGTCGCTCGCGTGAAACGCCGACGGCTGATATGTCTCTCACTCGAACGAAAATAAGATAGGAAATGCCATGGCACGCGTGCGCTGTATCACCGAAATGGGCATGGGCGTCGACGTTCACGGACGCGATGCGACCAAAGCCGCCAAGCGCGCCGTCTCGGACGCCATCCGACACTCCAGTCTCGGCTTCTTCCGGATGCTCGGAAAGACCGCCAACGACATGTTCGTGGAGGTTACCGTCGCGGTGCCGGACCCGAGCGGGGTCGATACGGCAGCCGTTGCCAAGGAACTGCCGTACGGGACGGTGAACGTGACGGCGGTGAAGGGTGGGCTGGAAGTTCCTGCCGAGAGCGGAAGCGACTCTATCATCATCGCCAACGCTGCCGTGATTGTCAGTTTTGACGACGGCAAGACGGGCTGAATTCGTTTCAGTGCCAATCAGGCCGGACGCCAACGTCCGCACGATCAATCAGAAGATCTGGAGCACCCGATGACAACGCAGGACAGCAGCACCTATTGGAAGCGGTCGCGTGTCGAGTTGCGCGCCGCCGGATTTGATCCGGACCGCGCTGCGGAAACCAGTGCGGTGGTGACCATCGCCAGCGCTTACACCAACGCCCATCGCTGCAACAACCGCGTGCGCGCCATCACCGACCTCCTGGTCGAAATCCTTGCCGAGCGCGGCGGGCAGGGGTTGATCGTCGGGGCTCCGGCGGTATCGGATGCGCTGACACAGGGCACGCCGACGGCGGGCTATAGCCTCGCATCGCGCGATGTCGTCGCCGACTGTTTTGAGATCGGTCATTACGCGCACCACGGCGATGCGATGATCGTGATCTCTGGTTGCGACAAGACGGGAGCCGCCGCGCTGATGCCGCTGGCGCGGACGAATGCTTTCGGCCTCGTGCTCTATCCCGGCACCAGCACGCCGGGCCGCGTCTCCTTCGGGGCATGGGCGAGCAAGGGTAACAATCTGACGATCATGGATTACGCCGAGGCGCGCGCCGCCAACGAGTCCGGCCGCTTGTCCGCCGAGGAGCTGTTGGAAGTCGAGCGCAACGTGATGCCCGGCAGCGGCACCTGTGGCGCGATGTTCACGGCCAACACCATGAGCACGATCGCAGAATCAATTGGCATGATGCTGCCGCGCGGCGCCTCGCATCCCGCTGACTACAATGCCGGCAGCGATATTCACGCCGATGTCCGCGCCCAGGCCCGCGCCTCGGTCGAGGCCCTGTACCGGCTGATGCAAGCCGGCATCCGGCCACGCGACATCATGACCGAGCGCGCGTTCGAGAATGCGATCACGACCGTCTATGCGATGGGCGGCTCGACCAACATGTATCTGCATCTGCTCGCCGTCGCGCGCGAGGCCCAGGTGCCGATCACGATCGAACGCATCCAGCAAGTCGGCGAGCGCGTGCCGCTGCTCGCCAATTTGCAGCCGCACGGCCCCTTCGCGATGGGCAGCCTGCATGCGATCGGAGGCGTGCCTGTGGTCATGAAGGAACTGCTGCGCGCGGGCCTTTTGCATGGCGATGTTATGACGGTAACCGGCAAGACGCTGGCAGAAAATCTCGCCAATGTGCTGACGCTGGAGCAGATGCCGCCGCAGGAGATCGTTTTTCCGGTGTCGAAACCGATCGCGCCGGCGAACAATCACATCAGCGTCTTGAAGGGCAATCTCGCACCGGAGAGCTGCCTGCTCAAATTATCGGGCAAGACCCTCGAGAAGGGGCAATTTCGCGGCACCGCGCGCGTATTCGAGTCCGAGGCCGACACGATGGCCGCGATCCGCGCCGGCGAGATCGTGCCGGGCAACGTCATCGTCGTGCGCAATGTCGGCCCGGTGGGCGGTCCCGGTATGCCGGAAATGGTAATGCTGACCATTCAGTTGCAAGGACAGGGTCTCGGTGAGGACGTCGCGCTGATCACCGACGGCCGCTTTTCCGGCGTCTCGCACGGCATCCTGATCGGCCACGTCTCGCCCGAAGCCGCGCGTGGCGGGCCGATCGCCGCGGTGCGAGACGGCGACACCATTGTCATCGACCCAACCGCCCGCTCCGTGAATCTCGAAGTGTCAGCGGACGAGATCTCCCGCCGCATGGCCGGCTGGCGCGCGCCGGCGGCCGCTGTGCGACCGGGATCGGTACACGACAAGTACATCCGGCTGGTGTCGTCGGCGCACCATGGCTGCGTGCTGTGAGGCTGCGGGAACCTGCCGAACGAGTTGTATTCGGGCCTTGCCACAATCTTCTGTTCATGGTTTGTTCTGCGTTATCATGGACGAGTTTACAAGCTCTAGTAGTGGCCGATTGTTCCTCGCGGCTCTTCCCGACGCGGGCACAGCAGAGCGAATTCACCGGCTGGCGGGCGTGCTCAAGCGCGCCCATTGTCTGAACGGCAAGCTCATTGCGCCAGACCGGCTGCACGTTTCGCTATTTTCGCTGGGTGGGTTGCCGAACCGCCAGCTTTGCGCCGCCCGCGAGGCGGCCACGGAATTGCGGACCGAACCGTTCGAGGTCTCGTTCGATCGAACGGCAAGTTTCCGCGGGCGGCCGGGCAATCGTCCGTTTGTCCTGATTGGCGAGAAGGGATTGCGCCGGCTGCAGTCATTTCGGCAAATGCTTGGTGTCGCGATGGCGCGCAGAGGATTAAGGCGGCTCGCCAACACGAATTTCACGCCGCACGTAACGTTGCTATATGACGCGCGCAGCGTGGACGAGTATCCGATCGAACCGGTTGTCTGGACTGTGACGGAGTTCGTGCTCGTGTACAGCCAGAGGGGCCATCGGCATCTCGCGCGATGGTGCCTATGCGCGTGATAGCCACCGGCAGTGAAATGCAGCAAAAGCTCCCAGCGGCATTATTTCGCCGCAGCAAGGCTCTGCGTGATCTCCTCGATCGAGTTGAACAAATACGTTGGTCCTGCCGCTTGCAGCGCGGCGGGGATGGCATAGCCCCACGCTACCGCGCCCGAATCCATACCGGCCGCCTTCGCTGCTTCGATGTCGCGGATCTCGTCGCCGATGCAGATCGTGTGCGCCGGCTTCGTTTCGAGTATTCGCGCGACCCGTCGAAATTTCCAATGCTTGCCGAATACCGCGGCGCCGCAGTCGAACCGGGCAATCAGGGCGGTGGCGGGACCGAGCACTTGCCGGACGGAGGCCTCGCTGTCGGAGCTGACGATCGCGGTCTTGATACCGAAACGCTGAAGGTCGGTCAGCATCTCCGGAATGCCGGCAAACAGCGACGTCTCACTCGCCGCGGCGAGCTTGCGCTTTCGCATGTCGTTCACGATGGCTGGAAGCTGCCACATGGACACGCCAAGACGCGCCATGATTTCCCGCGCGGACAGCCCGCGCATTCCTTCCAGCTCCTCCGGCGTGACCGGTTTGAGATCGAAGCGTGCGATCGCGTCATGAAAGGAGGTGCGAAACCAGTCGATCGTGTCGGCAAGCGTGCCGTCGAAGTCGAAGATCGCAAGGCGATAGCGTGTCATGAGAGCCCAGCTTTCAGCGTATCACTTGTCGCCGCCGCTGAAATAGGCGGGCTTGCCGGTGGTCCACGTCTCGCCCCAGAGCTGGCCGCCGCCGTCGACGGTCAGCGTTTCGCCGGTGACGAATTTGGCTGAAGGACCAGCGAGAAAGACAGTGGCTTCGGCGACATCCCAGGGCGAGCCTGTGCGCATCATCGGGTTCGAGCGCGGGTAGGCAGCGCGGGCCTCCGGCGAATAGATGTTCCAGCCTTCGGTTTCGATCGCACCGGGCGCCACGCAATTGACCCGGATGTTCAGCGGCGCCCATTCGACTGCGACGGCGCGCGACAGCCCGATGACGCCGCTCCGTGCAGCAATCGTGTGCGCGATGCCGTAGAGGCCATGCGTCGTCACGACCACGATGTTGACGATGCTGCCGGGATACTTGTGGTCGCGCCAGCGCTGCGCGGCGGCCTGCATCATGTACCAGGTGCCGTTCAAATTGGTGTTGATGACCGCATTCCAGCCCTTCACGGAGAAATCGATCGCAGCTTGCGGAAATTGCCCGCCGGCGCTGTTGATGAGGCAGTCGACGCGGCCTTGCGCGGCCCAGATCGTATCGAACAGGGCGTTGACGGCGTCGGGCTCCCTGATGTCGGCGACATGCGCGGATGCCTTGAGGCCGCGGCCCGTCAATTGGGCGACGAGCGCGCCGAGCTTGCCGCCGTCGCGCCCGACCACGGCGACATGCGCGCCGAGCCGCGCGAACAGCCAGGCGATCGCCCGCCCGATGCCCCCGGCGCCGCCCATTACGACGGCGACGTGACCCTTCAGCGCATCGGTCGCGAACATGGTCGGGTGAGCCGCAAGCTCCTCATCAGTGAGGCCGAGCTTCGCCGGAGACGGTTGATCGGTCATGAACGGCGCGAACCCTTGTTATGTGCGGCATTGGCCGTACATTAGCCACGCAGCAACAACCATGCAAAACGAGTTTTGATGTCCGATCTTTCCGCCTTCCCGATCACCAAACGTTGGCCCGCCAAACATCCCGACCGCCTTCAGCTCTATTCGCTGCCGACGCCAAACGGCGTGAAGGTTTCGATCATGCTCGAAGAGATTGGCTTGCCTTACGAGGTGCATCTGGTCGACTTCAACAGGGACGACCAGAAGACGCCGGAATTCCTGTCGCTGAACCCGAACGGCAAGATTCCCGCAATTCTCGATCCCAATGGGCCGGGAGGAAAGCCGCTTGCGCTGTTTGAGTCCGGATCGATCCTGCAATATCTCGCGGAGAAGACCGGCAAGCTTCTACCAGCCGATCCGGCGCGGCGATACCAGACCATCCAGTGGGTGCATTTCCAGATGGGCGGGATCGGGCCAATGTTCGGGCAGGTTGGCTTCTTCCACAAATTCGCTGGCAAGGAGTTTGCCGACAAGCGGCCGCTCGAGCGTTATGTCGCCGAATCGAAGCGCCTGCTCGATGTGGTGGAGACGCATCTCGCCGGACGGCAATGGATCATGGACGACGAATAACCATTGCCGATATTTCCATGCTCGGATGGGTGCGCAACCTGATCGGCTTCTACGGTGCGCGCGATCTCGTCGCGTTCGACGACTTTAAGAGCGTATCGGCCTGGCTTGATCGCGGCCTGGCACGACCCGCGGTGCAGCGCGGGTTGGAGATTCCGAAGCGGCCACAAGCGGCCGGTTAACATCGATCGGCCGCGCGAGTGAGATGCCTCGTTCACGCGGACAGATGGCTGGTCGAGGTCGACCTCTCGGCGACAAGGCCATCCATCAGTTGCTTCAGCGCCATCTCGTAGTCGGAAAAGTTGCCGCCTGCAGCGATGGCGATAGCCGCCCGGTCGAAGGCCGCAGAGAGGATATTGACCACGGCGATGAGCGAGGTTTCGGGCGAGGGGCGGATCACAGCTTCCAGGCCCTCCAACAAAGTTCGGCGGCTATGTTTGGCGTCGATGGCATCGACGGTTTCAAAACCCAGAACGGCGGGCGCCTCGATCAGGATCAGGCGTGTTCGTCCTTCCTTCTGCATCGCGCGCAAGTACGCTGAAGCGCCCGCATGGAGCATCTGCATCGGAGCGTCCGTCGCCGAAGCAGCGTCCTCGATCTCGGCGGCAACAGCGGCGGACTCAGCCTCGACCAAGGCGAGATAGAGGGCCCTTTTATCCTCGAAATGATGGTAGACCGCACCCCGGGTCACTCCCGCTTGCGCGGCAATCTCGGGGGTCCCGGTGGCGGCATATCCCTTTGCGATAAAAAGTGTTTTGGCCGCTTCAAGCACCCTCCCGCGGGTGGTCGCGCTGCGGTCGATGTTGCTCCTGCGTCTTTTTACCACTTGCATGCATGCAGCCTGTATGTTTATAGATACGTACACACTGTATGTTTTTAGATCGCGGAGAACAAGGATGCAGATCACGAGCTATTACCCGGTGCTGATGGTCGACAACGTCGCTGCGACCTCTGCATTCTATCGAGCGCACTTTGATTTCGAGCCGGCGTTCGAGGCGGACTGGTACGTGCATCTGCGGTCGAAGGTGCAAGAGAACGTTGCCTTGGCGATCCTGGCGGGCGATCACGACACGATCCCCGCGAAAGCGCGCGGCACCACGCGCGGTGTTCTGATCAATTTTGAAGTTCAAGACGTCGATGAGGTCTACGGCAAGCTTCGTGCGGCCGGGCTGCCCATCCTGCTTCCGCTCCGCGATGAGCCCTTCGGTCAGCGGCACTTCATCACTGAAGACCCCAACGGCGTATTGATCGATGTCATCACGCCGATTCCACCATCCGCCGAGTACCTGGAATCTTATACTAGGAACTGAGCCGCTCCGGATGCAAAGAATCTGGCGACACCCTACAATAGGCGACCGAACTCCACGATTCTGGAATGAACCTGAATGCCCATCACCATCTACGGCATCAAGAACTGCGACACCATGAAGAAGGCGCGCGCCTGGCTCGACAACCACGGCGTGGCTTACGACTTCCACGACTACAAGCTTGCCGGCATTGGCAAGGACAAACTCAAGCAATGGTCCGACGATGTTGGCTGGGAAACGCTGCTCAATCGCGTCGGCACGACGTTCAAGAAGCTGCCCGACAGCGACAAGGAAGGTCTCAACGAGCGCAAGGCGCTGGCGCTGATGCTGGCGCAGCCCTCGATGATCAAGCGGCCGGTGCTCGACCTCGGCGGCAAGTTGCTGGTCGGGTTCAAGCCGGATATCTACGCGACCGAGGTCGCGTCGAAGCCGCGCGGGCGGAAGGCCTAATCGAATTCGAGTTCGTCGCCCGATGGAATGCGGCCGGGCGCGCGATGGAAGAGATCGCGGTCGATGATGGTGCGAAGCTTCGGCACCGGCAGTTTGTCGTTTCCGCGCATCAGATTCTTGATCTCGAAGCCGCCGTCCTCGCTGATGGTTTTCAGCGAAGCGATGATATGGGTGACGCTGCCGTCATCCGAGAACGGCAGCAACAGCCGCTCATAGGCGACGATTCGCCCGTAGATGTCGTCGATATTGGCGATGGTATAGGCAGGAAGGCGGCGCGCGATGCATTCATGATAGACGGGCATCACCATCGGAGCGAGCCTTGCGCCCAGATACTCGTCGAGATAGCGGCCCTTGCCGGTATTCCCATAGGCCGTCGACATCCGCGTGCCGTCGCTCTGGATGGTCAGGCGCGGCGGCTGTGGGCTGGTATCGACGGTGTAGAGTACAAGGTCGGGAAGTTCGTCCTCGATCCGTGCCGGCTGATATTCCGCCGTGCGTGGAATCGATTGGTCGCGGGCGTATAGCCGCAGCCAGGTGTTCAGCAGGTCGCGCTGCTTGATAGATTTGACGACCGACGGTCCGGCGCTTTCAAATTCCAAGACGGCAATTCCTACGCGATCTAAATCGCGAGATGATGCGCCTGAGGGGAAAATATTGTATGAAAGCGCGCCGGATTGCAGCAAAACACCGTTAACGATGGCTTGCCGGGCGCGAGATTACGGTTGAGCGCGGCTCGTGGCCCGCCGAGCCGCGCCGGCGGCACCATTCGACTTATTGCGCATCCGGAACCGCAAGCGCGCGGTTGGGCGTGGCAGCATTCCACCTTGCCTAATCCATCGCGTTGACGGCATATTCCGGCCGGAGGCGGCGGGCTCGGGACGGTTTCCAGGACGTCCAGGAGAGCCTGCCCGAACAGGGAAAAATTGGTCGCGCGCGGGCGAACTCGCGGAGACGGCTGACGGGGGAAATTTGTTTGGCTGAGGAGTTCATTCTCGAGACCCACGGATTGACCAAGGAATTCGCGGGTTTCTTCGCCGTTCGCGATGTCGCCCTCAAGGTGCGTCGCGGCAGTATTCATGCGTTGATCGGGCCGAACGGCGCCGGCAAGACGACGTGCTTCAACCTCTTGACCAAGTTCCTGAAGCCTTCTGCCGGGCAGATCCGGTACAAGGGACAGGACATCACCGCGATGGCGCCGGCCGATGTTGCCCGGCTCGGGCTGGTGCGTTCGTTCCAGATTTCGGCGGTGTTTCCGCATCTGACCGCGCTGGAGAACGTTCGTGTCGCGTTACAGCGCCAGCATGGCAGTTCGTTCGATTTCTGGCGCTCCAAGCGCGTGCTCGACCGATTCAACAGCCGCGCCCTCGACCTGCTGAACGACGTGGGCTTGAGCGAATTCGCCAATACACCGGCGGTCGAGATGCCCTATGGACGCAAGCGCGCGCTGGAGATTGCGACGACGCTGGCGCTCGACCCGGAAATGATGCTGCTCGACGAGCCGATGGCGGGCATGGGTCATGAAGACATCGACAAGATCGCAGCCCTGATCAAGCGCATCTCGGCGAGGCACACCATCCTGATGGTCGAACATAATCTCTCCGTGGTCGCCAACCTGTCCGACATCATCACGGTGCTGACGCGCGGTCAGGTGCTGGCGGAAGGCAATTATGCCGAATTGTCCAAGGACGAGCGCGTCAAGGAAGCCTATCTGGGGGCCGGTCATGCCTGAGTTGAAAATGGCCGAAGCCACCGCCAAACCGGCGGGCGCGGAGATTCTTTCCGTTTCCGACCTGCAGGCCTGGTACGGCGAATCCCACATCCTTCACGGCATCAACTTCAATGTGAAGGCGGGCGAGGTGGTGACGCTGCTCGGCCGCAACGGCGCCGGCAAGACCACGACTCTGAAGTCGGTGATGGGAATTATCGGCAAGCGTACCGGTTCGATCCGTTTCAACGGTCAGGACATCACCCGCGCCTCGTCCGACAGGATCGCGCGCCTGGGCGTCGCATTCTGTCCCGAGGAGCGGGGCATCTTCGCAAGCCTCGACGTGCGCGAAAACCTGCTGCTGCCGCCGATCGTGCGCAGTGGCGGGCTGTCGCTCGACCAGATATTCGAATTGTTTCCGAATCTGAAGGAGCGTCTCAATAGCCAGGGTACCAAGCTCTCGGGCGGCGAGCAGCAGATGCTCGCGATCGCCAGAATCCTGCGCACCGGGGCGCGCTTTCTGATGCTGGACGAGCCGACCGAAGGTCTGGCGCCCGTTATCATCCAGCAGATTGGTCACACCATTGCGCGACTGAAGTCGGAAGGCTTTACCATCCTGCTCGTCGAGCAGAATTTCCGCTTCGCCTCGACGGTGGCCGACCGCTACTACATCGTCGAGCACGGCAAGGTTATCGACGGTTTTGCGAATTCGGAGCTGTCGGCCAATATGGACAAGCTCCACACCTATCTAGGCGTTTAATCAGTACTGCACTCTGGATTAATGGAGATACTATGAAACATCGGATTTCAGCTCTCTTCCTCGGCACGGCTCTGGCGCTGGCCGCAGGCGGCGGCGCCATGGCGCAAGACAAGACCGTCAAGATCGGCGTGCTCACCGACAATTCCGGCCTTTACTCCGACCTCGGCGGCGCCGGCTCCACGCTCGCCGCCCAGATGGCGGTTGAGGATTCCGGCCTCGCGGCCAAGGGCTGGAAGATCGACGTCGTTTCCGCCGACCACCAGAACAAGCCCGACATCGGCACCACCATCGCGCGTCAATGGATCGACGTCGAGAAGGTCGACATCTTCGTGGATGTGCTGAACTCCGGCGTGGCGCTGGCGGTCAACAATCTGGTGAAGGAGAAGAACGCCGTCATGATCAATACCGGCGCGGCGACGTCGGACCTCACCAATGCACAGTGCTCGCCGAACACGATTCACTGGGTCTACGACACCTACATGCTCGCAAACAGCACGGGGCAGGCGCTGGTGAAGGCCGGTGGCGACACCTGGTACTTCCTGACCGCGGACTACGCTTTCGGCCACGCGCTGGAACGCGACACCGCCGCGGTCGTCGTGAAGTCGGGCGGCAAGGTAATCGGCACCGTCAGGCATCCCCTGAATTCGTCGGATTTCTCCTCGTTCCTGCTGCAGGCGCAGGCTTCCAAGGCGAAGATCATCGGCATGGCTAACGCCGGCGGCGATACCACCAATACGATCAAGCAGGCGTCGGAATTCGGCATCGTGGCGGGCGGACAGAAGTTGGCCGGGCTGTTGCTGTTCATCAATGACGTCCACTCCCTCGGCCTCAAAGTGGCTCAGGGACTGAACTTCACCGAAACCTTCTACTGGGATCTGAACGACGGCACCCGCGCGTTTTCCAAGCGCTTCTCCGAGCGCATGAAGAACAAGGCGATGCCGTCGATGGTGCAGGCCGGCGTGTATTCGGGCCTGATCCACTATTTCAAGACGATTGATGCCATGGGCGGCAATCCGCATGACGGCGTCAAGGTGGTGGCGAAAATGAAGGAAGCGCCGACCGATGATCCGCTGTTTGGCAAGGGCACGATCCGCCCCGACGGCCGCAAGCTTCATCCGGCCTACCTGTTTGAGGTCAAGAAGCCTTCCGAATCCAAGGGACCGTGGGACTATTACAAGCTGGTTGGAACGACCCCCGCAGATCAGGCATTCCGGCCGCTGTCGGAAAGCGTCTGCCCGCTGGTAAAGAAGTAATACGATCGCCCGCCGGCACTCGTGCCGGCGGGCGCCTTCTCGCGTCACAACGCGATTTGCGTCACAACGAGATCGAGTGCGAAGCCGATGCAAGCTCTTTACGCCCAGCTTTTGGTGGGGTTGATCAACGGGTCGTTCTACGCGCTGCTCAGTCTCGGGCTGGCGGTGATCTTCGGCATGCTCAACATCATCAATTTCGCCCACGGTGCGCTCTACATGATGGGCGCGTTCTGCGCGTATTTTCTGTTGAACATCGCCGGCATCGGCTATTGGCCGGCGCTGATCATCGCGCCCATAGCGGTCGGCATTTTCGGCATGATCCTGGAACGGACCATGCTGCAATGGCTCGCCGGCCTCGATCATCTCTATGGATTGCTGCTGACATTCGGATTGGCGCTGATTATCCAGGGCATCTTTCAGAATTATTTCGGTTCGTCGGGGCTACCCTATGCGATTCCCAGTGAACTGCAGGGCGGCATGAACCTCGGATTCATGTTCCTGCCGATTTACCGCGGCTGGGTGGTTGTCTTCTCGCTCGTGGTCTGCCTTGCCACCTGGTTCCTGATCGAGAAGACCCGGCTCGGCGCCAATCTGCGTGCGGCGACTGAAAATCCGACCCTGGTGCGTGCGTTCGGCATCAACGTGCCCAGGATGATCACGCTGACCTATGGGCTTGGCGTTGGCCTCGCGGCGCTGGCCGGCGTGCTGTCTGCGCCGATCAACCAGGTGCGGCCGCTGATGGGCGCCGACCTGATCATCGTCGTGTTCGCGGTGGTGGTGATCGGCGGCATGGGATCGATCATGGGATCGATCATCACCGGATTTGCGCTCGGCGTGATCGAGGGGTTAACGAAGTATTTTTATCCGGAGGCTTCCAACACGGTGGTCTTTGTACTGATGGTGCTGGTATTGCTGGTGAAGCCTTCTGGATTGACGGGACGGGCGGCCTGACATGACGGCAATGACGGACGACACATTAAAGGTAACCCCGCGCACTTTACGCGACGAGATGATCTTGTTCGTCATCATGGCGGCGTTGCTGGCGATCGTGCCCTTGACCGGCATCTATCCGTTCTTCGTCATGCAGGCGCTGTGCTTTGCTCTACTCGCCTGCGCGTTTAACCTTCTGATCGGTTATGGCGGTCTGCTGTCGTTTGGCCACGCGATGTTTCTGGGCACAGCAGGCTATTTTACGGCGCATGCGCTGAAGGTCTGGGGCTTTACGCCGGAGCTTGGAATTCTGTTCGGCACCGCTGGCGCGGCCGGGCTTGCCGTGATCACCGGCGTCGTCGCCATTCGTCGCCAAGGCATTTATTTCGCGATGATTACGCTGGCGCTGTCGCAATTGCTGTACTTCGTCTATCTGCAGGCGCCGTTCACCCATGGCGAAGACGGTATCCAGGGTATTCCGCAAGGCTATCTGTTCGGAATCTTCAATCTCGCGAAGCCGACGGTGCTTTATTACGTCATCCTCGCCGGGTTCCTGTTCGGCTTTCTGCTCATTTTTCGCACCATCAACTCGCCGTTCGGCGAGGTCCTGAAATCGATCCGCGAGAACGAGCCGCGCGCGATCTCGCTGGGTTACAAGACCGACCAGTACAAGCTTGTCGCATATATCCTCTCCGGGACCATCGCGGGCTTTGCCGGCTCGCTGAAGGTGTTCGTGGCGCAGAACGCCTCGCTCACCGACGTGCACTGGACGATGTCGGGTGAAATCGTGCTGATGACGCTGGTCGGCGGCCTCGGCACGGTGTTCGGTCCGGTCGTCGGGGCCTTCGTTATCATTGCCATGCAGCAATATCTGGCCGGTTTCGGCCAATGGGTGACGGTGATCCAGGGCGTTATCTTCGTGGCCTGCGTGTTGACGTTCCGCCGGGGCATCATCGGCGAGATCGCGCATTATTTCCGCCGATCCCTGTAAAAACGGCGGGTTTTGGCGCAGTTTTCGGCTTCACAAAGCGGTGGATGACCCGGTCCCCGGGACCCGCCGTCGCGCGCTTTTCCCTCGAATGGTCTATGACAGTTTTGTGACAGATCGCTCCGCGGCTGTTTCTGAACAACGGAAGATTACCCATGCTGCGTTGGTTTCGTGCCTTTTTGCCCAAGGAGGAGCGGTTTTTTGATTTATTTGCTCGCCACGCCCAGACGGTCGTGCAGGGCGCGCTGGCGTTGCAGGACATGATGCGCGGCGGCGAGGAGACGCCGGTATTCTGCCAGCGCGTCAATCAGTTCGAAAACGACGCCGACGGCATCACCCGCGAGGTCCTGACCGCCGTCCGCCGCACTTTCATTACTCCGTTCGACCGCGGCGACATCAAGAATCTGATCACGTCGATGGATGACGCGATCGACCAGATGCAGCAGACCGCGAAGGCGGTGGTGCTGTTCGAGGTCCGAACGTTCGAGCCTCCGATGCGCGAGATAGCCACGCTGTTGGTCGAGTGCGCCAATCTGGTCAGCCGCGCGCTTCCCCTGATGAAGTCGATCGGGAGTAACGTTGCAATGCTGACCGCCATCACGGAGGAAATCGGAAAACTGGAGGGCCGTATCGACGATCTCCACGATATCGGATTGAAGGAGCTGTTTCTCAAGCACCGCAACGGCAATTCGATGGATTTCGTCGTCGGCGCCGAGATCTACAAGCATCTCGAAAAGGTGTCTGATCGCTTCGACGACGTCGCCAACGAGATCAACTCGATCGTGATCGAACAGGTATAGGGCAGGGCCAATTCAGTGGACGCCACCCTGGCTTTTCCAATCCTGGTCTTCTTAATTGGCGTCGCGCTGTTGTTCGATTTCCTCAACGGCCTGCACGACGCCGCCAACTCAATCGCCACGATCGTATCGACCCGCGTGCTGCGCCCGCAATATGCGGTGTTCTGGGCGGCCTTCTTCAATTTCATCGCCTTCCTCTTCTTTGGGCTGCACGTCGCCAACACGATCGGCAAGGGAATCATCGAACCGGACGTCGTCGATGCGGCTGTGATCTTCGCTGCGCTAATCGGTGCAATTGTCTGGAACCTGATTACCTGGGGGCTTGGCATTCCATCCTCGAGTTCGCACGCGTTGATCGGCGGACTGGTCGGCGCCGGCGTGGCGAAGGCCGGGATTTCGGCCGCGGTCTGGAGCGGGCTGTCCAAGACGCTCTTGGCGATCGTGCTGTCGCCGCTGGTCGGGTTTCTGCTCGCGCTGGTGCTGGTTGCGATCGTATCTTGGCTGTCGGTGCGCTCGACGCCGTTTGCGGTCGATCGCGCCTTCCGCATTCTGCAATTCGTCTCGGCGTCGTTCTATTCGCTCGGCCATGGTGGCAACGATGCGCAGAAGACCATGGGCATCATCGCGGTGCTTTTGTATTCGCAGGGCTACCTCGGGGCGGATTTTGCCATCCCGTTCTGGGTCGTGATTTCCTGCCAGGCGGCGATGGGGCTCGGCACGTTGATGGGGGGCTGGCGGATCGTCCGCACCATGGGACTGCGGATCACCAAGCTGACGCCGATGCAGGGCTTTTGCGCCGAGACCGGTGGGGCTGCGACCCTGTTCATGGCCACCTATCTCGGGGTTCCCGTATCAACGACCCACACCATTACCGGCTCGATCATCGGGGTCGGCGCGGCGCGGCGCGTCTCGGCGGTCCGCTGGAACGTGGCGAGTTCGATCGTCTATGCCTGGGTAATCACCATTCCGGCGTCCGCGATTATCGCCGCGCTGACCTATTGGGCGGTGTTGTTGCTACGCTGATCCGGTGACGAGTTTGAGCCCGACAATACCGGCCACGATCAGTCCGATGCAGGCGAGGCGGGCGGCGGTCGCAGGCTCGCCGAACAGCGCGATGCCCAGGATTGCTGTTCCAACCGCGCCGATACCGGTCCATACCGCGTAGGCGGTTCCGATCGGCAGAGCTTTCACGGCAAGACCCAGCAGGATGATGCTGCCTGTCATGCAGGTGAGCGTCAGGACGGATGGAACGAGCCGTGTAAATCCCTCGGTATATTTGAGGCCAATCGCCCAACCCACTTCCATGAGACCGGCGACGAACAATACGATCCAGGCCATGACAACCCTCCGAACCAGGCAGGGTCGTCCCCGCGGATGAGCTGTGAAATCGGAAGGTCGTCCTTCCGCAGCCGATATGGGACTGGCTAGCAGCGTCCGCAACCACCAAATGAGGCTTGATTAGCCCGGTTTTCCCTGCCAAACGCTCGAGCCTCATGTCCGACATTGCCGTCACCGCCGAATCGCCGTCCCGATCGCCGCTTGCCGATGAAGTGGCGCGGCGGCGCACATTTGCGATCATCTCCCACCCGGATGCCGGCAAGACCACGCTGACCGAAAAGCTCCTGCTGTTCGGCGGCGCCATCAATCTGGCGGGGCAGGTCAAGGCCAAGGGCGAGCGGCGCAACACCCGTTCCGACTGGATGAAGATCGAGCGCGAGCGCGGCATCTCGGTCGTGACCTCGGTGATGACGTTCGAGTTCGAAGGCCTCGTCTTCAACCTGCTGGACACGCCGGGCCACGAAGACTTCTCGGAAGACACCTACCGCACGCTGACCGCTGTCGATTCCGCCGTCATGGTGATCGACGCCGCCAAGGGCATCGAGGCGCGCACCCGAAAACTGTTCGAGGTGTGCCGGCTGCGCGACATTCCGATCATCACCTTCATCAACAAAATGGACCGCGAGAGCCGCGACACGTTCGAACTGCTGGATGAGATCGAAAAAACATTGGCGCTCGACACCACGCCGATGACCTGGCCGGTCGGCCGCGGCCGCGACTTCCTCGGCACCTACGACGTCGTGAACGGCGGCGTGCGCCTGCTCGAAGGCGGCGGTGCCAAGACCGGCGCGACCGAGCAGATTGATATCGCCGATCTCGCCGGCCGCAACCCCAATCTCGACGTCGCCGAGATCAAGGATGAGCTCGCCCTGGTGTCGGAAGCCTGCAAGCCGTTCGAGCTGGAGGCGTTTCGCGAGGGCCACCTGACGCCGGTCTACTTCGGCAGCGCGCTGCGCAATTTCGGCGTCGGCGACTTGCTGGAAGGTCTTGGCAAGTTCGCGCCAGCGCCCCGCGCGCAGGACAGCAATTTGCGCAAGGTCGAAGCCGCCGAACCGCGCATGAGCGCCTTCGTGTTCAAGATCCAGGCCAATATGGATCCGAACCACCGCGACCGCATCGCGTTCGCGCGGCTCTGCTCCGGCAAGCTCAGCCGCGGCATGAAGGCGAAGCTGGTGCGGACCGGCAAAAACATGTCGCTGTCGTCGCCGCAGTTCTTCTTCGCGCAGGACCGCTCGGTGGCCGATGAAGCCTTTGCCGGCGATGTCGTCGGTATTCCGAACCACGGCACTTTGCGGATCGGCGACACGCTGACCGAAGGCGAGGACATCACCTTCGTTGGCGTCCCGAGTTTCGCGCCGGAAATCGTCCGCCGCGTGCGGCTGACGGATGCGATGAAGGCGAAGAAGCTGAAAGAGGCGCTGCAGCAGATGTCGGAAGAGGGCGTGGTGCAGGTGTTCCGGCCCCGCGACGGCGCACCGGCGCTGGTCGGCGTCGTCGGTCCGCTGCAGCTCGACGTGCTGAAGGCGCGGTTAGATGCGGAATATTCGCTGCCGGTGGAATTCGAGGTTTCGGAATTCCAGCTCGCTCGCTGGGTCTCGTCCGACGACCGCAAGAAGCTCGATGCCTTCATCGCGGCCAACGGTTCGGGCATCGCCGACGACGTCGACGGCGATCCCGTGTTCATGGCCAAGAATGAGTTTTACCTGGGCTATACCAGGGAGCGGGCCGAAGGGATCACCTTCTCCAACGTCAAGGACGTGAAGAAGAAGGCGTAGGGCGGCGCGTTCGCGCCAACCTCCGGCGTCGTCCTCCGCGAAAGCGGGGGACCCAGTACGCCGTGGCTTATCGGTAAATCACTGACGTCTCTGGAATAGTGGATCGTCCGGTCGAGCCGGACGATGACAGCCAGTGTGACGTTGGTCGCTCACCCCACATATGCATCCAGTGGATGCCTGCATGCATTCCGAGTCCGGAAAAATCGCTTGCGCCGCGATGTGGCGTGCAGAAGTATCCACTGGATGCTTATGAACAAAGGGAGACCGTCCATGAATGATCTCGCAACCTATTCCCGTTCCGGCCCAATCGGCACCATCGTGATCGACGACGGCAAGGCCAATGTGATGTCGCTTGCCATGCTCGACGCCCTGCATGCGGCATTCGACCAGGCGGAAAAGGACAAGACGGTGGTCATCCTGAAGGCCCGCGGTAAGCATTTTTCAGGGGGATTCGACCTCAACGTCTTCGCCAAGGGCAGCGCCCAAGACCAATATCTGATGGTGAAAGCGGGCGCGGAACTGGCCTTGCGCATCCTGTCGTTCTCGACGCCGGTGGTGGCGGCCTGCCAGGGCAACGCCTATCCGATGGGAGCCTTCCTCATCATGTCGAGCGACCACCGCATTGCCGCCGAGGGCGACTACCGGATCGGCATGAACGAGGTCGCGATCGGGCTCACGGTGCCGCGTTTTGCGATCGAGATCGCACGGCAGCGGCTGACGCCGGCCTATTTCAGCAGGGCGGTAATGACCGCGGAGATGTTCGGCCCAACGGAAGCCGTCACCGCCGGCTTCTTCGACCGCGTCGTTCCGGCGGATGCGCTGGAGCACAGTGCCGCGGAGACCGCGCAGGCGCTCGCCACGATCAACATGGCCGCCCATGCCGCCACCAAGGCGCGGGCGCGCGGGGCGGTGATCAAGATGATG
This sequence comes from Bradyrhizobium sp. 157, assembly GCF_023073815.1. Classification (NCBI taxonomy): domain Bacteria; kingdom Pseudomonadati; phylum Pseudomonadota; class Alphaproteobacteria; order Hyphomicrobiales; family Nitrobacteraceae; genus Bradyrhizobium; species Bradyrhizobium sp. 157. The sequence goes on along the minus strand of NZ_JADPKF010000073.1, from coordinate 368,494 downwards.
CGCGACATGATCGACGAGGACATCACGCCGCAGTATGGCGAGGACCGTGTTGCCGGGCGGGCATCCGCCTGACGGAAAGCTTCGGCCGCCCGGCAGTGGCGTTGCATCTCACGCCTTTGTATGAAGGGGACATGACCGCAAAGCCGCGCCGGGCGACCTACCGCCACGGCAATCTGAAATCCGAAGCGCTGAAGGCCGCGACCCGCCTGGTCGCCTCGGCCGGCCATGAGCAGTTGAGCCTGCGCGAGGTCGCGGAGGCCGTCGGCGTCGCGCATCGCTCGCTGTACAATCATTTCGCTGACCGCGAAGCGCTGCTCGACGCGGTCGCGGCCGAGGCCTACACGCGGCTCGCCGCCATCCTCGTCAAGGCGGAGACGCCACAGGACTACACCGCGAAATATGTCCGCTTCGCGCTCGCCAACCGCGCGCTTTACGCCCTGATGACCAGCCGCCCGCACGCCACCATGAAGCACAATCCGCCGCTGCAGGCCGCGGTTCATAAGGTCATCGCCCAGGCCATGCGGATATTCTGCCAGGATATCGAAAGCCCGGCCGAGCGTCGCCGCGCGGTGATGAAGGTCTACATTACGCTCTATGGCGGCATTTCGCTCTATACAGCCGGCGTCCTCGACCAACCCAGCGAGAAGGCCCTAATTGCGGAACTATCAGCCATGAACGCAGGGATGTGATCACCGTCCGCCTTGATACGGGACGAAGCGCGCATCAGCTTAGTTGGGTCGCCTTTCAGGACTTTGGGCCGCATGTTCCGGTGCATCATTGTCTGCCTGATCACCACATTCATTGGGATGAGTGCCGCCGGCGCCCAATCACGGCGCCAGATCGACGCCACGCCGTTTTCGCACGCGCCCTGCAGCGTGCTCGACGGCCAGCCGTGCACGCCATCGTTCTGCAGCATATTCAACGATGGCCCGTGCATTCCCGAGATCGATTATCCCTACGGCCAGAACCTGCAACTCACGATCGAAACCGTGCCGCCGCAGGACCAGGCCGCGAAATACCGGAAGCCGGATCATGATCTCGATACGATCGGCGACCTCTTTGCGGCGCTGCGCTCCTGCTGGGCGCCGCCGCCTTCCGAGGTCGCGCGCGCGGGCATGCAGATGTCGGTTCGCTTCAGCTTCAAGCGCTCGGGCGAGATCATCGCGGCGCCCCGCGTGACCTATGCCACGGCAGGCGTTCCGGCCGACACCCGCGCGGCCTATCTCAACGCGATCAATGCATCGCTGGCGGCCTGCACGCCGTTGAAGTTTTCCGGCGGACTTGGCGGCGCGCTTGCCGGGCGACCGATCGCGATCCGCTACGTCGATAACCGCGATTTAGGCAAACAGGCGGAGAAGCCGTGACGGCAGCCGCGTGGCGCATTGCGCACCGAGCCCTTAAAATGATACGCGGATAATCTGGAAAACCAGCCGCGCAACGGGAGGCACGTCATGGGACTGCTGGTGTTGATCCTGGGCCTGATCCTGTTCTTCGGCGTCCACACGCTCACCACGCAGCGCAAGCTGCGCGCGCAGGTGATCTCCGCAACGGGCGAGAGCGGCTACAAGATCGGATACGCGCTGGCTTCGTTCGCTGGTCTGGCGCTGATCATCTGGGGCTTTGCGACGTATCGCGCGACGGGCTGGATCGACGTCTGGTATCCGCCGGTGGCGCTCAAGCACATCGCGGTCGCCCTGATGCTGCCCGCGATCATCATGGTGGTCGCGTCCTACATCCGCGGCCGGATCTATACGACGCTGAAACATCCGATGCTGACGGGCATCAAGCTGTGGGCGGCGACGCACCTGCTCGCCAATGGCGACCTCGGTTCGATCATCCTGTTCGGCTCGTTTCTCGCATGGGCGGTGTATGACCGCATTTCGCTGAAATATCGTTCCGACGCCGGCGCCCCGCCGATTCCCGTCGGCGGTCCCGGCAACGATTTGATCGCGATCGCGGTCGGTCTCGTCGTCTATCTGGCGCTCGCCTTCGCGTTCCATCCGGTCGTGATCGGCGTCCCCGTGGTTGGAGCCTAATATGTCTGTGCAATCTGCCATCAAGCGCAAAACGGCGCCGGACATCCGTGCGCGCAAGAACGGCGAGCCGATCGTGATGCTGACGTCCTACCATGCGCATACCGCGGCGCTGGTCGATCGACACTGCGACGTCATCCTGGTCGGCGATTCCCTCGGCAACGTCATGCACGGTTTCGAGACCACGGTGCCGGTGACGCTCGATATGATGATCCTGCAGGGCCATGCGGTGATGCGCGGCTCGAAGCATGCCCTCGTGGTGGTAGACATGCCGTTCGGCTCCTATGAGGCCTCGAAGGAGCAGGCGTTTCATTCCGCGGCGCGGATATTGAAAGAAACCCACTGTGGCGCGGTGAAGCTCGAAGGCGGCGTGCGCATGGCGGAAACCGTCGCGTTCCTGTCCGAGCGCGGCGTGCCGGTCATGGGCCACATCGGACTGACGCCGCAATCGATCAACACGCTCGGTTCGTTTCGCGCGCAGGGCCGCGACGAGGGCCGTTGGGATCCGATCCTGAAAGACGCCCAGGCGATCTCGGATGCCGGTGCGTTTTCGGTCGTGGTCGAAGCGGTCGCCGAGCCGCTCGCGCGCAAGATCACGGAAACCGTTGCCATTCCGACCATTGGCATCGGCGCCAGTGCGGCCTGCGACGGCCAGGTGCTGGTGCTCGAGGACATGCTGGGCCTGTCGCCGCGGACGCCGAAATTCGTGCGCCGCTATGGGAATCTCGGCCCCGCCATCGAAGCGGCGATCCAGGGCTACGCCAACGACGTGCGATCGCGCGCCTTCCCGGGACCCGAGCACGTCTACGAGATGAAGAAGAGCTGAGCGGGCGCGCCATGGACTGGTCCCAGCACTCCATTCCGGCGATGCGGCTCGAGCCGCGCTTTGGCGACCGAATCGTTCCGGTCTTTTGTGAACGGCCCAAGAGCATTCCGGCGATGGTGGCCGAAGCGGTTGCAACCAACCCGGATGGCGAGGCGCTGGTCTGCGGCGCTACGCGAATGACATGGCGCGAAGTGGCGCAGCAGTCCGCGCAAATCGCAGCGGGATTTCTGAAACTCGGCCTGCAGCGCGGCGACCGCGTCGCGCTACTGCTCGGCAACAGAATCGAATTCGTGCTCACAATCTTGGGCGCGGCCCATGCCGGGCTGGTGACAGTGCTGCTTTCGATCCGCCAGCAAAAGCCCGAGATCGCCTACGTGCTCACCGATTGCGGGGCAAAGTTCCTGATCCACGAGGCCTCGCTGGCCGACCGCGTGCCCGATGCGGGCGATATCCCTGAAGTCATGCATCGGATCGTAGTCGACGACGATCCGGCGCTCTCGCGTTTTTCCGAACTCGCTGACAACGCACCGCTGGTCGCACCAATCGAGGTCGGCGAAGAGGACACTGCCATGATCCTCTATACGTCGGGTACCACGGGGCGGCCAAAGGGCGCGATGCTTGCCCATTGCACCATCATTCATTCGGCCATGGTGTTCGTCTCGTGCCTGAAGCTCACTGCCGCGGATCGATCGATCGCCGCAGTGCCGCTCGGGCATGTCACTGGCGTAGTCGCCAACGTCATGACCATGGTCCGTTGCGCCGGCGCGCTGATCATCATGGCGGAGTTCAAGGCCGCGGAATATTTGAAGCTCGCCGCGCGCGAGCGCGTCACCTACACCGTGATGGTGCCGGCGATGTACAATCTCTGCCTGCTGCAGCCGGATTTCGACAGCTACGATCTGTCGAGCTGGCGGATCGGCGGCTTTGGCGGCGCGCCGATGCCGATCGCCACGATTGAGAAGCTCGATGCCAAGATTCCCGGCCTGAAGCTGATGAATTGCTACGGCGCGACAGAGACCACGTCGCCTTCGACCATGATGCCGGGCGAATTGACCGCAGGCCATATCGACAGTGTCGGCTTGCCTTGTCCCGGCGCGCAGATCGTCGTGATGGATGCCGAGGGCCGCGAATTGCCGCGCGGCGAGATCGGCGAAATCTGGATTCACGGCGGCTCCGTGATCAGGGGTTACTGGAACAACCCGAAGGCGACGGCGGAGAGTTTTACGGCCGGCTTCTGGCATTCCGGCGATCTCGGCTCGATCGACGAAGAGAATTTTGTCCGCGTGTTCGATCGGCAGAAGGACATGATCAACCGCGGCGGGCTCAAGATCTATTCCGCCGAGGTCGAGTCGGTGCTTTCAGGCCATCCCGACGTGGTCGAGAGCGCGATCATCGCAAAACCGTGCCCGGTGCTAGGCGAGCGCGTTCATGCCGTCGTCGTGACGCGGAATGCCGTTAGCGGCGAAGCGCTGCGCGCCTGGTGCGCCGAACGGCTGTCGGACTACAAGGTGCCGGAAACTATGGATCTGCGGACGGACCCGTTGCCTCGCAATGCCAACGGCAAGGTGATGAAGCGGCAGCTCCGCGAGGCTTTCACGGCGGGCTGAGCGGCGGCTTAGAGCTTCGGCGCGCTGCCTTTGGGCATCGCGCTCTCGCTATGACCGGCGGCGAGCGCGGCACTGTCGATCGTGGCGGCGCTGACGAGTTGCTTGACGTCCAGCAGAGTGAATTGCGCGATACCGACACGGTCGGCCAGCGTGCCCGGAACGAGCTGCACACTCAACACGCCATCGCAGTTCGCGCCCTTGGCCTCGGTCAGCATGGCGCCCGGTTCCTTGGCTTTGGCCTGCGCGCGCTTGACGACCGCCACGCAACTGCCGCGCACGGTGTCGCCGTTGAGCTTGACGGCGGCCCTTGGGTCGAGCGGCTTGCCGATCGCCTCGAGCGCGGTCGCTTCCTTGTACTTGCCGCCGACAGACATGATCGAGCCCTTGCGGTAGATGTAGTACAGATGTTGGTCGCCGACGATGGTCGGCACGCCGTATTTGCCCATGATCTCCTTGATCATATCCGCTTTCGACGGCTGCTGATCCGGTGCGAAGGTCAGGTTGCGGGCGACGAAATAGGCGCGGTTGGCGCTCGCGGGCGAGGAGAAGCTGGTCGAGAGCATCTCGCCGTTCTGTTTCGAACCGGCAGGGAGGCTGAAACTCAACGCGGAGACGTAGCTGGCACCGCCGAACTTCTGTTGCTGGATATCGGTCTTGGTGTCGGTACGTCCTTTGAACAGGGAATCAAAGGTGGCGCGCGCGAATTCGGCGTTCGATTCGGTCGAGATGCCCAAAATGTCGGGGCGCAGCTTGCCCGAGAATGCCGTTTCGGGCGCCTTCGGCTTGAAGTCTTCGGCCAGTGACGCTGCGGCCAGGGATACCAGGCCGATGGCAAGCAGCATCGAAACCAGCGCGTGGCGAGGCATGAAACACCTGAAAAAAGGGTAGGATCGACAATGGAAGCGGCCGGGATTACGCCAAGTTTTGAACCGCGATGTCAACATCGCCAGCCGATTTCGGAGGCGTTTGGGAGCCGCTGTTAACGCTTTGATCCGCCTCGCTTTGCCTTGCCACCGCCATATCGATAGGCTACGCCCCGGCGATGCGGGGATCGGCCGCGCGATACTGCTGCCGAAGTTGCGGTTCCTCGGGGATGGGATACCTTTAAGTGTCTGAATTATTTGATGAAGTAGACGAGGAGGTCCGTCGCGAGCAGCTCAAAAGGCTGTGGGACCGGTATTCGCTTCTGATCATCGCTGGCCTGATTTTAATCATCGCCGCCGTGGGCGGCTGGCGCGGCTACCAGTATCTGGAGGCCAAGAAGGCGGCCGAGGCGGGGGCGGCGTTCGACAAGGCGGTCGAGCTTTCGGAAGCCAACAAGCACGCCGAGGCTGAAGCAGCGTTCGCCGATCTCGTTGCGAAGGCGCCGTTCGGCTACCGCGTGCTGGCGCGGTTGCGCCTGGCGGCAGAGATTGCCAACCGCGATCCGCAGGCGGCGGCAAAGATGTTCGACGAGATCGCGGCTGACCGCAGCGTCGGCGTTGCCGAGCAGGATCTGGCGCGGATTCGCGCGGCCCAGTTGTTGTTGGAAAGCACCAGCTATCCCAACATGAAAGAACGCCTCGAAGCCGCTGCTGCGCCGGGCTCGACCTTTCGCCATACCGCGCGCGAATTGCTGGCACTGTCGGCCTGGCGTGCCAACGATGCCGCAGCGACGCGGCAATGGCTGGATATGATCGCCAATGACGGCGAAACGCCGCCGAGCCTGCGCTCGCGTGCCGAGGCCTTGCAAGCTCTGCTTCCGCCAGTCGCCAAGAGCTGACGGAGAACGAGTTGAGTGGGAAACCGACCATGCGCCGCCCGCAACGTTTGATCGCAGCCGCCATTCTCGTCGCGCTTTCCGGCGCACTGGCAGGCTGCGGCGGTGGCGGCTTGGGTAATTTCGATCCCACCGACATGCTCGATTTCCTCGACACCAAGAAGAAATTGCCCGGTGAGCGCAAGCCGGTGTTCCCCGAAGGTGTGCCGGGCCTTGAGCAGGGCGTGCCGAAGGATCTCTACAGGGGCGCCAACCAACAGGTTGAAGACCCGAACGCCCAGGCTGCCGCTGCGGCTCCGCCGGAAGAACTGAAATCGAAGCGTGGCGCGAAATCCAGGAGCAAGCAGGCCGCCGCACCCGCCGCTGCGGACCCTGACGCCGCGCCCGAGGAAGAGGGCAGCACGGCCGCCGCGCCGCCAGCCCCCAAGCCGGCCAAGATCGTGCGCAAGCGCACCACGGCTCCCCCGCCCGATCAATCGGCCGCGCCGGCGCAATCCTCGCAACGATCGGCTTTCCCGGCTCCGATGCCGAGCGGCAGTTTCTCGCGCTAATTTGTTGTTTTCGTTCGATTGACACGCCCTTCAGAAACGGGCGTTTGGATCATTTATGTCCTTTACGATCGCCATCATCGGCCGACCCAACGTCGGCAAGTCGACGCTGTTCAACCGGCTGGTCGGGCAGAAGCTCGCGCTGGTGGATGACGAGCCCGGCGTCACGCGCGACCGCCGCGAGGGCAGCGCGCGTCTCGGCGATCTCGAATTCACCGTGATCGACACTGCAGGCCTCGACGAGGGCGCCAAGGGCTCGCTCACGGCACGAATGCAGGAGCAGACCGAAACCGCGATCAGCCTGGCCGATGCGCTGATGTTCGTGATCGACGCCCGCGCGGGCCTGACGCCGAACGATCGCGCCTTTGCCGATTTCGCACGCCGCGCCAATAAGCCGGTGGTGCTGGTCGCCAACAAGAGCGAGGGCAAGCACGGCGAAATCGGCGCGATGGAATCCTACGCGTTGGGGCTCGGCGATCCCGTGCAGATTTCGGCCGAGCACGGCGAGGGCATGAGCGATCTCTACGACGCGCTCGCCGCACTGATGCCCGAGCCAGCAGAAGAGCGGGAAGAGTTCGACGACGACGATGTTATATCCGACGAGGATCTCGCCCAGCGTCCGATCCGCGTCGCCATCGTCGGCCGCCCCAACGCCGGCAAATCTACGCTAATCAATCATCTGCTCGGCGAGGAGAGGTTGTTGACCAGCGCCGAGGCGGGCACCACGCGCGATTCCATTTCGGTGGAGATCACCTGGCAGGGACGCGATTTTCGCGTGTTCGATACAGCGGGCTTAAGGCGGCGCTCGCGGATCGAGGAGAAGCTAGAGAAGCTGTCGGTGGCTGACGCACTGCGCGCGGTGCGCTTTGCCGAAGTCGTCGTGCTGACGATGGATGCGCAGAACCGGTTCGAGGAACAGGATTTGCGCATCGCCGATCTGATCGAACGCGAGGGGCGGGCGATCGTGCTCGCGGTCAACAAATGGGATTTGATGGAGCGCAAGCCGCATCTGATTTCGGCGCTGCGCCGCGATGCCGATCACTGGCTGCCGCAGGTGAAAGGTGCCCCCATCGTCGCCGTGTCCGGCTTGATGGGCGAGGGCATCGATCGCCTGATGACCGCAATCCAGGACGCCTACGCAGTCTGGAACAAGCGCGTGCCCACGGCCGCGCTCAATCGCTGGTTCGAGCAGGCAGTCGATGCCAACCCGCCGCCCGCCGTGTCGGGCCGCCGGCTGAAGCTGAACTATATCACGCAGCCCAAGGGACGTCCGCCGAGCTTCGTGCTGTTCTGCTCGCGGGCGGATGCCGTGCCGCAATCCTATTTGCGCTACCTCACCAACAGCCTGCGTGAAGCGTTCGACCTGCCGGGCACGCCGATCCGCATTACGCTGCGCGAAAAGGCCAATCCGTTCGCGCACAAGCGCAAGCGGCCCTCATGAGCGAACAGGCGTCCACCGCTGCTGCCGACGATACGCCGCCGGTGCGCAGCGGCGCGGCGGCCTTTATCTTCGTCACCATCCTGCTCGACATGCTCGCGCTCGGCCTGATCCTCCCGATCCTGCCCAAGATCGTGGAGAGTTTTGTCGACAACGACACCGCGACGGCCGCGCAGATATTCGGTTTGTTCGGCGCTGCCTGGGCGCTGATGCAGTTCCTGTTCTCGCCGATCCTTGGCGCGCTCTCCGACCGGTTCGGCCGTCGGCCGGTGATACTGCTATCGAATTTCGGGCTGGCGCTGGATTACCTGTTGATGGCGCTGGCGCCGTCGCTAACCTGGCTGTTTATCGGGCGAGTGATCTCAGGCATCACCTCGGCCAGCATCTCCACGGCCTTTGCCTATATTGCCGATGTGACGCCGCCGGAACGGCGCGCCGCAGTGTTCGGCAAGATCGGCGCGGCCTTCGGCGCCGGATTCATTCTCGGCCCCGCCATCGGCGGCCTGCTCGGCGGCATGGATCCGCGTCTGCCGTTCTGGGTCGCGGCAGGCCTGAGCTTTGCGAACGCGCTATACGGCTGGCTGATCCTCCCCGAGTCGTTGCGGCAGGATCGGCGCGCGCCGTTCCACTGGAAGCGCGCCAGTCCACTCGGCGCGCTGCACTTGCTGCGTTCCAACCGGATTCTCGCGGGATTGTCGCTGGCGAATTTCTTTGGCCAGGTCGCGCATGTGGTGCTGCCGTCCACCTTCGTGCTCTACGCCACCTATCGGTATGGCTGGGACACGACAACAGTGGGGCTCACGCTCGCGTTGGTGGGCGTGTGCGCCATGGTGGTGCAGGGTGCGGGCGTTGGGCCGATCGTCACGCGTCTTGGCGAACGCCGCGCGCTGCTGCTCGGGCTTGCCTGCGGCGGGCTGGGATTCTTCATCTATGGCGCGGCCCCGACCGGACCGTTGTTCTGGACTGGCATTCCCGTCATGGCGCTGTGGGGCGTGGCAGGCGCGGCGATCCAGGCCCTGACGACGCAGCTCGTTGCGCCGGATCAGCAGGGCCAGTTGCAGGGAGCGACCAACAGCGTCAACAGCATCGCCCAGATGGCGGGTCCGTTTCTGTTCACGCTGACCTTTGCTTATTTCATTAGCGATCAGGCGCCGGTGAAAATGCCGGGCGCGCCGTTCCTGCTAGCGGCAGCGTTGCTGGGGCTCGCGCTGGTGATCGCGTGGCGGACGTTGGCGATGACGCCCAAGCGCTGAATTGTAGGGTGGGCAAAGGTAGCGTGCCCACCACTTCTAGTCTCAAACCGGAGAGATGGTGGGCACGGCGCTAGCGCGCCTTTGCCCACCCTACGCGATCCGCTACGCCGTCACTTCTTCACCAGCGGACACTCGCTGGCCTCGAGCGGCTTGGCGGCATCTTCCGCCGAGATCGTGGCGATCTGCTTGTAGTAATCCCACGGTCCCTTCGACTCTTCCGGCTTTTTCACCTCGAACAGATAGGCCGGAATGAGACGGCGGCCGTCGGCGCGCAGCGGGCCCTTGCCGAACAGCGGATCGTCGGTCGGCAATTCCTTCATCTTGGCGACGACCTTGGCGCCGTCACGCGGATTGCTGCCGAGCGCTTCCATCGCCTTCAGATAATGCAGGATCTCTGCATAGAGGCCGGCGACGGTCATCGAGGGCATCGAGCCCTTCGGCGACAGTTTCTGGAAGCGCTTCGACCATTCGCGGGTGTTGTCGTTGAGATCCCAGTAGAAGGATTCCGTGAAGGTCAGGCCCTGCGCCGTCTTCAGGCCGAGCGCATGCACGTCGTTGATGAAGAGCAGCAGCGCGGCGAGCCTCTGGCCACCTGCGACGATGCCGAATTCGGAGGCCTGCTTGATCGAGTTGGTAGTGTCGCCACCGGCATTGGCTAGGCCGATGACCTTGGCCTTCGAGGACTGCGCTTGCAGCAGGAAGGAGGAGAAGTCCGAGGTGTTGAGCGGATGCCTGACCGCGCCCAAAACCTTGCCGCCGGTCTGGGTGACGACATTGCCGGTGTCACGCTCCAGCGCATGGCCGAAGGCATAGTCGGCGGTGAGGAAGAACCAGGTATCGCCGCCGGCCTTGGTCAGCGCCTTGCCAGTGCCGTTGGCGAGCATGTAAGTATCGTAGGTGAAGGAGATGGTGTTGGGATTGCAGGCCTTGCCGGTGAGGTCGGCGGTGGCGGCGCCCGAGTTGAGCAGCACCGAGTTCTTTTCCTTCACCAGATTGCTCACGGCGAGCGCAACGCCTGAGTTCGGCGTATCCGCGATCGCGTCCACCTTGTCGGCGTCGATCCATTGCCGCGCTATATTCACGCCGATATCGGGCTTGTTCTGGTGATCGCCGCTCACCACCTCGATCTTCCAGCCTTTCTTGGTAAGGCCGGAATCCTCGACCGCCATCTTGACCGCCGCCACCGAATTGGGACCACCGATGTCGGCATAGAGGCTCGACATGTCGTTCAACACGCCGATCTTGACGGTCTTGTCCTGGGCCAGTGCTGGCGTCGCGAGGGCGAGTGCGGCAAGCGCCGCGGAAGCGGCGAAGCGCAGGGCAATTCTAGTCGTCATGGTATTCCTCCCGAAATGTTGTTCGCCGGCTCTCTTTTCGGAACCTGCCAGCACCTTTGCGATAGTCCTTCTCGGAACCGCACGCAATGCACCTAACGTCGCGCGTCCCCGACGTCAGCTTGAACTTCTCATTTCGTAAAACCATTCCTTAACGAAGGTTCCATCTTTCCTGAACACCTGGATGGGGTTGTTCATGCGATCGCAGACATAGGGCAACCGTCGTTAGCGAGCTTCACGCAATGCACGGTGTTGGCGAATTCATGTCTCAACAAGCGGCTGAATGGATTGCCTTCCGCCTTCACTAAAGCTTCGGCCAAGTCGCTCCGCTTACAATGCGAGAGTTCGTAAGATGCTCAAGCCGGCGGATGAAAACTCATCAGCGTGCGCGTCTTGTAGTCGTAGAGCTTGCCGGTCTCGTTCCAGTCCGGCGCGCACATCGGCACGATGAATTCTGCCGCTTGCTCGGGCGTGTCCAGCGTCATCGGATCTTCGCCCGGAAACACGCTGGCGCGCATGCGGGTGCGGATAGGGCCGGGGCTGAACAGGTTGACGCGGAGTTTCGTGCTCGCGGTCTCGTTGGCCCAGGAGCGCACCAGCGTGTCCAGCGCCGCCTTCGAGGCCGCGTAGGGACCCAGATAGGCGTTCGCCTTGCTGGCGGCGCCGGAGGTCACGAACACGGCGCGGCCGGCGTCCGAGACTCTTAGCAGCGGATCCATGCAGCGGATGAGCTGGAAGTTCGCGGTGACGTTCACGGCCATCACGTCGTTCCAGGGCTTCAGCTCGATATGCCCGAGCGGCGAGGAGGGGCCGGCGACGCCGGCATTGCCGACGAGAATGTCGAGCTTGCCATGACGCTCATGCAGCGCCGCGCCGAGCCGCGCGATGCCGTCGAAATCGGTGACGTTGAGCGGCACCAGCGTGGCGCTGCCGCCATCCTTGCGGATCTCGTCGTCGAGTTCCTCAAGGCCGCCTTGCGTGCGTGCAACAGCGACAATATGCGCGCCGGCGCGGGCGAGCGCGCGCGCCGTGGCATAGCCGATGCCGCGGGAGGCGCCCGTGACGAGCGCAATGCGGGAGGCGAGGGGTTTGGTCATGTCGTGCCACTTTCGTCATGCCCGGACAAAAGCGCGAAGCGCGTCTTCGCGCCAGACGTCCCGGGCATCCACGTCTTTGCGGCGGGTTTTACAGACGTGGATGGCCGGGACAAGCCCGGCCATGATGGAAAAATGGGTTATTGGCCGCGCCTCAGCTCGCTTCCGCCAGCAGCGACAATTGCCGGGGCTGCGGCTCGACCTGGGTCTGGTCGGTGAGGTGGGTTGGATAGGCACCGGTGAAGCAATGGTCCGAGAATTTCGGATTGGCGGGGTCGCGTCCCGATTCTCCCATCGCGCGGTACAGGCCGTCGATAGACAGGAACGCCAGCGAATCCGCGCCGATGATGTCGCGCATCTCTTCCAGCGTATGGGTGGCCGCGAGAAGCCCGCCGCGGTCCGGCAGGTCGATGCCGTAATAGTCGGGATAGAGGATCGGCGGCGAAGCGAGCCGGAAATGCACCTCGCGCGCACCGGCGTCGCGCATCATCCGCACGATCTTCTTCGACGTGGTGCCGCGCACCAGTGAATCGTCGATCAGGATGATCCGCTTGCCCTCGATCGCGGCGCGGTTGGCCGAATGCTTCATGCGCACGCCGAGCTCGCGCACGCTCTGGGTCGGCTGGATGAAGGTACGGCCAACATAGTGGTTGCGGATGATGCCGAGCTCGAACGGCACGCCGGAATACTGGCTGTAGCCGACCGCCGCCGGTACGCCGGAGTCCGGCACCGGCACCACGACGTCGACCTCGACATGGCTTTCGCGGGCAAGCTGCGCGCCGAAGGCCTTTCTGACCTCATAGACCGAACGGCCGCCGACGATCGAATCCGGCCGTGAGAAGTAGATGTATTCGAAGATGCAGGGCCGCGGCGGCTTTGGCGGGAACGGCTTGTGGCTGTTGGCGCCCTTCTCGTCGAATACGATGATTTCGCCGGGCTCGATGTCGCGGACATATTTGGCGCCGATCATGTCGAGCGCACAGGTTTCCGAGGTCAGGATCGGACGACCGTCGAGATCGCCGAGCACCAGCGGTCGGATGCCGAGCGGATCGCGCGCGCCGATCAGCTTCTTGTTTGTCAGGGCCACCAGCGAATAGGCGCCCTCGATCGCGCGCAGCGCCTCGATGAAACGGTCGATGAAACGGTTGCGCTTGGACTGCGCAACCAGATGCAGGATGACCTCGGTATCGGTGGTCGACTGCATCATGGCGCCGCCCTTCACCAACTCGCGGCGCAGCGTCAGGCCATTGGTGAGGTTGCCGTTATGGCCGACCGCGAAACCACCGGCATTGAGCTCGGCGAATAGCGGCTGCACGTTGCGCAGGATGGTCGCGCCGGTGGTGGAATAGCGGACATGACCGACCGCCATGCTGCCGGGCAGGCGCTCGATCACCTCGCGGCGGGAGAAGGTATCGCCGACCAGGCCAAGGCGGCGTTCAGAGTGGAAGCGGCTGCCGTCGAAGGAGACGATGCCTGCGGCTTCCTGGCCGCGATGCTGGAGGGCGTGTAGTCCGAGCGCCGTGATGGCGGCGGCCTCCGGGTGGTCGAAAATGCCGAACACGCCGCATTCCTCGCGTAGCGTGTCGCCTTCGAGATCGTCCTGCAACTCGATGCCAAGATTTAGATCGAGTTGGCCGGCGGGATCGGAAGGGTTTTGCATCGCGTCCATCGCCTCTCTATTTTGGCCAGAAATTAGCGGCCCGCGGGTTTCTCGATCAGCTTTTTAAGGCTGTCGCGGGCAGGTTTACTGTAGCCATCGCCGGATGCAGGCGCTGCCTGGTCGGCGTCAGTTTGATCGTCTTCCGGTTTATTCTTCTTGAATCTCTTTAAGATGGTGTTCTCGGGGTCGTCAGGCAAGAGCGACATTAACCAATCCCCGGTTCCCTGCAGCACCACCCGGGATTTTGCACCGGTGATCCAGTCCGGCCGCTGCTTGTCCGGGACCAGCCAACTAAAGAACAGAAAGGCGACCACCACGATCAAAAGGCCGCGACCCAACCCAAACAAGAATCCAAGCGTGCGATCAAGCGCGCCGATCCGAGAATCCAGGATCATGTCCGAAATCCGCACCGTGATGACGGAGACCACGATCAGGGTGCCGATGAAGGTGCCGGCAACGACCACCACGGCCGCGATCGTCTCGCTGCCGAAATAGTCCCTGGCAGATGGCATCAACTTCGAGAAGGCATACAGCGTCACCAGCGCCGCCGCGCCCCAGGCCGCGATCGACAGGATTTCGCGCATGAAGCCGCGCACCATGGCGAGCAGCCCCGAAATCAGCATCACTCCGAGCAGGACGAGATCGAGTATCGTTATCGGCATCGGCTGGTCAGGTCCGCTCGTAAGTCCTTAGGCAGCGAATCGGCGGCTCGGCGTTCACCCCAACTGAGGGGCAGACGGCGCATCCCGCAAGGCCGGAAATCGTGCATCCCGCCCGCCTTTCGCGCGCGTTGTATAGCGGCGAGGGGCGGGCGCGTCACGCCGCTTTAGCTGTTTTCACGACGGAATCGCGCCGGTGTGGCATTTTTCTCTGCCGCACCCTCGCGACTGGCGTCCCGGTTGCCGCCCCCGGTGTTTTTTGGGCTGCCGCGCGCCGCGATTTCAGCCACCAGGCTGGTTAGTCCGCCGATGCTGTTCAGCGCAAGCCCGCTATCGCCGCCGACCTCTCCGCGCGCCGATTCGGGCAGAACGGCGCGGCCAAAACCCAGTTTCGCGGCCTCCTTCAATCGGGCGGAGGTCTGCGCCACCGGCCGGACTGCGCCGGAGAGCGAAATCTCGCCGAAATAGACCGCATCCGTCGGTAACGGCGCGTTTACCAACGAGGATACCAGTGCGGCTGCTGCCGCGAGGTCGGCCGCGGGCTCCTGGATCCGCAAGCCCCCCGCCACGTTCAGATAGACGTCGTAGCCGGACAATTTAACCCCGCAATGGGCTTCCAGCACCGCCAGCACCATCGACAGCCGGCTCGGATCCCAACCCACGACGGCCCGCCGGGGAGTGCCGAGCGTGGTCGGCGCCACCAACGCCTGCAATTCCACCAGCACCGGCCGGGTGCCTTCGATGCCGGCAAAAACTGCCGTTCCCGGGCTGCCCAGATCGCGTTCAGAGAGGAACAATTCCGAGGGGTTGGAGACTTCGCGAAGGCCGAGGCCCGTCATCTCGAACACGCCGATTTCATCGGTCGGACCAAAACGATTCTTCATCGCGCGCAAAATGCGGAAATGCTGCGAGCCTTCGCCCTCGAACGACAGCACGGCGTCGACCATGTGCTCGACCACGCGGGGGCCCGCGATCTGACCATCCTTGGTGACGTGGCCGACCAGAATGATCGCAGCGCCGGTTTTCTTGGCGAAACGGATGAGCGCCTGTGCCGAGGCGCGGACCTGCGTCACCGTTCCCGGCGCCGACTCCACCGTGTCGGTCCACATGGTCTGGATCGAATCGATCACGATCAGCCGCGGCACCGCGCCGTCGGACAGAGTCGAGACGATGTCCTCGACGGAGGTTTCGGCGGCGAGTTGCACCGGCGCATCCGCCAATCCGAGCCGCTCGGCGCGCAGCCGCACCTGCGCCACCGCCTCTTCGCCCGAAATATAGACCGCGCGGTGGCCTGCGCGCGCCAGCATGCTGGTGGCCTGCGTGAGCAGCGTCGATTTGCCGATGCCGGGATCGCCGCCGACCAGAAGCACCGAGCCACGGACAAAGCCGCCGCCGGTGACGCGATCAAGCTCGGCCATCCCGGAGGACAGGCGCGGGGCGTCATTGCTTTTTCCGGTCAGCGATTCCAGCGCAAACGTCCGGCCCTTGCGCCGGGAGCGCACCGACACCGGCACGCTTCCGGTCGTGTCCTCCTCGGCCAGTGTGTTCCACTCACCGCAGGACTCGCACTTGCCCTGCCAGCGATTATACGCCGCGCCGCAATTCTGGCAGACGAAGGAGAGGGTGGGTTTGGCCATGGAGGGGAAATAGCAGTCTCGGTGGAACGGGCGGCGACTCATAGCATGAAAAGAAGCTGAGGGGCGCGATGAGTGCCAAGGCATCCATCGCGCGATTCTGGGCGTCATGGAGCGACATTCGCACACGTCCAGATGCCAACCGGTTGCTCGAGACCACGAATGATCTGTGCCGGCTGCTCGACAAGCAACGCGAAGTCGGCGCTCGAGTTCGATTCGGCCCGGGCCTGCCGCACCAGTACGTCGCTGACGACGATGGCGCATCCGAATTCGCGGGTAAGCGACTCAAGCCGGCTCGCCGCATTCACGGTGGTGCCGATCACGGCGAATTCGAGCCGGTTGAGGCCGATATCCCCCAGCACGACCTGGCCATAGTGCAATCCAACGCTGACCTGGATCGGCGGCTCGTTGCGATCGTGCCGTTCTCTGTTCAATTCGGCGATCGAGGTGATCATACCCCTCGCGCAACGCAAGGCGCTCAGCGCGTCGGAATCGCCGGCGAACGGCGTGCCGAACGTCGCCATCAGGCCATCGCCGAGGTATTTGTCGAGCGTTCCGCCGTGCTGGAACACTTGCCTTTCCATTCGCTCATGAAATTGCCGCAGCGTGTCGATGACCTCTTTCGGGTCTCGTCCATCGGCGTAGGCGGTGAATCCCACGATATCGGCAAACAACACCGCGACGTCTTGGGTGCGAACCCGTGTCAGCGGCTCGTCATTGCCCGACAATTCATCGACGACATTGGGTGAAAAATAACGTGCCAGGTTGGCGCGCTCGCGTTCGATCCCGGCGTGGCTGATCAGCAGGGCGTTGGAGCGGCGTACCGCCAGCGCCAACGTCATGGCGACGATCAGGAATACCGTGATTTCCTGGAATCGCACGGGAATGCCGATCGCTGCGGGGTTGATGATGTCGAACATTCTGACGTCGGAGCCGACGGCGGCCCGCACGCGTTCCGAGAGCTCCGCATGGGTTTCGGGCTGCAGATAGGCCCAGCCGACGCCGATCGCCCATACGGCCGAGGTCCAGAATCCCATCGCGAATACCGTTCGCCACGAATAGGCAAGGGTCCCGGTTGCCAGGAAGACAAAGAAATAGATGAAAGTCTCGAACCGGAATTGCATGCCGACCGGCCAGTTCTCGGCACTGAACGGATTGGGCACGACGGTGAGGAAAGTAAGTAATGCAAGATCGCAAAAGATCAGGAAAAGCTCCGGCCGCGAACGGCCCACTTTGCCGACCTTGAGCTGGGCCCAGCCGATCACGGCAAAAAGGCCGAGCATCACGACGTAGTAAATCACGTCCCAGTTCGGGTTGATGATCGGCAAGGTAGTGGCGATCACTGCCAGCGCGACCCAGCGGGCCCGGACAGCGAGCAGCAGCCCTTGGCGCTTGCTCTCCGCAATGGCCGCTTCGGCGAATTTCTGGGTGTCTTGCTGGGCGTCGGTTCGCCCAGCGGCTTCGCTTCGGAGATTTGTGATATCGGCCGTTTCCACCAATCCGCTCAAGACACTCGTCCCCAAACTAAATGTATCGGATGATGCATCATGCCACGGCTCCCGGCGCCGTTCACGCCAGCATGATACCACCGGAGCGCGTGCGTCCTAGCCATTTGAAAAAGTGAAGTGCGCCGCTTCGACGTCCAACCAGGAATGCGCCCGCCACGCGATTCGGCTCTATTTCACCGATACGAACGGCACCGATGAGCCCGGCACCATCGTGGTCGGCAGCACGCCGTTCCAGCGTTCGGCCTGCACCAGTGTGACGAGGTTCGGGTTGGTGCCGAGCGCCTTGGCGCGCGCCTCGATGGCGGCGGCTTCCGCTTCGCCGGTCAGCTTGATGTTGGTCGCCCGTGCTTCGCCGTTCAGCCGCAGCGCGTCGGCCGCAGCCTGCGCCTCGGCGCGGACGGCGTTGGCCTTGGCGGTGGCCTGGGTGACGGTGATCTGAGCCTGCACCTTTTCGCGCTCGGCATTCTGCTGCAGCTTCTGCACCTCGACCTCGGCCAGCATGCGCTGTTCGATCGAGTGCAGATAGTTCGCGCTGAATTCGATGTTTTCGAGCTGGACGCTTTCGATCGTGATCATCGGATCGTCCTTCAGCGAAGCGGTGATGGCGTCCTTGATCGCGGAGTTCAGCGGCCCGCGCTCCTGGATCGCTTTCACGGCCGTGTAGCGGCCGAACACGATTTTGACCTGCTGGTTGACGGCCGGGCTGACCACTTGTTTGACCGCGGTGTCCAGCCCACCAAACTTGGCATAGAGATCGGCAACCTTGTCCGGTGAGGCTCGCAAGGTGACGCTGATCTTGAGGTCGGCCGGCTGCTGGTCGTAGGAATACGAATTCATCTTGTCCCAGGTATAGGTGAAGGTCTTGACGCTGACCTTTTCGACGCTGTCGATCAGCGGGACCTTGAAGCCAAGGCCTGGCTGCGCGGTGCCGATGACCGCGCCATAGCGCAGCTTCACGCCGCGCTCGGTCTGGTCGACGGTGTACCAGCTTCCCGCAGCGATGATGGCGACGACAATGATGGCGACGATGGCGCCGATGATTCCCCTGGGCATTTTAAGTCTCTCCAGACGTGGGTGATGCGAATCCATGTCCGGCATTGATCTGTGGTCACCTGCGGACTGGATGTGACACGCGTCACTTGGTCGGCCATTGATGGGGAATGGTTCAGGCGGTGCGCCGAATACTTACGAAAATGCCGTCCATAGCAGGGTGAGACCGGCGGCCAGCATGATGCCATCCATCAACAGCCGAAAGACGTCGGGCTGAAGACGCAGCACGAAGCGCTTGGCGATGAAGGCACCGAACATGAGGGAAGAGCCCGCAATCAGGCCCTTCAGAGCGATATCCGCCGTCAGCGCGCCGAAGCGTTCGAACGTGACCGACTTGCTCAGGTAAAGCCCGAGCGAGCTTGCGGCCTCGGTGGCGAGGAAGGCTCCCTTAGTTAGACCGTAAAACAGAAATAGTGGCACGCTGAGCGGCCCGGTCGAAACCACGATGCCCGTGAGATAGCCGATAACGGCGCCACCGACCGCCAGATGCCAGAGCTGCGCTTTGAGCTGATGGCCGGCCAGCCAGTGCCGAACCGGTACCATCGCGATGAGAAACAGGCCGATCGCGATGTCGACGGCGTGCGAGGGCAGCGCCAGCAACGTCCGCGCGCCAAGCGCGGCGGCGGGAATCCCCGTGGCCGAATAGGCGAGGCAGGCGCGCCAGTCGACCTCGCGCCACCAGGCGAGGATGCGCGACAGGTTCGCCATGACGGCGGCGACCGCCATGATCGGAACGGCTTCCTTCGGCCCATATTGATAGACCAGCACGGGCATCAGCATGATTGACGAGCCGGTGCCGACGATGCCCGAGATGATGCCGGCGACAAGGCCGACTGTGAGGACGAAGAGGAAGCCCAAGCTGCAGTCTTTCGCGATTCCCTGATGCCGACATCATGGTGGCAGCAGGCTCGGGTAGCGAGGTCTAGATATTACTCGGAAAGGAGTCGATCGTGCCAATCGAGGGAAGCTGCTATCGCGGTGACCAGGAGAACCGCCAGCTCACGCTAGGCGGCGTAGAGCTCGATCGGGACGTCGAATCCCTTGAGCTGAAATGCCTTCGACGGGCTGTCTTTCAAATCCGGTTGGGCGCGGTCAAACACCGCCTTTGTCACCAGGATCTGGTCGGCTTCTGCAACCGACTGGGCCCGGGAGGCGGTGTTGACGACGGTGCCGATCGCCGTCAGGTCCCGGTGAGATCGGCCGAACTCGCCAAAACTTAGTTCGCCGGAATGGATGCCGATGCCGATCCCCAGCTTGTCCGCGGTGAGGCCATGCGCTTCGACAAGCGTTTGACGCCGCTTGCGCCAGTTCGTCTGAATTTGCCGCGCCGCCAGCACGGCGTTTCTGGCATGCTCCTCCCGATGCAGGGGAAAGTTGAACACCGCCATGACAGCGTCGCCGATCGTCTTGTTGAGGAGCCCGTCGTGCTCCCAGATCGCGCCGGCGCATTCATCATAGAATGCGTCGAGCAGTCCTGAGACGGCATCGGCTGACTGCGATTGCGACAGGCTGGTGTAGCCGCGCAGATCGGCAAACATGATGGTTGCGTCGATGGTGATCTTGCGGGCCCGCATCACCTTCGTGAACATCAGTTCGCAGATGGTGCACGTATTGGGATTCATCCGGCTCGGACGAATGCCGAACGCGCGAAATGGCGCGGAGATCACGCCGCGAAGCGGCACCGGAACATGCATCTGCTCCCAGCACCCCTTGCAGAATCTTGCCTGTTGCAGAGCCGCCATTCTTCATCCGTACATTGCGCGTTTGGCTGGCTGGTCGATCCTACAGTCGGCCGCAGGTGCGGGCAAGGACGCCGCAGCGCACACCTGCCGGCTGACGGCGAGAGGCAAAGCTGCTAGGATCGCGGCAAAACAAGCAGAACGGAGGATCGCCATGGACGCTGCGACGCCGGCAAATGCGCAGACTGCAGACACGCATTCCCATCTGGTTCGACCCGACAGTATGGAGTGGCAGAAGACCCGCTTTCCCGGCTGCGAGGCCAAGACCCTGCTGTTCGATCGCAAAACCGGCCTGATGACCGCGCTGATGCGGTTCGCGCCCGGCGCGGTGTTGCCTGACCACGAGCACGTCAACATCGAGCAGACCTACGTGCTCGAAGGCTCTCTGGTCGACAAGGAAGGTCCGGCGAAGGGCATCGAATGCAAGGCCGGCGAATTCATCTGGCGCGAAGAGGGCAGCCGCCACGTCGCGTGGTGTCCACAGGGCGGGCTGATGCTCGCAATCTTCCAGGTGCCGAACAAGTTCTTCGAGGCCGATGGCCGCGTCATCGATGCTGCGGGCGAAGACTGGGACGCGGCGTGGGGTCACACGCGAAAGGGATGAGCGGGCTCGTCCTGCCCGGATCAAGGCGACGTTTACCATTGCGTCCGCCATTCCCGGCCATCTTTTAAGCCTTGTTTAGGGGCGGCTCGATACCGTGCTGGCAATTGCCGGTGCCGGAGATATCGATGTCGCTCTTCCAAGCTTCGGACCGGGTATCGCCTGCAGTCGATCCGCAGGCTGCCAGCGTCCGGCTGATGCCGTTGCTCTACGGGCTGACGCTGTTCGTCTCGGCGCTGCTTCTCTTCTCGATCCAGCCGATGTTTGCAAAGATGGTGCTGCCGAAGCTCGGCGGCGCGCCGGCCGTGTGGTCGGTTGCGATGGTGTTCTTTCAAACCGTGCTGCTGGCGGGATATGCCTACGCCCATTTCCTGAACCGTCTGCTGCGGCCCGGCCGGGCGGCGATGGTCCATCTGCTGCTGGTCGGGATAACGGCGATGACCCTGCCGATCGCCGTCGCGCCAGGATGGATAGCTCCGCCATCGGATGGAACGGCGCTGTGGCTGTTCGGATTGTTTGCGGTCTCGATCGGGCTTCCGTTCTTTACGCTGTCGGCCAGTGCGCCACTGCTGCAAAGCTGGTTTGCCGCAAGCGGGCACAGGCGGGCGAGCAACCCCTACGTTCTTTACGCAGCTTCCAACCTCGGCTCGTTTGCCGCGCTGTTCGCCTATCCCGCTATTATCGAGCCGATCCTGACGCTGAAGACGCAGACCACGGCTTGGTCCGTCGGATTTGCCGTGTTTGCCGTGCTCCTGGTTATCGCCGGCTTGTTTACTTCGCGTGCGGCGGCGATCGACGCGCAGGCCGGCCCGCTTGATGAAGGTAGCGCGAGCGCTGGCGAACGAATGCGTTGGGCCGCTCTGGCCGCGGTGCCTTCCGGCCTCGTCATCGCCGTCACCGCATATCTGACGACCGACATTGCCGCTGCGCCGTTCCTGTGGGTGGTCCCGCTGGCGATCTACCTGCTCACTTTCGTGGCCGTATTCCGCGAAAGGCCGTGGATCGCGCATGCCAATGTCGTCTGGCTTGTTCCGTTCGCAGTGGCGCCGCTTGCGGTGAGCCTGATCGGCGGCGATAAGGTGTTCTGGGTGACGATGATCATCCTCAATCTCGTCGCGTTCGCACTGCTGACGCTGATGTGCCACGGCGAACTCTACGCGCGGCGTCCGGCTCCGCAGCGGCTGACGGAATTTTACCTTTGCACCTCGTTCGGCGGGGTCATCGGTGGAGTGTTTGCGGGCTTGTTGGCGCCCCAGATATTCAACGGCAACTATGAGTACCCGATCCTGATTGCGCTGACGCTGTTGTGCATGCCCGGCGTCTTCACGAGCGGTTTCAGCAAGGCGGTGGCTGAACTTTGGCCGTGGTTGCTGCTGAGCGCGGTCCTGGCGGCCGTCTCGTGCGTCACCGCCGTACAGCTGCCCGCGACCCTGGAATTGCCATTTCAAGTTCTGCTCGCGCTAATGGCGGCAGCGATGCTGTTTCAACGGCAGCAGCCGATGCGCCTCTTCGGACTTGTCGTCCTGAGTTTTGCCATTACCGCGTTTTGGCGGCCGGGAATTGCGCCGATCGAGACGGCGCGCAGTTTCTTCGGTGTTCACAGGGTGGCCGAAATCGCCGACGGCAAGGCGCGCGCCCTCTATCACGGCACCACAATCCATGGCGCTCAACGCTTGCGCAACGAGGACGGCACGGCAGTCGACGGGGTGCCGACGCCATTGACTTATTATTATCCGGAAGGTGCGTTGGCCGAAGCGATCCGAGCCGCTCGCGCCGCCCATGGCGGCTTCGAGCACGTCGCCATCGTCGGGCTCGGCACGGGATCGCTGGCCTGCCACCGCAAGGCCGGAGAGCGCTGGGCGTTTTTCGAGATCGATCCGGAAGTAATCCGCATGGCTCGGGATCCAAATCTCTTCACTTTCCTGTCGAATTGCGCGCCGGACGCACCCGTCGTTGCCGGAGACGCGCGCCTGACGCTGGAAGCGTCACCCGATCGCTATGACTTGATCGTTCTGGACGCCTTCTCGTCTGACAGTATTCCGGTGCATCTGCTGACGCGCGAGGCGCTCGCGGGTTATCTCTCGAAGCTTTCCGACCGCGGCGTGATCATTGCGCATATTTCCAACCGCCACCTCGATCTCGCGCCCGTGGTGGCCAATGTCGCCTGGTCGCAGGGGTTGGTTACCTTTCTCCGCGAGGATGACCGCGCCGGCGATTTCATAACGACGTTCGCGGCCAATGCCCGCGTCGTCGTGATGGCGCGCGACGCGGGCGATACCGGACGTATTGCGGGTAGCTGGACGCCGTTACCCCCTGACCAGACAAGCGCGCTATGGACCGACGACTATTCCAACATTCTCGGCATCATGTTGCGCAGGAAGTTCGGCGGGTAGGAGAACTGCGGCCGCGCTAACTCAGGACGATCCATGCCGGCGCGTGGTCGCTGGCGCCTTCTTCTCCACGGACTTTCCGGTCCACGCCGGCCTCAGTCAGGCGCGGCGCTATTGACGGGCTCAGCAGCAGATGATCGAGCCGCAATCCGGCATCGCGTGGCCAGCGGTTGCGCTTGTAGTCCCAGAACGTGAACATCGGTTTAGACGGATGCAGCGTCCGGATCGCATCGGTCCAGCCTTGATCGACCAGCGCCTTGAACGCGGCGCGGCTCTTCGGCTGGATCAGCGCGTCCTTGTCCCAGGACTTTGTCGGGTAAATGTCGAACTCAGTCGGCGCGACATTGTAATCGCCGGCCAGCACCACGGGGATATCCTGCTTGAGCAGCTTGCCGGCGTGGGACCGCAGTCGTTTGAACCAGTCGAGCTTGTAATCGAATTTTGGCCCCGGCTGCGGATTGCCGTTCGGCAGATAGATGCTGGTGACGAGGATGCCTTTAATTGCGGCTTCGATATAGCGGGCCTCGACATCCCCATTGCCGGGGAGCGCGGTCCGGGTCAATACCGGCTCGGCATTCCGCGCCAGGATGGCGACGCCGTTCCAAGTTTTTTGTCCGCGCCAAACCGCGCCGTAGCCGGCTTTCTCGATTGTCCGAATCGGGAACTCGGCGTCGGTCGATTTCAATTCCTGCAAGGCAACGACGTCGGGCTTCGCCGCGCGCAGCCAGCGCAACAGGTTCGGCAGACGGCGGTTGATATTATTAATGTTGAAGGTCGCGATCTTCATGTAGAGCTAGCTGGGCATCACTGTGCTTCGCCTGACGCTTGGAGATTCCATGTCGAAACTACGCTTTGCCATTCTCGTGCTCGCCATTGGATGCTCCGGGTCCGCAGTTGCTCAAGCTGTCGAGCAGCGCGGCGCCTGCAAGACGGACTATGACAAATATTGCGCCGGTACGCTGCCCGGCGGCGGCCGTGTCGTCGCATGTCTGAACAAGCAGCATCACCAGCTCAGCGACGCCTGCAAGCAAGTGTTGGCTAGCCGGAAGAAACAGTAGGACAGGGCAACATGCCAGCATCGGGTTTGCAGCTGTTGCTTTGATTGTCGCGTCCTCGCAACTCGGAGGCCTTCAAGCCTGACTTCGTGAAGTCGTTCGGCGGCTGAGTGCCGTCCGCCGAACGCTGCGTTTTGGACGGTCCGATCGGTAGCGCTTGCAAATGGCCGGGGAGAACCGCGACAAGAAACGCCGCGAAGCAACACTTAAAAGCAAGAACTAGCTGGAAGGAGCAGTCGGCTCCGCTGACGGCGGAGCAGGGGATTCTGCAGTGGCATTGCCGCCCTTGTAAACCCGCGCATAGCGCTTGCCGAGGCTGGTCAGCACTTCGTAGCCGATGGTGCCGAAATGATGGGCGAGTTCGTCGGCCGTGATGCCTTCGCCGATCAGCGTCGCCCAATGGCCGCGCCGCACCGCATTCTTGTCGAGATCGGTGACGTCGACCGCCGTCAGGTCCATCGAAATCCGTCCTGCGATCGGGCAGCGCTTGCCGGCGACTATCACCTCGGCGCCTCGGGTGCCGTCATTGGCGCTGGCCGCGCGGAAATACCCGTCGGCATAGCCCGCGGAAACGACCGCTATTCTGGTCGGACGCCGCGCCGTCCAGGTGCCACCATAGCCGACGGTATCGCCGCGCTCGACGTTGCGGATCTGCACGATGCGTGCCTTCAGCTCGACGACCGGCTGCATCGGGTTGTCGGCTTCGGGCGTCGGATTGATGCCATAGAGAGCGCAGCCCGGCCGCACCAGGTCGAACTGGAATTGAGCGCCCAGGAAGATGCCGGACGAATTTGCCAGCGAGGCCGGGACGCCTGAGAACAGGCTTGCGATCTCGCGGAAGCCCGCGAGCTGCCTGGCGTTGGCGGGATTGTTGAGCATTTCCGCGGAGGCGAGATGGCTCATCACGAGCGTGATGCCGTGATCTCCAGCGTTGATGCGTGGGATGATGCCCTGCGCCTCGGTGACGGTGAGGCCAAGCCGGTTCATGCCGGTGTCGATGTGAATGGCAGCGCCGCCGGACCAGCCGGAACGGCGGCAGAACACGTCCCATTCGGCGAGTTCGTTGAGGTCGCCGATGACGGGCTTGCAGTCAAACTTGGCGTAGGCGTCGCCGGTGTTCTGGAAGAAGCCGCCGAGCACGTAGATGGCGGCCGCAGGCGCCGCGGCGCGAACCACGCGGGCCTCATCGAGGGTCGCGACGAAGAACGTCTTGCAGCCGGCGCCCGCGAGGGCGCGCGCGACCTGCTCGGCGCCGCAGCCATAGGCGTTCGCCTTGACCACGGCTGCGCATTCGGCCGGCACGGCCGTCTTCTCGAGCTTGCGCCAGTTGGCGACGATGGCGTCGAGATCGACCGTCAGCACGCCGGTTGCGGTCGCAAGCGCGGCCGCCTGGTTCGCCTCGGGCGAGAGCAGGGTGCCTTGCGGAATGGATTTGGGATCGGGGGCAATGTTCATGCCGCAGTTTTACGCGGCCAAACGCGGCGGTTCAACTGCGCCCGGCGCTCAATAGCCACGATCCGGCAGGCTGCCGTCCTGCGCCAGATCGCTGAACCGGGTGAACTGGCCCTCGAACTGCACTTCCACCGTTCCGGTGGGGCCGTGGCGCTGTTTGCCGATGATGATTTCGGCCTTGCCGTGCACCAGTGACATATCGAGCTGCCATTTTTCGTATTCGGGGGTGCCGATCCGCGGCTCCTTGTTAGCGAGGTAATACTCCTCGCGGTACACGAAGATCACCACGTCGGCGTCCTGCTCGATCGAACCGGATTCACGCAAGTCGGCCAGTTGCGGGCGCTTGTCGTCGCGGTTTTCCACCTGACGCGAGAGCTGCGACAATGCGATGATCGGAACGTTGAGTTCCTTGGCAAGTGCCTTGAGGCCCGTGGTGATTTCAGTCACTTCCTGCACGCGATTGTCCGAGCGCTTGCCCGAGCCCTGCAGCAACTGGATGTAATCGATGACGATCAGGTCGAGGCCCCTCTGCCGCTTCAGCCGGCGCGCACGCGCCGTGAGCTGCGAGATCGACAGACCGCCGGTCTCGTCGACATAGAGCGGCAGCGACTGCAGTTCGATCGAATAATCGCGGATCTTCTCGAAGTCGGCCTCGGTAATGCCGCCGCGTCGGATCATGCTGGAAGCGATGCTGGTCTGTTCGGCCAGGATACGGGTGGCGAGCTGTTCGCCGGACATTTCGCAGGAGAAGAAGCCGACGATGCCGCCATTGACGGTCTTCATCTTGCCATCGGCCTGAACCTCGGCGCGATACGCCTTGGCGATGTTGTAGGCAATGTTGGTGGCGAGCGACGTCTTGCCCATGCCGGGGCGGCCGGCGACGATGATCAAGTCGGACGCCTGCAGCCCGCCCATCTTGCTGTCGAGGTCGCGCAAGCCCGTGGCGATGCCCGACAGACTTCCGTCACGCTGGAAGGCTTTGGCCGCCATGTCGACGGCGGTCGTTAGCGCCTGCGAAAAGCGCTGGAAGCCGCCGTCATAACGGCCGGATTCGGCGAGTTCATAGAGCTGGCGCTCGGCGTCCTCGATCTGCGCGCGCGGGGCAAAATCCACCGGCGCATCGAAGGCGACATTGACCATGTCCTCACCGATCCGGATCAGGTCGCGGCGCAGCGACATGTCGTAGACCGTGCGGCCATAGTCCTGCGCGTTGATGATCGTGGTGGCCTCGGCCGCGAGACGCGCGAGGTACTGACCAACCGTCATGCCGCCGATATCGGTATCGGCCGGCAGGAAGGTCTTCAACGTCACGGGCGTTGCGACCTTGCCCATCCGGATCAGGCTGCCGGCGGTCTCGAAAATGGTCTGATGGATCGGCTCGAAGAAGTGCTTCGGTTCCAGGAAGTCCGAAACGCGGTAGAACGCGTCGTTATTGACCAGGATGGCGCCCAGCAGGCTCTGTTCAGCCTCGATGTTGTGCGGCGCGCTCCGATAGACCGGAGTTCCCGCGTCGGGAGCGAGCTTGAGAACGTTCGAATCAGTCAGAGCCATAGTTTGTAATGATCTTTAGGTTTTTGGTTTTTGTCAGGTCGCTTGCGGAAGTTGGGCAGCGATAAAGCGCCACGTGCAGGCGATCCGAAAGTCCGAGTAGGCCTTATGCCCGATTCACACAATGCCCCGTGTGAATCCTGAGCAGGCCCTTGACGGAGTTGGACCAGAAGCGGCGCCCGTCCGGGAGCGCTTTTGTGAAAATGCCAGGCAAGATCTTAGGGGAGTCTGAACCTTGGCGCGACTTGGGCCGACATATGCGAAGGCAGGAGGCGTTTCGAGCCCTTATCTTAAGCGTTGATCAAACCAGGATCAGATAGACGAACGCGAACAGGGCGGCAGCCACGCCGATGGCGATCAAGGCATAGTCGATCCTGATGTCGGAATCGAACGGGGCTGGGTAGGTATGCCGGCTCATGAGCGGAGATGTACGACGGACCGCCGATGGACTCTGTGAAGTAGATCACATCGGGTGTGATTTTCTTTGCTGCAGGATGGATTGGTTAGGAAATCGGGAACGGGCCGGCGATTTTCGAGTTGCCAGTTGCACCGACCAAAAGGAACAGGCGATGGGTCAGCGACTCCAGGAATGGCGATCGGCACGTGCCCAGCGTTTGTGGCTGTCGATGCTGATCAACGCCATGGAAGAGGTTTCGCGGCCGGAACGGCGTGACGAACCCTGTGATGCCCAGTTGCTCGCCGCGTTGCGAGCCCAGCTCGCCCGCCCGCCATTGGCCAACACGCTTTACGCCTCTGCCTATAGCCTGAGAAACTGACCCACTGCCTTTGCGACGGCCTATTCGCCGGCCAACTGCAGCCGCGGCTGCTTTCCGATTTCGATCCCGCGCAGCCTTGCTTCTTCCCGGGCGATGTAATCGCGCGTCATCGGCACAATTCCCTGACGCCTGGTGAGCTGGATCTGGAAATTCATCAGGTTCTGCTTCCGGAACGCCATTTCCGACGCCGCCAGATAAAATTCCCACATCCGCGCAAAACGCTCGTCATAAAGACGTACCGCCTCTTCTCGCCGCGCCATGAAGCGCTCCCGCCAGGCCTTGAGCGTTTCCGCATAATGCAGCCGCAGGATTTCGATGTCGCAGACCAGAAGGCCGGCTTTCTCGATCGCCGGGATGACCTCTGACACGGCGGGGATATAGCCGCCTGGGAAGATGTATTTCGTGATCCATGGGTTTGTCACATCGGGCCCGGTGGAGCGGCCGATCGAGTGCAGCACCATGATGCCGTTGTCGCTGAGAAGTTCGGCGCAGCGCCGGAAGTAGGTTTCATAGAAGTCGATGCCGACATGTTCGAACATCCCGACGGACACGATCCGATCGAACGGGCCGACGCTATCGCGGTAGTCGCTCAGCAGGAATCTTGCCGACCCCGTCAGGTTCTTCTCAGCGGCGCGGGCATTCGAGGCCTGCAATTGTTCCGACGACAGCGTGATTCCGGTAACATTGGCGCCCGTCATTTCGGCCAGGTAGAGACCAAGGCCACCCCAGCCTGAGCCGATGTCGAGCACGCGATCGCCGGGCCCAACGAGAAGCTTGGCAGCAAGGTGACGCTTTTTGGCGAGCTGGGCGTCGTCGAGCGTCATATCCGGCGCTTCGAAATACGCGCAGCTATATTGCCGGTCGGCGTCGAGGAAGAGCGAGTAGAGCCGACCGTCCAGATCATAGTGATGGGCGACATTGTTTTTCGCCCGGCCCCGCCAATTGAACTGTCTCGCGTGCCTACTGAAATAGCGCAGCCACCATTGCAGCTTGGCCCAGCGTGGCAGCATGTCGGGCTGGCCGAGCAGGATTTCGAGTGCGTCGGCGATCGAGCCGTCCTCGACCACGAACGAGCCGTCCATATAGGCTTCGCCAAGCGCCAGTTCGGGATTGAGAAGAATCCGGAGTTGCGTCCGCTCACTCAGGAACCGCACAGACACCGGGCGGCCGGTTCGATCCCCGCAGGTAAACTTTGCCCCGCTCGCGGACGTGAAATTCATCGTGCCGCGGCGAATGAACTGACCCAGGAAATAACGCAACAAACGATCCATCGAAGCACCAATGGAACGACCGGCCCGTTACACCAATGCACCTCGGAAAGGACGGTTCCATGTACACCAGGAACATCATAAGTATGGTGATGCCGCAGCGCTACTGCGTTGGAGTCAAAGCCGATATTCTCAAATGTGGCGATCACGCAGATGCGCAATAAGCCTGCTTCCATTCGCGTCATAATCGGCTAAAAGGTGGCCCGCGTTGTGCGACGCAGGCCGCGATTCCACGTCTGGAGAATGCAGGGAATGTTGAGCCGAGCGCTCAGTTTAGCGACGGTGATCCTGATCGGCTGCTTCGCAGCAGGCGTGGTGCGGGCGCAAAATCTCGACGCCGGCAAGAGCCCCTCCCAGATATTCTCCGGTACTTGCAGCGCGTGCCACAAGAGCCCGCGCGGCCTGTTGAAGAACACGCCGGTTTCGTCGTTGCCGGGCTTTCTGCGCCAGCATTATACCACCGGTTCCGACATGGCCTCGGTGCTTTCCTCCTACCTGATAGCCAATGGGGCTGCCGACCCCCGATATCAAGCTAAGGATCAGCCCAGGCAGAAGGACGGCAAGCAGGACGGAAGGTCGGATCAGCCCGACCGATTCGGCCGCCGGCAGCCGTCCCAGGAGGCTTCCCGGCCGGGTGCCGACGGAGCACCGCCGCAAGGCGAGGGCGCGCGTCCGGGCCGCGACGCGAAGCGGCTCGCACGGCCGCACACGGCGCCCGAGGCTGCTAAACCCGCCGATGGGCAGGTCACTACTGACAGCAAATCGGGTGTCAGACAGAAGCAGGGCAGGCGTGGCAGGCCCGCCGCCGAAGAACCGCCGAAAGCCGAGGAGGCCGCCCGCGGCGACGCCGCAAAGGAAGATGCGTCTCGGGATGCCGCCAAATCCGAAACTGCGAACCCCGGAACTGCCAAGCCTGATCTGGCCGAGCCTGATCGTGCCAAGCCTGATCCCACCAAGACCGATTCTGGCGGGCCCGATCCGGCCAAGCCTGATGCCGACAGGGCCGACTCCGCCAAGGGTGAGGCCGACAAGCCGGCCCCGGAGGCCGCGAAGCCGGCCGGCGAGAGCGGGTCCGAGACCGCCAAGATCAATGCTCCCAAGGAGAGCGCCGACAGCGAGCCGACCCCGCCCCGGCCTGACCCGGTGACGCCTGCGCCGTCAGCTCCCGCCGCGAACGTCCCTGAGCCCCACGCGACGGCACCCGCGACGTCTCCGTTGGTGACAGCGCCCGCAACGCCGGCGGCCGTGCCCGTCGGCCCTCCCGCGCCACCCATCTCGCGATAGGATCTCAGATTTCCAGATGCCGACCGGCGCCGTCGCTTGACCGTCGCTAGAGTATCACTCTAGAGTAGCGATCTAGTGGATCGAAAGGCGGCGCAGAGTGGCTACGGCACGGAACGATCTGCTGGCGGCGGGGTTGGCGGTTTTCGACCGCGATGGTTTCGAGGGCGCCACGGTGGCCGCCATCAGAACTCGCGCGCGAGCGTCCAACGGCAGCTTCTTCCATTTCTTCGGATCGAAGAAGGAGCTGGCCGGCACGCTGTTCCTGGAAATCCTCGCCCGTTATCACGCTGCCGTCGTAGCGGCGGTTGATGAATCTTGCGCCGCGCGGGAAGGCGTGGCTCGGCTGATCCGCGCACATCTGGACTGGGTCGTGAATTCCCGGCGCGAGGCGCGCTATCTCTTCGAGATTTCGCGCAGTGAATGGACCGAGCAGATCCGCGGCGCGCAACGCGCGCAGAATTCGCGCCTTGCGGAAGCCGTCGAACAATGGCGCGCGCCGCTCGTCGCGCGCGGCGAATTGCTGCCGATGACGTCGTTGGTGTTCTTCAGCCAGATCATCGGACCGGCCCAGATTTTTTGCCGCGCATGGCTGTCGGGCCGCGACCGCACCGATCCGCGAGAGCAGGCCGAAATCCTGATCGCCTGTGCCATCCGCGCGGTGGTTGCGCCCGATACGATCCACAGGCCCGGAGAAACAGTATGAGTGCGGATGACAATGCCGAGTTCGCGCCGATCGCGACCCGCATCCGCGATAATGTCGGCCGCCAGGGCTTTATGACCCACATCGGGGCGGAACTATCCGAGCTGACGCGTGGCACGTGCACGCTTGCGGTCGACCGCCGGCCCGAACTGCTGCAGCAGCATGGCCTGTTCCACGGTGGCGTTACGGCTTTCCTGGTCGACAACGCCACCACGATCGCGGCCGCGACATCGCGCGGGCAATCGGCGCTGACGGCGGAATATAAATTGAATCTGCTGTCGCCGGCGATCGGCGATCGGTTGATTTGTCGGGCGCGCGTGATCAAGCCCGGACGTCAGGTCGCCGTGGTTGCGGCCGACGTGTTTTGCGTAACCGATGGCGTCGAGAGGCATACCGCAACTGCGCTGGCCTCGATCGCAATGCTCGACGAGAAGGCGGCCGCCAGAATCTCAAGCCTGGCCTGATTGAGGCCGGGCTTGAGGTCTTCTAGAGCGATACGCTCGTTACTTCTCGGTTGCAGCCGGCACCGGCGCGACTTCCTCGTGCTGGGCTTCCGGATCGAAGAACTCGCCGGCGGCGGCGAGTGCCTCGGCGGCGGCGTCCTGGTCTTCCTGACGGGTCGAGATGTCCTCGCCGCGGTTGATGCGCTCGGCTTCATCGGCGCTGCGCGCGACGGTGACGCTGACGGTGGCTTCGACTTCCGGATGAACGGCAATCAAGACCTCGTGCTTGCCGATGGTCTTAATCGGGGCGTCGAGCAGGACCTGGCTGCGGTTGATGGTGACGCCGTCGGCCTCGAAGGAGGCGATGATGTCGCGAATGCTCACCGATCCGAACAACTGGCCGGATTCCGAGGCCTGGCGCAGCACGATCACGTTGCGCCCGTTGATCTTCTCCGCGACCTTGGCTGCTTCGCCCTTGGCCTTGAGATTGTTGGCCTCGAGTTCGGCCTTCATGCCGTCGAACTTGGCGCGATTCTCGGCGGTGGCGCGCAACGCCTTGCCGCGCTTGAGGAGAAAGTTGCGGGCAAACCCGTCTTTGACGCGGACGACCTCGCCCATCTGACCGAGCTTGACGACGCGTTCCAGCAAGATGACTTCCATTTTCGTTCTCCTTATTTCGTGTTCAGTCTCGAGTTTGGGGTGAATGGTTGGATTTTCAGGCTGCGGGCAAGGGCGGCGGCTTTCGGCGCAAGTAACGTTCGCGCAATCCAAAGATTGCTTCCGTAAGGCCGAGGGCGATCATCAGAACGACCGTCCATGGCAACAGCACCAGGATCCCGTAGGTGCAGCTCAGCAAAACCGCGCGGCTTTTCAGCGCCAGCGTTAACGTGTGAACGGCGGCAAGACCGACGAGCGCGTAAGCCATGAAGAGCGCGGCTGTCATGATCTGCGCCGCTATCGAAAATCCTCCGCCCACGAAACAGAATGCCAATGTTCCGCAGAGTGCTACGAGCGTCATCGGCGGCAACGCGGTGCTTTTCAAGTCTGGCCAGGGGCGACGCAGCCGGCCGGACATCGCTGATATCTTTGCGGCGAGCCAAAGGTTGAGCGTAAGCGTCGTCACGACGAGCATCGTCGACAAGCCCCGGAAGATCGTTACAAGCGCGTCAGCCAACCGCTCGATGTCGCTCGACGATAACCCCTCACGGCCAGAAAGAACCTTCGTCAGCCCGCTTCGCAGGGCCGCGGCGATGGCATCGGCATCCTTGCCGAAGACCAGCCACGACGCGATGGAGGACAGAATGGCAAAGCCGACGATCCAAAGCAGGATCCGTCCGATCGGATACCACTCGAGGTTTTCCACTGTAGGATTCGTGCTGTTGCCGGTTCCGACAGCCGCCGCTTGCCGTCCCAGCAACGCGAGATGGCCAAGCCACCAGGCTGGCAGCGCCACCGCAACCGCGAAAGCGACGCAGAAGCGCAGACCGAAAATTGCACCGAAGGCGGACGCCGCAGCGATGCCGCCGATGGTCGCGCTGAGCGGTCCCCAACTGAGTGCCGTCACCATCAGCGGTAACGGCGCCAACAAAGAGAGCAGCAATGAGATCGGCGCGCCCGAGACGATCGAGACGAACATCAGCGCCGACGCGCAGCCGGCCGCAAGACCAATGAGGATAACTGCGATCATCAGCTGTCCCGCTCCTTTCGAGCGGTTAGATAGAGGTCAGCAAAAATGCCGCCTTTACCAACTAGTTGGAGATTCGAGGGGAGCTGTCGGTACCAAGATACCGGAGCCCATCGTGCCCCTCAAAACGTTCACGGCCCGCTGGGGCCGTGATGACCGGCCTTTTAGATCAGTAGCATTGGTTGATCAAGGGTCCGTCGCCGGAACGTGCCGGCAAGTTCCCGGCGTTCATGCCTGTAGCGGCATGGTGTGTGACGTCCCGGGTCGATCCGGGCCTAGGCGTAGATCCGCAGAACGCCGAAGGCTACCGTGCCAATGATCAGCGCAGTAGCAATAAGCGTCAGCGCGGCCAACTGGGTGTGGGTCACGTGGTGGTTTCCGGTGCTATCGTTGGTCGTATCGTCCGTAGCTTTTGCACCAGCACGCCGATGCCAAGCAGGCCCAAGCCGATGACATCGGTGATAGCATTGGGGTCGATCAGCAGCATTGCGGCAACAAAGAAGAGCATCCGCTCGAACCACGTAGCAACACGCAGGAAGTAGCCTTCAAGACTGGCTGCGAGGGCAATGACGCCGATGGTGCCGGTCACCACCGCGCGAAGAATTTCCGGCCATGGCCCCTCGAACAGCAGCGCCGGGTTGTAAACGAAGAAGAACGGCACGATGAAGCCGGCGGCAGCGAACTTCATCGCCTGCAGGCCTGAGGCCCACAGGCCGGCGCCGCCGATTGACGCCGCAGCATACACGGCTAGCGCCACGGGCGGCGTCACTGCCGACAGGCAGGAGAAGTAGAACGCGAACATGTGCGCCGCCATGGGCTCGACACCGAGCTTCATGATCGCGGGCACGAGCAGCGCCGCCTGCATGATGTAGGCGGGAGTGGTAGGCATGCCCATGCCGAGAATGACGCCGGCGACCATCGTGATGAGCAGTGCGGGCAGCAATGAGCCATAGGTGAAGTCGATGAGAAAGGCCGTGAACCGCAGCGCCAGCCCGGTTTGCAGCACGATTCCGATCACGATACCGGCGGACGCACAGGCCATCGCCACCGGCACGGTTTGCACCGCCCCGTCGCGCAGGCCTTCGAGGCACGCGCGCCAGGTAAGCCCGGTCGAAGGCCGCAGCCACGAGATGCCGACCAGCGCGATCGTGGCGATGATCGCGCCATAGGTCGGCGTGAAGCCGTACAGCAGCAGCGTCAGCAGCACGATGACCGGCAGGAACAGGTGGCCCTGGCGCAGCATGATGTAGCCGAATATGGGCAGTTCCTCGCGCGGCAAGCCTTTGAGCCCCGAACGCACGGCGTTGAAATGGATCGCAGCGAACAGCGCTCCGTAATAGAAGAACGCGGGTATCGCCGCGGCGATCATCACCTGCGTGTAGCTGACGCCCTGAAACTCGGCCATCACGAACGCCGC
Organism: Bradyrhizobium sp. 157; assembly: GCF_023073815.1. Taxonomy (NCBI): domain Bacteria; kingdom Pseudomonadati; phylum Pseudomonadota; class Alphaproteobacteria; order Hyphomicrobiales; family Nitrobacteraceae; genus Bradyrhizobium; species Bradyrhizobium sp. 157. The sequence continues at coordinate 333,734 of NZ_JADPKF010000073.1, read as the reverse complement.
TGCCCCCATGATCGGCGGCATGATCTGCCCGCCCGTGGATGCCACTGCCTCGATGGCGGCTGCCGCCTCCGGCTTGAAGCCGGTCTTCTTCATCATCGGAATCGCCAGCCAGCCATCGATCATGACGTTAGCGACAGCGGAGCCGGAGATCGTGCCGAACAGGCTGGAGGAGACCACCGCCACCTTGCCGGGGCCGCCGCGCGCGCCGCCGGCGATCGCGTTTGCGAAGTTCATGAAGAACTGGCCTGCACCGGATTTCTCAAGAAACGTGCCGAAGATGATGAAAAGAATGACGTAGGTCGCGGCCACCGTCATCGGCACCCCGAAAATTCCCTCCGTGGTGAAATAGGCCTGATCGATGGTGAGCTCGAGGCTGAGACCTCTGTGGTAGAGCCAGCCATACAGCCAAGGGTCCGCGAACCCGTAGAGCAGGAAGACGATTGCCACGATCGGCAGCGACGCGCCGATTGTGCGTCGCGTCGCCTCCAGAACCAATAGGGTGGCGGTAATTCCAACCGCCATGTCCATTCGGGTGAGCGACTCGGCGGTGGGAAAACGGTTCACGATGTAGTCGTAGTTCGCGAACATGTAGCCAATGCACGCGAGCGAAAGACCTGCCAGAGCGAGATCCTCCCACGGCACGCGACCCAGTGTTGCGTTCTTGCTGCGAGGCCACAGCAGGAACGACAGCACCAGGCTGAAGGCCAGCGTTATGTAGAGCAGGGCCTGCTGATCGGGCGCGTATACCGTCAGTCGCGCGTAAACGTGGTACACGGACATTGCGACGGCAACCACTCCGACGACCAGGCCCGCGTAGCCGGAGAGTTTGCGCACGGCACGCCCTCTACTGCTTGAGCAATCCAGCTTCGCGGTAGTATTTCTCCGCGCCGGGGTGATACGGCATGCCCAGGCTCTCAGCCATGTCGGACGCCTTCACGCCCTTCATTTCGCTGGTGACGTTACCGAACTCGTCCCGCCCTTCGACAATGGCTTTGGTGATCTTGTAGATCACGTCGGGAGACGTCTTGGAGGACGCAATGAGCACGGTGGGCGACTGGAAGGTTTGAACGGCCTCGGTCACGCCCTGGTCCTTGTAGGTCCCGGCCTTGATGGTGTAGCGGACAAAGCCCGAATTGAGCTTGCGCAATGCAGCGAATTCCTCGTCGCTGACGGGAAGCACCCGCAGCGGCATCGCCGAGCCAAGGTCCAGGACGAAAGATGCCGGCACCACGGTGAACCATCCGGCCGCCATCGCCTGCCGGTTCTTCACCGCTTCTGCATTTGATGACACCGGGCCGTAGCTCTTCGCGCCCAGGTCGTTCAGCGTCATGCCGTTCACTTTAAGCAGGTACTCCCAGCCGGCCGCCAGGCTGGTGTTGCCGCGTGCCGGCAGCGCCACCGGCTGCCCCTTTAGATCCTTGACACTTTTGATGTCGCTGTTCGCGGGCACCACCAACTGCCAGACGTTAGGATAGAAATTGGCGACGAAAAGGCCCTTGTCGGTGGCCTTGCCGGCGAACTGGCCCTCGCCCTTCTGGGCATCGGCCATGACGGTCGTCATGGACCAGCCGATATCGGCCTTGTCGTTGCGGATCTTCTCCATGTTGACGAGGGCCGCGCCCGGCTCGACCTGCACATTCAACTCGGGATATCGCTTGTTCACGACCTGCGATGCGGCCGCCGCCATCGGCGTCCAACTGCCGCCGGTCGGACCGGCGCTGAAGATGACATCGGTTTTCTGTTGAGCTTCGGCTGCGCCTGCCGCAGCGATGGTCAGCGCCGAAATAGCGGCCAGGCGTACGACTTGCCGCAGACCACGGATGTGGACGGACATCGTTTGCACTCCCTTTGGCGGTTGCGCTCGTTGGCGCCGCTTATTGGGGCTCGTGTCCGCACGTGGTCGGCGGTGACTTCGACACCCGTAGCATGCGGGAATTTGCCATCCGCTCCTGCTGCCGGGCAGCGTACGTGCCCGCCGCAGCGATTGTCAACGAGGTGTGCTTCCGACTACCGCAGCGCGCCTGGCGGAACGCGGGCGTTCAGACCCGACACCAACAGCCGGCATAGGATGCATTGCAATACGGGAAAACTGCGGGTTCGACGGGCGGTCAGAGGTCGTTTCGACCAACCATCGGCAGTCGGACCGCCTGGAAATGAAGAGCAGCGACCGGCGGCGCGAACGCCGCCGGCCGAAGATGTCTTAACGAATGACGTAGGGCAGCAGGCCGAGGAAACGCGAGCGCTTGATGGCGCGCGCGAGTTCACGCTGCTTCTTGGCGGACACAGCGGTGATGCGGCTCGGCACGATCTTGCCGCGCTCGGAGACGTAACGCATCAACAGCTTGGAATCCTTGTAGTCGATCTTCGGCGCATTCGGACCCGTGAACGGACAGGTCTTGCGGCGACGGAAAAACGGACGGCGTGCACCAGCTTCAGCCATGATTCTTACTCCTCTACCGCTGCTGCGTCGTCTTCACGCGGACGGCGCGGGCCACGGTCGCCGCGGAAGCCACCGCCTTCACGATCGCCACGGAAGCCGCCTTCGCGGTCGCCGCGGAAACCGCCGCCGCGATCGTCGCGCTCGCGGTCACGATCGGCCTTGCGCATCATTGCCGAGGGACCCTCCTCGTGCTCTTCGACGCGGACGGTGAGGTAGCGGATAACGTCTTCAGAGATCCGCTCCTGCCGCTCGATCTCGGTGACCGCGGCAGACGGCGCATCGATGTTCATCAGCACGAAGTGCGCTTTGCGATTCTTGTTCATGCGATAGGTGAGGGAGCGTACGCCCCAGTTTTCGGTCTTGGTAACCTTGCCGCCGAGCCCTTCGACGATGCCCGTCATCTGGGTGGTCAGCTCTTCGACCTGCTGGGTGCTCGCATCCTGGCGCGCGAGAAAAACATGCTCGTAAAGAGGCATGGGTGTCCTTTCCTAGTGTTGGCGCGGTCCCCGGCGGCAAGCCCTTCGAGGCCTTCGGAAAGGACTCGGGGATAAGCTCAGAAGGCGGAAGCACGGGACGACGGGCCAACTGGCCCTGCCACATCAATAACGCCTGCAAAGGTGAGATTGCTGAGACCGTCCGTTCAGCTCCCGGCCGGGATCCACGGATGCGCGGTTTATAAGGATTTTCAGCGTGCTGGCAAGGCTTCTTGAGCAGGCCTGAAAGGGAGTCCTGGCGTCAGCGCGGGAGGCGCAGGCCCAAGGGTTGACGTATTTGTTTGTACATCATACAAGTAACGGACCGGAGGGCAAACGATGGCTCCGAAGTCCGTTCAGACAGCGCCAGAAGCGCCCAGCGATCCCAAGCACGCCGCCCGCGCCACGCGCACGGCCGGGCGCCAGATGCGCTCGCGGCTGCTCGACGGCGCCAGCCAATTGTTTAAGGAGCGCGGCCTCGCTGGAACGTCGATCTCGGACATCGCGGCGGCGGCCGATGCCTTTCCGAGCCAGATCACCTACTACTTCCGCACCAAGGAAGCTCTGTTCGTCGAAGCTGCCTGCCGCGACATGCTGTACGTGGCGCGCGCGGCCGAGGAGGCGGCGTTGCAGGCCCGTACGCCGCACGACTACACGCGCGCGCTGGTCGAGACGGTCACGGCAACGGATTCGGTCGCCTTCTTTACCGAAGCCCTGACACTCACCCGCCGCCGGCAGGATCTCGCGCCGCTGGTGGAACGCACCATCGAGCGGCTGCACGGCGAGGGGATGCGCGCCTATGCCGGCCAGATCGAGCGGCACGGCTGGAAAAGCCTGCGCGATCCCGACGCCAGCTCACGGCGATTCTGGGCGCTGGCCATCGGCGTGATGGTGGAGGGCTACGCCATGGGCCGTTCGGCCGAGGAATTGTGCAGCGAGATGCTGCGCGTGCTGGGCGATCAGGCCACGACAACATCAGCGGCCGACAGCGCCAGACTGCGCCTGGTTGGCGACAACTATGAACCCGACGGGGAGAGATCAGCATGACCGCGCTTCGCATGCGTGCCCGCGACTTTCTGACCGAAGATCAACTGGTCGCCGTGCGCCAGCGCGTGACGTGGAAGGGTGCAGCCCTGATCGCGCATGCGTGGGCGCTGATATTGGGATCGATTGCGCTGGTAGCGTGGTGGCCCAATCCGCTGACCTTTCTGCTCGCGGTCGGCGTCATCGGCTCGCGCCAGCTCGGGCTCGCCATTCTGATGCATGACGGAGCGCATGGATGCCTGTCGGCAGATGAGAAAATCAACCTGACGCTCAGCCAGTGGTTCTGCGCCTATCCGATCTTCGCCGAGACCCGCGCCTATCGGCGCTACCATCTGCAACATCACGCGCGCACCCAGCAGGATGACGATCCCGATCTGATTTTGTCGGCGCCGTTCCCGATCACCAAGATGAGCTACCGCCGCAAATTCTTCCGCGATATCACCGGGCAGACCGGCTATCAGCAGCGCAAGGCCCAATTATTGAATGCGCTTGGCCCAAAGGAATGGCCGCTTGCGCAACGCGCCGCGCATTTTTGGGAAAAGCTCGGCCCGCAATGTGTCGTCAACGCCCTCATGTTCGCGGGCCTCGCCGCCGCCGGCGTATGGTGGGCCTATCCGTTACTGTGGCTGTTGCCGCTGCTCACCTGGCAGATGGTGATCACGCGTATCCGTAACATCGCCGAACATGCGGTCGTTCCCGACTCGAACGATCCTCTGCGCAATACCCGCACCACACACGCGAATTTCCTCGAGCGGCTATTCATTGCGCCGTATTATGTCAACTACCACCTCGAGCATCACCTGCTGTTCTACGTGCCCTGTTATAACCTGCCGCGCGTACACCAGATTCTCTTTCAAAGCCGGCATGCGGATCGCATGGAGGTGCAGCCGAGCTACGCTGCCGTGCTGCGGCTTGCGACCGCCAAGCCCGACCACGAGGACCGACCCGGCAAGTTGGTAAGCAGCGTACGCCGCGCGCGGGCCGGCGCCGAAGTCGGTGGCGACCAGGCGGCGGGCGGCTTCTAGTGCGCTGATCGATGGTGGTGTAGCTTCCGTCGGCGACCAAGCGGAGCCAACGAATGATCGATCCGACCACTTTGATTACATATGTCGCGGTCGTGCTCGGCTTTGTATTCATCCCGGGCCCCGCGACGCTTCTCACGGTTGCACGGGCGACGGCTTCAGGCACGACGGTCGGCATTGCCACGGGTGCCGGGATCGCGGCCGGCGACATGATTCACACCTTTATGGCGACCGTCGGCATCTCGGCGATCATTGCCGCTTCGGCGACGCTGTTCAGCATCATCAAGTATCTCGGCGCGGCCTATCTCCTTTACCTCGGCGTCCGTGCCGTCCTCGAAAGGACGCCAGTAAATCTTGCGGCCGGCGCACTGCTGATTTCAGCAGGAAAGGCATTCAGGCAAGCGATTTTGGCCGAGGTGCTGAACCCGAAGACGGCGCTTTTCTTCCTCGCGTTTCTCCCCCAGTTCGTACGGCCCGAAAATGGTTCGGTCATGCTTCAGCTCACGATTCTGGGGATCATCTTTGTCTTATTGGGGTTCGTCAGTACGGCGGTTTTTGCGCTAGGCGCCGGAAGCCTCGGGACCTTCCTCCGCCGCAATCCTGCGGTGCTGAAATGGCAGGGGAAGGCAATCGGCGGTCTCTACTGCGCTCTGGGTATCCGGCTGGCGCTACAAGAACGCTGACTGGCTCCGGCGCATTTATGATCTTGGCAACGGCCCGGCGATACCGCACCGCGGCTTGACATCCCGGCCTGCGTCAGTGTCTTACGGCCCCAATCTTACGAGGGAGCGCCGATGACGGCTGCATTTACATTTCCGGGGCAGGGTTCCCAGGCGGTCGGTATGGGCAAGGCCCTCGCGGAAGCCTTTCCGGCCGCGCGGGCGGTGTTCGACGAGGTTGATTCTGCGCTCGGCGAAAAGCTAACCGCGATCATCTGGGATGGCCCGGCCGAAACCCTCCAGCTCACTGAAAATGCCCAGCCGGCCCTGATGGCGGTGTCGATTGCCACGCTACGTGTGCTGGAGACCGAGGCGGGCTTTTCCGTTGGACGGGATGCGGCCTTTGTTGCCGGCCATTCGCTCGGCGAATATTCTGCGCTGGCTGCTGCCGGCAGCCTCAGCATCAGCGATACCGCGCGCCTGCTGCGCACCCGTGGTCTTGCAATGCAAAAGGCCGTACCGGTCGGCGCCGGCGCGATGGCGGCACTGCTTGGGCTCGACTATGACGCGGCGATGGCCGTCGCCACCGAAGCTGCCCAGGGGCAGGTCTGTCAGGCCGCCAACGACAATGGCGGCGGGCAGGTGGTGGTGTCCGGCGACAAGGCGGCAGTCGACCGCGCCGTGGAAATCGCCAAAGCCAAAGGCGCCAAGCGTGCGATGTTGTTGCCGGTATCAGCGCCTTTCCATTGCAAGTTGATGCAGCCTGCCGCCGATGCGATGGCAGAGGCGCTTGCAGGTGTGACGATCAAGACGCCGGCCTCGCCGCTGGTGGCGAACGTGCTGGCCGCGCCGATCACCGATCCCGACGAGATTCGCCGTCGCCTGATCGAGCAGGTCACCGGCACCGTGCGCTGGCGCGAGTCGGTGGCCTATATGGCGGCGCATGGCGTCACCCGGTTCTTCGAAATCGGTGCCGGCAAGGTGTTGAGCGGGCTGGTTAAGCGGATCGCCGACGGCGCCGTCGGTGTGGCGATCGGAGGACCCAACGATATTGCCGCCGCGAAGGGCGCATTGGCGGCGTCGGCCTAAAAGCTCCCGGAAGGAGACATTGATGTTTGATTTGACTGGCAGGACGGCGCTGGTGACCGGCGCGACCGGCGGTATCGGCGGTGCGATCGCGCAGGCGTTGCATGGTCGGGGCGCGACGGTCGCAATTTCCGGCACGCGTCGCGAGGTGCTGGATTCGGTTGCCGGCAAGCTTGGCGAACGTGTCCATGTGCTGCCGTGCAACCTTTCCGACAGCGCGGAGGTCGAGGCGCTGGTGCCGGCGGCGGAAGCCGCGATGGGGCAGGTCGATATCCTGATCGCCAATGCGGGCATCACGCGCGACAATCTTTTCGTCCAGTTGCGTGACGAGGATTGGGACGACGTCATCAACGTCAACCTGACGGCGACCTTCCGTCTTGCGCGCGCCGCAACCAAGCTGATGATGCGCAAGCGCTTCGGCCGGATCATTGCGATCACCTCGATCGTCGGCGTGACCGGCAACCCCGGCCAGGCCAACTACACCGCGTCGAAGGCCGGAATCATCGGCCTGATCAAGACGCTGGGTGCGGAATACGCCAAGCGCAATGTGACGGCCAATTGCATCGCGCCGGGATTTATCAAGACGCCGATGACCGACGCGCTCAACGACAAGCAACGCGAGACCATCCTGGCGAAGGTTCCTGCGGCGCGGCTGGGGACACCGGAGGACATCGCGGCGGCAGCCGTCTATCTCGCCTCCAACGAGGCGGGCTACGTCACCGGCCAGACGATTCACGTCAACGGCGGGATGGCCATGATTTGAGCGAGTTATTGCCCCGATCTATGCGGCCAACGGCCGTTTTCCGGGGCGGGTGAGGCTTGTAGTCAAGGCTTGGGAAGTATGGTAACCGAACCCCCGACGGATGGGCAAACAAGGCCATTGCAGGATTTTGAAACCCTGTATATTGGCGTGGCGACGCCTGCCGTTCGCCGGGGCTTTGTCGGCTACCACCGGGCCGAATCAAGACTATGCGCGACAGCGAAGGAAGTTTAACGACCACGATAGCTCGTAGCGTCTCTGTAGCGTCTTGGGGTCGGGTCCAATGGAACAAGCACGAGGTTAAAGATGAGTGAGATTGGCGAGCGGGTTAAGAAGATTGTGGTCGAACACCTCGGTGTTGAACCCGATAAGGTTGTCGACAACGCAAGTTTTATCGACGACCTCGGCGCCGACAGCCTCGACACCGTCGAGCTTGTGATGGCATTTGAAGAAGAGTTCGGCTGCGAGATCCCCGATGACGCCGCCGAGACGATTTTGACCGTCGGCGACGCGACGAAGTTTCTCGAGAAGAACGCTAAAAGCTGACGTCCCGGGCGGGTAGAGACAGAGCCGGACGGGCCGTCGTCGAACGGTCCCCCGGTTTCTTGTTTTGGGCCGCTGATTTCGGGCTGGAGTTTTGACATGAGACGGGTTGTCGTCACGGGGCTGGGCATGGTTACGCCGCTCGGCTGCGGCGTTGACACAACGTGGGCGCGTATCATCAACGGCCAGAGCGGCGCCAAGAAGATCGACACATTCGAAGTCGCCGATCTCGCCAGCCAGATCGCCTGCGTGATTCCCCGCGGCGACGGCTCTGACGGGACTTTCAATCCCGACCAGTGGATGGAGCCAAAGGAACAGCGCAAGGTCGACGACTTCATCATCTTTGCGATGGCTGCGGCACGCCAGGCGCTCGACGACGCCAACTGGCATCCCTCCACCGAAGAAGACAAGTGCGCCTCCGGTACCCTGATCGGCTCCGGGATCGGCGGCCTGTCCGGCATCGCCGAGACGTCGCTGCTGTTAAAGGAACGCGGGCCGCGCAGGGTATCGCCGTTCTTCATTCCGGGACGGCTGATCAATCTCGCTTCCGGTTATGTCTCGATCGAGCACGGCCTCAAGGGTCCCAATCATTCCGTTGTCACGGCCTGTTCGACCGGTGCGCATGCGATCGGCGACGGTGCCCGCCTCATTGCGCTGGGCGACGCCGACGTGATGGTCGCGGGCGGCACGGAATCGCCGATTTGCCGGCTGGCGATGGCTGGATTCTGCGCGGCGCGCGCGCTGTCGACCGGCTTCAACGAGGCGCCGCAAAAGGCCTCGCGCCCCTATGACAAAGACCGCGACGGGTTCGTGATGGGCGAGGGCGCCGGTGTTGTGGTGCTCGAGGAATATGAGCACGCGAAAAAGCGCGGTGCGCGAATCTATTGCGAAGTGATCGGCTATGGCCTGTCGGGCGACGCCTATCACATCACCTCGCCGTCGCCGGATGGTGATGGCGGCTTTCGCAGCATGAGCGCGGCGATCAAGCGCGCCGGCATAGCGGTATCGGATATCGACTACATCAACGCCCACGGAACTTCGACCCAGATCGGTGACGAGATCGAACTCGGCGCGGTGGAGCGGCTGCTCGGCAACGCCACCTCCAAAGTGTCGATGTCCTCGACCAAGTCGTCGACCGGGCACCTGCTCGGCGCTGCCGGTGCAATCGAGGCCATTTTCAGTATCCTTGCGATTCGCGATAACATTGCTCCACCCACTATCAATTTGGAAAATCCGTCGGTGCAAACGGCGATCGATCTGGTGCCGCAGACCGCGCGGAAGCGCGAGATTAACGTCGCGCTTTCGAATTCCTTCGGTTTCGGGGGGACCAACGCCTCCGTGATCGTTCGGCGCGTGGCCGACTAGCAAGTGTTTGGAACGACTCCACCGTTTTGCCGTATTCGGCGATGACTTCTACATGCGGGCGTATGCTATCGGCTGGGCAAGGGATTGCCGAGTCGCGATTGAACCGACAGGATTCAGGTTGCATCGATGAGTGAGAGGCCGCCCATTTCACCACGAAGTCCGCGCGCTGCGTTGGAGCCCGAGCAGGTGCCGCCGCCGCCGAAGCGGTCGGAGCGTGCCCGCAATCCATTCGTGGTGGTCGGCAACGCCATCTTCACCATCCTGATCATTCTGATGATCGGGGCGGGAGCGGTGTACTACTACGGCAGACAAATCCTGGAAACGCCCGGTCCGCTGAAGGAAGACAAGATCGTCAACATTCCCTCGCGTGCCGGAAAGCGCGACATCGCCGACGCGCTGCTGCGCGAAGGCGTGATCAACGTCAATCCCTGGGTGTTCATCGGCGGCGTGTTTGCCCTCAAGGCGAGCTCCGATCTCAAGCCCGGCGAATATTCCTTCCAGAAGAACGCCAGCCTGCGCGACGTCATAGCCACCATCGTCGAAGGCAAGGTGGTGCAGCACGCCGTCACTATTCCGGAAGGTCTGACCTCCGAACAGATCGTGGCGCGACTCCTCGACAACGACATCTTCGCCGGCTCGGTGCGGGAAATACCCCGCGAAGGCACATTGCTGCCCGAAACCTATAAATTCCCGCGCGGCACCACGCGCGAGCAGGTGATCCAGCGCATGCAGCAGACGCAAAAGCGGGTGCTCGCGGAAATCTGGGAGCGCCGCAATCCGGACGTCCCGGTCAGGTCGCTGGAGCAGCTCATCACGCTGGCCTCGATCATCGAGAAGGAAACCGGCCGGGCCGACGAGCGCAGCCGCGTCGCCGCCGTATTCGCCAATCGGCTGCGGCAGAGGATCAAGCTGCAGTCGGATCCGACCATCATCTACGGCCTGGTTGGCGGCAAAGGAACGCTGGGCCGGCCGATCAAGCGCTCCGAGATTACGCAGCCGTCGCCCTACAACACCTATGTGATCGACGGTTTGCCGCCAGGGCCGATCGCCAATCCCGGCCGCGCATCGCTCGAGGCAGCCGCCAACCCGGCACGCACGCGCGACCTGTTCTTCGTGGCTGATGGAACGGGTGGGCACGCCTTTACCGAGACCTACGACCAGCACCAGAAAAACGTTGCCAAGCTGCGGGCGCTGGAAAAGCAGATTCAGAACGACACCGTCGAGCCGTCCGAGGATGCGCCGCCGCCGACGGCGGCCGGAGCACCGGCCGATACCAATCCGACCGCAACCACGCCACGGCCGGCAGCGCCGGCGAAAAAGCCGCCCGCCCGTCCTGCGGCGCCCGCGACGGCGCCGGCCCGCCAGGGCGAGGCGCAGTCGACCACGACGCCGCCGGTGGTTCAGCGCTGACGCCGGCCGGTTCGAAGGCGTTCCTGGCTCGCAGCCGGAACGCAATTCCACTTTGGCGGAAATCGGCTTATGGTCCCGCCGTTCATTCCGAGTCTCGAAATCCCTGTCTTTTGGAGAGTGTTACGCGATGGCGCTATCGAGCATGACCGGTTTTGCCCGGAGTCACGGCGCCAGCGGCTTCTACACGTTCGAATGGGAACTGAAGTCCGTCAACGCCAAGGGCTTTGACTTGCGCTTGCGCCTGCCGCCCGGCTGGGACGAACTCGAGGCCTTTGCCAAAAAGCGCGCCGGCGAGGTGCTGTCGCGGGGCACGGTGTACGCCAACCTCAACGTCAAGCGCGCCAACGCGGTCTCGACCGTGCGCATCAATGAAGACGTGCTCGCCTCGATCGTGAAGGTCGCGGGCGTGCTCGCCGGCAAGATCGACGCGGTGGCGCCCAGCATTGACGGACTGCTCGGCATCAAGGGCGTCATCGAGGTCGTTGAGCCCGAAAGCGACGAGGCGGAGGACAAGGCGGCAAAGGATGCGGCGGCGGCCGCCTTCGAGCAGGCGCTCGGTCATCTCGTCGAGATGCGGCGCCGCGAAGGCGTGACGCTCGGGCAAATTCTGATCCAGCGCATGGATGAAATCGAGAGGTTGGCGAAAAAGGCCGAGGCCGCGCCCGGCCGCAAGCCGGAGGCGATCCGGGCGCGTCTGGCCGAGCAAGTGGCTGCGTTGCTGGAGACTTCCGAACGGTTCGATCCTGACAGGCTGAATCAGGAAGCGATCCTGATCGCAACCAAGGCCGACATTCGCGAAGAGCTCGACCGCATCGCCTCGCATGTCGCGCAGGCGCGCGAGATGATCGGCAAGGGCGGCCCGGTCGGGCGGCGGCTCGACTTCCTCGCCCAGGAATTCAACCGCGAGGTCAACACCTGCTGCTCCAAATCGAACGATCTGGAATTGACCCAGACCGGGCTCGAGATGAAAAACGTGGTCGAGCAATTCCGCGAGCAGGTTCAGAACCTGGAGTGACCGATGACGGCTGGTGGTTTCGACGGAGTTGAACGGCGCGGGCTGATGTTCGTGCTGTCCTCGCCCTCGGGCGCGGGCAAGACCACGTTGTCGCGCCTCCTGATCGAGCGGATGCCGGGTTTGAAAATGTCGGTGTCCGCCACCACGCGGCCGATGCGGCCGGGTGAAGTCGATGGCCGCGATTATTTCTTCGTCGACAAGCCCAGATTCGAAGCGATGGTCGCGCAGGGCGAATTGCTGGAATGGGCGACCGTGTTCGACAACCGCTACGGCACGCCGCGCGCACCGGTCGAGGCTGCCTTGTCGGCCGGGCAGGACGTGCTGTTCGACATCGACTGGCAGGGTACGCAGCAATTGCGGGAAAAGGCGCGCGCCGACGTCGTCAGCGTGTTCATCCTGCCGCCGTCGGCGGCCGATCTCGAGAAACGGCTGCACACGCGTGCGCAGGATTCGGATGAGGTCATTCGCGGGCGCATGAGCCGCGCGACCCATGAACTCAGTCACTGGGCGGAATACGACTACATCGTGGTCAATCACAACGTCGATGACGCGTTCGCCGAAGTGCAGTCGATCCTCAAGGCCGAGCGGCTCAAGCGCGAGCGCCGCACCGGCCTGACCGAGTTCGTTCGCAAGCTGCAGCGCCAGTTGGAAAAATAGCCGCCGCTTGGGCTTCGGTTACGTCTGCGCGCTGCGGGCGAGCCGGGCCAGCATTTCCGTAACCTGCTGATCGCGCTCTCGCTCCTGAGGGACACGCACTCGTTCTTGCGGCACACGGACTCGTTCTTGCGGTACCCGCACTCGCTCCTGAGGCGCGCGCACTCGTTCCTGCGGTACGCGGGCGCGCTCCTGAGGCACGCGGGGCCGCTCCTTGGGCACGCGGGTATGCTGCACAGGGCCGGCGCCGGCGTGCCGCAGCCGGACGTCTTCATCGTGGAACACCGGCGGCGCGGGACGCTTGGTGCGGGCCGCATCCCACATCGCGCGCCGCTTGCTTCGCATGGCGCGGCGCGCCCGCATGCGGCCGATCCTGACGATCGCGCTGACCGTGAGGCCGGCAAGCGCCAGCGCGGCCAACATGACCAGGAGCAGCATCTGCAGTGATGCGGTCGGCTTTGGCGGCGCCGCGTCCGCTGCGGCGAGCGCAACCTGATCTGCTGCGGGCTGCTGCACTTCGTCGGCCTGCGGCGGCTGGTTTGCGGGCGTGGCGGCGGCAGCGACTTGTTGATCGGGTGGGTTGGTCGAGGAGCTTGCGCCGGGAGCGTCGTTCCATCGCATGCTCGCCAGCGGCGCCGGTGCGAGCACGCTCGGCATGGCAGCGCCTGGTCCGTGCTGAGCGGCGGGCGCGGGAGCTGCGCCAGCCATTCGCGGCTCGGCTTTGTCCAGCGAACTTGCCGCTGCGCGGTTTTGCTGGGCAACCCATTCGGCGCGCGCGTCGTCGAACGATTTGCGCGTCTCCGCTCGCGCTGGCGCTTCAGCCGAAGGCGACGCCTGGGCCGGCGCGGACTCCGGCGGCGCGGCGCGCGCGAACTTGTCGTCAGTCTTCTCGCTCTCCTCGCGGAGATACCAGCATTTGCGTTTCGTCGCTCGATCGATGCGATAGTACCAATGGCTGCCCGAGGGGGTCGCGCCCTTCGGCGCCGACAGGCAATTGTCTGCTGCGGCCTGGTTCGCTTGCTTACCGGCTTCGACACCTTGCTCGGTCGACTGCGCGCGGAGATCCGTCACGGTGGCCAGATTTGCACCTGCCACGATACCGGCAAGCAGAGCCGGGATGAATTTCACGGAACGGTACGACATCTGCATCCCCGGCAACGCTACGCTATGCGACGCTTGATGCCCCCAATCTGGTCAGAGACTTGGGTCGCAATGAGCCGCAATTTCGGAGCGGATGGGGTATAATTGCGGCTCGCGCGCCGCCTCATATGTGGCGGCCTAAGCTATTGAAAACCCGACCCAAAACAGAGGTCTTTCTGCGGGTCGAAAGCGCTATTGTTTGGAAGCGTTCTAGCGTTCGGAACAGCGGTCCAATCGCGCGAATGAACCGGGAGCCGATGCGCTCGATAGATGCGGTCGGCGCTGGATACGACATGGCGCTCTCGCGGCGCGGGTAGCGCCCGAAGTTATGCATTGACGAAACCCTCGGGAAATAGAGGGCGCAGGGAAAGCCGGGTGCCCATGACACCCGCAGTCGTGCGCAAGAATGCACACGGTGGACCGCAGGTGCGCCGGAACACCCGGCTTTCCCAGCGCAGTGGTTTTAACGGCTTATGCCGCGTTCTCCCCGGAGCCGAATTCCTCTGGCCTCCGTCGCCGACGGATTGGCGATTGAGCGAAGCCCGGTTGGGCCCCGACAATCTCCATCGGCTTGACACCAGCAACGGGTACCAGGACCGCGCGGTTTTGCCGTCCACAGCTTCCCCGGGCCAAGCGCTTCGACCGGCCCGTATGCTGCCGGAAGAAGTTTTGGCCGAGGCGTTTAAGCGCCGGTCGTCTGCGCAGGCCGTGTTCGTTCACGGAAAGACCCGCCCTGCGAACACCTCTCGCGCCCGACGCTGCCGCGTCCACCGCAACCTGTCCCAACGTCAGTGACGCTGGCCAACGCCCCTCTAGCGGGACAGGATAGCGGGAGTTGTAGGTTTGATTTGGGTGACGGGTTAAGCGAAAAATTTTGAGCGGGAGTGAAATAAGTTTCTTGCCAGGTGGGGCAAATCAGTGGAAGGGCGGCGGAGAAAATCGGTGCAGCATAAAGCGGCGGTTAACTGCATTATCATTCGGGCAGCTTTTCCATAACGTCAGGTTTTGAACCAACGCGAACTGCGGCAAGGGGCCGGCCATTGGGTGGCTATGTTCAAGCTTGCGAAGCTTTAAAAAAAGTGGACATTCATCGCCGGATACAGGCGCAGAGCGGCGGAAATGACCGATCAGCTTGAACTTGCTACACTTCATCGGGTCGGCAGCACTAGTCCTTTGAAAAAGGCGAGGTATACATTCGACTTTGTCGTCAATGGAGCATCCCTCTTCAAAGCTACTGAGGCGTCCAGCCTTGATATGTGTGGGTGCCTTTCGGACCCGCGCTTCGAGCCTGAGGTCGCCGATCGCTTCAACGGCGGAATAGCAAGCCTGTTGACCTCAGATGTCCCCGTCGGGGGAGGTCACCGTGCGTCTCTGTTTGTTTGCTCCGAGTGTGGCGATCTCGCTTGTGGAGCTATCACCGTTCTTGTCGCGCGAAACGACCTTGTCGTGCAATGGTCTGATTTCGCATATGATAACGGATACAAGGCCGGAACCAAGCTTGCGCATGTGGGCCCCTTTGAGTTTGAGTGGGCCGCGTACTTGGCAGCAATCAGACGGGCAGATGCCGATTGAGGTGGCTCTTGGCCGACGCTGAAGCGCTGCCTCGAATTATAACCTCCGATTGCAGGTTAGATCGGACCAGCTTATCGGGAGGAAGCGCGCACTTTGAATTCCTCCCAATGACGGGACATCCATTCATCCTGTTCGCTCACCGTGCCGACCGCAGTGATATCTTCTACGGGATCGAACGTTCCAACCAGTTGATCTCTGCTCGATGCCGGTTCTCCGAACCTGTGCGCCCAGCACTTCCAAGCGCCAGCATCGCGCGACATGCCCGATGGGCAGACATTCGGTCGTGCTCCCTGACAAAGAGCGCGAAATCCCTCAGGTTCGATGACACGTCGAAACGCACGAAGGCACTCATACAAATCCGGTGCGTCGAAGTCGCGTTCTAGGCCGCCGACAGGCCAGACGACCGCGAGCCGGCAATATCTCGGTCTAGCTCTGTCAGCTTCAGCCAAACGCCGATCTTGTCACTTCCGGGCCGCTGAATGTTCAGCAGTATGATCTCTGGATCCATTTGCTTCGGTGCACTCAATTGAGACGTTATGGCTTCGTTGGCGTCGTTAGCAAATTCAGTGCACTGTCACCGCGATTTCGCGGTGAAATCGGGCATCTGGTGGTGGAACTGAAAGACGAAGCCCCGTGGGCGACCGGCCTGGGGAAGAACCCGAACGACTGACGTCCTCATCTCCCCACCTCATGCCCTTGGTAATCTGGCTTTGCTAAAGGGAAAATAGCGCCCCCAGCATTTGGTATCGCGGTCGCACGGAGGGGCGTTGAATCTCGTCGGAAGAGGATGGCGACATGACTGAACGAATTTCGTTGGAGGGGAAGGTCGCGGTTGTGACCGGGGCAGGCCGCGGGCTCGGGCGGGCATACGTTGAACTTCTCGCCGAACGCGGTGCCCGGGTCGTGGTGAACGACCTGGGGACCGACGTATCGGGGTTCGGCAAGGACTCGATGATCGCAGAACAGGTGGCCGACCTCATTCGGTCACGTGGAGGCGAGGCAATCGCGAATGACAGCGATGTTTCCACCCCTGAAGGTGGCAGTGACCTGATCGCGACGACCGTCGAACATTTCGGGAGAATAGACCTTCTCGTGAACAACGCAGGTATCTGCGGAAGCCAGCTATTCGAGGACGCCACACTTGACGATTTCGATCACTATTGGCGCGTGCACCTCGGCGGGCCGGTTAATACGGTGAAGGCTGCCTGGCCGTATATGGTCGCACAGCGCTATGGGAAGATCATCCTCACGACGTCAGTCAGCGGTCTGTTCGGACTGCGTGGCCAAGCCACTTATGCGGCGGCCAAGTGCGCAGTAGTCGGATTGATGCGCATTCTTGCAATTGAAGGTGCTGAGCATGGAATTCTGGTGAACACCATTTCGCCAGTCGGGTACACGAGGATGCACCCAGCCGCGGGATCCCGCTTGGCTGAAGCAGATGGAAGAGCCAGCATGCCGGTTGAGGCTGTTGCGCCAGCGATCGTCTGGCTGGCAAGCGATAGTTGTTCGGAGACGAACCGCATCTACAACGTGGCAGCCGGAGCAATCCAACGTATCGCTATCGTCATGGGACCCGGCTTCTACGATCCACATCTGACACCCGAGAGCATCGCCGAGAACTACGCAAAGATCGAATCGATCGAGGGCTTCTCCGAACCGAATGCGTTCGAGCCCAGCGGTGCGTAGATACGGATTCCTGGAACGGCGAAGTCTTGAGGAATTACGTTAGGTCATGGAGACGTCGACTGGTAGCAGACACGGTGCCCAAAGACTTTGTCGCGCAGCGCCGCCGGGTTCCTCGCCGGGCACTTCAGTTCTCGGGATTACGGTGACAGTGCACTTAATGGACGTTACGGCTTCTTCGGCAGTTAAGTGCACTGCCAGCGTATTTTAATTGTCGTGCCGCTGCCGGCGTCACACCCAATTCATTGCAACGATGTGAGACGCGTCGCTTCAGTCTTCAGCACGATACGCCCGACAATGAAGACTGTTTCATCGGAGGGACGACGGCATCACCGTACTGAAACCTATAGCGATCGCTTGCCTCCGGCTAGGCGATCTCGCCGTGGCGCGCTATTCTTCTTCTTCCACCCCACGTTGTCTCGGCTGCGAACAAACTGGTGACCCATGGACAGCGATCCCTCACGGACCCCGGTTGAGCCAATTCCATTCGAGCACGGCCTGACCCACTTTGCGGAGAGTCTCGCCCGAGGACAGGCCAAGATCGTCGCGATAGGCTCGTCGACGACGGCGGGTAGAGGCGATATCACGGCCTATCCGGGGCGCCTGCTGTCGTTCCTCCAGAACGGATATCCGAAGGCCAACATCGCCATGGTCAACAAGGGAATCGGCGGCCAGGAAGCGCCGATCGAACTTCAGCGGTTCGATACCGACGTCATCGCCGAGAGGCCCGATCTGGTGATCTGGCAGGTCGGAACGAATGCAGTCTGGCAAAGCCCGGACCAGCGTCCTCCCTCCTTCGACGAAATCACCAGCGCCATCCGCGAAGGACTCGTCAAGCTACGTGAGGAAACGCAGGCCGACGTCATCCTGATGGACCTCCAATATGTCCCGGCCGTGCTGACGCCGGCCAAGAAGGATAAAGCGATCGCGATGGTCGACGCGATCAGCGAACTGGCGCGGGACGGCGGCGTCAATGTGTTCCGCCGCTTCGCATTTATGAAGGGCTTGTATCAGGTTGAGCAGGTCTCGTTCGACCGGATGGTCGACCCGACGGATGAGCACAGGCTGCACGACAGCGACTGGGTCACGCACCGTGTGGCGTGGGCGATGAAGCTAGCGATCGTCGGCGGCGTCGATAAGGCAACACCATGACGAAGATTTTCGCCAGCGGGTGTGATGCTGATCCCGACTGACGGCATCCAAGAACGCGAGAAGAGCCCCAGCGCTTACCCTGAGGCCCTTCTTTTGCGGGAACGATGTCACCGGGGGAGTGCGACATCGCACCAATTTCTGACCTACCTACCGGTCGGTCCAGCATCCCAGCCGGACCCTACTGCCGTCGAGCGCGTGCTTAGTCGCAGATACGCTCGCGGATCCTGACGCGCTCACCAAAGCGGTTGGTGCGTTCGCGGATAACGATCCGACAGTCATCTCTGTAATCACGGTAGTAGGGGCGATCATAGCCGGGACCAACATAGACGCCGCCGGGACCGACGCCGAACTCGATAGCGTTGGCCGAGGCGATGGTTCCGACCGTAAGCAGTGTCGCAATCGTCAAGGCAGATAGCTTCATAGATACCTCCTCTTGTCGATCAGAATCAAAGGATTCGGAAAGCATTCGTTCCGCTTGGCGGAGATTTTGATGGCGTTGTCATCTTCGGTTCCGCCAAGGAAACATTGAAGCGAACCGTCTCGGTTTCGATCGCAATCGGCCATCGTGGTACCGGCAGAGCCCGTCGTTATTGTCGTACTCGATGCAGGTTTCACGCCAGTGGTTGCGAGCGGAGGAACTTGACGCCGATCTGAATGGTTGATCGATTTGTCTTCCGCACCCCTCCCGTTCCGTATTCGGACGAGGACACCATGACTTCACTTGCGAAACTTCTCACTCGGAAGCAGCAACTGCTGGCCAGGTTGGAGGAGGACCCGGGGCCCAATGAGCGCGCCGAACTGGAACGCATTTTGGAGAAAGTCGACGCAGCCTTGCATTCACTGGAGGCTGCGCCCAGCGACATCGCCGAGGATCATGACAGCCGTTCCAGGCCCGGCTGCTAAATAACAAGGCGACTTCGCTTTCCGCGGCCTGCAAGCCGATCCGGTGACAGCACTAGACTGCAATTTAGGATCGTCGCCTGCCGCGCGGACAAGGCCGCCGCCTGAACTAGAGCATGATGAAATTGGGTTTGATTGCGACCACGAAGAAGGTGCGCTCCCTCTCCCGCTTGCGGGGGAGGGCTGGGGTGGGGGTGTCTCCGCGGGCGACACTGCCCGAGTGGAGAGAGCCCCCACCCGGCGCTTTGCGCCGACCTAAGAGCGAGCTTCGCTCGTCTCGACTCCCGCAAGCGGGAGAGGTGAAGCGCGTCTGCGGCCAAATCGATCTAACCAAAAATCATCATGCTCTAGACTAGCCGTTTCGAACAAATCGGAATTGCTCGGTGCCACGTTCCTGAGGATCGGAGCTACGTTCAATCATACGGTAGCCCTGGTGCGCGGCGAGGAACGCCTGCGCCGGTACCCAATTTCGTTCGTACTTCACCAGCTTGTCGCTGGCGGTCGGCAGCCGTCCTGGGCCGTTATCGCTGAGGAATGACGTCTGCACCTCGCGCTTTTGCGCCTCGCCATCGCTGGTTGGAACGCGCTTCCACAGCATGACTGCGGGCCGTGTCGCGCAGAGAGATCTGACGGTCTCGATGGCATCGGGAACATACTGGATCGCACCATCTGAGTGCATAAGCTCGACATCTCCGAGCCAATCGGCAGCCTGTTCGATGTCGCTGAAGAACATCAGCCTGTCCGTTGCCAGTTCGAGAGCGCGGCGAGCCATAGCCTGAGTTTCCACGACCGCCCAGCGGATGTCGGGGTTCTGCAGACGAGCGAGCTTGTAATGCAGGCCAGCGCCACCGCCGAAATCGAGCACCGTCCTTATGTCAGACACGAGCGGCCAATCGCCTCTCGGCTCGTAGGCTACTGTCTTCCGGAAGATCGTATCGACCAGCTCTTCATTCTCATAGCCTTCGATCACTTGGTCCGGCGGAAAGAGCTTTCGCCTGAGACGTCCTATCAGGCTCATACGCGTTTCCTTTTGATAGCTGGTGGCACACCGAAGACTCCTGGACATGCTTTTGAAGGGGAATTCACCTAGCGCGGCTTCATTCCGAGTCTTGCGCCGCACATGCTGCCATAAGTGCACTGGCACCGTAAGTCCTCACCGTAAGTCAGTGCTTGTTCATCTAAGCGGAGCGGCCAACTCGCCCTCGCGGGGTGGCACGTTTCGGCAGATCGGCAATGCGTGCCTTGAGGCGTGGTGGCGCGAAGTCCAGGAAGGCGCGCAGCTTGACCGGCATGAAGCGATTGGGCGGGTACACGAAGCTGACGGGTATCGGCGGCGGCTCGAAATCTTGCAGCAGCAGCGCAAGCTCTCCGGATTTGACCGATTCCGCTACTTGATAGGAGAACACCGTTGCGATGCCCATGCCGCTGCGCGCGGCTTCGCAAGTCGATTCAAGATGATTCAACACCAGTCGCGACCGCACCGGTACGACGTAATCGATCTGGTCTTTCTTGAACGTCCATTCGGTTGGTGACTGCAACGGTACGAAACTGATGCAGTCGTGCTTGGAGAGGTCGTAAAGGGATCTCGGCATCCCGCGCGATTTCAGATAGGCCGGGCTCGCGCACAGCATGCGGCGGATTTCGCCGATCCGGATGGCGATCAGGCTGCTGTCGGCCAGCCCGATCTTTTCTGCAGCAGGCGGTCTTCTCTCGGCCGGACTCTTCGTCACCACGGTCAGCTTCATGATCTCGACGCCGGGCGTCGTAGTGCCGGAGCTCGGGCTGCCCGCGATCACGGTCGCGCCAGGGCAGTTCCTTCTGAAGGATGTCGGCCTGTTCGCCGCTTCCTTCTGAGTATTCGTCGACTCGCTCAAGGCGATGGTTCGCAGGTGAGCAGGCGCGCAGCGTCCTCGGAAGAAAGGGACTACTTCCGTTGAGCAACATTCGTCATCAAGGAGCAAGCAATGAGCAAGCGCGCCTACTGCCTCGACATGCACACGCGCGACCTGCTCAAGAAGGGAGAGAAGATCGAAAAACTCGCGCTGCTGCAAGCGTGGGCGGAAGCCGGCAATCTCTTCGACGAGCGCGAACGCGCCGCGCTTGCATGGGCCGAAACGGTGACGCGCGTCGCCGATACCGGCGTGCCGGATGACGCGTATCAGGCCGCGCGCGCCGTGTTCGAGGAGCGCGAGCTCGTGGACCTCACGATCGCGATCGGCCTGATGAATGCCTACAACCGCATGGCAATCAGTTTTTCGCAACACGCCGCAGGCGGCGCTCGGGAAGTAGGACCAGTCGCCGCATCCCATCCAGTGGCCATGATCGTCCCGGGAAGTGTACGGCACATCGCCTCTCGGCGAGGTGCCATCCTCTATTCCGCTTTTTCCCGAAAGTGTTATCATCCAATGGTCGTGGTACTCGCAAGGGATGTCGGTTGGCTTTGAGCACCCGGAGAGGTGGTGTCGTGGCTAAATTGGATGATCGCACGATGGCAAACATGGAAGTTGCGTTGGAAAAGGCCTGCCGCCGCTTTCCCAACGGCGGCGATCATGAAAGCCGCAAGTACATCGCCCGAAAGCTGATGCAGAGTGCGGAGGAGGGAAACACCACCCTGGGCGGATTGGACGTTGTCGCGCACCGGGCCGTTCAAGAACTGTCGAAGCCAAAGTCGGCATAACGATCCATCGCGCAAATGATCGCTGGCTTAGTGGCTCTTTGGAACGGGAAGCGTGGTCCGGATGAGCGAAGCGATATCCGGGGCCTTTACGTCCAGCGGTCCCGCATATCGCATGCGCCCATGCGGGCTACTTGCTTCGTGGCTCTTAGCTGGCGCCTACACAATCCGCTTGCCCGGCGTGCCCGCTGATCCCCTGGGATTGACGAACGGAGCGAGCAGGGTCTGCGGGTCCGATATCAGGTCGGGATGACCGCGCAGATGCTCGAGCATGAAATTCACGAAAGCCTTCACGCGAGCGGCTAGATGTTTGCGGCTGACATAGTGAACGAAGATGCGTGCGGGTTGTGACACGGATTCGGGCAACACCGGCCTTAAGGCCCCGGCACGAAACAAGGGAAGGACAAACGGAAGCGGAGCGAACACCAGGCCCTGACCGTGCACTGCTGCCGTGACCAGTGCGGGGATATCGTTTGCCAGGAAATTGCCGTTGATGGGCGGCGCTTCAGAGAGGTGTCCCGGGCCTAGTCTCCAGGGCACAGATTGAGAGTCCCGGCCGCGCAGCCGCAGACAATTGTGTCGCGACAAGTCGCTCACCGAGAGCGGAATGCCGCGCTCGCAAGATAGGAGGGTGCTCCGCACACGACAAAGTGCAACGGCGCAACCTCGCGCATCACCATGGTGCCGTCGCGTGCCTCGCCGGCGCGGATGCCAACATCGAAGCCTCCGGCGATCATATCGGTGACTGTATCGTCGAGATGCAGCTCCAGTTCGATGCCCGGGTAGCGGCGACTAAAGCCGGGAATAAGGGGCAACACGTAGACTCGCCCGAACGGCGACAGGCACGTCACTTTGAGCGCACCTGTCGGAGACTTTCCTCTTTCCGTGATGACCGACTGCGCATTTTCCAATTCGCGCAGCGGACCGCAGCAGCGCTCGTAGTAAGTCCGCCCTTCCTGTGTCAACGAGAGCTTGCGCGTGGATCGCTGCAGCAGACGCACGCCAAGTTGCCGCTCCACGTTCTTGCTTACGGCAACCGGCGTAACGCCCAACTTCTTGGCCGCGCCGGCGAAGCTTCCCGCCTCGACGGCACGCACGAAACCGACCACACCGCGGATGCTCTTCACGATCAGCCAATCCCAAACTTTTGGTTAGCAATGATAGGAGCCCGGCTGATCTAATCAAGGGTGCGTTTTGCTGCCAGTGTCCGCGCAGCGCAAACCGCAATCGAGCAAAGGTCCAACGGCATGAAGACTGTTTTGCTGGCCGCCGCGATGGCTTGTGCAGGGCTGCTCCTCGGCATGACGTTTCACGCCACAGCAGGGCTTGCAGGTGACAGCGTCGTCGGGACCACGACGCTTGAACTGCAGCACGCAGCAGCCGGCCGCAAGGTCATTACCGAGCTTTGGTTCAAGGCCGCTCCCGACGCAACGATCGAATGGTTCTCCCCGCGCGTGCCGCTGCGTCCAATCCCCATCGCCCGCAAGGCGGAGCCACAGCCAACTCCAGAGAAGCGCCCGCTGATCGTGGTTTCGCACGGCAACTGGGGATCGCGATTCTCGCAGGGCTGGCTCGCGCTTGAACTGGTCAAGGCTGGCTACGTGGTCCTCTCCACCTCGCATCCGGGAACGGTCGGCGACGATCAGACCGTCGCAGGCCGCTACCGCCTGTGGGACCGCCCTCGCGATGTGTCATTTGCCCTGGACGAGGTCTTCAAGAGCCCAAAATGGGCCGCGCTTGTCGATGCTGACCGTATCGGCTTCGTGGGCCACTCGTTCGGCGGTTGGACGGGCGTCAGCCTGGCCGGTGGCAGGTATGACCCCGCTCAACAAAGAGCCTTCTGTCAGGCAGCCGAGGACAAGGACTTCTATTGCCAGGGCACGCTCAAGGACGACATCGCAGGGGTGCCGGCGCAGGACGCGGGACAATCGTTCAAGGACGCGCGGATCAAGGCCTTCTACATCATGGGCACGGGGCCGGGGCAGGGCTTCATGCCCGACTCGCTCTACTCGATCAGCGTGCCGTTTGTGGTCGATACGGCGCAATTCGACGAGATCCTGGACCCGGTGTCGAATTCCACCAATCTGGCCCGGCAGATTCCGGGCGCTCGGGAGGTGGTGCGCGCCGTCGGGCACTTCGCCTACGTGCCCGAGTGCCGCTCGTTCATAGGCCCGATACTCACGCGCCTGGCGGGTCTGCCGCTGTGCGATGACCCCAAAGGCGTGGATCGCAGGCTCGCGCACGATGCGGTGGCACGCGAAGTCGTTACGTTCTTTGATGGGACTTTGGCGCGAGCGCCTTGAGGCCAAGCGGATGCGTATCGAGTTGTAAGTCGTATGAAAGGATCAAGCCTGGATCTGCCTAGCGGCTCTCCCTGCCGAGCACGAGATCGACCGTGTGCTTGGCAATCTTCCGAAGCTGGGCTTCATCGCTGAAGGCACGCTCCAGCACGGCCAATCCGCGCGTCACGGTGACGATGTGTAATGCGGCGATCTCGGGGGCTCCGTTGAACTCGCCACGCTTGATGCCCTCGGACAAAGCTTCCTGAACGAGACCGCTGATGCGGCTCATCAGGTCCGCGAAGGCTTTCCGCGCGTTTTCATCGAGCCCTTCACCTTCGGCCGATCCCAGCTCCATCAGTCCTCGCGTGGTAGGGCATCCGCGGGGCGGCGAGCCGGAACAGAAGTTCTTGATAGTCATGTCGAAAAACGCCGTAAGGCGCGCTCGCAACGTGCCAGAGCTGAGCGCCTTTTGAAGAGTGCTTAGATATTCGCCCGCATAGCGCTCGTAGGCGCAGAGAAACAGCGCTTCCTTGTTGCCAAAGGCATTGTAGAGACTGCCGCGCTGGACGCCCGCGTCGCGCGCGATGTCCGAGAGCTGTGTTCCACGCACCCCTTTGCGCCAGAATTGATCGAACGCGATGCGCAAGACGTCGTCGTGGTTAAACTCTCGCGGCCTCAAAATATCTCTCCTGTACTCTGAGGGTTCGGATCCCTGCGCGACGCGGCCAAATAGTATTTGACATAGCGTCAAGAATCGCTTCTAAACATCATGTCAAAAACTAATCGGCGTAGATAGCGTAGTTCGTCAATGGCGTGAACCACCGGTGCGGGTCCGCCATGGCCCGCCTCCGTGTGTTACCGGCTTTCGAAAGGGATCCGCGATGCCGCTCGTTCACGTCTCACTGCGCACCGGAAAGCCGGAGGTCTACCGGCAGGCGATCTTCGACAGTCTTTACCGCGCAATGCGCGAAACGCTAGGCGTGCCCGAAGACGACCAGTTCATGACCATCAGCGAGCATGAAGCGGCGAACTTCCGCTACGGCGCGTCTTGTTTTGGAATCACCCGGAGCGACGATGTCGTGTTCATCCAGATCACCGTGTTCAACACCCGCACGCCGGAACAGAAGAAGGCGCTGTTCCAGCGGACCGCGGAGCTGCTCGGCGAAAGCCCCGGCATCCAGCCGGAGAACGTGTTCGTGAACGTTCTCGAGGCCGCGAAAGAGAATTGGTCCGTCGGCCACGGCCTCGCGCAATTCGCTTAAGGCATGTGCGTGAAGGTGCAACGTCCGGCGATGCGGGGCGCGTCACCGCAATTCAATCCATTGCAGTGACATGCGTGCACCGCCTCAGTTCTTCAGCACGATACGTCCCACGACCTTGCCGGAGCGCAGTTCGTCGATCCATTTCTGGACGTCGGCCATCGGTTCCTCTTTCATCGGCGTCGGCTTGATCTTGCCGGCGCGGGCGAGTGCCATCAATTCCTTGGCCTCGGCGAGGGTGCCGACCATGAAACCTTCGATGGTCATGCGCTTGTAGACCCATTGCACCATCGGCAGGCTGAAATTGCCGCCCATCAGGCCGGACACCACGATCTTGCCGCCGCGTGCGACCGTCGCAACGGCGAATGCCATCGATTTCTCGTTGCCCGCGAAATCAACGACGCCGTCGAAGCCGCCCTCGGTCTCCTTCAG
Organism: Bradyrhizobium sp. 157; assembly: GCF_023073815.1. NCBI lineage: Bacteria > Pseudomonadati > Pseudomonadota > Alphaproteobacteria > Hyphomicrobiales > Nitrobacteraceae > Bradyrhizobium > Bradyrhizobium sp. 157. The sequence goes on along the minus strand of NZ_JADPKF010000073.1, from coordinate 308,169 downwards.
AATGCGCCTGATGATTTCGGGCTCGACCGGGTCGTAGGCGACGGCGGCGCCGTTCTGCAGCGCGGTCTCGCGCGCGGCGGGACTGAGATCGGCGACCGTGATGTTCTGCTTGAACATCGCCTGCGCGAACGAAAGCCCCATCATGCCAACGCCGCCGAGCCCGATCAGCAAAAGGTTGCGCTGCCGCGGACGGTCGACCAGCCGCTTCAGCGCGCCATAGGCGGTGACGCCCGAGCACATCAGCGTTGCGGCCTGATTGACGGGCAGCGGATCGTAATCCAGCAGATATTTGGCGTCGGGCACCAGCACGTGAGTGGCGAAGCCGCCATCGATCGAGACGCCGAGGAAGCGCTGCTTGACGCAGAGGTTTTCATCGCCATTGGCACAGTCGCGGCACTGGCCGCAGCCGATCCAGGGGAATACCGCCTGCTTCTTTCCGATCAGCTCTTTCGAGACATCGGGACCGACTTCATCGACGACGCCCGCGATCTCGTGCCCGAGCGTGAACGGCAGCGTCATGCCGCGCGTGGTGTCGAGCCGCTTGCCGCCGCCGAGATCGGCATAGCCGTCCTGGATGTGCAGGTCGGAATGGCAGAGCCCACAACGTTCGATCCGGACGAGGACTTCGCTGCCTTTCGGCTTCGGCGTGTCGACGATGGTTTCGCACAAGGGGGCATCGAACTTGACCAGCGACTGGCGACGCATCAGCGCCATGGCATCATCTCCTCGAGCGGTTTCTTCACGGCGTTTGAGTTTTTATGCTTCGTATATCGGTCAATTCGCGAGCCATGGCAACAAAGCCCGAAATCGGAATGGTTTCGGCGCGCCTGGTCGCGTCGATATGTGCGGCCTCGGCCAGGCGGGCCGGATCGACCGAGAGCGATTTCAGGCTCTGCCGGAGCATTTTCCGGCGCTGGCCGAAGGCCGCGGCCGCCACCTGCTCGAGGGCCCGGCGGTCACACGGCTCGGGTGTCTCGCGCGGCACCAGCCGCACCACCGAGGAGGTGACTTTTGGCTGCGGCACAAACGCGGCGGGGGAGATGTCGAACAGGATCTTGGTTTCAGTGCGCCAGTTGGCGAGCACCGCGAGCCGGCCGTAGGCCTCGTCGTTCTCTGTTGCGACGATCCGCTCGGCGACTTCGCGCTGAAACATCAGCACCATCATGTCATACCAGGGCGGCCATGGCTCGATCGAGAGCCAGTCCACCAGAAGCGCGGTCGCGATATTGTAGGGCAGGTTGGCGACGATTTTTGCCCGCTCGCCGCCGAGCATCGGGCGGGGATCGAAGCGTTGCGCGTCGGCATGCACGATGTCCAGCCGGCCGGGATAGCGCTTGGCGATGTAATCGAGCGGGGCCAGCGCGCGCTCGTCGCGCTCGACCGCGATGACGCGTTTGGCGCCGAGCGCCAGCAGCGCGCGCGTCAGCCCGCCGGGGCCGGGGCCGACCTCGATGATGGTGGCGCCTTCGAGCGGGCCGGCGGCGCGCGCGATCCGCGCGGTGAGGTTGAGGTCGAGCAGAAAATTCTGGCCGAGCGATTTGCGGGCCGACAGGGAATGTTCGCGGATGACCTCGCGCAGCGGCGGCAGATCGTCGATCGCGCTCATGCCGGTTTGGTCGTCGCCATGCGCGCGGCGAGCCGCAGCGCCGCGGCGAGACTCGACGGGTTGGCCTTGCCGGTGCCGGCAATGTCGAAGGCGGTGCCGTGGTCCGGCGACGTCCGGATGAACGGCAATCCCAGCGTGACGTTGACGGCGTCGTCGAATGCAATCGTCTTGATCGGGATCAGTGCCTGGTCGTGATACATGCAGATCGCGCAGTCATAGGTCTTGCGCGCCGCGGCGTGGAACATGGTGTCCGCGGGCAGCGGACCTCTGGCGTCGATGCCTTCTGCGCGCAGCGCTTCGACGGCGGGTGCTACGATATCGATATCTTCGCTGCCGAGCGAGCCGTCTTCGCCGGCATGCGGGTTGAGGCCCGATATTGCAAGGCGCGGCTGGGCAAGGCCGAAGTGGGCCTTCAGATCCGCAACCGCAATCCGGACCGTCGTGACGATCAGCTCGGCCGACAGCCGGGCCAGCGCCTCGCGCAACGAAAGATGGATGGTCACGGGAACGACCGCGAGCGCCGGCGACCACAGCATCATCACCGGCTGCGGCACGGGGCCGCCATCGGCGGCGAGCTCGGCGAGAAACTCGGTGTGGCCGGGATGGCGGAATCCGGCGCGGTAGAGCACACCCTTGGCGATCGGGTTGGTGACGACGGCGCCGGCGCGTCCGGTCCTGACATGGTCGACCGCATGGCGAATGGAGGCAAGCGCCGCGGTCGCGCTGGTCTGATCGGGCTGCCCGGGGCGCGCGGTCGCGATTTCGCCGGTCGCGACCACTGGCAGGGCTCTCGCAAATGCCGCGCTCGCTTCCTCGGGCACGGCGTCGGCGAGATCGACCGACAATCCCAGGATTTTCGCCCGCTCGGCGAAGAATGCGCGGTCGCCGAGCAGATAGAACGGCGGGAGGTCCAGCTCACCGCGCCGCCGCCACGCTTCAAGGGCGATGTCGGGACCGATGCCCGCAGGCTCGCCGGATGTCAGCGCGAGCGCCTTGGCTGGAGCCTCCGGCTTCGGATCCTCGGCCATCAACGATATTCGATCATCGCGGCTTTGCGGATGTCGGCCAGGTAAGCCTTCGACTTTGCCTCGTATTTCTGCGTGTACATCTTTTCCCGGATTTCTCGCTTCTTCGGCGTGTCGATCTTGGTCGGCTTGCGTTCGCACAATGCCACCATCTCGACGCCCTGTTTGGTGATTTCGGGCGGGGTCAAGCGACCGACCGGCGTCTTGTCCAGGAGTTCGCGAAGCGGGCCGGGAATGTCGGCCGAAGTCTTGGTGACGATGCCGCGGATCGCGGCATTCTGCATCGACTTGAAGTAAGAGTTGGCCTGCTCGCAGCTCTGGACGCGCTCGCGCAAGGACTCCGCCTCCTTGCGCCGCAAGTCGATCGCGCCTTGCGCCGAGCCGCGCGGCACGATCAGCACGATCGGCTGCAGCCTGTATTCGAACGCGTCCGTCTGGGCAGGTTCGCCGGCTTGCTGGGCGGCGTCGGCAACGTCTTTCTCGCCGACCTGGAGGCTCTCCTTGAAACGGCCGCGCACCAGGCTGCCCCAGACCATCTCGGCCTTGAGGCGGGCCTTCAGCGTTTCCGGCCGGACACCGGCGCTCTCCAGGGATTTGGTGAGCTGCTCGGGCGACAGCCGCATCCGCTGGCTCATGCCCGCATAGGCCTGATCGATATCGCTCGCCGTAGGGTCGACGCCGAACCGCTTGGCTTCCTTGACCTTCACCTTTTCGTCGATCAGTTCCTCGATCACCTCCTGCCGCGGCATCTGCTTCCGCGTGGTCAGGAAGTTGAGCTTGGTGCGCTGCTCGATATCGAGACTGGTGATGGGCTCGCCGTTCACCATCACCACCACGGACTGCGCTTGCAGCGGTGAAGCGCCGCCGGCCAGCACGGCAAGCGCGACGGCACCGCCAGCGATCAGAGACCAAAATCGGCGAGGAAGGAGCTTAATGGTCGTCATGGTCATGTCAGTCGTATCAACCAATTCGTACCGCGCGGCGCTGGGTACTCTCCGGCAAGATCGGGCCTCACGCTACTGAATGCCGCTGCTGCCCGAGGACGAGGACGTATTCGCAATAGTCCGCAGGCCGATCTGCACCATGAAAGCGTGATTGAGCACCGGCGGCGTCGTCCCGGCGGAGTAGGTATAGGACGTGACGTAGTTGGCGGCCAGCACGAAGCAATCGTCCACATAGCCGGCGCCGATGATGTACTGATTCAGCTTGTTGGCTTCAAGATCCCAGCGCGCGGCTCCCGAAACGACCCAGTTCGACGCCACCTTGAGGGATGCGCTGCCGAGCAGGCCTTCGCGCCGGGTCAGGTACCCGAGTTCCGGCTGGGCGGCATAGTTGCCGTACATCATGCTGACCGACCAGCGGTCGAACGAGGCGCGTCCTTCGGCTTCGAAACGATTGACGTTCATCGTCGCTTCATCCATGCGCGAGCGCACACTGAACGTATAGGTCCGGTTCGGCGAATAGTTGACGCGGGCGACGTAGTCGGAGCGGGTGTTCTGCAGGCCGGAATTCAGCGCCGTGTTGGTGGCGTCCGCCACGGCGAACGAGTTCAGGCCGAACAACTGGTAGGATTGGCCGAACAGCACATTGACGCTGCCGCCGCGATCGAACTGCGTGGTCGCCTGCACGCCGACATTGGCGCGGCCGCCGCCCTCGACGCGGTCGTAGCCGGAGAACTTGTCGATCGCGAACAGGTTGCTGGCGTCGAACACCATGCTCTGCGCGTCTTCGTTCGGCAGCCGGCCGGCGAAGGTCTCGTTCGGGCGAGCGATGATCTGCGCGATCGGCTCGATCGTGGTGGTGCCCCAAGGCTGAACGTTGATGAAGGGGTAGCGATATTCGAGGCCGACCGTCGGCATCAGGCGGACCGCCTGCGTGTCGCCCACGGGGAGGAAATTCGAAACGCCGGGCTGGTTCGAGATCGAGGCGTCGATGGCGTCGGCGCGCATGATCGCAAACGGCGTCCAGATCTGACCGATCGGATCGGTGTACGAGCGCCGCCACTGCGCTTCGGCCGTCAGCCGCGTGTAGGTGCCGGGCATGCCGCGCAGCAGGCACTGCGAGGGAATCCGGGCCAGCGGATCGGCCGATGCGGTGAGGCACAAGCCGTTGGTGTTGGCCAGCGTCGTGATCGGGTCGAAGGCCGCGGTCGTGCGCGAGAGACTGGTGAAGTTCGTCTTGTAGCTGACCTCACCGCCGAGGATCGGGTGGTTGATCACGTTGGAATAGTCGACGACCGGATGGATCACCGGCACCTTGTCTTGGTTCCCGGAGAAGGAGAGGTAATGGATCGTGCGCGCATCGAAGAAGCTGCGATTGCCAACACCGGTCAGATAGAGCTGTGAAATCGCTTCCGTCGGCAGGCTCAGGAACGAGCCCAGCGGATCCCTGTATTGGGCCAGCCGGTAGTCCGAGAAGAAATAATAGTCCGACAGCAGGACACCGTCCCAGCCCCAGACCCATTTGTCGTTGATGGCGAACTGGCCCTTGGTGTCGATGCCGCCGCGGAAGTCACGGTCGCCGGGCTGACCGGCGAACGCGCCGGGATCGAGCTGATTAATGCCGTAGCCGCGGATCTGGTACGAGCCGTTGATCAGCCGCTGACGGAACTCGCCCTGGAACAGCACGCCTTGCCGCGTCGTGAAGCGTGGATTGAACGTTGCGTCATAGTCCGGCGCGATCGCCCAGTAGAACGGGGTTTCGACGGCATAGCCATAGGTCGAGTTGGAGCTGTAGGCGGGCATCAGGAAGCCCGTCTTGCGCTTGACGGTCGGATCGGGCGTCGAAAAATACGGCAGATACGCCATTGGCACGCCGAAGAATTCGAGCTGCGCGTTCTCGAAGTACAGCATCTTGTCGGTCTGGTCATGGATGATGCGCGCACCCTTGACTTGCCACAGCGGGGGCTTCTTCGGATTGTCCTTGCACGGCGCGCAGGCGGTATAGACGCCGTTTTCGAACACGGTGTAATTGCCGGCGGAACGGTCGGCGCGCGTCGCCGCCATGCGCGTTTCGTCAGCCGTATCGACGCGCAGCGAGTCGACGAAACCGTCACGGTAGTCGTCGCTCAGATCCATGATGTTGGCGTAGGTGACTTTGCCTTCCGCATCCGTCAGGCGGATGTTGCCTTCCGCATGCAGCCGCTTCGTCTTCTGGTCGTAAATGACCTTGTCGGCCTCCACGCTGGTGCCGTTATAGAACATCTGCACGTTGCCGACTGCCGACACGCGCTGGTTGTTATAGTCGTAGTCGACCTCGACGGCTTGCACGAGCATTTTGCCGTCGTTGTTGACAGGGCGCGGCGGCGGCTTGGGCGGGCGCGGATTGTAGGTGAAGCTTTGCGCCGCGGCGGGAGCCGTCAGGGCAAGCTCGATCGTGCCGCCGAAAACCAGCCCGGCGAGCAGGGCAATCATGGGGGCGCCAACGGCGGCCAAGCGGGCTCGATAGCGGCGCACGGTGGTGCGCCGCCTGAACGCAGGCGACCTCAACTGGCGGGCGGCGACAACGGCCACTACCCGTCCTCCTGGTACAACAAGGCCAAAAAGCCGGTGAGGCCACCCACACAGACGGGCAACCACGCCGCAGCGATGGGATGCATCAACTCAGCCTTGCTCAAATCCTCAGTAACTTTCGATAGAACGTAGAGCAGAAAGCCCGCGCCCACGCCACTCAAAACCATCTTTTGCACGCCGCCCATCCGGAAGAAACGAAGGCTGACGGAAGCCGCCAACATCACCATTGCAGCCAGCAAAAACGGCTGTGCGATGAGCTTATGGTACTGCAGACGGTAGCCCGCGGTCGCGAAGCCGGAGCTTTCGGACGAGCGGATATAGCCGGGCAGTTGCCAAAAAGACACGGTTTCGGGGGTGGAGAAACTGTTGCGAACCTGGGCTGGGGTCAGGGTGGTTGAGAGGTAATAGTTCTCCTGGTCAACCGGAGGTTTATCCAGGGAGTATCTTCGTACCGATTTGAAGGCCCAGCGGCCCTCTTCGAGGGAGGCTTCGCGCGCCTCGATTCGCTCCTTGAACTGGAGATCGGTATCGAACCGGAACACGGTCAGCCCCGTCAGCCGGACACCCTGCTGCTCGCTGCGGGCTGCATTAATGATCGACTGGCCGTCGCTGTTGATCTGGTTGAGCCAGAAGCCGGATGCATCCTGAATGCCGCCGCCGGGCGCCGAGCCGAACAGTTCGGCCTCCATCCGCTTGGACAATTCGCGCAGGTTGGCCGACATCGGGTTGTAGGCAACAGTCGCCAGGGTGCCGAGGATGATCGAGCTTGCCAGCGCCGGCGAAATGAACTGCCAGGCGGATACGCCGGCCGCACGCGCCACCACCAGCTCCAGCCGCCGCGATAGCGCGAGGTAGCAGGTCATCGCGCCGATCAGTACACAGAACGGCATCAGCTTTTCGAGCAATTGCGGCACCCGGTAAAGCGACGTCTGCGCCACCGTAATCGCCGATGCCGACACCAGCCCGGATGTCTTGCGGACCATTTCGATGTAATCGACCAGCACGAGCAGCACGAAAATGCTCGCAAACACGCCCACCGCCGAGACCAGGAAGCGGCCGGCGAAGTAGCGCCCGAGCGTGTTGGTTACCATGCTCATGCGGTGGCGGGCCGTCCAAAGAGCCGAGCGAGGCGTGCGTTCGACCTGTTGATGGCCTCCATCAGCGCGGCCGGCGGCTCCACCACGATGCCGCCGATGATCATCCACAGGCCGACACCGATCGCGCCGAACAGCATCGAATACTGCACGAGAGCCATGCTCGGCGTCTTCACCGTCATCACCGAGCAGGCGAATCCCGCCATGCGCAGGCCGAACACCGCCAGGATGGAGCCGCCGATCGAAAAATTGCGGCTCTGGCGCGTGGTGCGAGGCGTGCCGAGGAAAGCAAACGTCAGCACGGCGAAGGCGAAGGGATAGACCGGCGCCAAAAAGCGGTCATGCAGTTCGGCGTGAACCTGTCCGGACAATTGCTTGAAAACCGGATCATCCTCCGGGGGCGAGATCAGCTCCCAGAGATAGCGTTCGCGAATCCCCAGTGCGACGTCGCGGCCGCGATTGGAGAATTTCGACATGTCGAACGCGTAACGAACGAACGCCACAAAGGCCGGATCGCGCTTTCCGGTCTCGAAACGTTCGAGATTGCCGTCTTCGAGCACCAGATAGGAGCCGCTCTCGTTCTTCAGCACCGTGCCGTGGTCGGCAATGATGGTGACGCGCTCCTTGGGATCGCGGCGGTCGTCGACGAAAATGCCGGCGAGCACGCCGCCCGGCTGGCGCTCGCGGATCCGAATCGTCAGGTTCTGGTCGAGCTGTGCGAAGCGGCCGGGCTGCAGGATATTCGTCAGCACGTCGGCCGTGATTTCGGCATCCCATTGCTTGATCCGGCGCATGCCGTCGGGCGCGAGATAAGATCCGATGAAGGCAACCATCAGCGCCACCACGCAGGTGGCATAGAAAAATGGGCGGAACAGCCGGAAAGGCGAGAAGCCGGCGGCGTTCATCACGATGATTTCAGAATCGGTAGCGAGCTTGTTCAGCGTATGGGAGATCGCGATCATCAACGCGATCGGGGCGATGATCAAAACCAGCGCCGGGATCACCAGGCTGGTGATGCCGAGAAAGGTGATGATGGTCTGGCCTTGGCTGGTCATCAGGTCGATGCCGCGCAATGCCTGCGTAATCCAGATCACGCCGGTGAGGCTGACCAGAACCAGCGCAAACGACGCGAGCGTCGTGCGGAAAATGTACCTGTCGATCGACCCCATCGTTACCGCACAATCCCACCCTAGCACGCCCAAAGGGCAGCTTCCGACCAATCCCTCTTTGAGGGTCCCCATTGGTCGGGCCGCCAATCGTCAGCCGTCTACATTCTCACTACCATCCCTTTGATCCGTCAACAAAATGGCCGGGCCGTGGCGTGCCCTCGATACGGTTAATAATTCGCCTCATGTGGCGTTGCGGCCACTGCAACGCTTGGCAGTGGCGCGGCAGACAGGCCATAGTGTCGAAAACATCAGGTCCCGAGCGATTTGGGCCGTTACCGAAGAGAACATTCCATAATGCGGGCCGATTCCGGCCCCGCAAGACAGCCCTGAATTCTGGAGGATTTACCCATGACCGACGCCGTCAAGGTCGGCTTTGTCGCTTTTTCCGCTCCGCCCCGCGGCGTTCTCGTGGTGTTTTGCGATGAGGCATTGAAGTTCGGCGAGGTGACGCGGAAGGCGCTCGGGAAGGCGGCCGATACGGTCAAGCGGGCGGCGGCTGCCAACCAGTTCAAGGGCAAGAGTGGATCGACGCTCGACATCCCGGCGCCGGATGGAATCAAGGCAGAGCGCCTGATCATCGTCGGCGTCGGCAAGGCGGCCGATATCAAGGAGAAGGATTTTCTCAAGTTCGGTGGGGTGACGGCGGGCAAACTCAACACCGCCAGCACAGCGGTCACTGTGATCGCCGAACTGCCTGAGGGGGCGATGCAGCCCGATTCGGCCGCCGCGATCGCGTCGGGCATCCGGCTGCGCGCGTATAAGTTCGACCGTTACAAGACGAAGAAGAAGGACGGCGAGAACGGCGCGATTCGCGCCGACGTTTCGATTGCCGTCGAGGATGTCGCCGCCGCGCGAAAGGCGCTTGCGCCCGCGTCCCATGTCGTTGACGGCGTGATCATTGCGCGCGAACTCGTCAATGAACCGCCGAACGTCTTGTACCCAATAGAATTCGCGCGCCGCGCGAGCCAGCTCAAGAAGCTCGGTGTCGATGTCGAGGTGCTCGATGTCAAGGCGATGAAGAAGCTCGGCATGGGCGCCTTGCTCGGCGTCGCGCAGGGCTCGACCCAGCCCGGCCGCACCGTGATCATGCGGTGGAACGGCGGCAAGAAGGGCGATCAACCCGTTGCTTTCGTCGGCAAGGGCGTCTGCTTCGATACCGGCGGGATCTCCATCAAGGGTGCCGCCAGCATGGAGGACATGAAGGGCGACATGGGAGGCGCGGCCTGCGTGGTCGGGCTGATGCATGCGCTCGCGGCGCGAAAGGCGAAGGTCAACGCGGTCGGCGCCATCGGCCTGGTCGAGAACATGCCCGACGGCAACGCCCAGCGTCCCGGCGATATCGTCACCTCGATGTCGGGCCAGACCATCGAAATCATCAACACTGATGCCGAAGGCCGGCTCGTGCTGGCCGACGTGCTCTGGTACGTGGCGAAGAAATTCAAACCGAAATTCATGGTCGATCTCGCAACGCTCACCGGCGCGATCATGGTCGCGCTGGGTACCGAATATTCAGGCATGTTCTCCAACAATGACGAACTGGCTGATAGGCTGAGCAAGATCGGAAATGAAACCGGCGAGCGCGTCTGGCGCATGCCGCTCGGTCCCGAATACGACAAGCTGATCGATTCGCAGTTTGCCGACGTGAAGAATACCGGCGGGCGCCACGGCGGCTCGATCACGGCCGCACAGTTCCTGCAGCGATTCGTCGACAACACGCCGTGGGCGCATCTCGACATCGCTGGAACCGCGATGGGCGCGCCGAAAAGCGACATCAACCACAGTTGGGGATCCGGCTACGGCGTTCGTCTGCTGGACCGGCTGGTCGCAGAATATTACGAAGCCACGAAATAACTCGGTTGCAGGCGATGACGGAAGTCCTGTTCTACCATTTGCAGGCCATGTCGCTTGAAAGCGTATTGCCGCCGCTGTTGGAAAAATCGCTCGAGCGCGGCTGGCGCGTGGTGGTGCAATCGACTTCGCCGGAGCGCACCGAGGCGCTCGATGCGCATTTGTGGACCTACAGCGACGATTCGTTCCTGCCGCACGCCACATGGCGCGCCGGCGATGCCCAGGACCAACCCATCATTCTCTCGATCGAGGAGAGCAATCCGAACGGGGCCAACGTCAGGTTCCTGATTGACAACGCGCCGTTGCCGGCCGACTGCGACAGCTACGAACGGGTAGTGTTGGTCTTCAACGGTGACGATGCCGATGCGCTGACGGCTGCGCGCGGGGCCTGGGCCGGTTGCAAGGCGCGGGGATTCGAGGTGACCTACTGGCAGACCGACGAGCGGGGCCGGTGGCAGCGGCGGCAATAGAGATGCTTGGAAAACTACCGATCCTTGGAAATTAGCGATCTCTGGGAATTAATGATAATCTGTGGTTTCGGCGCCGGACCTTGCGAGCAGCCATGGTCGTGCCGCAAAGTGATGGTCGGACAAGTGGTTACAGTAAGGGTGGGGGCCTGGGTTTAGCGTGCGACGCGGAACAATCAATCGAAAGCCACTGCTGACATTGTTGCTGCTCGGACCTGCGCTTGCGGGCTGCTCGGGTGCAGACCTGCTGTCGAAGGATGCGGACTGGTTTTCGCGCTCCGGACGCGTGTTCATCCGCAACGTCTCGATCGAAACGCCGCCGCTCACTCCGACCAAACCGGTCACGCCGGATGAACTCGTCAGTGCCGAGGGCGCTTGTCCCGGCATGGCAGCGCCGGGCACCGACGCCACCGCGCTGGCGAATGGCGCTGCGGGCAACCCGCCTCCATCGACGACGGGAACGGTGGCGCTCGGCCATACCGAATGCGACGTCGTGCGCGGCATCGGTGCGCCCGACAATGTCAGCCTTTCCAACAACCCGCGCGGCGACCGCGTGGCAGTCGTCAGCTATTCGCGCGGCCAGCGGGCCGGCATCTACACCTTCACCGCCGGACGCCTGACGTCGATTGAGCGTGCACCGGAGCCGGCGGCGCCGGCAAAAGGCGCAAAGCCGAAGAAGAAGCCGGCTGCGACGTAAGCTCTGCGCGCTTGCGCGCCTCGCGTTGGCTATAGCGTTTTCGAGCGAGGTAGATGCCGGTTAGCGTTAAGAAAACGCGTCAAAGCCCGCTACACTGATGTCCGAATTTACTTTCGCTTTCGGCGGCATAGCGGACATGGCCGGACTTGCCACTGGCTCGCCTCGATCGCGAATGGACCCGGAGCGGACGCGCGATTGCAAAGGACTTGGCCATAGACGTTATCTCTTTGTCCTATCGGAAAGATGCAGAGTGATCATTTCTATTATGCGATCGGCCGCGGTGCCTGACGGAAAGAAGCCGATATATTTCCCGCCTTTGTCGACCAAGCACACGAACGAAGAATGGTCGATGACGTAATTCGGGCCATCAGGCGGATGTTTGGCGTAGTAGACCTTGTAAGCGAGCGCCACGCGCCGAATCTGCTCCGCGTCGCCGGTTAGGCCGATTAGCCGCGGGTGGAACAGCGGCACGTACTCGGCGAGGTGCGCAGCGGTGTCGCGTTCGGGATCAAGGGTGATGAAGATCGGCTGGACCGCGTCCGCTCCGGCGCCTAATCCATCGACCGCCAGACCGATCTGCTGCAGATCGGTCGGGCACACGTCCGGGCAATAGCTGTAACCGAAGTAGATCAGCAGAAGTTTGCCGCGAAAATCCTCGTCCGTGCGCGGTTTGCCGGTGTGGTCGATCAAAGCGAACGGTCCGCCGATCGGGCCGCGGTTCCACATCAGGTCGTCCATCAGCCGCGCGGCCGAAGTCGCCTCGGACGACTGCACTCGCGACGACCGTCCTGGGCCGGCCAGCAGGAGACCGGCCGCGAGGCCGAGAAGGCGCCGCCGGGTCGCAATCACGCGACGCCGAAATTGAGCCGCGCCGCCGCCGAGGCCAGCAGCAGCTTGTCCGGCATGATCTTGCGCACGGAATCGACGAAGGTCAGGCCGCTACAGTGCATCGGCACTACCACGTCCGGCTCGAACGTCTTGAGTTCGCTGACGACCTGATCCGCATAGTCCGGCGTTGCGGGCCCTAGATGGAAGCCGCCGATCAGGGCGTGCAGCTTCTTGATGCCGGATACCTCCTGCGCCTGCCGGATGGTGTTGAGAATGCCGACGTGGCCGCACGAGGTGATGACGACGAGGCCGCGGTCCTTCACGTTGAAGCAGGTCGCGTGCTCGTGGGTATGCTCGTCCGGGACGATCTTGCCCTGCAGCTCCGCCGCGGTGAAATGGATGTACTGGGTGGCATCGCAGCCGAGCCCGTCCTTGATCCCGTACTCCACCATGGTGTTGGGCAAGACCTTCTCGATGCCGGAACGCCTGATCTGCCCGGTGGTGAAGGCGTGGCCGGCAATCACGGTCGGGTGCTCGCATAGAACAGTCGCAACCTTCTGAGCAGCTAGAGCGCGCCGGTCGAGCGTGCCGTAGTCGGTCAGTTGGCCCGGCGCCCCGGCCAGGCGATGGCAGAAATTGTCCTCTCCGCCGGCGTAGAGCTTCACGTCCGCCGGCAGTGCGCCACGGTACTTATCGAGGAATCCCATCAGGCCGCCGAAATGATCGAAATGGCCGTGGCTGAGGATCAAGGCGTCGACCTTCTTCACGTCGACGCCCATGATGCCCATGTTGGTGATAAGCACGTCCGGCGTGTAGCCGTAATCGAGCATCAGGGTGCGGAGCTCGTTGCCGCGCTGGGATTCGAGCCAGAGCGACAGGCCCCATTGGGTGTGAATCACATTCGGAAACCCCGTCTGGAGGGGAGTCGGCTGCACGCTCACGCCGTTGACCGTGCGGGGGCGCAGGAAAAGATCGTGGGTGGAGTCGACGAGCACCCTGATTGACAGCTTATCGACCATCGGCACCTCGATCGGTGCCGCCGAAGCGAATTCGACGCACATGAAGCCGCTACCCACCGCCGCCCCAGCGAGCGCCGCAGAGCCTGCGAGGAAGTCACGCCGTCCCAATATACGGGTCATGTCGGCCTCCATACTGTGCTTTGAGGCCCCCCCGACTGGCGCGCAGCATAACAAACTTCGCGACTGCCCGGAAGTCAGGCCCCACGCTGGGGCGGCCAAACGCTAACTTCCGGTTTTGGCACACCGCGTAACTTCGCTGCGCCGTGGAATTTGGTCGCTATCGGGTCAAGCAAGCCGTCCACGGCGATTTACGGGTTCATGGCCTAGCCCGCCGCTTCATCGTATTGTGAACTAGCTTCCAGCCAATCTTCCTCGGCGCGCCGCAGCGCGCTTTCGGCGCCGGCGCGCGCCTTGCTTAATTGGGCGGCCTGCTTGGGATCGCGGGTGAACAGATCCGGCAACGCGAGGGCAGTGTCGATCTTGGCGATGATGCCGCTGATCCGCTCGATTTCGGCCTCGGCTTCGGCGATCCGCTGCTTCAGCGGTGATCGCCTTTCGTTCCTGGCGCGCTCGGGCTTCACGCTTTCCTTGACACGCTCGCTGCCGCGCTCGCGCTTATCCCCGATCGACAATACCATTCGCCTGTAGTCATCGAGGTCGCCGTCATAGGTTGTCACCGTCTGATTGGCGACGACCCACAATTGATCGGCGCAGGATTCGATCAAATAGCGGTCGTGCGAGACCATGATGACGGCGCCGGGAAAATCGTTGATCGCTTCAGCCAGCGCCGCGCGGCTATCGATGTCGAGATGGTTGGTCGGCTCGTCGAGGATGATCATGTTCGGGCCGAAGAATGTGGCGAGCCCGAGCAACAGCCGCGCCTTCTCGCCGCCCGAAAGGCTCTTGACCAGCGTATCGCCGGCCTTTCCGGAAAATCCGATCGCGCCGGTGCGCCCGCGCACCTTGGTTTCCGGCGCATCGGGCATTAGCCTGCGAACGTGGTCGTAGGGCGAGGCATCGAGGTTGAGTTCGTCGACCTGGTGCTGCGCGAAATAGCCGACCGAGAGCTTTTCCGCCCGTGTGATCCGGCCCGAGAAGGGTTGCAGCTTGCCCGCCAACAGCTTGACCAGCGTCGACTTGCCGTTGCCGTTGGAGCCGAGCAGGGCGATGCGGTCGTCGGTGTCGATGCGCAGCGTGACGCGGCTGAGCACCGGCTTTTTCGGGTCGTAGCCGACCGAGACGTCGTCGACGGCGATGATCGGCGGCGATAGCATTTTCTCCGGCATCGGGAACGTGATTTCACGCACGTCCTGGGTCACCAGCGCGGTAACCGGCTTCATCCGCTCCAGCATCTTGACGCGGGATTGCGCCTGTCGGGCTTTCGAGGCTTTCGCCTTGAAGCGATCGACGAAGGCCTGCAGCCGCTTGCGCTCGTCGGCCTGGCGCTTGGCATGCTTGGCATCGAGCATCTCGCGCATCGCGCGCTGTTCCTCGAACGAGGAGTAGGTTCCCTTGTAAAGGGTCAGCTTGCCGCGATCGAGGTGCAGGATCTGGTCGACCGAGGTGTCGAGCAGGTCGCGGTCGTGGCTGATGACGATGACGGTGCGTGGATAGTTCGCAAGATGGTCTTCCAGCCACAGCGTGCCTTCGAGGTCGAGATAGTTGGTCGGTTCGTCCAGCAGCAACAAATCCGGCGCCGAGAACAGCGTCGCCGCCAACGCCACGCGCATGCGCCAGCCGCCGGAGAATTCCGAGCACGGCCGTGCCTGGTCCGCGGCGGAAAATCCGAGGCCGCTCAGGATTGCCGCGGCGCGCGCCGGCGCGGAGTGCGCGTCGATGTCGACCAGCCGGGTCTGGATGTCGGCGATGCGGTGCGGATCGGTGGCGGTTTCGGCTTCACGGAGCAGCGCGTCGCGCTCCAGATCGGCCTTCAGCACGACATTGATGAGACTCTCCGGGCCGTCCGGTGCCTCTTGCGCCAGGCTGCCGACGCGCCAGCGCGGCGGTAGCGTAATGCTGCCGGACTCGACCGGCAGGTCGCCCCGGATCGCGTGAAATAGCGTCGATTTGCCGACGCCGTTGCGCCCGACGAAGCCGACGCGAGCGCCCGGCACGATCTGCACTGTGCTGTTGTCGATCAGGAGCCGCCCGGCAATCCGGATCGAAATATCTGTGATGGAAAGCATGCGGGGTTGTCACCGGAGCCGGTGCCAAACGCAACTCATTTATCGGTCAAATCAGCTACCCAGCGGCCCTCAATGCAGCTCGTTGTCGCGGCGGCGCAGCTCTTCGACGAGGTCTCGTAGCCGCGGTGGCAGTTCAGTTTCGGGGCGCAAATTTTGCTGAAGCCGTTCGCCGATGGCGTCGCAGATCGATACGCATGTCTTGTGATCGATTAGTTCGAAGTCTCTGATGATTCGGCCATCCATCGGCGGTCTCTTGCCGAGTTCCACCTCGCGTCCTCGCGAGGCTGAATGATGATGGATCAAGTCACAGTCGCGAAATTGGTTTCCGTGCAGAGCCATGCATTCGCGTGCAAGTGGTCGAATCACGGCTGGCTGTTCGCTTCCGCGCAAAAAAGCCCCGGCGCGGCGGCCGGGGCGTCATTCAGGAGGAAGCTCAAACCAGCTCAGTAGCAGCGGTTCACCAGCCGCCAGCGCGGGCCCCAGGGGGTCGGAACCAGCCGCCGCACGTAACAGCCACCATAGCCACCGAAATAGGCAGGGCCGCCGATGATGACGCGCGGGCGCCAGCCGTGATGGTGATGATGCCAGCCGTGATGGTGATGATGATGGTGCCAGCCGTGACGCCAGCCGCCGGCCGAGGCCGATGTCGGCGCCAGCGCAGCCGCGCCCAGCGAAGCCGCGGCCACTGCAACGAGCGAGAGTTTGCGTAACATGATCGTCTCCTCAAGGTTTAGGCGCGGGGTGCGCGCCATCGGTGAGATCGCCTCCCGTAACGCGCCGGACCTCGCGGATGCGGGCCCGGTGTCCGATCGTCGGAAAGTCTACGGGCGCTGAGCTGAATGGCGGCGTGACGCAGGTTACAGAGTGGGTTCACCTTCCTGAAATTGCCGCAATCTTCGCCCCCACGGGGTGATGTGCCGCACGAAAGGGCGCCCAAAAGGGGTGGCAGACGCGTTACCGGGTGGCTTGCCGTCGCGAGGTGGCGCCGATATAAGCCCCGCAACTCTCCAACCGGCGTGTTTTGCAAGGACGTAAACAATGGCGATTGAACGCACTTTCTCGATCATCAAGCCGGACGCGACCGCGCGCAATCTGACCGGCGCCGTCAACGCGTTGATCGAGAAGGCCGGCTTGCGGATCGTCGCCCAGAAGCGCATTCGCATGACCCGCGAACAGGCGGAAACCTTCTATGCCGTTCACAAGGCGCGTCCGTTCTTCGGCGAACTGGTCGACTTCATGACCTCGGGCCCGGTCGTGGTGCAGGTGCTGGAAGGTGAGGGCGCTATCGCCAAATACCGCGACGTCATGGGCGCCACCGATCCGTCGAAGGCGGCGGAGGGCACGATCCGAAAGCTCCATGCTAAGTCGATCGGCGAGAACTCGGTGCACGGTTCGGACGCGCCGGAGACCGCTGCGATCGAAATCGCGCAGTTCTTTTCCGGTAACGAAATCGTCGGCTAATCGATCTCGCGGCGCACGTTGCGCCGCAGCGGCTTCTCGTCCGATAGGTCATTTTCAGTCGTGTCGGGTATGGCTTGGGGATTTCATTTTCCCCGCCATTGCCATACCGCCTCGTTGACCTTGTCACGATCGCGCCGCTGGTCCGGCGTCAGCCGCATGATGGGCTCGTGGATCGCAGCCGGGATTGTGAGTTTGCTGTCAGGCGGCTTCTCGGACCACTCCCACCATTGATCGAAGGCGTCCTTGGGCATCACAGGTCCTCGCGCAGGCCCTTGAAGAACGGATGCCGGACTTTGCCCTCGGCCGATTTGGCCCGGTATTCGACCTCCACCAGCAGCTCTGGCTCAACCCAGATGCCCTTGTGCGCGATCCTCTTGGTGTAAGGCTGGCTCTTGCGGATCAGCGGCGTGAGACGCTTGCGCAATTCGCCGGCCGAGGTCCTATCGAACCCGTGGTCGCACTTGCCGGCATAGACCAGGTCGTTGCCGCTGCGGCGGCCGAGATAGATGCCGTCCCAGTCATTGCCGTCGAGTGCAAAGCCCGCGATGGTCAGCGTCTCGCGTTGCGCGCAGGTCTTCTTGACCCAATCGTTGACGCGGCCGGAGATATAGCGGCTGTCGCGCACCTTGGAGACGACGCCTTCGAGCCCGACCTTGCAGGCGTGCGCGTACATCTCGCTGCCGTCGATCTCAAAACTTTCGCTGAACTGGACGTCGGTGCCGGCGATGGTTTTTCTCAGAAGCGCCTTGCGCTTCTGCAGCGGCAGCATCCGCAGGTCGTGGCCGTTCAGATAAAGCAGGTCGAAGGCAACCAGCACAATCCGTTTGGATTTTCCCTTCAGTTCGTTCTGCAGCACGGAGAAATCGGTGGTGCCGTCCTTGGAGGGTACGACGACCTCGCCGTCGAGGATCGCGCTGCCGGCAGCGACAT
The DNA here is from genome assembly GCF_023073815.1 of Bradyrhizobium sp. 157. Classification (NCBI taxonomy): domain Bacteria; kingdom Pseudomonadati; phylum Pseudomonadota; class Alphaproteobacteria; order Hyphomicrobiales; family Nitrobacteraceae; genus Bradyrhizobium; species Bradyrhizobium sp. 157. The sequence continues at coordinate 290,327 of NZ_JADPKF010000073.1, read as the reverse complement.
GCCAGGCGTCGTCGGCGATCTTGCGCAATCGCCTGGTCCAGTCGTTGCCGCGGCGGGTGAAAACTTTGATGGCGCCGTTGGCGAGATGGACCTGTACCCGGTAACCGTCGAACTTGATCTCGTGAATCCAGCGATCGCCGCCCGGCACTCTCTCGGTCGAAGCGGCTAGCGCGGGCTCGATGAAGCCCGGATAGGGCGCCTTGGTCCCGATCGCCGCCGGCTTCTTGCGCTGAAACGCCACAATAAAAACTCCACGCCACAACGCGGATTCAAAGCGATTTAAAACCGTTGGTTCATTTCGATTGCCATTTTTTCCTGGCCGATCAGGGCCGGAACTCAGCAGTGCCAACCGGAATGGATCGCGGAAGGAAAAGGAAGCGGGAATGTAACGGCAACGGCCATCGGAGACCATCGCGGCCCGCGGCTAGTTGTGGTACGGGGCGTCAGTTAAATCGCGACCTTTATGCCTATCTATTGGCTGGACTGATATTCGACTGGAGTACCGTCGAGATGTCCGCTCACGACAATTCCGGCCATAGACGTGACTGCGAAGGTTGCGATCGCCAGAAGTAAGCCGATCCTTTTCAAAGCATGTGCATCCGCCATCGTACGTTCTCCTCCCTTAGGCAACGCGGTGGCCGCTGTCGGGTTGCCGCATTGCCGGTCTTTCCCGATTCATCGATAGAAAGATCGACGCGTCACAAAACGCATTGCCGAGTGGACACTGGACGAAGTCACGCGCGGATTGGCCGCCGCCGCAATTCGGAAACTTGAGCAGCAAAAGAACGCAGTTCACCCGGAACGGCGGGACTAAAAGCGGCCGCCAGTGAACTCAGTTCCCGGAACACCGTCTTCTTTCGTCCGTTTTATACATGTTAGAAGGAGGAGGAGATCATGCCAGTGCTACTGCTCTGGGCCGTCCCGACCGTCATCGTAGTCGGTGGTCTCGGCTATTATTTTCTTCGTGTAGTCCAGTAGTGGATTGCGGCGGCCCGCGCCGGGAAACCGGCCGGGCCTTTTCGCTATGTCGGAGGCGTTTCTAATGAAATGCGCTATCGCGGGAATGGCTGTACTCGCCACGTTGGTCGGGCCGGCTCTAGCAGATCCATGGAAAGACGAAAGCGGCAATGGCCGGTGGAGGCACGATCGTGGCGCTCACCGCGCCTACAATTACGACCGCGATTACAAGCAGGAGTTCTACCGAGGCCCCTGCAAGATCGAGCGCAAGTGGGAGCGCAACGGCGAATACAAAGAAGAAATGAAGTGCAAGGGCTACCGCTAGATTAGTTGAGCAGGCCCTTTAGGGTCGCTCTAATTTGCGCCCCGAAGTTGGGGCGGCTTCAGCCGTGCTGCGCCCCCTGCTCGTTGACCGCACTGCGAGAAATCTCACTCTACAATCAGGAGTAGTCAGTTAAGAGCCACGCTTCTCCCGCGCGTAAAGGTCTTTCGTAGCCTGTTCGGTGATCTGCTTTTCAGCGCGCGTCCTGCGTCTGTTGCGCATGATGCCGTAAGCCAGCACCAGACCGAGCACACCCGCGCCGATGAACCACAGTGCCACTGGAAGATGGGAGGCAGTTTCGACGGGCTGTCCTTGCGCCGCAAGCTCGCCCGGGAACAGGGTGAGGGCGGCCAGCATGGCTGCGAGTTTAGCAGTCGTTCGTTCGCCAGATGAAATCGAAAACATCTCATGATCCTCCGCGTGGAGAAGGATCAATTTCGGCCATCAGCCCAATGTTCCTGAAAGGCCCGGATTCGATCTCGGAACACGGACCCAATCACCTTGACACAGATGATTTATCACCCTGCCGTTCTTTTCCAAGGCGTTCTTCCGGCTCAGGTTGGCGCTTGCAGTCCTGGCGATGTAAGCCACTCTTGAATGTGTACGGCTGTCTCAGCCTGCCTGGCTTTCCGGATTAGCCGCTCCCGCGCGAGCCCCGGTGGGGTGCCTCGCGCTTCCTTTCGAAGACGTTTCGCCTCTTCGGTCAATCGCTCGACCAGTGATGTTGTTTGTTTGAATCGGCGGCGTCGTTGCATTCGCTGTTCCTTTCCTTGCAGGGAAGGCGGGAGCGCAACTGGCGTTCTCGTCATCGATAACTGCCGGATACCTTGCGGTGATGTGCAACAGCTTACGTTCTCTTACCGCCGCTGTCGGTGCAGTAGTGCACACTTCCCCCGGCTGGGGCCATCCTCATGCTGCGACATCTTCCGCGCTGTCGCCGCGCAACAGTTTCTCACCCATCACCTGCTAACAGTCGGTGCAAGACCCATCCATGGTGGTGCATCAGACATCGCCCTCTATGCCCGTTGGACTGCCTAACCTGCGGCGGCCATTTTCCGATTGCGAACGAGCAGCGCAGGAACGAAGTTCATCCTCCCGGTTTGAGTCGGCGCTGGCTGAGGCGCGTAACATGAACACCCCGGATGAAGACGTCGTACTGAGGGCCATTGAAGATGCCCGGCGCATCCTTGGGGAATACATCGCGCCGGAGCCGCCCGGGGACGTAACGCGGACGATAGAGCGGCTGTTAGCCGTTCTCGATCGAGAGGAGGTTGTGCATGCTCTCGATCGTATGACAAGGCGCCGAACGCATCGGCTCGTGGAACGAAACGGCCCCAGCGCCCAGCGGAAGAGCGTCGAGGCCGCGTTCCATGCTTCAGATGACCGGGGATGAAACCGGAAGCCTCAAATCTGACGCATGGGGGGACCGATGGTTCCAGTGGGACGGTGCCGCGCCCTCACTGCTTGCATTCGCCGTGGCTGATCAGACTTAAGTTCGGTTCTGAGCTCTTGTAGGAACAGAAACAGATCGCGCGTTCTTAGTCCTGCTCAGCGCCCCAAGGCGTGTGGCGCGCGGGAGACGGGCGTGCGGAACGAACCGATCGTGATCCTGGTCGTCGAGGATGATCAGTCGATCCAAAGTGTGATCGAAGAGGCTCTTTCGGACGGCGGTTTTGAAGTAGCGATTGCAGCCACCGGCGAGGAGGCGGTCACGCTTTTGCAAAATCGACAAGACGAGTACCGCGCCCTGGTGACAGATATCAATCTCACAGGCCGGTTCAACGGCTGGGAGGTGGCCAAGCGCGCCAGAGAGATGCATCCGCAGATGCCTATTATCTACATCACCGGCGCGGCCGCCGATCAGTGGGCATCAAACGGGGTGCCTGACAGCATCCTTTTGAACAAGCCCTTTGCTCCCGCGCAGATCGCGACAGCCGTCGCTCAGCTTTTGAATCAAGCCCCTCCTGCTGCGCAGCAATAAATCGATCACCTCATGACTTTTGTTATGGCGACTTGGCTACATCAGCCGCACGCTTTGAGCGTCACCGTCAGATCCCCCGGCAGTTGTCGGTGATGAGAACGCCAGTTGCGCTCCTGTCAATCCTCGAAGGAGAGCGTCTGGTGCGAAAAGTCCGTCAAATCGAAGCGGCGTCCCGTGTGATCGAATGGCTTTGGTCGCCGGTTGCGAGCGCCGTCAGCCCGCTTCGCCGGGAGGAATCACGCCATGAATGACATGGAGGCGCAACTCGAAAGGCTGCGCACCGATGCGGAGGATTGCGCATTGATCAGCAAGTTGGCGACCAATCCTCACAAACGTGAGTTGTTCGCAAGACTAGCCGATCACCTGGCCGTCCTAGCCGACGAGGTCGAGCGCGCGATTGGTGAGCGAGGTGGAAAACGCGAAGCTCAGGGAAGACGGACAGCATCAATGTCAACGTCGGCTGGGCAATTGTCAGAATAGAATCCGTCGAGTGAGGTACGGAATGATCAAGCTGGATCAGCGAACGGCTGCGAAGATGGGCGTCGCCCTGGAAGAGGTGTGCGGGGGTCTGCCGTATGGCGGTGACCACGAGACTCGCAAGCATATCGCCAGCCAACTCGTCAAAGCCGCAAGGCGAGGCAACGATACGCTGGAAGGATTGAAATCTGTTGCCGAGCGTGCGCTGCAGGAGTTATCGAGCTGCAAGTCTGCCTAACGCTGGCTAGCCGATGGGCCGGCATCCAGTGAGCGTGCATCCGCCGATAGATGCGGGTGCAGTGGTGGGCTAGCGATTTGCCTTTTCCGCCGGCTGGCTCCATACAGCTTCACATGACCGAGCTGTTATTGGGGCGTAGCCTCGACCGCCTTGAAGATGTGCGCTTCGTGCAGGGGCGCGGACGTTACGTCGCCGATCTCGCGGCGCCGGATGCGCTTCATGGCGTCCTCGTTCGCTCGCCGCACGCGCATGCACGCATCACCGCGATCAGCATCGAGGCGGCGCGCAGCATGCCTGGCGTCGCGGCCGTGCTCACGGGAGCCGAATTGGCATCCGACGATATCGGTCCACTGCCGTGCGCGGTGACCAGCATCCCGATGACCACGCCGCTCGTGGTGCCGCCCTATCATGCGCTGGCGCGCGGCGTCGTACGCCATGTCGGCGAGCCGGTCGCGTTCGTGGTTGCAGAAACCGCCGAAGCCGCGCGCGATGCCGCCGAGGCCGTCGTGGTCGACTATGAGCCGCTGCCGCCGGTCGTCTCGATCGCAGCGGCGATTCTGCCGGACGCGCCGTCGATCTGGCCGGAGGCTGCGGGCAACATCGCGTTTCAGTTCAACCGCGGCGAGATCAGCCCGGTGGAAGCGGCGATCCGCGCCGCCGCCCACGTCGTGGAATGCGAGCTGGTCAACAACCGCGTCGCCGCCGCGCCGCTGGAGACCCGCGGTGCGATAGGGGAGTTCGATGCCGCAAGCGGCCGGCTGCACCTGACCGCCTCGGCCGCCGGCGCCCACGCCATCCGCGATCTGCTCGCGGATCGTGTCTTTAGTGTAGGCCGAGACAAACTTCGCGTCAGCATTCCCGATGTCGGCGGCGGCTTCGGGATGAAGAACGTGCTCTATCCGGAATGGGTGCTGGTGCTGTGGGCGGCGCGCCGGCTCGGCCGTCCCGTCAAGTGGATCGGCGATCGCAGCGAGGATTTCACCGGCTCCGCGCATGGCCGCGACAGCATCATTAGGGCCCGTCTGGCCCTCGATCGCGATGGTCGCTTCCTGGCGCTCGACACCAAGGTGTTCGCCAATCTCGGCGCCTACGTCTCGACAGTGGCGCCGGCCGTGCCAACCATGGCGATGGCAAGCGCGATGGGCGGCGTCTACGACATTCCGCTAATCGCATTCGAGACCAAGGGCGTGTTCACCAATACGACGCCGGTCGATGCCTATCGCGGCGCCGGCAAGCCGGAGGCGAACTATCTGATCGAGCGCTGCATCGACATCGCAGCCCACCAGCTCGGGATGGATGCGCTGAAGCTGCGGCGCAAGAACATCATCCGTCGTTTTCCTTACAGCAGCGCGATGGGACTTTCGGTCGAGCAGGGCAGCTTTGCCCACGCGATCGATCACGCCGCCGCTGCCGCAGAGGGCTTCAAGGCGCGCCAGAGAAGTTCGCGCAAGCTGGGCCGGCTGCGTGGCCTTGGGATTGCCTGCTTTCTCGAAACAGCGCGCGGCCAGCCCAATGAAGTGGCTGAGGTGAGTTTCGGTGAGGACGGCTTGATCGACCTGAAGGTCGGCACGCATTCCAATGGCCAAGGCCATGAGACCACCTACGCCCGGATCGCGGCCGACGCGCTCGGCCTGCCGCTGGAGCGCTTCCGGTTTCGGCAGGGCGATACGGACGATCTTGATTCCGGCGGCGGCCATGGCGGGGCGCGCTCAATGCACCAGGGCGGCACCGCGCTTTTGATAGCGGCGGAAGGGCTGATCGAAAAAGCGCGGCGGCTTGCCGCGCGCCTGCTGCAGGCCGGCGTGGATGCGGTTCAGTATGAAGCAGGCCAGTTGCGCGTGGCTGCGACCGGGCAGGACATCAGCCTCGATGAGGTGGCGCGCGCTTCCTATCAGCTAGCCGGCGACGACTTCGCGCCCGGCCTGGCACACCGGGCGACCCATCTCTGCGATCGCTACACTTTTCCCAACGGCTCCCATGTCGCGGAGGTCGAGATCGATCCTGCGACCGGCGAGGTGAGGCTCGACCGCTACGTCATCTTTGACGATTACGGCCGCCTGCTCGATCCCCGCCAGACGCTGGGGCAGGTGCATGGCGGCGTGGCGCAAGGTATTGGGCAAGCGTTGTTCGAGCACGCGCTGTTCGATGCGGAGACAGGACAGATTCTATCGGGCTCGCTGATGGATTATGCGCTGCCGCGCGCAGGCGATCTTCCGTCGTTCGAGGGCGATCTCACGCCTGATTTTCCAAGCCGCGCCAACCGGCTCGGCGTCAAGGGAAGCGGTCAGGCCGGCGCCATCGCAGCACCCGCCACGATCATGAATGCCGTGATGAACGCGCTCGCGCCGCTCGGCGTGCGCCATCTCGACATGCCTGCGACGCCCTCGCGCATCTGGCACGCGATCCAGGCGGCAGAAGCGCGATCGCGTCAGCGCACGGACACGACGTCCGCCGATCAATAGTCCCAGTACACAGCCAGGCCTGGAATCCACAACCAGCCGCTGATGATTGCTGCGATGGCCTATGGAAGCGTGGCCGCAACAGCCATATCCGGTCGCGATCCGTTGCCAGTCCTGATCGACCGTCCCTCATCACAGCAAGGTGACGAATGACTTGATGGCGGGTTTGCCCGCTTGCTTGACATGCAGGTATTTACCTGCATATTGTGTTTATAGAGTGAGACCGATGCAGGCCGACAAGGTTTTCAAGGCGCTGGGCGACCCGACACGCAGAAAGCTGCTTGATCTTCTTTGTGAAAAGAACGGGCAGACGCTCGGTCAGCTTTGCGAAAACTTGGACATGGCCCGGCAATCCGCCACGCAGCACCTGGAAATCCTGGAGGCGGCCAATCTGGTGAGCACGGTCAGGCGCGGCCGCGAAAAGCTGCATTTCATCAACCCCGTGCCGCTTCATGAGGTTTACGAGCGGTGGGTACGGAAATTCGAACGACAGCGGCTCAGCCTGCTGCACGATCTTAAGAAAGAGCTCGAAGGAGAATAACAATGACCAAAGAGACGACCAGTTTTGTCTATGTGACCTACATTCGCTCGACGCCGCAAAAGGTGTTCGAGGCCATCACGAAGCCCGACATCGCGCGGCGCTACTGGGGCCACGAGAACGTCTCCGACTGGAACCCCGGATCCAAATGGCAGCACGTCCGTGCCAATGATCAGCGGACTGTCGAACTGGTCGGCAAGGTCATCGAGGTCTCGCCGCCGACCCGTCTCGTCATCACCTGGGCGAATGCGTCGCAGGCCTCCGATCCTTCAGCCTACAGCCGGGTGACGTTCGAGATCGAGGAATACGAGGAGATGGCCCGGCTGACGGTCACCCATGACGAACTCGAAGCCGGCAGCGGGATGGCGAATGGCATCAAGAAAGGTTGGCCGGTTGTCCTCGCCAGCCTGAAATCCTTGCTGGAAACCGGCCACGGCCTCGACGTCTTCGCCAAGCCGAAATCGGCCTGATCCCTTCAAGAGTCTGCCAGCGGGAGAATGACAATGACCAGGTCCTATGCCGGCGGATGCGCGTGCGGCGCGATCCGCTATGAAACGAGCAGCGAACCGATCTTCGAGAACCACTGCCAATGCCGCGATTGCCAGAAACGAAGTGGCACGGGGCATGGATCCTATCTGACCTTCCCCCAGCGAGCCGATGTGACGATTGCGGGCGAAGCGAAAGAATGGCGGGTGGCGGACGACAACGGCAATGAAAAGGTCCACGCCTTCTGCCCGACCTGTGGAACGCCGGTCTACCTCACATTCGTCGCCAAGCCGGAGCCGATAGCGGTCCACGCGACCAGCCTGGACGACCCTGGCCAATTCAACCCGGAGGTGGTCACATACACCATCCGCGGCCATGCGTGGGACACGATGGATCCTTCGTTGCAGAAATTCGAGCGAATGCCGCCCGGATAATCCCGCGGGCAGCCATCCGAAGCTGCCGACAATATCAGGTACGACAGCCCAGAGCTCGTGCTGCTGAGACTCGTATTGCAGGGGTCTGATCTAGATCGCGGCGCGCTTGCTCCGCCGGCCGTTTCCCTTAGCAGGCCATCGCCCTGCGCTGACGGCTGAGCGGACCACCTCGACCATTGTCTCGCGAACCTCGATGAACGCCTTGGTCCGCGGCCGGTCCGCCAGCGAAACCAGCGCGCACGAGCGCGTCAGCGGCGGATCGATGATGCGCCGTGCGTGATATTTCTTCGCCGCCAAGTCGGCGAGAACGGTTGCGCGGGAGAGGATCGCGCATCCTAAACCAGCCTCGAGCGCCATTCGCAATGCCGACAACGAATCGACCTCGAGCGTTTCGCTCGGCGTGATCTGATTGCGGAGAACCTGGGTCTGGATGATGGCCCGCGATGCCGGCATTGGCGTCAGTCCAACCACGCTTCGTTGCGGAATGGCGGAGAAGGCGATCGGACTGGATGATCGGCCGATCAAGCTCGGATGCCCGACGAGATAGAGGTCTTCCTCCTGCAGCCACTCGACGTCCAGGCGGGCATCCCGGGGCGGATTGTAGGTGAGTGCGAGATCGACCGTGCCTGAGAAGACGCGCTCGATCAGCGCCGGCGACAGCGCCTCGACGACCGTCAGGTGTACGCCAGGGGAATTTTTTCGCACCGCCTTCATGACGTCGAGCGCGACCATGGAGATCGCGGTATGGCTGAGGCCGAGGTAAACCGGACCGGTCGCGGCCTCATTGAAAGTCCGCACATCCTCTTCCGCCTTGCCGAGCGCCGAAAGCACGGCGCTGGCGTGCTCGTAAAGCCGTCGGCCGGCTGCGGTCAGCGCGATCCCGCGCGGCCTGCGCTCCAGCAGCTTGATGCCCAGATCGGCTTCGAGCGCGGCGACGTGATGGCTCAACGCCGACTGCGCGACGTTGAGCGCCTCCGCGGCCCGCGACAGCACGCCGGCATCGGCGATGGCGATGAAATAGCGAAGCTGCCGCAATCCAAGCGCCATAGAACCCGCCCTTGCCATCTAGTTTTTAGAACAAAATGATCTTCATGTTATATTTGTCAGATACCGATGCACACGGCAAGCTCGCCCGCAAACAACAAGGACGACCCGGAGGAGCGCCGGCGCATGGACCTGCCTGATAGCGTCGTCATCTGCGAGGAGGGGCCCCGCGAAGGCTTTCAGATCGAGCCGGGCCCGATCGCGACCGCCGACAAGATCGCGCTGATCGACGCGCTCTCCGCGTGCGGCCTTCGCCGGATCCAGATCGCCTCTTTCGTCAATCCCAAGCACGTCCCAGGTTGGGCTGACGCTGAAGCCGTAATTGAAGGATTCACCCCGCGGGAAGGCGTCGAATACTCCGCATTGTGGTTCAATGAGAGCGGCTTACGGCGCGCGCTGGCGTTCGGGGACAAGCTGACCCTTGCCGGGTTCATCTCGCTGAGCGCATCCGAGCCGTTCGCGATCAGGAACCTCAATCGGGACCGCGCCGGACAGGTCCAAGCCATGCGCAAGTATGTGCGCTTGCACCGCGAAGCCGGCGTGCCGATTGCGAAGATCATCGTCATGGCCGCGTTCGGCTGCAACTTTGCAGGCGACGTCTCGCCGGCAGAGGTCGTTGCGACGGTTTCGGACGCGCTCGCTATTGCGCGCGAAGCGGACATCGAGGTCCGCGACGTTGCGCTGGCGGATTCCATGGGCTGGGCCACGCCCAGGCGGGTCGCGGCAGCGGTCGGTGCCGTTCGCGAGCGCTGGGACGGCTTGCGGATCGCGCTTCATCTTCACGATACGCGCGGACAGGGCATCGCCTGCGCCTATGAGGGCTTGCGGCTCGGAGTCACGGCTTTTGATGCGGCGGTGGCAGGGCTCGGCGGCTGTCCGTTCGCCGGCCAACCCGGCGCGCCAGGTAACATCGCCACCGAAGAGCTCGCTTTGCTGTGCGAGGAGATGGGCATCTCTACCGGCCTGAATATCGAGGCGCTGATCGAGGCCGGGCGGCTTGCCGAACGGATCGTCGGACACCGGCTGCCGAGCGCAGCACTGCGATCGGGAACGCTCGCCGCATTCAGGAGGCGGGCAGCATGACGACTTCCTCCAGGCCGTTAACGGGACTGAAGGTGCTCGACTTCGGTCACACCATTATGGGGCCGTGCGCAGGTGTCCTGTTTGCTGATCTCGGCGCCGACGTGGTGAAGATCGAGCCGGCCGACGGCGATCCGACGCGCCGGTTGCCGGGTTTCGCCGCCGGCTTTTTTGCGACCTACAACCGCAACAAGCGTTCGATCGCGATCGACCTGAAGCGGCCCGAGGGACAGGCGATCGTGCATCGGCTGGTGAAGGACGCCGATATCGTGCTGGAGAATTTTGGTCCGGGCACCATCGAGCGGCTGAAGTGCAGTTGGGAGGATCTGCACAAGATCAACCCGCGTCTTGTGTACCTCTCGATGAAAGGCTTTCTGAAGGGGCCCTACGAGAACCGCGGTGCGCTCGACGAGGTGGTGCAGATGCAGTCCGGGCTTGCCTATATGACCGGGCCGCCCGGCCGGCCGCTCCGCGCCGGCGCGCCGGTCATCGACATTCTTGGCGGTGTGTTCGGCGTCGTGGCCGCGCTATCGGCACTGCGCGAGCGCGACGTCACCGGCGTGGGACAGAAGGTTGCGAGTTCGCTGTTTGAAAGCGCAACCTTCATGCTCGGCGCGGTCGTCGTCGGCAGCGCCGTCACCGGTGGGCCGATGCCGCCGATGCCGGCACGGAAAAATGCTTGGGGCGTATACGATGTTTTCACCGCCTCCGATGGCGGTCAGGTCTTCATCGGCTGCACGTCGGACGGACACTGGCAGCGCTTCTGCGACGCGTTCGGCTTCGATGATTGGCGCGATGATCCGAGGCTCGTTGGCAACGCCAATCGTTGCGAGGCGCGCGAGTGGATGCTCCCCGAACTGGAGCGGCGGATCACGAAACTGCCGCTGAACGAAATCCTCGAAAAGTGCGAGGCGGCGCGGGTCGCCTATTCGCGCGTGGGGCGGCCCGACGAATTGTCGACCGATCCGCATCTGCTTGCCCATGGCGGCCTGCTCGCAACTGCCGTATCGGCTTTCGGCGGCGGACCGCTGGTTGGAATTCCGGCGCTGCCGGTGGAGTTCGGTGAGGCCCGCGAACGGCCGGGCCTCGCACGCCAGCCGCCGCGGGTCGGCGAGCACGCCGATGAAATTTTGCAGGCGGCCGGATATTCGGCGCACGAAATTGCCGATCTGCGCGCGGCCGGTGTGCTGGGCGCGGCTGTGAGCGTGCCCGCATAGAAGCGAACAACAAGAAGCGAACAATGAAAAGAACAGTCCAACCGTCTTCATAACGCTAGTGGTCAGGGAAGAGGCGGAACATGATTTCCGACAGATTGTTTCGAGCGAAGGCACGTATTCTTGGCGGGGCAATCGCTGCGATCGCGCTGATGGCGATGGTGCTCAACGCCAACGCGCAACCATACCCGTCGCGGTCGATTACCATCCTGGTCGGCTATTCCGCGGGCGGACAGGCCGACGCGCTGGCCCGGACCATCGGCAAGCAACTTGGCGAGAACCTCAAAACATCCGTGGTCATCGAGAACAAGACGGGCGCCAACGGCATGATCGCGGCGCAGGCGGCGGCGCGCGCCGAGCCTGACGGATACACGATCCTGATGGTGACGGATGCGATGGTCACTATCGATCCACACCTCGCCACCAGCAACCATTTCGACCTTTCGACCGCGATGGAGCCGGTCGTCAACGTCGCGTGGTCGCCGCTTTTGCTCGCCGCGGCCAACAATGTGCCGGCGAATTCGGTTGCGGAGTTGGTCGCGCTGGGCAAGCAGAAGGCGCAGAATTTGAGTTTCGGCAGCTCCGGCAGCTCGACGCCGCACCGCCTCGCCGGCGAGATGCTGCAGAAATACGGCGGCTTCACCATGACCCACATTCCGTACAAGGGAACGGCGGCGTCAGTGAATGATCTCTTGGGCGGCCAGATCCCGCTGTTGTTCGGTGCACCCACGGCAGTGGAGCCGCTGGCTGCGGCCGGTAAGATCAAGCTGCTCGGCGTCACGTCAGAGAAGCGCTTCCCGTTGCTGCCCAACGTTCCCGCCATCAGTGAAACCTTCGCAAGGTTCAAGATCATCAGCTATATCGGGTTCATGCTGCCGAAGAAGACCCCGACGTCTGTCATCGCGACGTTGAACAAGGAAGTGAACCAGATCCTTGCTACCGACACGATGCGCGGCTGGCTGGACAAGCAGGGCATGGTCGCCGTTGGTGGCACGCCTGATGATTTCAAGCGCCAGATCGCGGTCGACTATCAAGCGCGGGGTGAACTTGTCCGCGCCCTCGGCATCACCGGCGAGTGAGCCTGTCATGGTCACGCCATCGAACGAACAGGTGCGATTTGACGGCCGTGTCTTGTTCCTCTCCGAAGACGCTGACGTCATGGAGAGGCAGTTGCGGGGTGAGGACGTTTCGCGAGCCGACGCATTGCCGCTGCGGAGCGACGTATCGACCGACGAGATCACGCCGGCCTGGATCTGCTATTACTATGACGAAAAGCTCGGGGAATATCCCCATATCGGGCTGAAATGCGGCCAGCGGTTGCCGGTCTCAGCAGGCAGCGTCAAAGCCGGTGGGTTCGGCATCACGGTAGCGGGGCGCCGATACGGCAAGGGCTCGTCGCGCGAGGCCAGCCCTTATGCCGAGTGGTGTGCCGGCATCCGGTTGGTGATCGCCGAGAGTTTCGAGCGCATCTACCGCCAGAACTGCCGTAATCTCGGCATCTACACCTCGACCGATTTCGGGCTGATCGAACGAATCCGCCGCGGCGAGAGCGTTCCAATCAGCGAGTTCACCCAAGGCGAGGACGAACTCACCGCCGAGCTCATTCGCCGGGGAGGGCTGTTCAAGCTGACGCGCGCACGGCAGAACGGATGGTCGCAAACCGTGCGTGCCGCGGCACCACGGCCGATGACCTATGCCGAAAAAATCATCGCGCGCGCTAGCGCAAGCGAGGCCGGAGCGGTGCGTCCCGGGGACGCAATCTTTGTCAGGGCAGACTGGCGCTACGCCCATGAACACGTGTCGCCGATGTGCATCAGCTTTCTCGAACGTGAGATGGGCAGCGGGATCACGCTGCATGATCGCGCCAGCATCGTCTGCTTCGGCGATCACTTGCCCTTCATCCACCGGAGCATGTCACCCGAACGGCGCGCCCGTGGTCTGCTCGAAGCGGCGCAGGCGCTGGCCAAGGTTCAAAAGCAATTCTGCGAGGCGCAGGGGCTGCGTTTGCACGGTTACCTTGCGGACCGCGACGGATCGGAAGGCATCAGCCACTCGATCATGGCCGAACGTTACGTGAAGCCTGGTCAACTGGTCGTCGGCACCGATTCCCATACGCCCCATTGCGGCGCCCTGGGTGCATTGGCATTCGGCATCGGCACCACGGAAATGGCGAATGCCTGGATGACGGGAGAGGTGCGCGTCGAAGCGCCCCGGATGTGCCGCGTGCGGCTCAACGGCCGGCTACCGGCCGGTGTTGAGGCAAAGGACATCGTCCTGCACTTGTTGCGGTTGCCCTATGTGCGCGAGGGAAGAGCCATTGGGCAAGTAATCGAATATTGCGGTGAAGCCTTGTCCAGCCTGTCCACGGATGAGCGGGCGACTCTGACCAATATGGTGGCGGAGATCGGCGGCTTCACCGGCATTGTGGTGCCTGACGAGGAGACGCGCCGCTTCTTGAAAGAGCGCCGTGACATCGACATGCAGCTTGAGCCCTGGATGTGCAGCGACGAGGGCGCTGAGGTGGCTCATCTCATCGATGTCGAATGCGACCGGCTCGAGCCGATGCTGGCGAGGCCCGGTGATCCCGGTCACGGCATCGCCATATCGGAATTGGCGGAGACAGTACGGATCGATATCGCCTATGGCCGTTCCTGCACCGGCGGCAAACGCGAGGATCTGTTGCATTACCATGCCGTGCTGCAATGGGCCGCGCAGCGCGGCATGCGGGTCGCTCCCGGCACCCGCTTCTTTCTTCAGTTTGGCAGCCAGGATGTTCGCGACTACTGCCTGCGGAGCGGGATGCTCGACGTGTTCAACCGCGCGGGCGTCGAGCTGATAGAGCCGGGATGCGGCGCCTGTGTGAACGCTGGTCCCGGCGTTTCCGAGCGGGCCGATCAGGTGACGGTGAGTGCCATCAACCGCAACTTTCCAGGTCGCTCCGGGCCGGGACAGGTTTGGCTGGCGAGCCCGTCCACCGTTGCGGCCAGCGCGATTGCCGGTCGGATCGTGAGCTTCGCAGGCTTGCGCGGAACGGTGGAGGAAACCAGGCGATAGGCGTCAGCGCCGAAAAGCCAGTCCTAGTACAGCCGCATCGGCAGCGGCAACTGGATGTCCTGATAGCGGCCCTCGTAGCGATCGACAAAATCCTGCAGGAAAAACGGAATATCGCGTAGCTGGAGGTCGCAGCGTCGCCGCAACTCGTGTGCGACCTCCGCAGAGGCGTCACGACACCACCCCCCGGCGACATTGAAAGCAACCACCCGGATCGGGTTGGTGTACTGGCCGGTGAGCAGGTCCATTACAACCGGCTCAAATCCCGTAGCCTCGGAACTGACCTCTGCCCAGACCTGGCCGTGTTCCACGGACAAATGCTCGACGATATAGACGTCGTGCTCGTCACTGTGGGGCACAATCGACGGACCCGAGCCGGCGTTACGCATCACCAACTCCCAGACTGCAGAACCGCGAATCAAGCTGGCTTTTTTTCAATTCGTTCCAAATTCGGCAGAGAGGCGAACGGCCGCATAGCGCGCCGCTGTCTTTGCTCTCGCTACCGCACATCGCGCGGCGGCGGCTCCATTCTGGCAGGAACATTTGGCGAGGTCATGACTTCCTTACTATGTCATGCAGCCAACACAGGAGACGGACATGGCGGTGAGGCAACCGTCCCGAAAGAAAGCGGCCGCGAAGTTCAAGGGCGTACGGATCGAAAAGAGCGCCCCACATTAAGGAACAGTCCGCATGCCGCGTTACTTCTTTAACGTGTATCACGACAGGGCTGAACTGGACGAGGAAGGCGAAGAACTGCCCGACCTGCAAGCCGCCTGGCGGGAGGCGACCGTGACGGCGGGGCAGATCATTCAGGATCTCGATGGAAGGCTGCGTCCGGGAAAGGATTGGCGGATGGAAGTCACCGACGAGTTTGCAAATCCGCTGTATGTCATTCACGTCTGCGCCGGCAAAACGAGATAGGCCGGAAGACCGCAGCGCTATTTCGGGCGCTGCAATCCAGGTGACGTCAACCAACGTTCGAGGGCGGCTGCCGACTCGGTTGCGACCGCCGCCCGTATCAGGCGATCACGCTCCTGTCCTGGAGGTGAGCCCTCGGCCTTTTCGCGGGCGCGAAAGGCAATTTGTTTGAGGCGCTCCTGAAGCGGAAGTGCCGGGCGGCTGCGATTGCGCTTTTTCTTCATGGACGGATCTCCTTGCTGGCTTCGACCCTTCCACGTTTGGGCAACCGCATCCTTAACCTTTGTTTGGAACCGGCATCGGGCAAGTTTTGTTTTCATCAGAGGCAGGAGATCATTCAATCGAACGGGACAGGCGCGTGGATCGGGATTCGGTGTTGGCAAGCTTGTTGCGGCGGCTCGATACCGTCTCGAAACTCGATCCGGCTGATATTGCCGCGATCCGTTCGCTTCCGATTGCCGTTCGCCACTGGGAAGGCGGAAGAGCCATCGTATCCGACGGCGAACGTCCGTCGGAATGCTGCCTGATCATCGAAGGCTTCTGTATCCGCTCCAAAACGACGGAGGCCGGCCAGCGGCAGATTCTCTCGATTCACATCCCCGGCGAGATTCCTGACCTTCAGAGCTTGCACCTGCACAGGATGGATCACGATCTCTCCACGCTGGTACCCTCGACGCTGGGGTTCATCAGCCATGCTTCGCTGCTCACCCTGACGCATGCGAGACCGAACGTTGCGGATGCGCTCTGGCGCGACACCTTGATCGATGCCGCGATATTTCGGGAGTGGATCGTCAATGTTGGGCAGCGGCCGGCGCCGGCCCGGCTTGTCCATATCGCGCTCGAACTTCGCGAGCGTCTCCTCGCAATCAGGGGAGGCACGGAGCCTGCCACGTTCGAATTCCCGCTTACCCAGGAGCAGATTGGCGAGGCGCTGGGCATCACGCCGGTGCATGCGAACCGCATCATCAGGCAACTGCGCGAGGACGGGATCGTCGACGTCAGCCGGGGGCAAGTGCGCGTGCTCGACGAAACAAGGCTCGCGGAATTGGCGCAGTTTGACGACCGTTACCTGCACCAGGATCCGGCCGCCTGAAGCGTCCGATCGTGCGGTGGCGGCGGTCCAGCCGCTGGTCCAGCCGCTTGGGTCGATCGGACGCAGCGATTTTGTTCGCGTCATTGGAACGATTCAAGCTCGGGAAAATTATGCAATCTGTGTCAGGGATAGACACATGAACTCGAGCGGCTGCCGATGCAGTGCCGTTTACATGGCGCATCGGCGACCGCTTTCTTTTAGCCGCGGGCCATGAAGGATTTTGCAAACGCGTCGTTCCCGCCCGAGGTCATCTCGGTGATGGAGCAGGCGCTTGACGCCGCCGTCGCGACGCTCCCGGAGCCCGTCCATTCCCACTACGTTCAAGTGATCGCGGAAGCGATCCTGCGCGCCGCTCACAGCGGAGAGCGTGACCCGGTTGTCCTGCAACGGCTCGCATTGCTGGAACTGCAGCTTCTTTCCCGGTAGAAGCGAGCCGCCTTCGTCTGCTCAAGCGCTCTTTGATTTCCGAGCACCGGCGGAACGAGCGGCTGCTCGTTTCGAGCTGTTCAGCGCCACGGCCTCGCGAATGAGCGCCTTCAACGCCTTTTCGTCGATCTTGTCGCCCTCGTGAAAATCGATGGCGCGCCTGGTGTTGCCCTCCAAGCTGGAGTTGAAGAGGCCTGACGGGTCCTCCAGCGAGGCGCCCTTGGCGAAGGTCATCTTCACGACCGCCTTGTAGGTCTCTCCGGTACAGATGATGCCGTCGTGCTCCCACACCGGAACACCCCGCCACTTCCACTCCTCGATCACTTCGGGGTCGGCCTGCTTGATGATGCTTCGGATGCGCGCGAGCATCTCGCCGCGCCAATCGCCCAATTCCTTGATTCGCGCATCGATGTGCTGAGAAGGAGAGCTTCCGCCTTTTCTTTCGCTCGCGCCGCTCTTCTTCACTGTTGCTTTCTTCATGGCTGTTGTCATTCGCTTACAATCGTTCGCCGGGCAATTGGCTGGCTTGCCTTATCCAAGCGGCGAGTTGGGCTTCATCAAGGTCGTCCTCATGGATGTCGAGATAGCGCACTTCCTTGTGCTTGGATTCGCCGGGTGGAAGAGGGCGCAGTGATGTTCCGCGGAAGAAGGTCACTTTGATGTACTTCGTGAAGCAGTGAAAGGCGAGGAACCAGCCGCCCTGATCCTCGACGCCATAAAAGGGCGTATTCCATTTGACCGCCTTGTGCACGCCGGGGACGGTGCGCACGATGAGCGCGTCGAGGAGGCGCCCAACGTCTCGTTTCCAACCCGGCATGGCCGCGATATAGGCCTGCACGGGAGCGTCGCCGTCTCCCTTTGCGATCTGAGGATTGCCGCCTGAGAGCAGGACGGGCTTTGCGGTAGCCTGCTTGGCGGCGGCCTTCTTTGCGATCTTCGCCGGCCTTCTCGACGTCGTTTGCGCCATTGTGTTAGCTCCTGTCGCCGGTACGTCAGCCACTGCGCCATTTGGCGGCGTAGGGCAGCACGAACATGTACAGGCCGGTGAACATCAGTAAAAAGAGCGGCGGCAATGGGGAGTATACCACCAGCGGGGAAGGCTCCCCCAGTCCCATGGCAATGAAATTGGCGACGACGGTCACCATGAAGGCAATCGACAGCCAGCGGTGAATCTGCCGAATCCACATGTTCCAGTTCAATGAGACCTCCTTTTGCAGACTTTTGCAGACGAGCCGGAGCGTAACGCGGCGTTTCAATCCGTCCGCGCCACGAGCTCTTCCAGCTTGGCGAAGAATTGCTGCCATCCAGCGTGGGCGCCGCCATAGGCCTGCTTCTGATCCGGCCGGAAACCGGTCTGCTCCATGCGCAGGAGGGTGCCTGTGGGCGTTGGCGTCAGCGTGAAAGTGACCACACTTTCTAGATTGAAGGCCGCATCGTCGTGCTTGAAATTCCAGGTGTAGGACAGCGTCTTGTTTGGCTCGATGGCGAGGACCTCGCAGTCCAGCACGCCGCCCCATTCGCCGCGAAGATTGAAGCGATGACCCACGGCCGGCTTGAAGTCGTTCTTCATCAGCCACTCCTCCATCAAGTGGGGTTGCGTGAGCGCGCGCCAGAGCTTTTCCGGCGGATGCGACATTTCGCGTTCGACGACGACGGTGCGAGTTTCGGCGGCGGTATTTGTCATTGGTCCATCCGTTTGAGCAGGTCTTCGAGGTTGTCGAACCGGTTCTGCCAGAAGCCATGCATCTGGCTCGCCCAGTCGATCAGCGGGGCGAGAGCGCCGAGCTGCGCGCTATAATGCGTCTGGCGGCCTTCGTGGCGGTCGCGCACCAGCCCCGCCTGTTTCAGAACGCCAAGATGCTTCGAGACGGCCGGTTGCGAGATCCCGGCCCGGGCCGTCAGCGCCCCGACCGTCTGCTCTCCTTCGCGGCACAGCCGCTCGAAGATCGCCCGACGGCTCGGGTCGGCGAGTGTTCTGAACAGCACATCATGAGCGTTGGGCATTCGAAATCGATAACTCGCTGGTTATTGATGATACATAACCGCCGGGATATGTGTTAGTCAAGCGGGAATGCAGAACGGCGTGGGCGATCTTCCGCGCCGCAAACGATGCAATTCGACGTCAGTAAGCTACCGCTGAACGCATGCCGTACAGGTTATGCATTATCTTTGGCCCGGTGCCCCTTCCTTGCGAAGCAGGGCTGCGGGTGCGAGCGCCGACGGCATGGTCGCTCGTTGTCGAGGACGAGAGGGATGACCACATGTTCAGCGTCACATAAAGCGAGGGGAGAGTCCTATGGGAGATGCCGGCCGGCAGGCCCATTGGGAAAACGTCTACACGACAAAGGCTGAGAACGAGGTTAGCTGGTTTCAGCAAAGCCCGGCTCCTTCGCTCGACTTGATCGTGCAGGCAGGGGCTACGAGCAAGTCGGCCATCATCGACATCGGCGGTGGGGCCTCGCGGCTGGTCGACAGTCTCGTCGAGCAGGGATTTGAGGATATCACCGTGCTCGATCTGTCCGCCGCGGCGTTGGCCGCTGCCAAGAGCCGCCTCGAGAGCCGCTTTGGCACCAGCGCCGAGCGGGTTAGCTGGGTCGTCGCCGACGCGACGACCTGGGAGCCGGTCAAGGCCTACGACATCTGGCACGATCGGGCGGCGTTTCACTTTCTCACCGACCCAGGCGATCGCGCCGCCTACATTGCGCGCCTCCAGCGGAGCCTGAAAATCGGAGGGCAGGCCATCATCGCCACCTTCGCGCCCGACGGCCCTGAAAAGTGCAGCGGCCTGCCGGTCGCGCGCTACGATAGCGAGAGTCTCGGACGGACGCTCGGCGCCGCGTTCAAGCTGATCCACGCGCAGCGGCACGAGCACGCGACGCCGTGGGATTCCCGGCAGGCTTTTCAGTTCAGCGTGTTCCGGCGCGAGGCCTGATCTGGACCCGCACTCGCCGTGCTAATGCGCCATGCCGCGTGAGACCTCCTGGCAAGCTTCCATGCAGCGGCGGCAGCTTTCCGCACAGATGCGGCAATGTTCGTGCATGGCTGCGTGCCTCTGGCATTCCTCCGCGCAAAGCCGGCAGGCGGCGGCGCAGACGCTGAGCATGCGGCGCATCACCTCGTCATCGAAACCCGTCCTGCGGGTCATGATGCGACCGGTGATGTTGCAGATATCGGCGCAATCCAGGTCAAGCCGGATGCACTGGGTCAGCTCCTGTACCATGCGCTCCGACAAGCAGGCGTCGGCGCAGGAGGTGCAGGTCTGGGCGCAGGAGTAGCACTCCTCGATGCAACGGATCACGGCGTCGCTGATCTGGCCCTGGACGGCCGGGTGGGTGCCAATCATTTCGCGGGCGTACATGGCTGGGCTCCTTCCT
Source organism: Bradyrhizobium sp. 157 (assembly GCF_023073815.1). Taxonomy (NCBI): domain Bacteria; kingdom Pseudomonadati; phylum Pseudomonadota; class Alphaproteobacteria; order Hyphomicrobiales; family Nitrobacteraceae; genus Bradyrhizobium; species Bradyrhizobium sp. 157. The sequence goes on along the minus strand of NZ_JADPKF010000073.1, from coordinate 270,235 downwards.
GAGGAAAGACCACCGCCGGGGCGGTCGCTAGCTCAAGTCGCAGCGTTGAAAAATGTTCTGGGCTGCCCGCTAGAATGAATTCGGGGTCGCGGGGGTTGATTCATCGCAATGCGGTCTTCGTCCGCCGGCATATGTTAAGCAAACCCGCGGTTTCGTGATGGAACTCCGCTTCCCATCAGGGGCCCGGCTGTGCGAGACTGGACCCGTGAAATACTCGATTCACCTTTGCCGGCTGCTGGCGACTTTTGTGATCGTCGGCCTCGTTCTCGCCCCGCTCACGGCGCGGGCGAATACGGGCGCCATGGCACCAATGGCCATGGCGGCGATGTCCCATGATGCAACCGCCATGTCGGACGACATGCCGTGTTGCCCGGAGAAATCCGCGCCGGTCGATTGCGACCAGTGCCCGTTGATGGCGCTTTGCGTATCCACGTTGCAGGCGCCGCTGCCGGCCGGCATTGCCGAAATCCAGCCCGTGACCCTTCGCACGCTGCTGCCCGGCAGCGATCCGGAAGTGGAAAGCCTCGGGTACTCACCTCTGCCAAAACCTCCCCGATCCCTGGTCCTTTCGGCGTAACGCCGGAGTCCCGCGGCGCCTTGTGGCGTCCGCGCCATGCCGCCATGGCGGCTGACCAGTAAATCGAGGACACCATGATGAAGGCTATTCAGTTTTCGCGCGGCCTGCGGGTTGCGCTGACCGGCGCTGCCCTGACATGCGCCGAGACCGTCGCACTCGCCGATATCAAGAACTACGAGTTCAAGCTCGTCGAGCCGGCCGTGAAGACCGGCCCCGACCAGACCATCGCCGTGAAGCTCATCGATAAGACGACCGGCAAAGCCATACCGGACGCAGTCATCTTCGCCACGCGGCTCGATATGGCGCCCGACGGCATGCAGGAGATGGTGACCAAACTCACCCCGCTGCCGGCATCGGAGCCCGGCACCTACCGGTTCAAGGCAAATTTCAGCATGGCCGGCCGCTGGCAATTGTCGCTCGGCGCCAAGGTGCAGGGTGAAACCGGGACGGTCGAAAACAAACTCATTATTCAGGCCGACAAATGAAATGGTCAGTCGTGATCGCCATCGTAACTGCCGCAATTGGGGCGGCGGCGGTGGCCGGAATTGTCGCGCGTCCATTCATCATGTCGGGTGGAGAGACCAAGCACGCCCACATCGTGGCGCGGGCCGAACCGGCTTCTGCTGCAATCTACTATCAGGACCCCGACGGCAAGCCGTTCTATTCGCTGACGCCGAAAAAGGCGCCTGATGGCCGCGACTACCGTGCCGTCCCGCCAGGCGCCGACATCAGTTTTGACGATCCGCCGCAGGAAAGCGCGGCGGCTCCGCCGGCCGACCGAAAGGTCAAGTATTACCGCAATCCGATGGGCCTGCCGGACGTTTCGCCGACGCCCAAGAAGGATTCGATGGGGATGGATTACATCCCCGTCTATGAGGGCGAGGACAGCGACGACGGATCGGTCAAGGTCTCGCCCGGAAAGATACAGCGCACCGGCGTCAAATCGCAGCCGGCCGCCACCCGCCCGATCCGGACGGTCGTGCGGGCGCCAGGCACGATCCAACTCGACGAGCGTCGAGTCTCAGTTATCGCGATGCGCGCGGAAACCTACCTGCAATCAGTTGCCGACGTCACAACTGGCACCTTTGTCAAGAAGGGGCAGCCGCTGATGCAGGTCTACAGTCCGGCAGTTTCCAGTGCGGCCGCAGAGTATGTGACGACATTGACGTCCAAGACTACGGCGGGCGAACCGTCCTACGGACGCGGTTCACGGCAGCGGTTGATGAACCTTGACGTGCCCGAAGCGATAATCAGCGAGGTCGAGAGAACGAAGGTCGTCCCGGTAACTGTCGCCTGGTCGGCCCCACGGGACGGCATCGTGCTGGAACGCAACGCCGTCGAGGGTATGCGAGCTCAACCGGGCGACGTGCTCTTCCGCGTCGCGGATACTTCGGTGGTCTGGGCGATAATTGACATAGCCGAACGCGATCTCGGCTCGCTTGCGGTCGGACAAAGCGTAACCGTGCGCGCGCGCAGCTTCCCGGGGCGGGACTTCTCCGGAAAGATCTCGGTCATCTATCCCCAGGTCAACCGCGAGACACGGACAGCCCGCGTTCGGATCGAACTCGCAAATCCCGATCTCGCATTGCTGCCGGACATGTATGTGGACGCGGACGTCGAGATTGGCGGCGCGGAGCCTGTTTTGGCCGTTCCCGACAGCTCGGTGCTCGATACGGGAGCGCGCCAGGTCGTTCTGGTCGACAAGGGCGAGGGACGATTCGAGCCCCGCGACGTCAAGATCGGCCGTCGGGGAGACGGACTGGTCGAAATCCGCAGCGGGCTGAAAGACGGCGAGCCGGTTGTGGTTGCGGCCAATTTTCTGATCGACGCGGAGAGTAACCTGAAGGCGGCTCTCAAGGGCTTAGCCGAGGGAGCTCAGCAATGATAGCCCGCTTGATCGCCTGGTCGGCGCGTAACCTGCTACTGGTGCTGTTCGGCACCGGCTTCGCTGCCGCGGCCGGCCTCTATGCGCTCGTCCATCTGCCGCTGGACGCCATCCCCGACCTCTCTGACACGCAAGTCATCGTTTACACGGAGTACCCCGGTCAGGCGCCGCAGGTCATTGAGGACCAGGTCACCTATCCCCTTACGACCGCGATGCTAACGGTACCGAAGTCGAAAGTCGTTCGCGGCTTCTCGTTCTTCGGCGTGTCGTTCGTCTATGTCATCTTCGAAGACGGCACGGACATTTATTGGGCGCGCTCGCGGGTGCTCGAGTTCCTGAACGCCGCGACCTCACGCATTCCCGCCGGCGTGACGCCGACCATCGGCCCGGATGCGACCGGCGTCGGCTGGGTTTACCAATATGCTATCGTGTCGAAGGAGCTGAACCTTTCCGACACGCGCACGATCCAGGACTGGAATCTGAAGTTCGCGCTCGCCAAGGCTGAAGGTGTCGCCGAAGTGGCAAGCGTCGGCGGCTTCGTCAAGCAGTACAATGTGATCCTCGATCCGCAGCGCATGCGCGATCGCGGCATCACCATGCAGAAGATGCGCGAGGCGATCCGCGCCAGCAATGCCGATGTCGGCGGCCGCACTGTCGAACTGTCCGAATTCGAATACGTCATCCGTGGCAAGGGCTACCTGAAGAGCATCAACGACCTCGGCAACGTCGTGCTGAAGGTGAGCAATGGCACGCCGGTGCTCGTTCGCGACGTGGCCCGGGTGGAGCTCGGCCCCGACGAGCGGCGCGGCATCACCGAACTGAACGGGGAGGGCGAGGTCGCAAGCGGCATCGTGCTGCAGCGCTTCGGCGTCAACGCGCTCGATGTGATCCAGAACGTCAAGAAGCGTTTCCAGGAGATCGCCAGTAGCCTGCCGAAATCGGTCGAGATCGTGCCGGTTTACGACCGCTCGAACCTGATCTACGCGGCCATCGACACGCTCAAGCACACGCTGTTCGAGGAAAGTGTCGTCGTTGCGCTGGTCTGCATCGTGTTCCTGCTGCACGTCCGCAGTGCGCTGGTTGCGATTCTGATGCTGCCGGTCGGCATATTGATGGCGTTCGGCGCCATGAAGCTGTTGGGGCTCGGCTCCAACATCATGAGCCTTGGCGGCATTGCGATCGCGATCGGCGCCATGGTGGATGCAGCAATCGTCATGATCGAGAATGCCCACAAGCACCTCGAACGAGCGGAGCCCGGAAAGTCCCGGGTGGCCATCCTGATCGAGGCGGCCGCGCAGGTCGGTCCGGCGCTGTTCTTCAGCCTCTTGATCATCACCGTGTCGTTCATGCCGATCTTCACGCTGGAGCAGCAGGAGGGGCGGCTGTTCAGCCCGCTGGCGTTCACCAAAACATTCGCCATGGCCGCCGCCGCGCTGCTTTCGGTGACGCTGGTGCCGGCGCTGATGGTGATCTTCATCCGCGGCAGAATTGTTCCTGAGCACAAGAACCCGATCAATCGCTTCCTGATCTGGATCTACCGTCCCGTCATCAAGGGTGTCTTGCGCGCCAAAACACTGGTCGTCCTGCTCGCACTCGCGATTCTGGCCGTGAGCGTCTGGCCGGCGCGCCAGCTCGGCACCGAGTTCATGCCCAACCTGAACGAGGGCACGCTGCTCTACATGCCGACGACATTGCCGGGCATCTCGATCACCAAGTCCGCCGAACTGATGCAGACCCAGGACCGGATCATCCGGTCATTTCCGGAAGTCGAATCCGTTTTTGGCAAGGCAGGCCGCGCGGCGACCGCAACCGATCCGGCGCCATCGGAAATGTACGAGACCGTCGTCAATCTCAAGCCGAAGCAGGAGTGGCGGGCGGGCGTAACGATCGACAGCCTGATCGCGGAAATGGACAAGGCCTTGCAGTTTCCTGGCGTCTCCAACGCCTGGACCATGCCGATCAAAGCCCGCATCGACATGCTGTCGACCGGCATCCGCACCCCGATCGGCGTCAAGGTGATCGGCACCGATCTGGTCGAGATCGACAAACTTGCCAAGCAGATCGAGCAGGTCCTGAAAGCGGTGCCCGGCACCTCGTCCGCCTACGCCGAGCGTGGCATCGGCGGCTACTATTTGGAGATCACGCCGGACCGCGAAGCGATGGCGCGCTACGGCATCATGGTCCAGGACGTCCAGGACACGATTGCAACGGCGCTTGGCGGGCAGACGGTCACGACGACGGTCGAGGGTCGCCAGCGCTTCTCCGTCAACATGCGCTACCCGCGGGATCTGCGCGACAATCCGAAGGCGATTGCAAGCGACGTGCTGGTGCCGATGCCGGCCGGCGGCGCCGTCCCGCTTGGCGAAGTCGCAAAGGTCGCGCCGGAGAGGGGACCGTCATCGATCCGCACCGAGAATGGCCAGTTGGCGACCTATATCTACGTCGACATCCGCGACCGCGATCTCGGCGGCTACGTGGCCGAGGCGCAGCGCGCCGTGCAAGCCAGCATCCAGTTTCCTCCGGGCTACTATGTGATGTGGAGCGGCCAGTACGAGTACCTCGAGCGCGCCACCGCAAGGCTCAAAATCGTCGTTCCCGCAACGCTGCTCATCATCTTCCTGCTGTTGTATCTCAACTTCCGATCGATCACCGAGACGCTGATCGTGATGCTGTCCTTGCCATTTGCGCTGGTCGGCGGATTCTGGCTGATGTGGTGGCTCGGCTTCAACCTTTCGGTGGCGGTCGCGGTCGGCTTCATCGCGCTCGCCGGCGTTGCCGCGGAGACCGGCGTTGTAATGCTGATCTACCTGAACCAGGCGCTCGCCGAAATCAGGACCCGCCGCGACGCTGAAAACCGGCCGCTGACGAAGCGCGATCTCTACGACGCCATCATGGAAGGCGCCGTGGAGCGCGTGCGGCCGAAAATGATGACGGTGGTAGCCATCATGGCCGGGCTGCTGCCGATCATGTGGAGCAGCGGCACCGGCTCGGAGATCATGCAGCGTATCGCAGTGCCGATGATTGGCGGCATGATCTCGTCCACGCTGCTGACGCTGATCGTGATCCCGGCGATCTTCGGACTCGTGAAGGGATTTGGGCTGAAGGATACGGGCGATTCCGCCAAGCCTCCGCAGTCGATCGCTTCCCCTGTCGCACCCCGAAAAGTTCCCGAGCTTGCTGAATGAACAAAGTGGACAAGGAACTCCCGGCCCCGGATTTTTTCGGCTCGATGCTGAGACTGTAACCAAATCCGCCGGATCGTCGAACTAACGAGATAGCAGGCATGGCGACCCTCGAAATCGAACTCAAGGCTCTCATGCTTGCGAGCCTGGCCGGTAACGCAGCGTCGCGCCGCTCGCTGCTCGATCGGCTGAGCCGCCGCCTGCGTGCCTATTACAAGGCCAAGCTCGTTGCGGTCGGCAGGGGAATGGCGGAGGCGGAAGATTTGGTCCAGGAAGCCATATTGGCGATCCACCTCAAGCGGCATACCTATGATCCGCGGGAACCACTCACGCCTTGGGTACACGCCATCGCGCGCTACAAACTAATCGATTTTCTGCGCCGGAGTCGCGCGTCGCTCGCCGAGGTGCCGATCGACGAGGCCGATGAGGTCATGGCACACGATGACAATGCCGACACCGAAAGCACGTATGATATTAGGCGGCTGATGGAGCGGCTGCCGGAAGGCATGCAATGCGCGATCGGAGCCGTGAAACTCGATGGGCTGAGCGTAGCTGAAGCCGCGAGGCGATGTGGTCTCTCGGAGTCGGGCGTAAAGGTAAATATTCATCGCGGGCTCAAAACACTCGCTGCGTTGATTGCCCGGGAAACGCGAAGATGAAGACGGATGATCTGGTTGCGCTTCTGAGCACGAACCTTGAGCCTGTCGACAGCAAGGCGGTTGTCCGAACGCTGTGTGTCGCAATTGCCGCGGCGGCGATCGCGGCCCTCGGCATAGCTTTTACCAGCCTAGGCTTCCGCCCCGACCTGACGACAGGTCACGCGCTGATCTATCTCACGATCAAGCTGACGTTCGCGATTGGGGTCGTCGGTCTCTCTCTGGTTTACTTGACGAGGCTGGCGCGTCCCGGCGGAGAACGAAAAATCTCGCCCCTCCTAGTCGCTGTGCCGTTTCTCGTCGTTCTGGTTCTTGCCGCTATCAGCCTTGGATCCGCACCCCAGTCGCATTGGGAGCGGATGATCGTCGGCGATGAATGGCTGGAATGCCTTCTCTCCATTCCGGTCATTGCGATCGTTCCCTTTGCCGTTTCAATTTGGGCCGTGCGAAAAGGTGCTCCCACCAATCTTTCGCGAGCCGGCGCGTTCGCAGGCCTCATCGCGGGAGGCGTCAGCGCCATGGCTTACGCGCTCCATTGCACCGACGATTCGCTGCCGTTCATTGCCGTCTGGTACGGCGGAACGATTGTGCTGTGTACGCTAGCGGGCGCAGCATTGGGACCACGACTGTTGCGTTGGTGAATGATGTAGCGGTGTTTTCACGTCAGCGTGAGCCTGTAACCGGCTGACAGTTGGCCCCGAACTCATGGTTGGAAGCGCACATCACGGCGCTTCCACAATCATGGAGCCGGAACATGTCAACCAAACACCTTCTCGCGATCTTCCTGCCGCTCGTGGCGGTCTCCGCGACTGCACAGGCAGGCTCGACCATTACCGATAAGAGCTACTGGCCAAGTGAGGCCATGCAGAGCACGCCGTTCAGGGCTAGCGCGCGAACCGACGCATATTCTGCGTTTGCCTACGATCGAGCAAAGTCGCGTTTTGAGCCCGCAACCACCAACAGCGGCGGATCGGCATTCCGTTATCAGGGCGGTCCGAAGGGCCGTTGATGTTGCGCGGGCGCAGTACCGCCGCGCGAGGGTAGCGGCCGACGCCCATTGACACGACCTGAAGCACAAGAGGTTGCGGATGATCATTTACCTTCCGCAATCCTCCGCGTTTCGCCGCGGAAAGAGAGCATTCCAATGACCTTATTCCAGCACGACGGCACACCGATGGGCGGGACCTCACTGAGCACCACTTTGGGCGATTATTTCGCCCGCTATCGGATGGTGCTGTATCTTGTCTTTGCAGCGGTGGTTTCCTTGAGTGTCGCCTGGAACTGGAGTTGGCTGACAGGCGCCGAGATATTTCGCATCATGGCGTCTCTGCCGTGCGCGTTCATGATGCTCATGTGCATGAAGCGAGCGGCGTGCAAGTAACCTCCAACAGGTGATTGCTCCTCGCGATATCTGAGGTGAGCGAATGATGGACAATATGATGCCTGGAATGATGTGGGGCATGGGGTTCGTCTGGTTATTGGTCGTGATCGTCTTGATCCTGGCGGCCGCGGCACTGATCAAGTATCTTCGCACCGGGAGCAAGGACGGTCGGCAATGAACAAACTCATTGTCATTGGGCTTTCGACGATTGCACTGTCATCTCCGTCGTTGGCCCAGCACGGCGACGCCGCGCGGGGCCAGCGGGATTTCGGCATGTGCGCGCCATGCCATTCGCTTGAGCCGGACCAAAACATGACCGGGCCGAGCCTTGCGGGTATGTGGGGACGGAAGGCCGGATCGTTGCCGAGCTTCGAACGCTATTCCGATGCCCTCAAATCCTCCGGCCTCATCTGGGACGATCGTTCGCTGGACGCCTGGTTGACCGATCCCGATCGCATGGTGCCGGACAATGACATGCCGTTTGACGGCATCAAGGATCAGCAGCGCCGTGCAAACCTGCTCGCCTTTCTGAAGGAAGCAACCAAACCGGGAGCCGCGCCGCAAATGAGCGCTCAAGGGCAAATGGGAGGCATGGGCGGGATGATGGGTGGAATGATGGGCGGCGGCCGCGTTCCCAATTTGAAAAGCCTGGAGTCGAACATGCAGGTGAAGACGATCACCTACTGTCGCGACACCTATCGGGTGACCACGGCCGATGGCAAGACCCGCGCCTTTTGGGAGCGCAATCTGCGCCTGAAAACCGATTCCGGAAAAGATGGTCCGCAAAGCGGTGCACCAGCGCTTGTGCCCGCGGGAATGATGGGTGACCGGGCAGACGTGATCTTTGCCGCACCGGAAGAGATCAGTAAGGCGATCGAAGCGCGATGCTGAGAGGCCTGGTATTGGCAGCCGGCGGCCTCGATATGCCGAGACCCCGGCGAAGCGCGTACTAATCGCGTACGAATGATGGCATTCTACAGTGATGCCGTCGACGGTCGTGTGCCGGTGGAGGTGGTGCGCAAGCTCTTGTCCGAGCGACCGGTGATTGCCGGGATTACGCTTCCAGGCATGCCGAGATGACGGTGCAGTTCGAAAGGGCGGGCAGCATCGCTGTGACGGTATCGATCAAAAAAGTCGGCGCCATGGGGCCCGGAAACATGGGTTCGATGAAGCAAACGCCCGACCACACAATGAAGAAATAGGCGCATGAAGCTTTTAGTGATCGCAGTCAACAAGCAAGGCAAGTACGTCGCTTTCCACCGCGCGCTCGATCGGGTGCGTGGGGAGGTCAAATGAGATTTGATCAAAATCGATCTCGGGGAGCCCGAGTGGGGCAAAGATGAGGAGAAGTGACATGAGCACCAGAACTCTTCTTTTGGCGTCAGTTGTTGTCGCGAGCGCTTCGGCGGTTATGGTCGAGCCGTCAACTGCGCAAAGTATGCACGGCCAGATGGGGCCAGGCATGATGCAGGGCATGGGCGAGCAGCCGAAGGGTCGAGGAATGACACAAGGGAGCATGGGTTCGGACATGATGTGCCCGATGATGCGATCCGGCATGATGCACGGCGGGATGATGGGTACTGAAATGATGGGCTCCGGTATGATGCGCAGCGGGACGAGCGCCTTGTTCGGATCGCGCGTCACGCCAGTGATGAATCTATCGGTCGACGACGTGCGCAGCTATCTTGCATCGCAGCTCGAGCACCTCCACAACAAGCGACTGAAGGTCGGAGACATTAACGCTGGGGATGGCACAATCACTGCCGACATCGTTACCGTCGACAATTCGCTCGTCCAACGACTGAAGGTCGATAGGCGCACTGGTGCAATAGCATATGAGAATTGACACTTGCGCGTATATGCTCGATCCGTGGTCGGCGAAATGCATGCCGGAACGCAATGCACGACTTGATGATGCGTGCAGGATGGGAAGAGCGATCAACAGAGGTAATGGGGTTTCGTAGGTCCTACGTTCCGCGCACAAGATCTCGGCGAACGCGGGCATAAATTGATGGCCTTCTATAATGACGTCATTCTGCCAAGGCTCTGCGATCTTGCGATGCGCAACAAACGCCTCGTGCCTTATCGCGAGCGCGTGATAGGCGCGACCGAGGGGCGTGTGCTTGAGATCGGAGCGGGCTCAGGCCGCAATCTGCCGTTCTATGGACCATCTGCGAAACAGATATTGGCGCTCGAGCCGTCTCCAAAACTTGTGGCCATGGCGCGTGGCGTTCCGCATCATGCGATACCCGTGACGTTCCTTGAGGCTTCCGCTGAAGGGATTCCGCTCGACGACGGCACGGTCGATACCGTCGTGACGACCTGGAGCCTTTGCACTATTCCGCAAGCCGACACCGCGCTCGGCGAAATGCGCCGTGTGCTTCGACGCGGCGGCAGGTTGCTCTTCGTGGAGCACGGGCTGGCGCCGGACCAGGGCGTTCGATGGTGGCAGGACCGGCTGACACCGGCATGGAAATCCATCAGCGGCGGCTGCCATCTAAACCGGCCGATCCAGCCGCTGATCGAAGGGGCGGGATTCGGAATTGATCGAATCGAGACCGGCTATATGCCCGGGCTGAAGCCGATGACCTTCATGTACGAGGGCCGCGCCCGGCCCAACTGACCCGCGTTCGCCGGCTCTACCGGGTGGGAGCAAGACGAGCAGAACCGGAAAGGAGGCCAGTCAAACTAGACCAAGCGAGCTCTCAATTCGGTGGTCGACTGGCGCACCACCAAGAATGCGCCTTGAAGCGCAAGGCCGGCCATCGAAGCGGCGACAATCACATCCGGCCAGCCGGTCCCGGTGCCAAACACGCCGAGCGCAGCAAGCAGCACTGCGAGATTGCCGAGCACGTCATTCCGTGTACAAATCCAAGCCGAGCGCATGTTGGCATCGCCGTTGCGATAGGCCCATAAAAGTCCGAACGACACGATGTTCGCCGCAAGGGCCGCGACGCCGACCGCACCCATGGCGAAGGCACTTGGCAGCGTGCCATGCATAGCGTGCCAAATTACCATACCGATCACCCACAAGCCGAAGGCTCCCATGGTGACGCCTTTGGCAAGCGCTGCGGACGCGCGATAGCGAAGCGCCATACCCACAACGAAAAGGCTGATGGCATAGTTCGCTGCATCACCGAGGAAATCTAGCGCATCGGCCTGGAGCGAGGCCGATCCAGCCGCAAGACCTGCGCCGATCTCGGCGAGAAACATGACGGCATTGATGCCAAGAACCGCGCAAAGAACGCGGCGGTAAGTCGGATCACCGCGATTCTGGTCGAGATTCAGGGGCGGCGGTATGCAACAAGCGTCGGCCATATGGGCAAGATAGGAGTTAGGCCCCGGTGACACAATCACAGGAAGGGGTTGATCGAATTGCGACGGCGGAAAACTAACCTCGTGTCTCGCGGTACCGATGATCGGCGGCATGATCTCCTCGACATTGCTGGCGCTGATCGCGATCCCGGCGATCTACGCGCTGGTGAAGGGGGCGGGGCTTGGAAAGGTGTCTGTGACGAAAGCGGAGCCCGGACCAGCGAGAGCCAGTGTAATCTAGGCGCTGTTTGCAACCGGGTTGAGGTGATCTCCTGGAGGTAGGTTCCCACCCCAATTTGTGACGCCTTTCACCGTCGCCCAAGAAAAGATCAGATAAGCTTGGTTTGCCCGAAGCGACTTGCGCGGGGCGTATGTGTCCGTCGATCCGTTTTAGATCCCATTTGACATACTCCGTCCCAGGAGGAACAGATGTCAGATCTTGCAAGAAGTCATGCCGTAGTTATTGGCGCCGGCATGGCCGGCCTTACGGCCGCTCAGGCTATCTCCAGGCATTTCCGGAAAGTCACGATCATCGAGCGGGACGTGCTTCCCGCCGAGCCCGCGCCGCGAAGCGGAACGCCGCAGGCCCAACATGCCCATATGCTGCTCGCGGGCGGGCTGAAGGCCCTGCAGACCTTGTTTCCGGGATTTGAGAATGATCTGGCGGAAGCCGGCGCCGTGAAGATCCGCACCGGCAAGGATATCCGGTGGGAGCGCCCCGGGTTTGATCCTTTTCCGATCCGCGATCTCGGCTTCGACATTTTCAGCATGTCGCGTCCACTGCTCGAAGCCGTTACTCGAGGACGCGTTCTCGAAACCCTGAACATCGGCATTTGCATGCGCTCCCGCGTGACCAAGCTTATCGCATCGCACGATACGATGCGGGTCGAGGCGGTCCGCTATGAAAGCGAGGATGGTCCTGCTGTCACGGTGGAAGCCGACCTGGTTGTTGAAGCCTCCGGCCGCTGCGGCCTGACGCTGCAACTGCTCGAAGAGCTTTCTTTGCAGAAGCCCGAAGAAACCGAGATCGGCATTGATCAGGCGTATGCGAGCACCATTGTAGAGCGGCTCGATCACAATGCCGACTGGCTGGGCAATATCGTCCTGCCGTCCGCACCCACCAGCAGCCGCGGAGCGTTCTTGTTTCCGATCGAGAAACAGCAATGGTTGCTTTCCATCGGAGGTAATCACGGCGATGCGCCTCCGGGCGACCGCGCGGCATTCATGGATTTCGTCAAGAGCATGCGCACTCCGACAATCTATGACGCGATCAGGGACGCCCGACCGCTGACTGATATCGTCCGCTATCAGCTGCCTTGCAGCACGCGGCGGCATTTCGAGCGCCTTGAATCCTTCCCGGCAGGGCTGCTCGCGATAGGCGATGCCATCTGCCGCTTCAATCCGGTGTTCGGCCAGGGCATGAGCGTGGCAGCACAGGAAGCCGTGATCCTGGACCGCTTGCTGGCGGAAGGTGTTCCGATTGAGCGCCTGGCGCGCGACTTCTTTGCCGCCATCCAGGACACCATCGCGACTCCGTGGGCCGTTGCCGTCACCGATTTCGTCTACCCGGCCACGCGTGGCGTTCGCCCCGCCGACCTCGCCCAGCGCCTGCAATACGGTGCAGCCTTGACCAGGCTCGCCGCTGAGGATCCCGAGGTGCACCGGCTGACCGCGGAAGTCTCACAGCTACTCAAACCGCAGGCGGCGCTTCGTGAGCCAGCGCTCGCGGCGCGCGTGATGTCGCTGATATAACAGGCAACGCGGCGAGGCCGCAGTGGACTTGTTACCGTCATTGCCGCTCGGCTCGAAAAGTGACAGGTTGCGCCCGAAGGAAATGAGCAATGGGCTTCTACAACGATGTCATCTTGCCGAGGGTTTGCGATCTCGCGATGCGAAACAAGCAGCTTCGGCCGTATCGCGAGCGGGTGATCGGCGCGGCCGAAGGTCGCGTGCTTGAGATCGGGATCGGTTCGGGCCGGAACTTGCCGTTCTATCGGCCGCCGGTGAGGGAGCTCTTGGCGCTGGAGCCGGCCCCGAAACTCATCGCAATGGCCCGCGACGCTCTACATCCGGGTACGCCGGTCAACTTCATCGAAGCTTCGGCGGAGGCCATTCCGCTCGATGACCGCAGCGTTGATACCGTTGTGACGACCTGGACCTTGTGCAGCATTCCGGATGCCGCCATGGCGCTCACCGAAATGCGTCGCGTGCTTCGCCCTGGCGGCAAGCTTTTGTTCGTGGAGCACGGCATGGCGCCGGACAGGAATGTGAGGCGATGGCAGGACTGGCTGACGCCGGCCTGGAAATGCATCAGTGGCGGCTGTCACCTCAACCGACCCATCAGCACGATGATCGAAGCTGCGGGCTTCAGGATCGATCGGGTGGACACCGGCTATATGCCTGGACCCAAGGCGATGACTTTCATGTACGAAGGCAGCGCTCGACCCAACTAGCCAGGCTATGCCGCGCGCACCTGGCCAAGAAACGCGTCGACCTGCTCGCGCAATTGCTGCGACTGCCGCGACAGGTTGCCGGCGGCGGCCTCGACCTGGCTTGCCGCCGCGCCGGTTGCTACCGCGCCCTCGGTGACGCCGCCGACATTGGCGGACACTTCCTGGGTGCCGGCCGCGGCCTGTTGCACATTGCGCGCGATCTCCTGGGTCGCCGCGCCCTGTTGCTCGATGGCAGAGGCGATGGTTGTTGCGATCTCGCTGATTTCGCCGATGGTCTTGCCGATCGCCTCGATCGAGACGACGGATTTCTGCGTGGCTCCCTGGATCGCGGCAATCTGGGAGGCGATCTCCTCGGTGGCCTTCGAAGTTTGCTCGGCCAGGCTCTTCACCTCGGCCGCGACGACGGCAAAACCCCTGCCGCTGTCGCCGGCACGGGCCGCTTCGATGGTGGCATTGAGCGCGAGCAGATTGGTCTGCGAGGCGATGTTGTTGATCAGCTTGACGATGTCGCCGATCCGCTGCGCCATCGCTGCGAGGCCCTGAATCTCGGCGTTGGTTCCCTGCGCTTCCTGCACGGCCTTTGCCGCGATCGCCGCAGACTGGCTGACCTGCCGGCTGATCTCGGTGACGGAAGCGGACAGTTCCTCCGTGGCGGTAGCCACCGTCTGCACGTTGCTCGACGTTTCCTGCGCGCCCGACGCCACGGCCGAGGTCTTGTTGGTATTTTCGGTTGCGACCGCTGCCATCCTTTCGGCGGTGGCGCGCATTTCGACGATCGATGTCGCGACGGCATCGAGCACGCGGGTGGCGCTCTGGTCGAAACCTGAAGTCAACGTCTCCATCACCTGTTGACGTTGCTCTTTCTTCTGTTGTTCCGCTCGCTGTTCGGCAGCCAGTGCGTTCGCCCTGACGGCATTGTCGCGGAACACCGCGACCGATCGCGCCATCTCGCCAACTTCATCAGCCCGCGCCAGCGCAGGAACGTCGATCGCCAGATCGCCGCCGGCAAGGCGCTGCATGGCGGCCGTCATGGCGGTCAAGGGGCGGATCACGCGCCGGGACAGCACCCAGATCGACCCCATGCCGACAACGATACCGAGCAGCGTGACGAGGGCAACGAGGATGAGTTGAGTTCTTGCCGCCGCAGCCTTGGCGGCCGCGTGGAGGTTGGTGACTTCGACCGCGGCATCCTTGATCCGGACGATGGATTCCAGCGCAGGGTTCGACGCGTCATACCATTGCTGGACCGTCATCGGATAGCCGGCGCCCGCGATGCATGCCTTGTAGACCGTATCGGTTTGGACCCTGAAATTGCCGAGGAAGTTTTGCTCGGCCGCGGCAACGGCAGAGACAAGCGGCGACGCCGCACCGGCGGTTAGATCGCGTATCGTCTGCCAGTTCGACTGCACCTGCCCGCGCCAGTTGGCGATGTCGCGCTGCTGCTCAGCCGATAGCGCGCGGCCGGCCGAGATGTTGCCGGCATGAACGGCGCGCTCGCGGCCGGCATATTCGCGCATCAGAAACGCGCTCTGCTTGATCATCGTAAGCTCGCCGACAATGGCGTCTTCCCTGCTGATCTCGCGCGAGGCTATGGTCCAGAGCGATTGAATCCGGGTCAGGAAGTCCGAAACAGTGGGGTACCAGGACTTCAGCAATTCGGCATCGCGCTGCTCCTTCGCAGACTGAAGGGCGGAATCGGCGCTGCGGCGGAACTGCTTGACACGTTCATAGGCCTGCTCGATTTCGGCAATCAGCTTCTTGCCGTCAGGCGTCGCGGTGGCGGCAATCTGCCGGAGCGCCGGGGCCAGCGCGGCATCGCCTTGCGAACGGCGCTTCTGGATCACTTCGCCGGTCTGAGCATTTGCCGGGGCAGGCGCCTGCAGGGCCGTATTGGTCTGACCACGTTCAAGCTGAATGTTCTCCAATCCTTTGAGCAGGTGATCGGCGTTTGCATTCACCTCGGCAACGCGGACGGCGGCCATGTAGCTGCGCCAGGCATCTGCGCCGGTAATGGCGCAGGAGATCAGGACCAGCACCGCGAGCACCCCGACGATGACGGCGAGGGTGGTTTTGACGGTGAGCGTGCCCGAAAGGGCCTCGCGCTTCGAATGCATGGGGATACCTTCCGGCTGGCGGCCCCTTGATGATGGCCTCTCCGTTCCTACCAGCCGGCCGTTACCAAGCCGCTAATCCTGGTGCGCCGGGTTGCAGTACCAAGGCTCTGTTTCAAAAGCCTTTTCGACATTTTCTGATACTAGTGCGTACGCGCCTCACACTCCAAGTTGCAGGCGCGAGCGGGGGTGCCGAACTGCGGCGCGGGGATGAAATCTTGGGTTCTCAACCGCAAGCTCCAGACCTGCCGGAGCTCTCAAGCGAAGAACTCCACCGCGCCCGTCTCAAGGTTGTACATCGCGCCAGTCAACTTGATCCCGCCCTTTGCCTCGAGCTCCGCAAGTACGGAGCTGTCCTTTCGGATATCGGCAACGGTCATCTCAACGTTCTTTCGCGCGACAGCATCTACGAAGCCGTAGTTCTTCGCCGAGCGCTCGCCCGTATAGGCCGTCGCCTCTATCGCGGGTCTGATCTTGGCCAGCAATCCCGTCAGATTGCCCAACTCGGCATTGTCGATTGCGCCCTTGATGGCGCCGCATGCCGTGTGGCCCATTACAAGCACCACCTTGGCGCCTGCCAATTTGCACGCGAACTCCATGCTGCCGAGGATGTCAGCATTTTTGACGTTCCCCGCAACCCGACAGTTAAAAATGTCACCGATTCCAAGGTCCATGATGACCTCCGCCGGCGCGCGTGAATCAATGCATGTCAGCAACACGGCCGCGGGATATTGTCCCTTGGCACTCGCTTTTTGCTCGCGAAGGTAATGACGCTCCTTCCTCTCGCCCATGCGAAAACGCTTGTTCCCGTTCTTCATCGCCTGGACAATTTGCTCGGGTGTCATCTTGTCGCGCAGCTCCTTCGTGAGAGCGTCTGCGCGTGCCCGATCTGCAAGGAAGATGCTGCTTCCGCTCACTGCGATCGCCGTTGCACCGCCCGCCACCTTGAGAAAATTTCTGCGGCCCAGGCAATTGCAGTCGAGAGGATGTCCGGATTTCTGACGCATGTCGCTCTCCCTTTTAGGAATTGCATCGTCAAGAAGCACGAAGTCTAGTGTCCGCTCAGCACCAGCGTTTTGACTGGAAGCAGCAGCGCCTGGATACGCAACAGCATCGCGTGAACAATTCCGATGGCGTCGACCGCATGCAGCGCGAGACCCTTGAGTGCACCGACCTCCTTTGAGGCGATCCGATCATGGTTGCTGGTATAGGCGTTGACGATGCAACTGCTGCCGGGCGTCACGTCCGCAAGGCCGCCCTGGTAGATGGGCTCCAGGAAGGTGACAATGGTGCCGGGAGCCCGCACCTGCTGCGGGTCGATGAGTTGCTCGCCGCCCCGGAACTGCCCCGCCGCGATGTAATCCTGCACGCCCGTGACTACCAGTGGAATAATTGTCCATGGCTTCGATATGCACGTGGCCTCGGCGACCATCCCGACCTTCATGACCTGCGCCTCGATTTGTCCGAAGCCGGCGGAAAGCACCCGTCCTGCGTTGGCCGGGATGAGAACGCCGGCAGGCCGCATCACGGGATTGACCATATCTCCCGCGCGCAACGTGAACTGTTCCACGCGCCCATCGACTCCGGCGCGAATGGTGGTCCTGTCCAGATCCACTTGTGCCTCGGCCAGCGCCGCCTCGGCGCTCGCCTTCTCCGCCGGGAGCAGTGCGGTTACCCGCGTCATCGCGGATTGTTTCGCAGCCGTTGCCGAATCAAGCGTGCCCTGACGACCGGCGAGCAGCACCTCGAGCTTTTCGATGTCGCGCTGGGGGACGATACCGGGATTGCGCTTCTGCAGTTCGCGCTTGGTGTCGAGTTCATCCGACGCCTGCTGATAGGCGCCCTTGGCTTCCTGGATCTGTCCTTCCGCCTTGAGAATATCGGCCTGCGCGGCCGGGACTGCGGCATCGACTTCGGCAATTTTGCGCCGGGCCCTTTCTAGTGCGGCTTCCTGCTTGGAACTGTCCAGCTTGAAGATCACGTCGCCCTTCTTGACGGGCGCGCTGAATTCGAGGCGGACTTCCGACACCCGGCCGTTGATTTCCGGAACGATCGGAACGGACCTGTAGAACAGAGTCGCCGTCGTAGTGGAGGGATGAAAGTAAAAGATGAGCGTGATCAGAGCGACGGTCAGCATCAGACAGGTAATGATGCCCCATCTGAGTTCGAACCACACCGAGTAGAATGTGATCTCTTTTCCGAGGCGCTTTCCCTGCCCGTAGCGGCGATAAAGATAGTCCGGCAGGATCGTCAACATGGAGCAGAGCAGCAGCTCAAGCATGGCTCGGCACCTCGCTCTTGGCAGTGCCGGCTTTCGTCTTATCTTGCACTTCGGCGGTGACCGCGTGAGCGGTGGCTTCACGGGTCGGCTCGATCGCTTCGTCGTCCGGCGGAACGCCGGCGATTTTTTCCACCGATCCCGCGATCCGGCGCAGAGGGGTGCCGAAATCGGGCAAATCAATCATGGCAAGCAGCAGCGCTGCGATCCAGAAAAGGTGGATGTGCGTAAACAGCGCCAGCAAGCCCAAAACCGCCACGATCTCGAATTGCAGCTTTTGCGACTTGTGCGCCATCCGCTCCGGCAAGCTATGCAAACGAAGGTAAAGATTACCGACCATCAGAACGGCCGCGATCAGCACGATGCCGACGACGACCATCAGGATATCGGTGTCACCGGGAGCGGTGATGAAACCAGGCAGCTGATGGGGCGCATTTGGATGAAGTGAATTGTTCATGACGAACTCCAATTCGAATGTGGCCAGCCTGGCAGGCGGCAATCGGTTTCGCCAGATGGTTGCATATTTGCACAATGCTTGAAGTTGGCAAGGCTGAACTGGCCGGCCAAACCATGGCCCGCTGGTCTTCAAGGTTTTGGCTGCTTCGTGCGCCGACACCTCGTTCGAAGGGGGCGCAATTTGATGAGATCAGCTCCGCACGATCGAGCCGGCGCGGCCGACGAGCCGCGCCAGTTGCTTGAGGCGGCTACCGACGCGGTCGGCACACAAGGTTTGAGTTCGCGCGCAGCATGCCGGCTCTGCTGCGGCCAGAAAGCAAGATGACAACTTGAGGCGATGGTGGCAGAATGGTGGCAGACGTGGTTTCAAGCTTGGCGACAACAAGAAACGAAGAAAAGCGATCGCCAAGGTCACGTCGTCCAAGGGAGGAGATAACTCATGAAACGCTTGTTTCTGGGATTGATCGCCGTTGCCTTGATCGCTTCGGCGTTTGTCGGATCCACTACAGTCATGGCGCAGACGAAGGTGCTGAAGATGCAGGCCACATGGCCGGCGTCGCTCACGCTCTATGATAACTTCACCTACTTCGCCGAGCGGGTGAACAAACTATCGGCCGGCGCGCTGAAGATCGAGACGATGCCCGCCGGCCAAGTCGTGCCGGCGTTCGAGGTGCTGGATGCGACCCACAAGAAGGTGCTCGACGGAGCGCATGCGTGGGCCGGCTACTGGACCGGCAAGAACAAGACCGCGATCCTTTTCACCGGCGGTCCCGGCGGCACGTTCGGCATGGACTTCATGGACGTGATGGGCTGGCTCTATCACGGCGGCGGCCTCGAGCTGTACAACGAGTTCTATCAGAAGGAGCTCAAGCTCAACGTGATCGTGTTCCCCATCCTGCCCGCAGGGCCGCAGGCGTTCGGCTGGTTCAAGAAGCCGATCCAGACGGTCGAGGATATGAAGGGCATGAAATGCCGACAGACCGGCATGGCCGGCGAAGTGTGGCAGGCGCTCGGCTTCACGGTGGTCAACATGCCCGGCGGCGAAATCATTCCCTCCGCGCAGCGCGGCGTGATCGATTGCGCGGAATGGGTCGGCGGCATCGAGGACATGCAGCTCGGCTTCCACAACGTCTGGAAGTACCACTATTCGCCCGGCTTGCATGAGAACGTGACTGTCGGCGAAATCGTGATCAACGGCGATGTGTGGAAGGAGCTCAGCGCGCAGCATCAGGAGATCATCAAGTCGGCGGCCAACGAGACGTTCCTCGTCTGGTGGACCAAGTGGCAGCGCCAGAACGCCGATGCGCTGATCGAGATGCAGCAGAAGCACGGCGTACAGATCCTGCGCACGCCGACGGAGATCCTGCTGGCCTTCATCAAGAAGTGGGACGAGATCGCGGCGGCCGAGAGCGCCAGGAACCCGTTCTTCAAGAAGGTGCACGACTCGCAGAAGGCCTATGCTAGCGCCGTGGTGCCGTACAAGCGGTCCTATTTCCCGCCATACTCCTTCATGGCGAACTACTACTTCCCCGTCGAGAAATAGGACTTGGCCGAGGGCGGCCGGTTTCAGCCGCCCCCATTCACGCGCAGCCGGGCTGCGTCGCGCCGCAAGGCGCGCCGCACACGTCGGCGGTAGGGGGAGGGATGGCTGAGACAACTGACAGACAGTCGCCGGTGCTGCTGGCAGCAATCCGGGTCATCGACGGCTTCACCGACCGGACCGGCACGATCATCTCGTGGCTGGCGGTGCCGCTTGTTCTGGCCGTCGCCTACGAGGTTACAGCTCGCTATTTGTTCAACGCGCCGACCATTTGGGCTTACGACGCGACCTACATGCTCTACGGCTCGCTGTTCATGCTCGGCGCCGCTTACGCGCTGCACAAGGGCGCTCACATCCGCACCGACTTTTTCTGGGAGAAGTTCTCCATCCGCAGGAAGGGCTGGATCGACACGATCTCCTATATCGTCTTCTTCTTCCCGAGCCTGATCATGCTGTTGCTGATCAGCTGGAACGAGTTTCACTACTCCTTTCAGATCAACGAGACTTCGGACCAGACACCGTGGCGGCCGGTGCTGTGGCCGTTCAAGTTCGTCGTGCCGTTCGCCTGCCTCTTGCTGCTGATCCAGGGCGTGTCCGAGTTGATCAAGAGCATCTACATGGTGCGCACCGGCGTCGAGCTCGAGCACAAGGAGAAGGTCAAGGTATGACCGCAGAAGCGCTCATCGGCCTCATCATGCTTCTGGTCCTGCTTGGAGCGATCTTCATCGGCGTGCCGATCTCGTTCACGTTGCTGTTTCTGGCCTTTGCCTTCGGTTACGTGGGCATGGGCGCGACGGTCTTCGACCTTGCCTACTTCCAGACCATCGGCCTGATGAAGGAGGAACTGCTGGCCGCCGTGCCGCTGTTCATCTTCATGGGCTTCATCACCGAGCAGGCGGGGCTCATGGAGCGCCTGTTTACGGCATTCCGCATGCTGCTTGCGCCGGTGCGCGGCGCACTCTTCCTCGTCGTCATCCTGACTTCGACCGTGTTCGCGATGGCGACGGGCATCGTCGGAGCAGCCGTTACCGTTCTTGGCATCATGGCCTCGCCGATCATGACGAAGGCGGGTTATGACGCCAAGCTTTCAGCGGGCACCATCACTGCGGGCGGCACGCTAGGCATTCTCATTCCCCCGTCGGTCATGCTGATCGTGATGGGGCCGGTGCTCGGAGTTTCAGTCGCCGATCTCTATGCCGCAGCCTTCGGGCCCGGCTTCCTGCTGGCCGGCATGTACATCGCCTATCTGATGGGCCGCGCCTTCGTGAATCCCAAACTCGGGCCGCCGGTGCCAATGGACGAGCGGATCTACTCGGCTTGGTATATTGCGCGCGAGGTGATCATCGGCACGCTGCCCCTGCTCGGGCTTATCACGGCAACGCTCGGCTCGATCATCGGCGGTCTTGCGACGCCGACGGAGGCCGCCGGCATCGGCAGCGTCGGCGCACTGATCCTGTCCATCGCATATCGCAGGTTCTCGCTCAGTGGACTGCAGCGTGCGCTGATCTCGACGATGGCGACGTCGAGCATGGTCCTGCTACTGGCGGTCACGTCGAACATTTTCGGTGCGGTGTTCGCCCGCCTCGGCTCGGCGCACTGGATCACCGAGACGATGCTCGGCCTCCAGTTGCCGCCCAGCCTGATGTTGATTGTCGTGCTGTTGCTCATTTTCCTGTTGGGTTGGCCGTTTGAGTGGCCAGCCATCATTCTGGTGTTCCTGCCGATCTTCTACCCCATTGTGAAGGGCATGGGCATCGACCTCATATGGTTCGCAGCATTGGTTGCGGTGGTGCTGCAGACGGCCTTCCTGTCGCCGCCGGTCGCCATGTCAGCGTACTATCTCAGGCAGGTGGTCAAGGGCTGGAGTCTCGCGACGATCTACGCCGGCATGTTCCAGTTCATGATCCTGCAGGTGATCTGTGTTGGGCTGATGATCGCCTTCCCCGGCTTTGCGACCTGGTTCCCGCACACGCTGAACGAGGCATCCCGCAGTCAGGTCATCCCCGAGGAGTATAAGAAAATCCTGGAACAGCAGAAGCGGGCACCGGGCCTGGAAGACGAAGACTGGCTCACACCAAAAAAGAAGTAGCTGGGTCTTGTGCGTGCCGAGTGACGTCCGCGGCTCCGAAAGCAAGCTGTGGCGGAAAGGGCGACAAACGGAAAGCGCGTTGTGAACGCTGCTTTTCCGTTTTACTTCCGCACGATCGAGCCGGCGCGCCCGACGAGCCGCGCCAGTTGCTTGAAGCGGCTACCGACGCGGTCGGCGACGAGATCGACCATGCGATGCTCAAACACCAGCATCAACTTGCGGCCCTGGGTGCGGAAGTGCGTCGCGGGCAACACGCCGGTGCGCGCCGCCGATATCAGATGCGCGACGCGGAAGGCCGCGCCGAGAACGCGGGCCCGCTCGTCCATTGCCGACGGCACCAGGTCGCGGACGCGCTCCGGCGGCTCGTTCTCTTCGCTTAAGCCCGCGTAGCGATAGAACACCGACAGCGCGACGAAGGCGCGGCCCTGATGGCTGATCGAGCCGTAATTGCCGTTGGTGATCAGGCTCAGCGTTTCCTCGCCGCGGTGGTCGGGATGCACCCGCCAGCCGATGTCGGAAAGCAGACAGGCGGCATGGCGCAGGCGGCGGTCCTCCTCGGTTTCGCGCAGCTTCACAACCCTCACCAACCGATCGGTCCATGCGACCAGTTCCTCGGCGTGGCGTGCGGAGCGCGACAGCAATCCGTTCAGGGTTTGGGCTGCGCAGATGAATCCGTCCTTGGCGCGCTCCGGCGGCGGCAGCATCTCGTAGAGCAGGCCTTCGCGGACGCCGAAGGTGGAAAACACGATCGTCTTCGGCTGGCCGACGCGGATGATGTATTCGAGCACCAGTGCCGCATAGGTTAGGAGCGGACGCCGTGCATCCGCGACGATTTCGATATCGGCGAGCATGTTGGCGGCCACCAGCCGGCGCAGGCGGCGGGCGAAATCGAGCGCGTCGGCGGCAGGTACTGAATAGCCGTGCATCACGCGCAGCGGATATCCGCTCTGGACGATGTGAATACGCGCCAGCGCGCGCCAGGTGCCGCCGACCGCATAGAAAGTGCGGCCATGGCCAGCCTTGAGTTGCGCGACGTTGGACAGATCATCGCGAACGATGCGCTCGGCGCGTTTCAGGGATTTGTCCGAGAGATCCTGCAGCGCCAGGCTTCCCAACGGCAGCGTGACGCCGTTGCGGACCCGGTTTTTCTGTACGTCGATCAATTCGAGCGAACCGCCGCCGAGATCGCCGACGATGCCGTCGGGATTGTGGATGCCGGAGACGACGCCGAGCGCGGAAAGCTTTGCCTCGCGCGGACCGGACAGGATCTGAATCGGCGTGCCGCAGATGCGCTCGGCCTTGGTGATGAAGTCGGGACCGTTCTTGGCGTCGCGGCAGGCAGCGGTGGCGATGGCGAAGACGCGGCTCACCTGCTGGATGCGGCACAGCGCCCGGAAACGCCGCAGCGCGGTCAGCGCCTTGGTAACGGCGTCCTCCGCCAACAGGCCGGTGCTCTGCACCTCGCGGCCGAGTCCGCACAACGCCTTCTCGTTGAAGATGGTGACGAGACTGCGCGCCATCGTCTCATAGACGACGAGACGAACCGAGTTCGAACCGATATCGATGACTGCGACGCTGGAAGCGCGCTTACGCGGCCGCTTCACAGCCAAGACCCCTTATGATGATTGCTGACGCTCGGTACGGCGCGTGAGGCGGCGCGGCGAAGATTCCTTGAGAGACTTTCCACGGCCTGAGAGACTCGGATTCGTCATGAAATAGTTGTGCAGGTTGAAAGGCTCTTCGCCTTTCGCGGCCTTCATACGCGTTGATGATCCATCCGGCAACAATTGCCAGCTTTGCTCTGTATCCTTCAGATTCGCGACCATGATCTGTTCGAGAACCTGCTGATGTACCGTGGGATTTTGCAATGGACAGAGGACTTCGACGCGGCGGTCGAGGTTTCGCGGCATCATGTCGGCGGACGAGATATACACAGCCGCCTTCGGCCCGGGCAGACCTTGCCCCATACCAAAGCAGTAGATTCGGCCGTGCTCCAGGAAGCGGCCGATCACCGATTTGACGCGGATGTTGTCTGATAGCCCGGGCAGGCCGGGCCGCAGGCAACAGATGCCGCGCACCACCAGTTCGATCGACACGCCGGCCTGTGAGGCCTCGTAGAGCGCGTCGATGATGTCGGGGTCGACCAGTGAATTCATCTTCATCCAGATCGCGCCCGGCTTGCCGTGCCTTACGTGATTGGTCTCGCCCTTGATGTGTTCGATAATGCGCTTGCGTAGCGTCAACGGCGACACCGCCATCCGCTCGATGTCGCTCGGCTCGGCATAGCCGGTGATGTAGTTGAACACCCGCGCCGCATCGCGGCCGATGATCGGATCCGAGGTGAAGTAGGAAAGGTCGGTATAGATGCGCGCGGTGACCGGATGATAATTGCCGGTGCCGGTATGGACGTAGGTCGTCAGGCTACCGCCCTCGCGCCGCACCACCATCGACAGCTTGGCATGTGTCTTCAGTTCGAGAAAGCCGTACACCACCTGCACGCCGGCACGTTCGAGATCGCGCGCCCAGCGGATGTTGGCTTCCTCGTCGAACCGCGCCTTCAGCTCGATCAGCGCGGTCACCGATTTGCCGGCTTCCGCAGCCTCGGCGAGCGCACGCACGATCGGCGAATTGCTCGAGGTGCGGTAGAGCGTCTGCTTGATGGCGACGACGTCGGGGTCGCGGAGGGCTTGCTGCAGGAATTGCACGACGACGTCGAAGGATTCGTAAGGATGGTGGACGATCAGGTCCTTCTGCCGGATCGCGGCGAAGATGTCGCCGCCATGGTCGCGCACCCGCTCGGGATGGCGCGGCACATAGGGCGTGAATTCGAGGTCGGGCCGGTCGAGCCGAGTGAGCTGCGAGAGCTCGTTCATGGCCAGCACGCCGTCGACCAGAAATACTTCGTCGTCGGCCGCCGAAAGCGCCTGGCGCACGAAGCCGCACAGCGCTTCCGGCATCTTGGCTTCCATCTCGAGGCGGATCACCGAACCCCGCCGCCGCCGCTTCAGCGCGGTCTCGAACAGGCGAACCAGATCTTCGGCCTCTTCCTCGATTTCGAGTTCGGAGTCCCTGATAATGCGGAAGGCGCCCTGGCCCTTGACGGTGTAGCCGGGGAACAGCCGGCCGATGAACATCCCGGTGGCTTGCTCCAGCGGGATCAGGTGCACCGTGCCGTCCTTGGTCGCCGGCATCCGGATGAAGCGGTCGATCTTGCCGGGCATGCGGATCAGCGCGTTCATCGCCTTGCCGTCGGAAGTTCGCAGCAATTGCAGCGCGATGGTGAAGCCTAGGCTCGGGATGAACGGGAACGGGTGCGCGGGATCGATCGCCAGCGGCGTCAGCAGCGGGAAAATGTTGCGGAGAAAGTGATCCTCGAGCCAGCCGCGCTCCGCCTTGGTGAAGTCGTGACCATCGACGAGCCTGATGCCGGCATCCGACAGGGTGATGCGCAGATCGCGCCAGATCGCCTGCTGGTCGGAAGCGAGTTCCGAAACCGTCCTGTTGATGAGAGTGAGCTGCTCGGACGGCGTCAGGCCATCGGGGCTGCGTTCGGCGATGCCTTCACGGACCTGCGCCTTGATGCCGGCGACGCGAACCATGAAGAACTCATCAAGGTTATTGGCTGAAATCGACAGGAATCGCACCCGTTCCAGCAACGGATGGCCCAGATTCACCGATTCCTCGAGCACCCGGCGGTTGAAATGCAGCCAGGATAGTTCCCGGTTGATGAATCGCTCCGGGCTCGCGGCGATCGTGGGCGGAGCCTCGGCAATCGGTTCTTTTTCTTTTTGTTCAACAGCTTGTACCAATTCCATAAGGCTTTGATCCATCGCGAACGAGGCAGGGCCGACTTTAAGGGAATGCGGCCCCCAGCATGTGATACGCCGATGACGTTTCAATGACATTGATGTTCCGTGCAGAGCCGGCGTCAAGGCGGCAGGACGCAGCAGGAGCTGCCCCGATCAGGCGTTGCGCAAGAGTTCCGCGGCCAGCGCCCGGGTGACCGGCCGGCCGAGCCGCAGCGCCTCGGTATCGAGGAGGTCAACCGCCTGGCGAGCAGCGGCATAGGAGCGCTCGATCCGGGTGGCGAGGTAGCTCACGACCGTCTCGTCGATGCTCAATTGGCGGTCCGCGCAGAATTTGACGATCAGGCCACGAAACAAGAGATCATCCGGCGGCAATAGCGAGACGACGGGTGCGGCGCGCAGCCGCGACCGGAGATCACGCAGTTCGATCTCGAACGCCGCCGGTGGAACGCGTCCGGTGATCAGGACGAAGGCCCCGTCCTCGCGCGCCAGGTTCAGGAGGTGAAACAAGGCGCGTTCGTCGAAGTCCGCCAGCCTCAGATCCTCGACCACCAGCGCCCCGGTGGCGAGTGCGCCGGGGACGGCCGCAGCGTTAAGCGCGTGCGCCGAGATCGAGCGCGCGCCCGCCTGTTCGGCCCAGATGGCGGCGAGATGGCTCTTGCCGGAGCCCTCCGGCCCCGCCAGCAGCATGATGCGGTTCGGCCAGTCGGGCCAGCTTTCGATCAGCGAGAGTGCGGCTTCATTGGCCGGACCCTCGAGGAAATTGTCGCGCGTCAAGCTCTCCGCATGCGGCAGCGCAAAGGCAAGCTGACGAGGTTGAACGCGAACTGCCACGCAAATCTCCAGGCCGGGATCTTCAGGCCATCATAGCTTTTCGAGCGAAATCGGCACCGATTCGCGAAGCAACGCGTCAAATGAACGAAAAACTTAGCGCGCTTCGATCGTGCTCATGTGCCGCACCCACTCGACGAGATAGAGCGAGACGGAAACCAAAGTAAAGACCGTAACAAAACCCATCAGGATCACGTCATAGGGCGCCGGCTTGAAGTTGAAACCGAGCGACGCCAGCACCAGCGCCGCGAACGCCACCTGCGCCACTGTGTTGAGCTTCGACACCATCAGCGGCTTCATCGGGATCGGCTTGTCGAACAGCCATGACACGATCACGGCCGTGACGATCATGATGTCGCGCGACACCACGAGGATGACGAGCCAGCGCGGCACCGCACCCCAGATGCCGAGCGCCACGAAGATCGAAACCAAAAGCGCCTTGTCGGCAAGCGGGTCGAGCAGGGCGCCCAGTTCACTCGACATGTTGAAGCGCTTGGCGAGAAAGCCATCGACGGCGTCGCTGACCCCTGCAATGACGAAAATCGCGAAGGCGATTTCCATCTGGCTGGAAACGATCGCCCAGACGATGACTGGCACCAGGATGATGCGCCCCAGCGTAATGATATTTGGAATGCTCAACTCGGTCGCTTCCCGGCTCCCGGCCTAGATCCGGCCCCTGGCGGGTTTAGCCGGCTGTTATCTACATAGTATATGCGCCGAGCGCTTGCGAGCCATTGCAGGATCGTGGAATTCCTCGTAACCAGCCGTCATCATACTGGAATTTGGGCATGAACGACCGCAAAAACGGGCTGACCTACGCGGATTCGGGGGTCGATATCGATGCGGGCAACCGCCTGGTCGATCTCATCAAGCCGATGGTGCGCGCCACCGCCCGGGCCGGCGCCGATGCCGAAATCGGCGGTTTTGGCGGCCTATTCGACCTCAAAGCGGCGGGTTTCAAGGATCCGGTGCTGGTGGCGGCGACCGACGGCGTCGGCACCAAGGTCAAGATCGCAATCGAGACCGGCCTCCATGGCGGTATCGGCATCGACCTGGTGGCGATGTCGGTCAATGACCTCGTCGTGCAGGGCGCGGAACCGTTGTTCTTCCTCGACTATTTTGCCTGCGGCAAGTTGGACCCCGAGGCCGCGGCGGCCATCGTGGCCGGCGTCGCCGAGGGCTGCCGGGAGTCCGGCTGCGCCCTGATCGGCGGCGAGACCGCCGAGATGCCGGGGCTCTACAAGGATGGCGATTACGACCTCGCGGGCTTTGCGGTCGGGGCTGCCGAGCGCGGCACGCTCCTGCCGAGCGCGGACATTGCCGTGGGCGACGCCGCGATCGGACTGGCTTCGTCCGGCGTTCACTCCAACGGCTTTTCGCTGGTCCGCAAGATCGTCGCACAATCCCGCGTGGCTTTCGATGCGCCGGCGCCGTTCTCGCCGGTCATGACGCTGGGCGGCGCGCTGCTGGCGCCGACGCGGCTCTATGTGAAATCCTGCCTCCGCGCGATCCGCGAAACGGGCGCGATCAAGGGGCTTGCCCACATCACCGGCGGCGGCTTCACCGACAACATCCCACGCGTGCTGCCAAAGCACCTCGGCGTCGGGATCGATCTGGCGCGGCTGCCGGTGCTGCCGGTATTCAAGTGGCTGGCGGAGCAGGGCGGCATCGCCGAACTCGAATTGCTGCGCACCTTCAACTGCGGCATCGGCATGGTCGCCATCGTCAAGCCTGATGCTGTCGAGAAAGTGACGGAGATCCTGACTGAAAGCGGCGAGACCGTCGCCTTGCTCGGCGAAGTGATCCCGGCTGCGGGCGAACATCGCGTGGTCTACAACGGCCATCTCGATCTCGCGCAATGAAGCGCCGGGTCGCCATCCTGATCTCGGGGCGCGGGTCGAACATGGCCGCGCTGATCGATGCGGCGAAGGCTGCGGATTTTCCGGCCGAGATCGTCGCCGTCATTTCCAACCGGGCCGATGCGCCCGGGCTGGAGAAGGCAGCCGCGAGCGGCATTCCGACGAGGGTCATCGAGAGCAAGCCGTTCGGCAAGGATCGCGCGAGCTTCGAGGCGGTCCTGCAGCGGACGCTGGAGGAAGAAAATGTCGAGTTGATCTGCCTGGGCGGATTCATGCGGCTGTTCACCGCCGAGTTCGTGCAGCGCTGGTACGGAAAAATGCTCAACATCCATCCCTCGCTGCTGCCATCCTTTCCGGGTCTCGATCCGCACGGGCAGGCGTTGCAGGCCGGGGTCAAGATCTCGGGCGCAACCGTGCACTTCGTGATTCCCGAAACCGACGCCGGCCCGATCGTGATGCAGGGCGCGGTGACAGTGACCGACGACGATACGGCAGAGACGTTGGCGCAGCGTATTCTCGGCATCGAGCATCGCATCTACCCCGAAGCGCTGCGCTTGCTTGCGAGCGGAAAGCTTCGCCTCGAGGGCGACATCTGCAAGGTCGCCGACGGAGCCGACCGCGATAGCACCCTGATTTCGCCGCGGACGATCTGATATTATCCGCCGGTGTGCGCGAACGAGCGCGGCGACCGCGCTCCGCAAGATACATCGAGGTTCCATGATCACCCTCTATGGCTCCGGGCCCAATTTCGGCCTTCCCGACGCAAGCCCGTTCGTGACCAAGGCTGAGACCTTGCTGCGAATGTCGAAACTGCCGTTCAAAAAGGCGCTGATGAGCTTTTCGAAAGCGCCCAAGGGCAAGATTCCCTACATCGAGGACGACGGCCAGTTGCTCGGCGACTCCACGCTGATCCGCTGGCATCTCGAAAAGAAATACGGCATCGATTTCGATCAGGGCCTTAGCGCCGAGCAACTCGCCATCTCCTGGGCCTTCGAGAAGATGGCGGAAGACAATCTCTACTGGGCGAGCGTCTACTTCCGCTGGATGATTGAGGACAATTTCCGCAAAGGTCCCGTCAATTTCTTCAAGGCGGTGCCGGCGCCGGTCAGGCCGGTCGTCGTTTCGATGATCCGCCGCCGCCTGCGCAAGACGCTGCACGGCCAGGGAATCGGCCGTCACTCCGAGGACGAGATCACCGCGATCGGAATCCGCTCGATCGACGCGATGGCGGCCTATCTAGGCGACAAACCGTTCTTCATGGGCAGGGAGCCCGCCGGCATCGATGCCACGATGTTTGCCTTCGCGGTCAGCGCGATTTGTCCGCTGTTCGAGTCGGATTTGCAGCGGGCGGCCGCAAGCCATGCCAACTTACGGCGGTATGTCGGCCGAATGACCGCGCGATTCTATCCGGAACTCCGCGAGATCGCTGGCTGCGAGGCGGCGGCGTGAATTCCAGGGCAAGGCGCAAACAAATCCCCCGGCGATGCCGGGGGTAATCAGCGTGGACGAAGTCTAGGTGACCTTGAGGTTTTCCGCTGATGTCTTGCCGCGGTTTTCGACAAGGTCGTACTCGATGTGCTGGTTCTCGTTGAGAGTACTGAGTCCTGCACGCTCGACGGCCGAGATGTGGACGAACACGTCCTTCTCGCCGACTGCCGGCTTGATGAACCCATAACCCTTGGTGGGGTTGAACCACTTGACGGTGCCCTTGTGCATCGCCATCGCCTGTCTCCAAGTTTGGTCTAGATACAAAAAAGACGCGGCCACGTTTTCCACGTGCCACGCCACAAACGGGCTTCCCGGTAGCTGCTAGATTTCCTGCTCGCGAAACGCACAGTCGAACGGCCTGAATCCGATTGCGCTTGGGATTGCAACACGAAATTTGGACGTTCGCAAGGTTCTGGCGGGCTTCCGGAAATCGTTCTCGTGTCGCGGGGCTGTGGCAGCCGAACCACAACAGCGCGTATTCAGCAGCGCGCCGATTGACCGGTTGCACGAACTAGGGGCAAATCGTTACGGTTTATCGGCATTTGCGCATTTTTCGGGCTGGCGCTTTCGCCCTCTGGAATGGACTACATGCGCGGCTCACGGCGGCCTTCGCGAGCATGGACAATCGGAACCGGGCAGGCGCTTGCATGTCTGGCCGCGATTGCGTTCGCTGTCATCTCCGCCATGTCCGCCGCCCACGCGCAATCGCCGACGCCCACGCCCACCCCGACACCCACGCCTTCGCCGACGCCTAGCCCGACTCCGACCGTGATCAATTCGACGGTCTCATCGGGCGCGACACTGACCAATCTCGGCAGCAATTTCCTGGAAAGGCTGGGCAGCCAGTCGAACAATGGCTTCAACCGCCTGCAGCGGACCAATCCGGGCGGCGGCGGCGCCTCCGAGAGCACGGAAGCGCCGCGCTACCGGACCTGGTTCGAAGGCTACGGCAACTGGACCAAGAACGGCGCGGTCGGCGATTTCGTCGGCGACAGCAGAAGGACCTGGGGCGGCGTGGCCGGGATCGGCGCGCGGGTGGCGCCGGGCATCAATGTCGGCTTTTCGGTCGACCAGAGCCGCTCGGCAATCGACATTCCGCTGGCGCTGCAATCGGCCACCATCGACCTCACTCAGTTGGGCTTCACGGCCTCGGTCGACAGCGGGCCGTGGACCTGGGCCAGCGCGGTCGTGCATGGTTTCGGTAACATCAATTCGCGCCGGGACACGGGGCTCGGGATTGCGACCGCCGGATACAATGCGCGGCTCGACGGCGTGTTGAGCGAGATCAGCTATTACTGGTCCAAGGACCAGGGCCGCGTCGTGCCCAAGGCCGCATTCGAATATGTGCGCGCGCGGACCGGATCACTGCAGGAGATCGGCGGCCTCGATCCCGTGGCGGCAACAGGCGCCACCGTGCAGCGTGCGCGGCTGCTGATCGGCGCGGAGATCGGCCACTACTGGATCTTCGACGGCAAGATTTTCGACCTGTCGGGCTACGGCAAGTTCGTCGATAATGTCGTGCAGAATTTCTCCGACATCACCGTCACCCTCGGCGCCCAAAGCCTCACGCTGCAGGGCATCGGCGAGAGCCGGTATGGTGCCGATGCCGGCGCCTCGGCATCGCTGAGCCTGACCAATACCGCACGGCTCTACGTCAACTACGACGCCAAACTCCGCGCCGCGATGCAGTCGCATCAGGGCACCGTGGGGCTTGAGTTGAAGTGGTAGCCCAGTTCGTGTCCCGGACGCGGCGCAGCACGCAGTGATGCGCTGCAGAGCCGGGACCCATGGCTCGCGGCATATGGACCCCGGATCAGCAGCGCACCGCTTCGCGCTGCGCAGCATCCGGGGAGCGCGAGAGTCTACGCCCGGTCGACCCGGATAACTCGGCCTTTTTCTATCGCGAGCGCCAGCCGGCCGTGCTTCAGCGCCAGCGCCGCTTCGCCGAACAATTCGCGGCGCCAACCGTGTAATGCAGCGACGTCGGCATGGTCGTCGGCGGCGATCTGGTCGAGATCGTCGACGGTAGCGATCACCTTGCTGGCGACGGCGTGGCGTTCGGACGTCATCCGCAGCAGCACTTTCAGGAGCTCGACGGTCGCGGCGCCATTCGAACTGCCGCGCGGTTTTTCGATCTTTGGCAAGGTGGAGTGATCGCGGGCGAGGCCGCGCTGCACGGCGGCGATGATGTCGCTGCCCCATTTGGAGCGGTCAAAGCCTTTCGGTAGCGAGCGCAGGCTGGCGAGACGCTCCAGTGAGGTCGGCGCGTGGGTCGCGATGTCGCCGACTGCGTCGTCCTTCAGCACGCGTGAGCGCGGCACATCGCGGCTTTGCGCTTCCTGCTCGCGCCAGGCCGCGACTTCCATCAGCACCGCAAGCTCCTTCGGCTTGCGGACCCGGCTCTTGAGCCGCTCCCAGGCGCGCTCGGGGTGGAAATCGTAGGTCCTTGGCGAGGTCAGGACTTCCATCTCCTCGCTGACCCAGTCGCTGCGGCCGCGCTTCTTCAAATCGGTGTCGAGGGCGGCAAAGACGTCGCGCAAATGGGTGACGTCGGAGATCGCGTAATGCATCTGCTCCGGCGTCAGCGGCCGGCGCGACCAGTCGGTGAAACGGTGGGTTTTGTCCGGCCGGTGGCCGGTGACGCGCTCGACGAGCTGGTCATAGGCGATGCTGTCGCCATAGCCCAGCACCATCGCGGCCACTTGCGTATCGAAGATCGGATGCGGAATGGTGCCGGACTGGTGCCAGACGATCTCGATATCCTGGCGGGCGGCGTGGAATACTTTCAGCACCGCCTCGTTGCCCATCAGATCGAAGAACGGCTTGAGGTCGATGCCGGGCGCCAGCGTGTCGATCACGACGGCTTCGTCCGCGCTCGCCATCTGCACGACGCAGAGCAGGGGGTAGTACGTCGTCTCCCGCAGGAACTCGGTATCGACTGTGATGACCTTGTGTTGGGCGAGCCGGGAGCAGGCGGCGGCGAGGTCGGAAGTGGTGGTAATCAGATCCATGAACAATCCATGACGCGTCGGACAGGCGTTCTGCCGAAAACGCTGATATGTCAAGGGTGTCGCGGAGGATTTGAGCCTTGCATTTGAGCCTGAGCACGGCTTTTTTGCGTCGTCTTGAGGGCCGGCGACGCCCGGCAACGCATGCGGCACGGTTTTGATCGGTCGACCGGGCGGCGGCGCTGTGTAGGATGGGTGGAGCGAAAGCGATACCCATCATATCGGGGTGACGGTGATGAGTTTCGCCAAGCTCAACCAATCTACGTGATCACTCGTAGCGCACGTGCCGCGACCGCCGACGGCCCGACGGGATCGCGAGCACGACGAGGCAGAGCGCAATCATCACCAGTCCCACGAATTCGAAAGCAAAGGCGTCCACGGCAATTCTCCCCAGTAAGCCGTTAGAATTGCGGGGCGCGCGTTGAGCGTTTGTTAATTTGTTGAACCGTGCAGGGAAGCGCGTCGTCGGATGGTGGATGGCTGCTTAAGGAGTTGGGTTAACGGCAGTGTGTAGGATGGGTTTCGCGAAGCGAAACCCATCAGCACCACGCGAGCTATTGATGGGTTTCGCTCTACCCATCCTACGGTTCTGTTTGGCGGGCCGTGAGCTCTCACCACGTCATTGCGAGCGAAGCGAAGCAATCCATGCGCCAGAAGGAGATAGATGGATTGCTTCGTCGCTGCGCTCCTCGCAATGACGTGGAAAGATCAGCGTCTTTACGTCCCGCAGAATGTCCGCAGCACGCGTTGGTCCGGTAGTGGCGGATCGGCGTAGGCCGCGAACTCGGGCTGATCCTCGTACGGCTTCGACAGCACCGTCAGCAATTCCTCGAACGGCGTATAGTCGTTGTTCACGGCGGCGGCGATTACGGCTTCGACGCGATGGTTGCGCGGGATGAACGCCGGATTCACCGAGCGCATTGCGGCCTGCCGCTCGGCGGCGGATTGCGGCTCGTCGGCGAGACGTTGGCGCCAGCGTGCGGCCCACTCGTCGTACGCGGCGGGATCGGTGAACTGATCGCGCACCTTGTTCTCGGCGGGATCACCCGCGGCATCAGTGAGGCGGCGGAAGGTGAGGGTGAAGTCGGCCTGGTTCTTCGCCATCGCGTCGAGCAGGTCCTGGATCAGTGCTTCATCGCCGTCGCGCGCGGCGAACAGGCCGATCTTTTTGCGCAGGCCGGCCTGATAGGCGGCGGTGAATTTGTCGGCAAATTCGCCGAGGATGAACTGCGCCTGTTCGATCGCCTTGTCCTGCTCGTCGGCAAACAGCGGCAGCAGGCATTCGGCGAGCCGCGTCAGATTCCACAGCGCGATGCGCGGCTGGTTGGCGTAGGCGTAGCGGCCCATCTCGTCGATCGATGAAAACACCTGCGCGGGGTTGTATTCGTCCATGAACGCGCAAGGGCCGTAGTCGATGGTCTCGCCTGAGATCGAGGTGTTGTCGGTGTTCATGACACCATGAATGAAGCCGACCAGAAGCCAGCGTGCGACCAGATCGGCCTGGCGGGCAACGACGCCTTCGAGCAGCGCGTGATAGGGACGCTCGGCCTTGGCGACATCGGGATAGTGCCTGGCGATGACGTGATCGGCGAGCTTGCGCACGCCGTCGGTCTCGCCGCGCGCGGCGAAGAACTGGAAGGTGCCGACGCGGACGTGACTGGCGGCGACACGCGTGAGCACGGCGCCGGGCAGCATGGTCTCGCGCATCACGTTCTCGCCGGTGATCACGGCGGCGAGCGAACGCGTGGTGGGGATGCCCAATGCAAACATCGCCTCGCTGACGATGTATTCACGCAGCACAGGCCCGAGCGCGGCGCGGCCGTCGCCCCGGCGCGAAAATGGCGTAGGCCCGCTGCCCTTGAGCTGGATGTCGCGGCGGACGCCGTCCTTGTCGATGACTTCGCCGAGCAGGATGGCGCGGCCATCGCCGAGCTGGGGCACGAACTGGCCGAACTGGTGGCCGGCATAGGCCATGGCGATCGGGTCGGCGCCCTCAGGCACGCGCTTTCCGGCAAGGATTTCCGCCCCTTCGGAGCTCTCCAGCACCTCGGGGTCGAGTCCGAGCTGGACAGCCAGAGCCCGGTTCAGCTTGATCAGTCGCGGGGCGGCGACCGGGGTAGGGGCCACCCGGGCGAAAAAATTCGCCGGCAGCGCCGAATAGGTGTTCTGGAACGGGAAATGAATGGTCATGGCTTAAAGATAGGCGCGGCCCCGGAATAGGCAAACGGTCCAGATGCGGGCTCGCCGAAATGGCGGTTTTGACCCGAAAACAGCCCCGCCATTGGTTGCCGCCCCCGGCTGCGTCGGGTAAACCCCTCCGCAACTTCGGGCCGGCTTTGGCCCCCGATTCTCAACCTCCGACATCTGTTTTTTGGGACTTCCATGCATCGCTACCGGTCACATACATGCGGCGCGCTCCGCGAGAGCGACATCGGGCAAACTGCCCGTCTTTCCGGCTGGTGCCACCGTATCCGCGACCATGGCGGCGTGCTGTTCATCGATCTGCGCGATCATTACGGCATCACCCAATGCGTGGCCGACCCGGATTCGCCGGCGTTCAAGGAAGTGGAAAAGTTCCGCTCGGAATGGGTGGTGCGGATCGACGGCAAGGTGCGCCGCCGCCCGGAGGGCACTGACAACCCGGAACTGCCGACCGGGAAGGTCGAGATTTACGTCAGCGAGATCGAGGTGCTGGGTCCGGCCGGCGAATTGCCGCTGCCGGTGTTCGGCGAGCAGGAATATCCTGAAGACATCAGGCTCAAGTATCGCTTCCTCGACCTTCGTCGCGAGAAGCTGCACCAGAACATCATGACCCGCGGCGCGATCGTCGATTCCATGCGCCGGCGGATGAAGGAGCAGGGCTTCTTCGAGTTCCAGACCCCCATCCTGACGGCATCCTCGCCGGAGGGCGCGCGCGACTTTTTGGTGCCGTCGCGCATCCACCCCGGAAGATTCTACGCGCTGCCGCAGGCGCCGCAGCAGTACAAGCAGCTCCTGATGATGAGCGGCTTTGACCGCTACTTCCAGATCGCGCCATGTTTTCGCGATGAGGACCCGCGCGCCGACCGCCTGCCGGGCGAGTTTTATCAGCTCGATGTCGAGATGAGCTTCGTCACGCAGGAGGATGTGTTTGCGGCGATGGAGCCTGTTGTCACCGGCGTGTTCGAGGAATTTGCCAAGGGCAAGCCGGTGACCAAAGGCTGGCCGCGGATTCCGTTTGCGGAAGCCCTGCGCAAATACGGCACCGACAAGCCGGACCTCCGCAACCCGATTCAGATGCAGGACGTCTCCGAGCACTTCCGCGGCTCCGGCTTCAAGGTGTTCGCGCGGATGCTGGAAGACCCCAAGAACCAGGTCTGGGCGATCCCGGGCGTAGGCGGCGGCAGCCGCGCGTTTTGCGACCGCATGAACTCGTGGGCGCAGGGTGAAGGCCAGCCCGGCCTCGGCTACATCATGTGGCGCGAAGGCGGCGAGGGGGCGGGTCCGCTCGCCAACAACATCGGTGGGGAGCGAACGGCTGCGATCCGCGACCAGCTCGGCATGAAGGAGGGCGATGCCGCCTTCTTCGTCGCCGGCGACCCGGAAAAATTCTGGAAGTTTTCAGGTCTCGCCCGTACCAAGGTGGCCGAGGAATTGAACCTGATCGACAAGGATCGGTTCGAACTCGCCTGGATCGTCGACTTCCCGATGTACGAGTACAACGAGGAAGACAAGAAGGTCGACTTCTCGCATAACCCGTTCTCGATGCCGCAAGGTGGACTGGACGCGCTCAACGGGCAGGACCCGCTGACCATCAAGGCGTTCCAGTACGACATCACCTGCAATGGCTACGAGATCGCCTCCGGCGGTATCCGCAACCACAAGCCGGAAGCAATGGTGAAGGCGTTCGAGATCGCGGGCTATGGCGAGAAGGACGTCGTCGAGCGTTTTGGCGGCATGTATCGCGCGTTCCAGTACGGCGCCCCGCCGCATGGCGGCATGGCGGCCGGCGTCGATCGCATCGTGATGCTGCTCTGCGGCACCACGAATTTGCGGGAGATCTCGCTGTTCCCGATGAACCAGCAGGCCGTGGATCTCCTGATGGGCGCGCCGTCGGAAGTCACGACCAAGCAGCTCCGCGAGCTTCACATCCGGCTCAATCTGCCGGACAAGGGGTAGGCACGCGACGACTCAGAGCGCCGTCGCGGCCTCCAGCCGAAACTGCGACAAGGCAATGAGCGGATCGGTCTGAAGCAGATGGAATAGCTGCATAGCCGGAACCTTGCCGAGCGGTGTAAGCTTGATCGTGAGGGTTGTCGCCGGCGTCTCGATGAAGCGCGCCAGCGAATCCACCAGTGCCTCTGCATCGGGATTACTGGCCGCCGTTTTGGCGCCGCTGTCCCTGACGTCCTTGACGATCGCCTGCCGCGCCGCGTCGCGGCTGATGTTTTGCATCCGCGCATAATGGGCGACCGCGCGATCAACGACACCGAGATCGCGCACCGTGAGTTCGATCCCGCCGGCCTCGATTTGCGTCGCCATGGCGGCTGCCTGAAGCGGATTGATCGAGAACACCTCGCGAGGCACGTTGGCGAGCGAAATTCTTGCCGACGCTTTCAGCATGCCACCAAGCTCGACCGTTGCCGGCTCCAGGACGAATGAGCGTGATGCTTCGGTCCACGCCGTACCGAGATCGAGATCGAGCGCCAACTTGTCGAGGCCCGCGGCAATCAGCATTCGCTGGCCGGGATGCGTCGCGTCGAGCGGACCGGACATCTTCGCGATCAGCCGTGCCTTGCTCGGAATCGGTCCGACGAACTGCCCCCAGTCCAAGCTAACGAGGTCGACATTGATCGGCTTGCCGGTGTTCTTGTAGGGGGCAGCGAAGCCCTTGAGCTCGGCGCCCTCGAGCAGCGCGATCATACCGAGCGCCTGGTCGGCCGGCGGCTGTTGCGTCGGGTTTGAGAACTGCGCGGTCATGCGCAACAAGCCGGCGATATCGACGCTCTTGAGCGCGAAGCGGGCGAGCTTGACCGGACCCTGCGGCGTACGGCCGTCAAAACCCTCGACTGCGAATTCGCCCGTCTTTCCGTTCTCCAGACTGAAGCGCATCGACGCGAGCTTGAAGCCGCCCTCCGGCATATCCATCGAAATGCCGCGTATCTCGGCGTTTCCGATGCGCACGCCCTCGTAGATTTTGGCCGCCCGCTCCATCATTTCGCGCGCCTGCGCCGGCGTGGGCTGGGCAGTGCCGGACGGTATCGTTGCCAGCAGCGCAGCCAACTGCAGCCGCGAGGGCCGCGCCCCGATATCGTCGGCCGTCAATCCCTCGATACGCACCGCCGGACCTTGCCCTGAGGTAATCGTATAGGCGCCGGCACTAATCTGCCGATAGACGCGGTAGTATTGGTCGTCATTGGCGCGCTGCGGATCGAGGATGGTTGCGGCGGCCAGTGTGTCGACGTCCTGCGCAGCGAGATTGGCCAGGTCTCCGGTCACCTTCTCGGGCTTGCCCTTCGGTTGCGTGGTCCCTGTGAATGTCATTCGGTCGATAGTGATAGCGGCGATCCTGCCTGCCTTCATGTCGCGCAGCGTAAGGTTGGAATAGGCGAATTCTCCCTTCCCCAGCGCCGGGTTTCCGGAGTTCATGGTGCCGGCAACGCTGGGTGCCGTGATCGAGGAGGCGGTGAGCGCACCAAACTGTTCGATAAGCAATCGATACAGGTCTATCGTCGACGAGGACGCGGGTGGCCGCGGCAGGCTTGCCGGACCGGAAAAATCCTTCGCCGCGATCCGCGGCACCTTGTAGGTAACTTGCCAATCTGCCCCTGCCGGCATGCTGGCATTGATTTCGACGTCGATCGCCTCGATCGCATCGGCCGAGAATCGCGTCGCATCCGGCTGACCGACGCCGGAGGCTGTGATGCTGGCAACCTTCACGCGAACCGGGGGCTGCGATGCCGATTCAGTCGCGATATCGTCTATCCTGAGCGTTCGGCTCTTCAAGTCGAACGACACCTTGCCGTGGCTTGCCTTGCCGCCGGTGGCTCTGATCTGCTCGAACGCGGCCTCGACCTCGCCCGCGATTCGATGCTGGGTGTAGAACTCGAAGCCGAAGAAGCCGCCCACCGCGATCACGACCGCGGCGACCAGACCCAGCAGTATCTTTACCATTAGTTGTGCTCCGGTCGCCGACGCGGCGGGGGCAGATTTGCCATATTGTCGGCCAGGGGAATGGGGTAGGGAGACGAATATGCTATCGGATTTGCTGCTCTGCGTCGATGAGCCCCTGTTGACGGCGGCGTTCTCGGATGTTGCATCCAAGTGGTCGCCCGTGCTTCACATCCCCCTCATTTTGCCGGAAAACTGACCCTGATCTGGAAGTATCAATAAGACAAGAGTTCGGGACCGGAAACGCGGGAGCCTACATGTCGTCCTATTCTGAAGATCTGCGTTCTGCGGCGCTCGCGTATCATCGGCTGCCGCGGCCCGGTAAACTCGAGATCCAGGCGACCAAGCCGCTCGCCAACCAGCGCGACCTCGCGCTGGCCTATTCGCCGGGCGTGGCGGCGGCCTGCACCGAAATCGCCAACAATCCGGCCGAAGCGGCGTCGCTGACTTCCCGCGCCAATCTGGTCGCCGTGGTCTCCAACGGTACCGCGGTGTTGGGGCTCGGCAATATCGGTCCCTTGGCGTCCAAGCCCGTGATGGAAGGCAAGGCGGTCCTGTTCAAGAAATTCGCCGGGATCGACGTGTTCGACATCGAGATCGCCGCCGACACCATCGAGCGCGTGGTCGAGACGGTAGCGGCGCTCGAGCCGACCTTCGGCGGCATCAATCTCGAGGATATCAAGGGACCGGAATGTTTTGAGATCGAGGCGCAGCTCAAGGAGCGCATGAAGATCCCGGTGTTCCACGACGACCAGCATGGCACGGCGATCATCGTCGGAGCCGCCATCGTTAATGGCTTGCTGTTGAACGGCAAGAAATTGCCCGAAGTAAAGATCGTCTGCTCCGGCGCTGGTGCTGCCGCGATCGCGTGCCTCAATCTGTTGGTATCGATGGGCGCACAGCGCAAGAACATCTGGGTCTGCGACATCGACGGCGTCGTGCATGAGGGGCGCAACACGCTGATGGACCGCTGGAAGGCGGTCTATGCGCAGAAGACGAACGCGCGCGTGCTGGCCGACGTGATCGGCGGCGCAGACATTTTCCTAGGTTTATCCGCGCCGAACGTGCTGACATCAGAAATGGTCAAGCAGATGGCGGACCAGCCGCTGGTGATGGCGCTGGCCAATCCGACCCCGGAGATCATGCCGGACGAAGCCCGGAAAGCGCGCCCCGACGCGATGATCTGCACCGGGCGTTCCGACTTTCCGAACCAAGTCAACAACGTCCTGTGCTTTCCGTTCATCTTCCGCGGCGCGCTCGACGTCGGCGCCACCGGGATCAACGAGGAAATGAAACATGCCGCCGTCGAAGCGATCGCGCAGCTCGCGCGCGATCCGCCGTCGGATGCGGTGGCGCAGGGATTTGACAGTGGTGAGACGCAAGGCTTCGGTCCGGGCTCGCTGATCCCGAGCCCATTCGATCCGCGGCTGATCCTGCGTATCGCGCCGGCAGTGGCGAAGGCTGCGATGGAATCCGGCGTGGCGACGCGCCCGATCACGAATTTCGAGGAATATACCGCGCTCTTGGAACGCTTCGCCTTCCGCTCCGGCCTCGTCATGAAGCCGGTATTCGCCAAGGCCAAGACCCAGCCGGTCCGCGTGATCTATGCCGAGGGCGAGGACCAGCGCGTGCTGCGCGCGACGCAGGTCGTGCTGGAAGAGAAGCTGGCGCGACCGATCCTGGTAGGGCGGCCGTCGGTGGTTGAAGCCAGGATCAAGCGGTTCGGCCTCTCGATCAAAGCCGGGCAGGATTTTGACCTCGTCAACCCGGAAGACGATCCGCGCTACCGCTCCTACGTGCAGACCTATATCGACGTGGCTGGAAGGCGCGGCGTCACGCCCGAGGCTGCGCGCACCGTGGTTCGCACCAACAACACCGTGATTGCCGCGCTGGCAGTGGTACGCGGCGAGGCTGATGCCATGATCTGCGGCGTCGAAGGCCGCTATATGAGCCATCTGCGCCATGTTCGTGAAATCATCGGCTTCCTGCCCGGCGTCAGCGATTTTGCAGCGCTGGCGATGATGATCACCAGCAAGGGGTCCTATTTCATCGCCGATACCCAGGTGCGTCCGAATCCGAGCGCCGAGGAGCTGGCGGAAGTGGCGTCGCTGGCGGCAACCCATGTCCAACGCTTCAACATGAAGCCACGCGTCGCCTTCGTGTCACATTCCGACTTCGGCAGTTATGATACGGACTCCTCGCGCAAGATGCGCCGTGCCACCGCGCTGTTGAAGGAGAAGCATCCGGAGCTCGAGGCCGACGGCGAGATGCAGGGCGATACCGCGCTCTCCGCCGCCGCGCGCAAACTCGTGCTGCCGCATTCCAACCTGGAAGGCGATGCCAACATCCTGATCATGCCGAACCTCGACACCGCCAACGTCGCCTACCAGATGATCAAGACGCTGGCGGATGCGCTTCCCGTTGGTCCGATCCTGATCGGTCCGGCACGCCCGGCGCACATCCTCACCCCGGGGGTGACGGCACGCGGCGTCCTCAACATGACGGCGGTCGCCGCCGTCGAAGCCCAGGAGCGCGCCGGCCGCCAGCAGCCAACATTGTTCGGATAGATCCCGTTTCAGATTGAATCAAAATCGGGATAGCCTCTTGTTCTGACGTATTTTCTTCAAGCGAAGCGCCGCCTGTCCCGGATCAAATCCGGGGCAGGCTTGTGCTTCAAAAATGCGATGATCAAGAAAGCGCCTTGGTTCTGCTTCTATAGGAATGTCTGGTTGGGGCGCGCGCAGGCTCCTGCGCGGATGGTTTCGATTTGAGCGTTTGAAAAGCGGAGACGAAACGCCCATAATCGTTTCGCGCCGCCTGCTATCTTTTGCATGCCATTCAGTGAGGCCGATCCCATGCCAGCGTTAGTCACCTTCGGGCGAGTCCTGTTCGCCGTCCTTTTCATGTACACGGGAGCGACCAAGCTCTTCGCTATACAGCAGACGGCGGACTTTATCGCATCCAAGGTGACCATTCCCGCGATGCTTGCGCCCTATACGTCGCAGCTCGAAACCATGGCCGGCATGCCGATGCCGCAACTACTGGCGGTCGGCGTCGGCGGTTTCGAAATCCTCGCCGGCCTGATGATCGCGGTCAATTTCGGCGCGCGCTTCTTCGCGATCCTCTTGATCTTCTTCGTGCTCGCGACAACCTTCTACTTCCACGATTTCTGGAATCAGCCGGCACCTGAGAATGCCACGACGTTGATCGAGGCTCTGAAGAACCTGTCGATCATCGGCGCCCTGTTCATGATC
This sequence comes from Bradyrhizobium sp. 157, assembly GCF_023073815.1. NCBI lineage: Bacteria > Pseudomonadati > Pseudomonadota > Alphaproteobacteria > Hyphomicrobiales > Nitrobacteraceae > Bradyrhizobium > Bradyrhizobium sp. 157. The sequence goes on along the minus strand of NZ_JADPKF010000073.1, from coordinate 227,916 downwards.
GCGGGCTACGGCAAGGGTCCGCGGCCGAACGAGCCGGCTTACGGGGACATCTAAACCGCGGTCAGAAGTTCCGGATCGCAACGCGCGGGCCATCGAGCGCTGCGGCCGCATTCGGCGGCGGCGCGACGTGCTCGATCTGCGCGGTGCGCGCTGCCATCCTGCGCGCCTGCAGCCATTGCGGGAACCACATCGCGATCGCAGGGAAGGCCAGCACCAGGACCACGCAGACGCACTGGATAACCATGAAGTCGGCCATGCCCCGGTAGATCAGCCTCAGGTTCCATTCCTTGACGACCTGCTTGAGATAGTAGGCCGACATGGCGACCGGCGGAGACAGGAAGGCGGTTTGCAGCACGACCGCGACGAGGCAACCGAACCAGACCATGTCGTAGCCCAGGCCCTTGGCCACCGGCGCCAGCATCGGTAGGAAGATGAACACGATGGCCGGCCATTCGAATGGCCAGCCGAGCAGGAATATCAGGCCCAGCAGCAGGGACATCGTGCCCCAGGCCGGCAACGGCGAGGCCAGCAAGGCATTGGTCATCCAGGTTGCGGTGCCGAGCCAGGAGAAGACCGAACCGAACACGTTGGAGGCTACCGCAAGGAGGAGCACCATGCTGGTCGTTGCAAGTGTGCCGTAGCAAGCATCCAGCAACCCGCGCCACGAGAACCGGCCGTAGGCAATGACGAGGACGATTGACCCCAGTGCGCCAAACGCCGCGGCCTCTGCGGCCGTTGTGATTCCGGCGAGGATGGCACCGAGCGTAAGGATCGTCAGCACTGCAATCGGCACAAGACCGACCAGACATTCCCACAGCACGATCCGCATCGAGTCGGGCCGGTCCTCGATCGGCACGGGCGGGCCGAGCTTCGGATTGAAGTGAGAGCGTATCAGGGTGTAGGCGATGAACATGGCGGACAGGAGGAAGCCCGGGCCGAAGGCGGCCGCATAAAGATCGATAATCGAGATGTCCAGCACGGGCGCCATGACGACCAGCATCACCGACGGTGGGATCAGGATGCCGAGTGTGCCGCCGGCCGCAATTGCGCCGGCCGACATGCGCACGTCATAACCCGCCCGGATCATCATCGGCCCAGCCATGATGCCTAGGAGTGTAACCGTCGCGCCGACGGTTCCGGCGGCGATGCCGAACAGCGTCGCGGTGAGGATGACGACCACGTAGAGCGCGCCATTGATCGGTGCAAACAAGTCGCGGAACGCCTTGAATAGTCGCTCCATCAGTCCGGCCTGATCGCAGATGAACCCCATCAGAATGAACATCGGAACTGCGACGAGTTCGTCCTGCTTCATGAGGCCAATGGTCTGCAGGTAGGCGAGGTTGAAGACCCGCTCGCCCATGCCAACGTAGCCGAATATCAGCGCCAGAAACAGCAGCGTGAAGCTGATCGGAAGGCCGATGAAAATCGCTCCCAGCATCACCAGGAGCATGACAAGTCCGAGAAGTTCGAGTCCCGTCATATCTCGATCTTTTCTCTGTGGACGAACTCGCGCCCGAACTGGATCTGGTACCAGCACTTCAGTACCTCGGACACGCCCTGGATCATGAGAAGAAGGGCTGCCAGGGGGATCGTGGCCCGGAACGGCCACATGATCGCGCGCCAAACGCTTTCCTGCGATCGTTCGCCGGTGTCGTAGGAGTGCAAGGCGTCGTCAATGCTGATCAGCATGAACGTGATCATGGCCGGATAGAAAAACAGCAGATAGGAGATCAGGTCGACGACGCCCTTTTTCCGCTCCGAGTAATTCTCCCAATAGATGTCGGTGCGAACGTGCGCGCCTTTCAACAGCGCATATGCGGCTCCGAGCATGAAGGCCGCACCATTGGCCATGAAGCTCGACTCATAGACCCAAACGGTCGGCGCGTTGAATCCATAGCGCATGACGACCTCGTACGAGATCGTCACCATCAGAAACAGCATCGTTAGAGCGATGAGCTTGCCGGTCACATCGGTGAAGCCGTCGATCGCCCGAATGATCCCGTAAAAAGCGCGCGGGAAGTCGCCGCCCGGATCGCCCGGCACCGAAGCACTGCTGGTGTCCGCCGACATGATCACTCCTCTTTAGACCATGCTGGCGTCCGGCGGTGCGGACGCCAGCAACTCCGCTTCATGCGGCAAGGGAGATCACTTCTTGGTCAGGTAGATCTTGTTCTTCCAGTAATACTCGCCGGCAAAGTTGTAGGGCGGAAACCAGGAGAGCTTGAACGGCACGATCTGTTCGGCATAGGCCTTCTGACTGTCGATCACCTTCTTGTAGAAGGGATTCTTTGCCGCGTGTTCGGCCTGGATCTTCTCCCACTCGTCGAGGAAGTTCTTCAGGATCTCGTCGGGCGTACGATGCATCTGGACGCCCATCTTGATCAGTTCCTGGCAAGCGTGCGCCGTCTCGCGGTTGAAGGCGAAGTTGCGCTGCGTCGTGGCGTAGACACTCGCCACCTTGATGATTTCCTGCAGGTCAGGCGTGAGCTTCTTCCAGACGTCAGCATTGATCATCAACTGGCCGCCGGTGACGGGCTCGTGCATTCCCGGCGTGTAGTAGTGCTTGGCGACCTGATGCAGTCCGAGTTTCTTGTCTTCCTCACAGTTGATCCATTCGGCGCCCTCGATCACGCCGCGCTCCATCGCCGGCACGATCTCGCCACCGGGAATGGTGACGACCGACACGCCGAGCCTGCCGTAGGTCTCCGCGCCGATGCCGTAGATCCGGTACTTCAAGCCCTTGAGATCACTAAGGCTGTTGATCTCTTTCTTGAACCAGCCCATTCCCTGTGGGTAGTCGGTCGGAATGGGAAAGCCGACGACGTTCAGCTTGAGGACGTCGCGATAGAACTCGTCGAGCAGCTTCATGCCGCCGCCGTCATAGTACCAGGCCCAGTAATCCGAGCCGTCCATGCCGAACAGCGGACCGTGCGACATCGGAATCGTCGCGGTGTTGCGGCCGAGGATATAGCCGAACGGTCCCATGCCGACATCGAGAACGTTCTTGGAAGTAGCGTCGAATACCTCGAACGGGGGCACGATCGCTCCCGCCGGCAGCGTTTCGATCTTGAGGCGTCCGGCCGTCATCTTCTCGACGGTCTCGGCCCAAAGCTTGAAGATGAGATGGAAGTTCGAGGATGCAGGGTGGGTCGATTGACCCTTCAGCACTAACGGCTTTTCGGCGGTTTGGGCCTGAACCGGCCCGGTCAAAGCAGTGACGAACCCAAGAGTCACCGCTGCAAGCATAGTTGAAGCGCGCCTCAACATGTTGTGGTCCTCCCGATGATGATGTTTGCTTTTCTTTTTCTTTTCAGGTTGGAACCATGCCCGCGCGCTGTCAAGCGATCTCTGGTCGCGGTTGGCTTACGGCGAGGTTGGTTGGACGAAAGAATGACGCATTAGGCGCCGCGGCGCCACGGCGTGACGGTGACCTCGTGCGCTGCATCAAGCGTCTGCGGCTCGCCGGCGCGCAGTCCGTGCTCGGCGAGGATTTCCTGCGGCGAGCGGGCTGGGACTCCGGGGAAACAGGGTTCGCCTCCGGGTAGCCGGACGTGCGGCGCTAGCGAAAGCCAGAACACGTCGTAGCGGTCCATGAACATGCCGAACACGCCGGGGCCGCCAATTACGGCCACGGTGCCAGTATCCACGCCTGCATGATGGCAGGCGGCTTCGAACGAAGCGCCCGCGGGATTCCACAGCGTAGCTTTCGGATTGGACGGATCGGGCCCGATCGCGTCTATCTTTCGCGTCAGGATGACACGCTTGCGCCGCGGCGAATTCGGCTGGTCCTCGTAGGAATTGCGGCCGTGCAGGATCAGATCGGCGCGGTCGAGGGCGGCGGTGAAAAACGCCTTGTCGCCCTCGAACTTCAATTCCTCCGGCATGACGTTGCGCGCGTCCGCCAGCATGCCGTCCGCGGAGACGATGACATAGCCTTCGATGCGCAGCGCCGGCACGGGGCGTGTCGCGCCGCGTTATTCCGAGATCGTCTGCACGACGCTGGAAACCGGACGCGCACTCACGGTCGGCAGCTTCAGGTCCTTGACGATGTCCTCGTCGTATTGCGCAATCGTCTGCACCGGCGTCTTGGCGCGCATCGCGACCACCTTGTAGCCGCCGGCCTTCAGCTTCTGCAGAAGCTCGGGTAGGGCTTCGGCGGTGTGCTTCTGGAAGTCGTGCATCAGGATGATGCCCTTGCCGTTCTTCTCGACCTTGCGCATCACGGTGTCGATGATCGTCTGCGCCTTGCTCGCTTTGAAGTCGAAGGAATCGAGATCGCAGGAGAAAATCCCGATGTTGCGTTCGCCAAGATAGGTGACCATCTCCGGCGGGTGCTGCAGCGCGGGGAAGCGGAAGAACGGCGCCGGCGCCTTGCCGCCGAGTGCCCATTTCACGGCACTAAAACCCTTTTCGATTTCATCCTTGCGCTGCTGCTCGTTCAGCTTCTTGTTGACGAGGGCGGCATGCGACCAGGTGTGCGATCCGATCGAGTGGCCGGCCGCCATCACCTGCTTGAGGATTTCGGGATAGTAGGTGGCGTGCTTGCCGATCGGGAAGAAGATGCCGGTGGTGCATTCCTCCGCGAGTGTCTTCAGGACCGCAGGCGTATTCACCGGCCACGGGCCGTCGTCGAAGGTCAGCACCACCTCCTTGTCGCGAAGGAAGTCGAGCTCCTTGAAATGCTCGAAGCCGAAGCCGGGACCGCCGGTCGTGTCGATCTCGACGGTGCGGCCGATGCCGAGTGCGTTGGGATTGTTACAAGGAGGACGGGTGGGGGCGGGCGCCGCTGCAGGGATCGGTGCTGGAGCCGCCTGCGGAGCGGCTACGCCTTTGGCGGGTGGTGTCTGCGACCACGCTGCGCTCGATGCCAGCAGCGAAATCGCGCCAGCAAAAATCATCCCTGCCCGAATGCGCATCTTGCTTTCCTTGTTCGAATCCCGCTCCCGGGTCGCGGCTTTTGCCGTGGTCCGGTCTGCCTCCATCCGTTAACGGACAGTACCTTAGATGGAGGGGGCGCGCCAACGCAACGGCTGTCACGACCCCCAGCCGATTTGTCCTCGATCGGGTTAATTCAGGAGTCGGCGAGTGCGCGTGCGATGGCGGTCTTTACCCGTGAATCCACGGGGTCGACGGATTGCGGGAATACGTCGGCGATATGGCCGTCGCGGCCGATCAGGTATTTGTGGAAGTTCCAGCGTGGAACATCCTTCGGCCGCGCCTCCGCCGCCCATTTGTAAAACGGATGCGCGTTCGGTCCCTTGACGACGGCCTTCGCGGCGATCGGAAAGGTGACGTGATGGCTCTGTGCCGTCGCGGTGATTTCGGTCGCGCCGCCCGGCTCCTGGGCGCCGAAATCGTTGGAGGGAACGCCGACGATCATCAGCCCGCGGCCACCGAACTCCGTCCACAATTCCTGCAGGCCGCGATATTGCGGGGTGAAGCCGCAGAGCGAAGCGGTGTTGACGATCAGGATCGGCCGGCCGGCAAATTCGGAAAGCCTGATGTCGCCGCCGGCCAATCCCGGAAACGAAAACGCGTAAGCCGTGATTCGGCTCATGCCGGCCTGCGCCAGGGATTGCCTGCTCGAGGCCATGCCTGCGATCGCGGCCAGCGCCGCAGTCATCACGCTCCTGCGGTCCATCATGAAAAGCCTCGGGCTGAGGTCCAACCGCACCAAGCGTAGCGCAAGGCGCAAGCATTCGCTCGTCAACAAGCCGTTATGGCTGGACCATGCGCAGCGGGACGATGAAGTCGGTGCCTTCGCCGGTTTCGCCGCCCGTGTTGATGCCGTGATCGGACACCACGATCGAGCTGCCGGTGGTCAGCATCTCGGCGATCCGCGCAATCACCTCGGGAGCGACGGCGATGCGGTCCAGCGCCTCCGCCGGACTGCTTGCCGCCGGCAATGGCTTTACCTCGCTTGGCGCTGCGCCGACCATCCTGCCGCGCGGGGCGGCACGATCGGTGCTATCGATTCGCGCAGCGTTGCGGGCCGCAACCGGCAGCGAGACCACCGACCAGCGCAACAGGTTGGGGTCGTTCTTGTCGGCCGCGACGGTAAAGACGTGCGTGCCCAGCGGCCGGTCGCTCGGCGCAATCGTCACCGGCAAATCGAACTGCGGCTTGAAATTCTCGCGGACGTACAGCTTGGAGTCCTTGCGGCTGACGAACACCGCGATCTGGCCGGGACGCCTGGGTGGTTCGGCCCTGGCGGCCTTCTCCGCACCGGGCAGACGTGCGTTATCCTTCTTGACCTCAGGCGCAACAACCGACGCAGCCGGCGTATCAGCGACCGCCTTGACGGGCTCGGCAGGCATGTCGGCGGCTTTGGTCTGCTCGAGCTTCGGCGCCTCAACTTTGGCTGGCTCCACATTGGCAATCGCTGCGGTCGTGGGCTCGCCGGATGCCGAGATAGCTGGCTCGGATTTAGGCGCGTCCGCCTTTGCCTCCGCGCTCGACGTATCGCTGAAAGGCTGGACCTTGGCTGCAGACGGCGTTGCGTCGGACATGGTCGCGACGGCGCTCGTCGGCAGCGCGCTGCCGGCATCCGCCGTGTGGGTCTGTTCGCGCAACGGCGCCGCGTGGCCGACGGTCGATCGGAGTTCGAGACTTGGCTCCGCATGGCCTGCGTCCGCGCCCTTGTCGCCCTTCACCGCGGGCGCATCGCTCGCGGGATCGTCTGCGATGAGCGGCGGCGGGACGACTTTCTGCGTCACCAGCAACGGGTGCGAGAAACTGGCAGGCGTGATCTGGCCGGGCGTGATGATGACGCGCGCCCCCATCCGGGTCCAGTTCCACATCTTTATGGCAAAGGTCGTCGGCATGCGAATGCAGCCGTGCGACGCCGGATAGCCGGGCAACACGCCGGCATGCAGCGCGATGCCCGACCAGGTGATGCGCTGCATGTAAGGCATCGGCGCGCCGCTGTAGATGTTGGAGCGGTGCATCTTGTGCTTCTGGATGATGCTGAACACGCCCATCGGGGTCGAATGACCCTTCATGCCTGTCGACACCGGGCTTTCAGCGAACAGCCCATTGGCGTCATAGACGCTAACCTTCTGCTGCTCGATCGAGACCGCGATGATCAGCGGCCCCTGCGGCTTGGCGTTGGTTTCCTTGATGGCCGCCTCGGTCTTGACTGACGGCCGGCGCACCTTCGGCCTGCGCGGCTGCACCGTCGGTATCGGCCGGTAATAATAGCCGGGGTCGGAATCCTGCCAGTAGAACATGGCGGCGGCATCGGCCTGGGAAGCGGCGGCGACGGTGCCGGCCGCGGTCAACATCGCAATCTGCCAAAATCGCCGTTTCGAAATCGTCGCGCCCGCAATACTCGCACTGAAAGCTCGATGCCCGCTCACGCGCATAATCCTCAAATCCAGATACTCGACTGTACCGTCCTGCTAATCGGTTGGTTGTCGCAGAGGCGAAAAGCGTTCACCAGCATAGGCCTTCTAATTGCAGCGCTTTTTCGCCCCAATCGTAGCAAAAAAGCCTCACATTCCGTTAAACGGCGCCTGCTTAATCAGACGCCATCCATAAGGCGGTACTGCGGCCTTACAAATCCTCCTGCAGCCTTCCTGTGCGGCCTTCCGCCACTACATAGACGCTGAGCCCTTCAGCGGAGATATCAATGACATCCAAGGCCATCGTTAAGTTTGACAGGAAGTGGAGAAGTCTGGCCTTGGTGGTGCTCGCGCTGACATTGTGGCAGGCAGGTCCGGCGTCGGCCGCGGACGAGCCCGACCTGATCTTTCGCCGCTCGACCGTCTTCAAATGGCTGAGCCCCAACGACAAGCTCGCCACCTACGCCCTCGACGATCCCGAGGTCGAGGGGGTGGCCTGTCACTTCACGGTGCCGGAAAAGGGCGGCTTCAAGGGCTGGCTCGGCCTCGCCGAGGAGGTCTCGGATATTTCGCTGGCGTGCCGCCAGATCGGCCCGATCAAGTTCAAGCATAGACTGGAGCAGGGCGACGACATGTTCCGGCAGCGCCGCTCGCTGTTCTTCAAGAAGATGCAGATCGTTCGCGGCTGCGACGCCAAGCGCAACGTGCTGGTCTACATGGTCTATTCGGACAAGCTGATCGAAGGTTCACCCAAAAACTCGACTTCCTCAGTGCCGATCATGCCTTGGGGCGCCACTGAGGCCGCGGTTCAGAAATGCGGTGAATTCATCCAGTAAGTCCGAGACCGGCCGGCATGGGAGATCGGATCCGGGATGAGGGCTTCGGGCTTACCGCTTGAGCGGATTGGGATATTGGCGGGCCTCCAGGCCGGGCCCGACCTTGCGGTCGCGGCAGCCGACCAGATGCACGAATTTTTGCGGCGCAGAGACATTGCCGCGAAATTCGCCGCCTTGTTGCGACATCGCGCCACAAAGGCTCACAGGATGCTCTGAGGCTTTTCCTTGGCGCTCTGTCTTCAGGGAAGGATTGATCCGCCCTTCGGAGCCGTTACTTCCAGACAAACTTTCAACCACCGGCTGGCCGGGTTTGCGGGTCGGGGTTGCACGGTTGCCATTGCCCACGACTGCTGTCCTTTATTGAGGAAGGGTCACAACGCATAGGCACACGGAAAGTTGCGTGGCGTTCGATTGAGTCGGCCGGATCGAAGCTTCGGTTCATCCGGTCTGCCAGCAAGCGAGGCGGTTCTCGTTCGTTGGGCGAGGGCCAAGACGGCCCCCAAATGGCCCGCTTGCGGAGTTCAGCCTGACCATTTCAAGTACGAGCGTCCCGGCTGAATTCATTGGGATTTTCCCGCTATTGTTTCGTCCGACAGGGCCGACGAAACAATTCTCCTGTGCGACGAAACCGCTTTTCGTTTTGGCGCAGATGTCTGGAAACAGCCGACAGTTATCAGGTGGCCAACGAGACGGCGGGCACCGCCGGCCACTGACAAGCGGAGACAGTCAGATGCGAACCATCAGCTTCATCCTCGCTTTGGCCTTCATTCTGGCTGGTCCCTCGATGGCTGGTTCTTCGGATCAGGGCCTGCCGGGGGTTGGCACCTTTGCTTATAACGGCTCGCCGGTTGCGGCCCCGGTGCCGCTATCGATGGTCGTGGCTGCCAACTGAGCGTAGCGGATCGTGTGCAAAGAGATCGCCGATAAAGGCTCGGTATGTTCGTACGCATCTGTTCTGCTGTAATCTTTGCGTCTCTTCTTCTCAGCGGCGCGGCGCAGGCCCAGGCCCAAGTTCAGGCCCAAGTCCTGGCCCAAGTCCAGTTTCAGCCGCCGCAGACCTCGTTCCGTTCCCTGTTCAAGGTGCCCGATCCGCGCGGCGAGTTCGTGCGGCTCTGCGCGCCCCATATGGTCGGACGTTGGGCACATCCCGAAACCGTTTGCGGCTGCCTGCACGACTACGCCGCCGCGACCGTGGAAGATGCCGATTTGCGCGAAGCGCTGCTGCGCGGCATCAGCGAGACCGGCGTGCCGACGATCGAAAGCGCGTGGGTGCCGGCGTCGAAGCAATCCGAGATCGGCCCGACCTTCACCAAGATCGCCAAGCCGACGCTGCAATGCATGTTCGAGCCGGCGACGAACCAGTGAAGTGAGCGCGGCTACCCAATCGGTTCGCGCCAACTGGTCGTATGACAAGCGCGTCCGGGTCGGATCGTTCGCTCATCTCGACAGCATCCTTCGACATTACACGATGAAGAGCGTCGGGAAGGACTCGTTCGCGCGCGAACGCAATGCGTTGTGGGGCGGGGTCGTGCCCAAATACAGAAGCTGCTAGGATCTGCTCGGCCTCGAAACCGATTGCACAAAGGAGCTGTCATGCGATCTCTTCTCATCGGCCTGATCGGCCTATTATCGCTGGCCATCTCTCCGGCATCCGCCGCAGATCCAACAACGCAGGAAGCCAACAAGAAGGCCGTGCTCGAATTCTACGATGCGGCGCTCAACCGGAAGGATTTCGACGCCGCCGCGAAGTTTTTCGGACCGCACTACATCCAGCACAACCCGACGGCGCCGGACGGCATTGAGGGCTTCAAGGCGTTTCTCGGGTTCCTGCGGGAGAAATTCCCGGACTCGCGGAGCGAGATCAAGCGCGCATTCGCCGATGGCGATTACGTGATCCTGCACGTCCACAGCGTGCGCGAGAAGGGTTCGCGGGGCCGCGCCATCGTCGACATTTTCAGGCTGGAGAACGGCAAGATCGTCGAGCACTGGGATGTCGTGCAGGACATTCCGGAGAAGGCCGCCAACAGCAACGGCATGTTCTAGCGCGCTTTCATTCTCACGCTCGCTGTCGCGCCGCCACTATCGCCTCTTCGTCCCCAGCCGCGGAATGCACTTGCGGGTGCGGAGCACGCCTGATGTCGTCATCTGCGAGCCCTGGACTTCCTTGATCTGTCCCGCCGGGCACGATCCATCATCGACCATGACGCGCTGGCCGAGTCTGAGGTCGACAATGTCCTGCTCGCGCGAGACCGTCTGGGCGAGGGCCGTCGTTGCGTAGCCGAGCACGCCTACGATCAATGCACCGATGACGAGATACGAGACTTTGCGATGGCCGCGCATTGGGTATTTCCGTTCGCGAAGTTGATGTGGGCATCGAGCTTAGTGACGCGCCCGCGATTCTGATAGAGTGCCGGCCGGCGCGAGTGGTCAAGTGGCGGCCTTCAGCCGTTTGACCTTGCCTGTTCCACCCTTGTTCGGTTTGCGACTTGCCTGCAGCGCGGCCAGCGATGATTTCGCCAGTCGCTCGGCCGACGCGATCAGTTGTGGCAGCGGATGGCCGGCAAATCCAAGGACATAGCCGGCAAGCGGGTGTGCGCGAAAATAAGTTTCCGCCAAGAGCCAGCCGGCGACACCGGCTTCGGCCTTTGCCTGCGCAGCAATACGGGGATCGGTCGACGGATCGAACTGCGCGACCAGATGCAGGCCCTGCGAGGGCACCGGCACTGACAGTCGCTTACCCGATGCGGTAGTCAGCGTCGACGCCAACACGTCACGCGCTTCGCGATAGATCGCGCGCACCTTGCGCAGATTGGCCGCGAACGCGCCGGAATTGAGCATGTCTGCGACCGCGCCTTCGAGCAGCGTGCCGGGAAAACGGTCGAGCGCGGCACGGGCTGTCGTCACCGGCCCGACCAGCCGCTCGGGCAGCGCGCAGTAGCCGATGCGCAATCCCGGGAAGAATGTCTTTGCAAACGTGCCCATGTAAATGACGCGGGAGAGGTGATCGATGCCGGCGAGCGACAGCAGCGGCGCGCCGTCGTAGCGGAATTCGCTGTCGTAGTCGTCCTCGAACACCAAGGCATCCGCATCCCTGGCCCAGTCGAGCAATTCGAGCCGCCGCGGCATCGACATCTGCACGCCGAGCGGAAACTGGTGCGACGGTGTCACATAGGCCGCGCCAGCCGAAGGAGCGAGGGCCCGGCCCCTTGCCACGATCAGGCCTGAGGTATCGACCGGCACCGAGATGGGACGCAGGCCACAATGCTCGATCGCCCTTCGCGCGGCGGGATAGCCGGGATCTTCGCACCAGATCGGATCGCCGGGCTTGAGGATCGCGCCCAGCACGATCCGCAGCGCATGCTGCGTTCCCGACGTCAGCATGATCTGGTCGGGATCGCAGCGCAGGCCGCGCGCCGACAGCAAATGATCGGCGATCGCGGCGCGGAGTTCGCGGCTGCCCCTGGGATCACCGTACTGCAGGTGCTCGGCGCCGAAGGCGCGCATGCGCCGGCCGGCAAACGCCCGGAAGCGCTGCAGCGCCCTTTCGTCGATATGAGTGCACCCGAGCGCCAGCGGACCCTGCTGCAGCGGCTCGATCGCGATCTTGGTCTTACGTGCGTCATGGACGCGGGCGGGAATGCGCGCGGCAACGAAGGTGCCGGAGCCGACGGTGGCTACCGCAAAGCCGTCCGCGATCAGCCGCTCATAGGCCGAGGTGACGGCGTTGCGACGAAAGCCCGTCTGCTTGGCCAGCGTGCGCGACGGCGGCAGCGGCTCGCCGGGTTTTGCGATCCCGCCCGTGATGGCGTGACACAGCGCCTGATAGAGCCGGTGCGGAGAGGAGGCGCCCGGCGTCACGTGCGGACCGGAAAGGTCGAGCGCCAGTTCTGGTTTGCGGCGTGCAGGCGGAGAATTGGTCGGAATTTTTCGCATGGAATTGGCACTATCGCAGACCAAATTGGCCGGTACAACTCTTAACGACCGCGCACCAAATCCAACAGGAGTTGCCGTGACCGACGCCGTGACCGCCGATACGTATCCGCTATCGCCGCGCAACCAGGTGAAGCGCCGGCATGATCGCGGCTTCTATGATCATGCCACGGTGCACGGCCTGCTCGATGCCTCGATGCTGTGCCACGTCTCCTATGTGATCGACGGCCAGCCCTATTGCACGCCGACGTTCTTCTGGCGGGAAGGGAGCAAGCTGTATTGGCATGGCAGCAGCGCCAGCCGCATGCTGCGATATCAGTCCGAAGGCCAAAGGGTCTGTCTCACGGTTGCGCATCTCGACAGCCTGGTGCTGGCCCGATGCGGCTTCAATCATTCGGCGGATTACCGCGCCGTGATGGCCTTCGGCACTGCCTATCTTGTTACCGATTCCGTGGAGAAGGAGCGCGCGCTGGTCGCCATGGTCGACCGCTTCTTCCCTGACCGCACCGCGAGCCTGCGACAAAGCACTGCGCAGGAGATCAAGGCGACGTCGGTGATCGCGATGGAAATCGAGCAGGCGTCCGCCAAGATCAGGTCGAAGGGCGTCGCTGACGACGACGAGGACTATGAGCTGCCTGTTTATGCCGAGCGTATTCCGGTCCGCACGGTGCTGGGCCGGCCTGAACCCTGTCCGCGGCTTCTCGACGGCGTTGAGCGTCCGGCCTCCCTGAGCGGCTATTCAGAAGGCCGCCTGCTCGAAGATGCATTGCGGGATGCGCATTTTGCGCATTACGCCGGCGGCTGAGATCGGGGTAGGGTGCGCATTCTGACCTTGCCAAATTCCGATTGGAGCTGCCGCATGACGACCGATACGCAACAGAAAATCCTAGATGCCGTCGACGCCGGCTTCGATGCGCAACTGGCGACGACGAAGGATTTCGTTGCGATCCCCTCGACCCGCGGCGCCGAAGGACCGTGCCAGGACATGATCGGTGATCTCCTGCGCCAGCGCGGCTATGAGGTCGACGACTGGCATATCGACGTCGAGGATCTCAGGGATCTGCGCGGCTTCGGCCCGATCGAGCATGATTTTTCCAAGGCGCGGACGGTGGTCGGCACGTATCGGCCGGCGACCAATGTCGGCAAATCGCTGATCCTGCAGGGCCATTGCGATGTGGTTCCGGCAGGTCCCCTCGACATGTGGGAGACGCCGCCGTTCTCGCCTGCCATCAAGGACGGCAAGATGTATGGCCGCGGCGCCTGCGACATGAAGTCCGGCACTATCGGCGCGCTCTATGCGCTGGATGCGATCAAGGCAGCAGGGCTGAAGCCAACGGCGCGCATCCATTTTCAGTCGGTGATCGAGGAGGAATCGACCGGCGTCGGCGCGCTCTCGACCTTGCAGCGCGGCTACCGCGCGGACGCCTGCTTCATCCCGGAGCCGACCGGCGAGACCATGGTGCGCTCGCAGGTCGGCGTGATCTGGTTTCGCCTGAAGGTGCGCGGCTTCCCGGTGCATGTATTCGAGGCCGGTGCCGGCGCCAATGCTATCATGGCGGCGTATCATCTGATCCACGCGTTGCAGAAGCTCGAGGCGGACTGGAACGAGCGCGCCAAGGCGGACCGGCACTTCAAGACGGTCGCCCATCCGCTCAACTTCAATCCCGGCATCATCAAGGGCGGCGACTGGGCCTCCAGCGTGCCGGCCTGGTGCGACGTCGATTGCCGCATCGCGGTCCTGCCGGGCTGGTCGATCGCCGAATGCCAGAAGGAGATTTTGGCCTGCGTCTCCGCCGCCGCGCGCGATCACAGATTCCTGTCCAACAATCCGCCGCAGGTCGAATGGTCGGGCTTCTTGTCGGAGGGATATGAGCTGACGAACTCGGCCGAACCGGAAGCCGCTTTCGCAAAAGCGTTCGGCGCCGTCTATGGCGGCGTGGTGCCGGACCGCGCGTTCACCGCGCTGACCGATACGCGGTTCTATGGATTGAACTACAACATCCCGAGCCTGTGCTTCGGCGCGAAGGGCGCCGCGATGCACGGCTTCAACGAGTATGTCGAACTGGACTCGTTGCGGAAGTCGACCAAAGCAACCGCGCTGTTCATCGCGGAATGGTGTGGGGTGGAGAAGGTGTGAGCCACCGTGTCCCGGACGCGGTGCAGCGCTTCGCGCTGCTCCGCAGAGCCGGGACCTGCCGCCGTATGGACCCCGGAATAGCAGCGCACCGCTCCGCGCTGCGCAGCATCCGGGGAACGTCAGCCAACAGGCCACAACGCCCTAACGATCGCGTCCAACCCATCCGTCAGCGCCGCCGGTCCCGGCTGCAGGATGATCGTCGACTTGATCTCCACGATGCGGTTGTTGCGCACGGCCGGGATATCGCTCCAGCCCGGACGCTGCCGGATGCGGTCCGGCACGACCTTCTTGCCGCACCATGACGCGAGGATCACGTCGGGGGCCGTGTCGCGCACGACATCAGGCGAGATGATCCGGTCCTTGGCGGCCTGCTGAAACCGCAGCTTCGGCAGGGCATCCTCGCCGCCCGCGATCTCGATCAGTTCGGACACCCAGCCGATGCCGGAGATCAGCGGATCGTCCCATTCCTCGAAATAGACTTTTGGCTTCGCTGCGGGCCGGGGAGCCGCGGCGACCTGCGCGAGGCGCTCTTCAAAGCCGCGCGCGAGTTGCTCGGCGCGCTCCGCCGCACCGACCATAGCGCCGAGCGTGCGAATCATCGCGAGGATGCCCGCAATGTCGCGCTGGTTGAAGACGTGGACAGCGACGCCCGCGCGCACCAGATCCGCGACGATGGCCGCCTGCAGGTCGGAGAAGGCCAACACGAGATCAGGCTCGAGCTCGAGAATCTTTGGAATATCCGCGGAGATGAAGGCAGCGACCCGCGGCTTCTCGCGGCGGACCTGTGGCGGCCGCACCGCATAGCCGGAGACGCCGACGATGCGGTCCTGCTCGCCGAGCAGATACAGCGTCTCCACCGTCTCTTCGGTCAGGCAGACAATTCGGCGGGGCGGGAACTGGCGCATGCCGATGATATGGCGGAATAACGCGGCCATGTCACGGCGGCCATTACCTCGGAGGTCATTGCCTGTTTTACCGGCAGCCTCCATTCTGTTCAGGAAGTTACGTCAAGAAAAGCCGGAGGACGAATGACGCCGCTCGAAAAGATCCAGTCGATGAAGATGCCGTTTGCGGAACTGAAGGGGGTAACCTTCACGGAAGCCGAAATGGATCGGGTGGTCGCCAAGATGCTGGTGCGGCCGGACCTCTGCACGCTGCGGAATACGATCCACGGCGGCGCGATTATGGCACTCGCAGATTCGGTCGGCGCTGCCGCGACCGTCATCAATCTGCCGGAGGATGCCAAGGGCACCACCACGATCGAAAGCAAGACCAATTTCATCGGCGGCGCTAAGGAAGGGACCACGGTGATTGCGACCGCAACGCCAGTGCACCGGGGACGCCGTACTCAGGTCTGGCAGACGCGGCTGGAGACCGAGGACGGCAGGCTGGTTGCGGTCGTCACGCAAACGCAGATGGTGCTTTAGCCTCAGGCCGCATCCACCGTCTGCACGGCGTTCAGCATTCCCGTTTGCGGATGACAATCCACATATTCGAAAAGCTGTTCGTCGGCGCGAGCGACGGTGACCTCGTGGTAGAGCCGCAGCTTCGCGGCAGGGCCGAGGGTCGATAGGTATTTCATGGCAGCGCCGAAAATCCTGACATGGGTCGGGTGCGATTCAGCCCACCGCTCCAGCGCCGAGAGGCTCTTCCACCAGCTCATGCCGTAGGACTTTTCGGCTCTCGCGCCCTCGGGGCCGATGACGGTCATGTAACGGTTGGCATAGCAGCCGATCGCTCGTCCCTGGTCGCGTAGGAAATCCATGCCTTCGCGCAGCACCGGTTCGACATCGCCGAGGTACATCTTGCGCTCAGTGGCCTCGGTATCGCCCCAATCCTGACCCGACCGTATCAGGCAGATATTGTCGTGCGGGATGATCCGGATGCGCGCGCCGTCGCGGATCGCGCGGGCCGAGCCCGAAGCCGCCATCTCGCTGGTTTGGGACAACGGCATGCGATCGCGCATGCCGCCCCAATAGGCGTGCTCCAACACCTCGCCGCTCATGCCATCGGCGAGAACGGCGACGCCTTCGGGTCTTCCGAGCGAAGAGAACAGCGTCTCATATCCTTCCACCGACGGGTAAAGCGCCTCAATGAAGGTCCCGAAGCCGTCATTCGTTCGCTGGCCGCCGGTCCAGCGCTCGCGCGCGGCCGAAAACCAGCGATCGAACTTTTGCCGCTCGTCCCAGTAGGCCACCGTGACGAAATTGGTGAAGCCGGCCTCGTCGACATAGCTCGCGCGGTCCCAATGGGACGGGCCGTCGGCGGCTGCGAAATCCGAAGCGAGCCGCGCCAACGTTTGCTCCGCGGCGATCGATGGCCCGCCACGGGTCTGGATGCCGAAATAGGCCATCACCACCCGCGTGACGCTTGGCTTGTGCCGCGCCACGAAGGACGGGTAGGGCGGCGTATAATCGTCGCCGACGCGGCGGTGACGCGTTCGCGCGGTTTGCAGATGCGCAGGTATTGCGGATTCCATGGGCCTGCTCCTTGTCAGAATGGAAGCGTCAAGCCTGCAGCCTGATTTCGCGCATGACCTCGGCATCGACGGGAAGCGAGAAATGCTCGACGCGGTTGGCGCGTTTGTTGTTGAGCAACAGCCGCGTGACGTCGGGCCTCGAATAGTGCCCGGCGGGATCGGCGGCATTCTTCGCAACCCCAATCATGCCGAGATCGATATCGGCATACAAAATACCTTCCTGGTCGGGCGGCAGTTTTTCGGCAAGCGAACTGCCGTCCGGCCCGTAGATCACGGCGTGGCCGCCGCCAGCATGCAGGAATGCGTGTTTTTCGGGAGTGTCGCAGAGTTCGTCGATCATGGCCTGTGAGACGACCGCGCAGGGACCGAGGAAGAAGCACGAGCCCTCGACCGCATAGACCTTGCTGGCGGCGTTATTGACCTCATGGCCAAGCGCATGCGCGAACGGATCGTACAGCGAAAAACTCGGCCAGGCACCGACATGCACCTGTTCGTTTTGGGCGTACATCGCGTATTTCGACAGCGGCTGCAGGTGCTCCCAGCAGCACAGTGCGCCGAGCCGTCCGACGTCGGCACGATCGTGAACCGCAAGATCGCTGCCGTCGCCTTCGCCGAACACGGTGCGTTCGGCATGGGTCGGCCGCAGCTTTCGGCGCTTGGCGATGGTCTCGCCATCGGGACCGATCAGCCATTGCGCGATATAGAGGCTTCCACCATCGCGTTCGGACAGCCCGAGCACGGCCGTTAGCTTGGCGCGCTTCACGGCTAGGCGGATCCTTTCCGCCTGCGGGCTGTCGAAGGCGAGCGAATTGTCAAAATAGCGCTGCACGAAACCGCGGCCGATCGCCCAGGCAGGTGCGCCAAGCCAGATCTGCCACGGATATCCGGGGATGAAGGTTTCGGGAAACGCGATCAGCTTGGCGCCGTTCGCGGAAGCTTCCTCGATCAGCTTGATGCTCTTCTCGACGGTCGCATCGAGATCGAGAAAGACCGGCGCCGCCTGAACCACCGCCACCTTGTATCTCTGATGAACCAGACCCATCGAACTCATCCTCTCGCGTTGAAGACCGGTGATCGCTGACGCCAGCCTACAGCCGTGGCAATGCGCACCGCTTGTCCGCGGCGGAACGAAAACTTGTCTAAACTGGCAGATGGTCGGGAGAACGCCGGACGCCCGCGGCGCGACAAGAAGGAAGGGCCGGGCGTTATTTGCCCGGCTGCTCGCGCCATTCGCGCGGCGAGATGCCGAAGCGCTGCTTGAAGATGCGGCTGAAATGGGCGAGGTCGTTAAACCCCCACGCGAAGGCGATCTCGCCGATGTGCCGGGCCTGGTGGGCCGGGTCGGCAAGATCACGCTTGCAGCGCTCCAGCCGCTGCGCCTGCACGTAGCTGCGGAACGAGGACTGTTCGGCGGCCATCAGATCGCTGGCATAACGGGGCGAGATTCCGACTGCGGCTGCAGCGCGCGGCAGCGATAATTCGGGATCGGAAAGATGCGTCAGGATGTGGTTCTTGAGGCGATAGAGCAGCGCCGACCGGTGGGCCGATTGGTCCGGCAAACGGGCATGCAGCCGGTCGGCAAGCGTCATCGCGAGCAGATCGAGCACCTGGTCGAGTAGGCGCGTTGCGGCGGCGGGATCAACCAGTTCGATGGTCTTGCTCACATTGCGTGCGAAATCATATATCAGCCGTTCGAGCGGACGATCGCCTGCAAACGTCGTCGCGGTGAGACTATCGAACGAGCCGACGCGCTGTTGCAGCAGTTTGCGCGGCATCTGGAAGATCGTCTGCGAAAAACTGTCGTCGAAGCGCAGCTCGTAGGGCCGGGTGGTATCGTAAATGACGAATTGTCCCGCCGAGACGACAGCCTCGCGGCCGTCCTGGAACACGCCGTTCACGCCGTTGTTGCCCAGCGCCATCAGCACGAAATCTTCGCTGGCGCGAGCTATTCGCGACGGCGTGCGGAATACCCGCTGTGCCGTGGAATCGACCTGCGTGAGCGCGATTTGCCCAATTCTGGATTGCGATACCGAGCCCCAAAACGCGCCGCGCATGTCCGATTTGCAGTCGAGCCCGACAAAGGTGTCGCACACGATGTCCTGCCATACCGCTAGTCGGCGGTCCGGAAGGCAAGAACTGGTGTCGAGCACGACAGCCACAATGGGTCTCCGCGACCATCCGGCGTGCTGCCGGGCTTGGCGTCTTCAAAAAGCAAGCTCCATGCCCAGTTTGCGCCGGGTGACGAACCTTAACAATTGGTTAATGGCGGGTCGGCTAAATTGCTGCAAATACTGCCATTATTTAAGGCAGTATACGGAGCAATCCGGTCTTGAAATCCATGCTGCGGCGCACAATATAGGTGATCTAGGGATTCGACGCCTCCTCGAGGGTTTTCTCAGAGGAGTTTTGGACTATGTACCTCACCGTTATTGCGGCTGCGCTTGCCGATAGCAGCGTGCGCACGCTGAGCCAGCAGGAAGAACTGCCGCTATTGCGCGATCACCTGCTGCGGCTCGACCGCACCAGCCGCCGCGACCGTTTCCATGGCTTCATGGACGACAGCTTCATCGAGCGCTACGCCGAGAAATGCGCCAATGACGGCACGACGATTATCGCCTTCTTTGAAAACGGCGTGGTTCGCGGAGCCGCGGAGCTGCATCCGCCGGACCAGTCACCGGATTCGCTTCCCGAGATCGCCTTCAGCGTCGAAGCATCGGTACGGCGGCGAGGCGTTGGCAGCATCCTGTTCCGCAAGCTGATCGCGGTGGCGCGGGCCAAGGGCTACAAGAGCCTGCGGATCACCACCGGCGCGCAGAACGAGGCGATGCGCGCGCTCGCCAGCAAGTTTGGCGCGCAGCTTGTCTTCCGCCACGGCGAATCCACCGGCACGATCGATCTGACCAAGTATGATCAGGCAGAACTTGCGACGTCCTGGATCGACAGCGTGCTGAAGGCGACACGTAAGGCCGCAGCTTTCAACCGCAGTTATCGGCTAATGCTGCTTGGTATGGCCGGGACCGCCCCGTCCGAGTGGGGCGCCTCTTAAGCCGATCCGTACGTTCGATCTCGAGAATTGCCCCAAACCTTGGGCAATTCTCTGCGCAATCAAGGTAATCGCCGGCTTGTCAGGTGCCGGTACGCTTGTCGTTGCCGAAGCGCCTGATGACACGGCGTTCGACCACGACCGAACGCTGCGCGCCTTGTTCGCCCGCAATGACGCGAGTGGCCGATCGCGCCAACGCACGGCCGGTCTTCTTCACTTCAGCCAGCACTTCCTCATAGGGCAGCCCCATCAGCGCGGCGGCGATTTCCGCCTGCTGCTGCTGATCGTCGGTGATCCCGACCGCGGCGAAGATTGCCTCCTCCAGCGTCGGCGGATCCCGCCGGACGCGTCGTGTGCCGTATTTCGTGTTCCAGTCTTCGCTCATGGGCGCCTCGCATCTGATTGCGGAGATACCTAGGTGCACCAATGTTGCATTGCAATATGAATTTCGCTCGGCAATACAGCCATGCGTCTAAAATCTCTCAAGTCTGGTAGCGCTGTACGGTTCGGTGTCACCGTGCTTGCCATTATGCCGAAGGATTGCCGGCGGCAGCCAGATCCAGCGGCTGTTGCGGCCAGCGCTTCAGCGCGGCATGGCCGGCATCAGTCAGCAGGTAGATGCCGCGCTCGGCGCGTTCGAACCAGCCATAAACGTTGTGCAGCAGGATTTTTCCGGCATCGGGAATCTCCGCCCGCAAATCCCTGACGCGCCGTGGCCCGTCGGACAGCGCGGAGGCACAGGCCAACGCCTGCTGGCGGTACGCCGTCATGATCGGCGCGCGCGTCGATCCGCCCATGACGGGATCGCCCTTGCGCTTCTGGTGCTCCGCGATCAGCCGCGAGCGCTTTTTGGGATCGCGGCGCGGCGCTGACGTCGGTGGCTTGACGAGCACTTCGACATCGCCGGTGCTGGTGACGGCGAGCATGCCGAAGCCAAGCCGGCGGCACAGGTTGCGATACCGCGGGTCGCTCTCGCGGCCCTTGCCGCGGGCGGATAATTTGGCTGCAAGCCAGACCTCGTCGGCAGCGCCGGCGCGATCGACCGCCTGCAGGATCAGTTCCAGGTTGAAGGAAAGCTTCAGTTCGCCGATCACCACGATCGGCGGGTCGTCGTCACTCAGTGCGACCAGGTCGCAGCCGCCGACCTCGCCCTTGACCGTGAAGCCGAGCTTTTCGAGGAAGCGTTTGACGGGAAGGTAAAGTGCGGTTTCCAAGGCAGGCTCCGGCGGCGCAGACGGCCGCGACTCAACATGCCGAGCCTAGCCCAATTCCGGCAAAGCGTTTGATCGGGTAGCCCCGGAGCGGCTATTGTCGGAGCGGGGACAAGGCTAGCGGTAATTTGAGGGAACCTGCGAATCGATCGTTCGCGGGCCAACAAGCATTTGCCGCTCCCACAGCGAGTAGGCGTGTTGCAAGGGCTATACAAATTCCGCTTCACCACGGCGCGCGGCATGGGCAGCGGCGTGATGTTCGCGACATCGGGCGGCAGGCTGTACGGCGGCGATTCCGGCTCTTGCTTTGTCGGCAGCTTCACCGAGGCTGACGGCATCGTCTCGTGCGAGGTCACGATGTCGCGCCATTATCACGATCCCAAATATGTTCCGATGTTTGAAGTCGAGCATGCCGTGATGAGCTTCACCGGCGCGCGCCGCGGCGAGGAAATTCATTTCGAGGGTGGCAGCGCGGCCTTGCCCGGCGTCCATTTCACGACTGTTCTGACCCCCATCGACGACGCCGATGCACCGCCGCCCGGCGCGGTCGGCCCTGACGCGATCGGCAACGGGCTCTATTCCATCCACATCCGCATGCTCGACGGGATCGATGCCGGCAACACCGGTGTCATGATGCTGCAGGACGGCCGCATCAGGGGAGGCGATGCGTTCTTCGACTATATCGGCGCGTACACGGCGGCGAACGGCAAATGGAAAGGCGAACTCGTCAACCGCGAGCATACCCCGGCCCAGGGCGAGCGGCCGGTGTTCGGCGGCCACGAAGTCGGCATCGGCTTTTCCGGCACCTACGACCGCGACGGCGCAGAAGGCGAAGCTACCGCGCTCGCCGGCAAGCGCAGCATCCGCTTCAAGGCGGTGCTGAGAAAACTGGTGGAGGTGGAGGGTTAAACCCTCCCATTCACCGGCAGCAGCGCGCCGGTGACGGCGCTGGCCGCGTCGCTGGCGAGGAACAGGATCACGTCGGCCAGTTCCTTCGGCGTCACCCATTTGGTGAAATCGGCTTTCGGCATGCTGGCGCGGTTGGCCGCGGTGTCGATGATCGACGGCAGCACGGCATTGACGGTGATCTTGCCCTTGAGCTCGGCGGCGAGCGCCTCGGTCAGGCGATGCACGCCAGCCTTGGAGGCGGCGTAGGCGCCCATGCCGGCGCCCGCCTGCAGCGCGCCCATCGCGCCGATATTGACGATGCGTCCGGCGCCCGACGCGGTGAGGTGCGGGATTGCCGCGCGCGAGGCGTTGAGCGCGGTCATCACGTTGAGCGCGTACATCCGTTGCCAGGTTTTGGGATCGCCTTCCGCCACCGTCTCGAAGGCAAATCCGCCGGCGATGTTGAGCAGCGCGTCGAGCTTGCCGAAATGCGCGGCCGCGGCGTCGATCGCCTTCTTGGCTACCGCCGCGTCGGTGAGGTCGACGCCGCCGAGTTCGAACAGATCCGCCGTGGCCGGAGCTTGGGTCGGTGCATGGTCGACGCTCGCAATCCTGGCGCCTTGCGCCAGCGCTTCGTCCACGATCACCCGGCCGAGCGCACCCAGCGCGCCCGTCACGACAATGACTTTTCCATCCATGAAGGGCCTCCGCATGCGGATGAGGGAGCGCACCCTATCAGGAGACTTTCAATCCAATGCGGCGAATTTCTGCATGACCGTCGTCTCGCCAGCCCAAATTGTCGCGGCCCCACGTCTGGCCGGAGGTAGCGAGCTACGTAGGATTACGCGAGACTACGGAATTGGGCGAAATCGATAAAATTTGCCGGAGTTCTGTAAGCCGTTTGCAGACTCCGTTCGATAGAACCGGACTCCAACAAAAAGGCAGGGGACTTTGTCATGGGTTTGCCGGATCATGGTTTACCGCTTGTTCAGCTTAAGGAGCAGCGGCGCGACCTGGTTGTAGCGCTGCAGAATCGCAGCGGTCCGGTCTCGAGCTGGGAATTGATGCAGATCGCAGCGATCCAGCAGGCGATCTCCGCGTTCGAGGACGTCATCGCCGATCTCGACGCCGAACTGGAAATGGAAGCGGCGGCCTGAGCCGGTAGCGCGCAGCTTTCCGGCAGCCACGGTCTGCTTTATGATTTGCGCGTGGCGGAAAGGATCGCGCATGCGCTACGCTCTCGCATTTCCAGTCGCTCTCATCGCATTGCATATTCAATCGGTGGCTGCCGCGCATGCGCAAGGCTGCGTCGCCGATCAACATGGCGGCCTTGTCTGCGGCGAGGGGAAGGCCGCGATGCGTGTCATCGCCGATACCACCTCGCCATCGAACAGCTATGCGTTCGCCTGGCGGACCGCGCAGGGCCTGCCGTCCGGCAGCGATACTCCCAACGACGTCGAGAACGTCCTGATCCGTGTCACCGATGGCGTGGTGCTCGCTACACTCGGCGGCAAGTATTGGGAGACTGGTGAGATGCGGGCGAACCGCTACGAGCTGATTGCGGCCTGGTCGCCGGACAGCCAGGCCGTCATCGAGGTCGCGAACAGCCGCTGGGACAGCGATTCCTTTGCCTATTACCGGATTGATGGAGCAACGGCGACCAAGCTCGATCTGCGTGCGCTCGTCGAGCCTGTCATGACGGCCAGGCTGCCGCCTCGAAATCGCCAGGATATTTCCTTCCGTGTGCATGAGGATCTGCCGGTGACACTCGATGCGCGCGGCCGCGTGCGCTTTACCGCGATGCTCTATGTGCCCAAGGGCGAAACCAGCAACGACTACAAGGTGCAGGTCAACGTCAGGGCGAGAGGCGGCAAGCTGTCTGCGCAGGTCGTGTCGATGCAGCGGGTAAGGTGAAGGCGGATCGGGTCAGTCCTGCAGATAGCGCGCTTCGAGATGGGCCCGTTCGGCTTTGCCGAGACCAAGGCCGTCGCGGAGATAGCTTTCGAGATCACCGTAGTCGGCGTCGATGGCCTCGAAGGCGGCGGCAAGGAACGAGGCCTGCACCGAGCCCAGCACCTGCTTGACGTTCTCGGGCAGGTCGCTGCTGTGATTGGGGTCTCTGCGGTAGAAGCGGTTGGTCAGGAGATAGTCTTCCGAGATAACGTCTTCGGAAACGCCGAGCGTATGCAGGATCAGCGCGCACGCAAAGCCGGTGCGGTCCTTGCCGGCGGTGCAATGGATCACCAGCGGCGCGCGATCTTCCAGCAAATGCGCAAACAGGGACCGGAAGTGCTGCGTGTTCCTCTGCACATAGCTGCGGTAGGAGTCGCGCATCACTTCGACGGCGTGGTCCGTCGACAGCGGCGTGCCGGCGGCCGCGATGGCGCGCAGCGCCGCGACCACCGTCGGCTCGACCGGCAGTGAATGAACGGTGATTTCGGGCATGCCGCACAGGGCGGCGGTGCGTTCCTCGGTGCCGCGAAAGTCGAACGCACTGCGGACGCCCAGCTCCCGCAGGACGCAGACATCGCCTTCGGTGAGATGGCCGAGATGGTTAGAGCGAAAAATCTGCCGCCAGCGTACGATCCGGCCGTCGCTTGTGGGATAGCCGCCGAGATCGCGAAAATTGCTGGCGCCGGCAAGATTGAGATGGCGGGCAGGGGAGTCTGACATCATGCAGCAAGGGTTCGGACGGAGGACAAGGGACGGGTGTCGTTCGGCCCCGTCTCGTCTATACTGAACTCGCAAGAGGGCGAAGCATGAATCGGCGGAACATCACGATTTTTGGCGCGGCGCTAGGCCTCGCCGCGGTTGCAACCATGCCGTCACAGGCGTCGGCGCAGTCCAGCTTCCGGAATTATCGTTGCGTCGACGGGTCGCAGTTCACGGTTGGATTTTTTCAATACGACAAGCGTGCCCATCTGCAACTCGACGGCAAGGCGGTGACGCTGCCCAAGCGCTGGGCCCTGTCGGGGGCGCGTTATCAGGGGAAGGGCGTGACCTTACGGATCACCAAAGCTGGGATCACCACGCTCAAGCACGCCAGAAGGCGGACCACGACGTGCGAGCAGACATGAAAAAGGGCCGAAACGATTTCGTCCCGACCCTTTTCTACTTCTTTCGTCCGCGCCTCGTTTGCTCGGCGCGTCCCTGCCAAACACCTCCCAGACATCAGTGATCCCGCTCGGTCTTGGCGTCTTCGATCGCCGCGGCGTGGTACCAGCTATCGCTGCAGTCCGCGAGGTTGACCGGCTGGGCCGCAAATTCGGTCACGGCTTTGGTCTCGCCATAGCGGCGTCCCCCGAGAGCCGCCCGGCCCCCGGCTGGGAATTGGTAGATCGTGGCTGACCCGTGATTCAAATTCGGATTCATCGTTGCAGTCTCCTTTTGTCGAGGCGCGAGCCTCCATGGTGCGCCCGACTCGTTCTCTAGTTGTTACGTAAGGCGATATTGTCGGTGCCCCGGGCGGGTGCAAGTGACCAAGAGAGCGGCAGGATTTGTCTATTTCGTAGGCAGTTTTGGCGGTGCATTCTGCGAGGCAGCGTTTGCATGACCAACGCCTGAGCCGACGGGATAGTTGCTCGGGTAAGTCGGCGTCCCGCTCGGGGGCCTCAAATGGGTGCCGCACCTTTAAGCGCTCAGCGGCAGGCAAACGAAAATGCCGGAGAAATGGGCTGGATTCGGCTCGCGAGCCAGCCGCCAGACTGCCCGATTTGCGGCCCTGCCGCGCTCCTATGTCGCAGCTTTTATTTCAGGCCGCCTCCGGTCGGCACTGTGGATGGCCGTTGCCGCGGTGCGGCGAGTGGCACGCTACGTGCTTAGTAAGAGGTGGCCTGACGTGGCCGGGTACACGCATGCGGAGACCTCCAGGGGGCTGGACGTCAAAATCCAGAATTCAAGGCTTTGGTTTCCCGCATTTCATAGCAACTCAAGAGAGGCTCAATGACCAAGTACAAGCTCGAGTATATTTGGCTCGACGGCTATACGCCGACGCCGAATCTGCGCGGCAAAACGCAGATCAAGGAATTCGACAAGTTCCCGACGCTGGAACAGCTTCCGCTGTGGGGTTTTGACGGTTCGTCCACCATGCAGGCCGAAGGCCACAGCTCCGATTGCGTGCTGAAGCCGGTCGCCGTCTATCCGGATGCTGCGCGTGAAAACGGCGCGCTGGTGATGTGCGAAGTCATGATGCCCGATGGCAAGACCCCCCATCCCTCGAACAAGCGCGCAACCATTCTCGACGATGAAGGCGCTTGGTTCGGCTTCGAGCAGGAATATTTCTTCTACAAGGACGGTCGTCCGCTCGGCTTCCCCTCGGACGGTTATCCGGGTCCGCAGGGCCCGTACTACACCGGCGTTGGCTACAAGAACGTTGGCGATGTCGCCCGCAAGATCGTGGAAGAGCATCTCAACCTCTGCCTCGCCGCCGGCATCAACCACGAAGGCATCAACGCCGAAGTGGCGAAGGGCCAGTGGGAATTCCAGATCTTCGGTAAGGGCTCCAAGACCGCTGCCGACCAGATGTGGATGGCTCGCTACCTGATGCTGCGCCTGACCGAGAGCTATGGCATCGATATCGAATTCCACTGCAAGCCGCTCGGCGATACCGACTGGAACGGCTCCGGCATGCACGCCAACTTCTCGACCAAGTACATGCGCGAAGTCGGCGGCAAGGAATACTTCGAGAAGCTGATGGCTGCCTTTGAGAAGAATCTCATGGACCACATTGCCGTCTACGGGCCGGACAACGACAAGCGTCTGACCGGCAAGCACGAGACCGCGCCCTGGAACAAGTTCAGCTACGGCGTGGCTGACCGCGGCGCCTCGATCCGCGTTCCGCACTCCTTCGTCAACAATGGCTACAAGGGCTATCTGGAAGACCGCCGCCCGAACTCGCAGGGCGACCCCTACCAGATCGCGTCCCAGATCCTGAAGACGATCGCGGAAGTCCCGACCGGCGCCAAGGCGGCCGCGGCCTAAGGGATTTGACGATATGACCGGGGCGCGCGCCCTGGGTGCAAAGCTGATCCGCCAAGGCACTGCCTTGGCGGATCATTACGTTTTGATGACACCGCTGCCTTGACAGGTTTGATTCAAATACGGCGGTTCAAAGCCGTTCCCCTGCATTATGAACCGCGCTAGACAATTAGCCGCGTTTGCCGGGGGCACCGCA
The DNA here is from genome assembly GCF_023073815.1 of Bradyrhizobium sp. 157. Taxonomy (NCBI): domain Bacteria; kingdom Pseudomonadati; phylum Pseudomonadota; class Alphaproteobacteria; order Hyphomicrobiales; family Nitrobacteraceae; genus Bradyrhizobium; species Bradyrhizobium sp. 157. The sequence continues at coordinate 200,876 of NZ_JADPKF010000073.1, read as the reverse complement.
TTGTTTGAGGGATTTTACAAAGTCAGGTTTCAGCTTGGCGCTGCGGTCGGCCGCAGCGTGATGTATGCGCGCGATGGCAAGATGCTGGGCGGCAATTCGGCCTTCGCCCATATCGGTACTTACGAAAAACGCGACGATGGCGTCGATATCGTGATCCAGACCGTGCGCCACAATCCGGACCCGAATTACCGCGCGATGGCGGGGACCGACGATGCCACCCTGCTGGCGAAGGGCAGGGCAGACGGCAGCCTCTACCGCTTTGAAGGGGCCTTGAAGGAGTTACCCGGCGTGGCGTTCCATTCGGTGATGACGCCGCTCGAGCAGGAGGCCATCCCGATCGCCGGCAGCGTCGGCGAGGGCGGCATCGTCAACGGCCTCTATTCTATCCACGTTCGCCTGCTCGACGGCGTCGAGGGCGGCCTGACCGGCGTGATGCTGCTCAATGACGGTCGCATCCTCGGCGGCGACGCATCCTTCTACTATCTCGGCACCTACACCTCGGAGAATGGCCGCTGGAAAGGCCAGATCCTCAATCAGGAGCACACGCCCGCCATGGGCGAGAACCCCATCTTCGGCGGCCATGAAGTCGGCATCGGCTTTTCCGGCTCCTGCGACGAGCAAGGCGCGCTGTTGGAGGCGACTGCGCTCGCCGGCAAGCGCAGCCTTCGCATGACCGCAGTGCTCAAGCTGATGCGCCGGGTATAGTGGCCGATGGCTGATGCCGTGCGCATGCTCTCGACGCTGGCGTTGAAGGGCGCCGTGCAAGCCCTGGCCGGCCAGTATCAGGCGGCCGGAGGCGTACGCATAGACGCCGATTTCGCGCCCACACTGGCGCTGTTGGACCGGCTGCGGGCGGGCGAGGCCGCGGACGTCGTCATCCTGACCCGCGAGGGACTAGACGAGGTCGCGCGTGAGGGGCGGGTGGTCACGGAGACTTGCGTGGATCTGGCCCGCTCCTTCGTCGGCATCGCCGTGAAAGCAGGAGCGGCCCATCCCGATATCGCGACCGTGGCGGCGCTGCGCGCGACGCTACTCGGCGCGCGCTCGGTGGCGTATTCGCGGCTTGGCGCCAGCGGCATTCTGTTCGCAAAGCTGATCGAACAGCTCGGCATCGCCTCTGACATCAATGCGAGGGCGCTGATCATTCCGCAGGGCTTTACCGCTGAGAAGCTAGTGACCGGCGAGGCCGATCTCGCCGTCCAGCAGATCAGCGAGTTGAAGCAGGTCAGGGGCATCGAGGTGGTTGGAGCCATTCCACGCGAACTGCAAACGCCCGCGGTGTTTTCCGCCGGGCGCATGGTAGCGACCAAGAAGCCGGCCGAGGTAGACCGGCTGCTGCGATTTCTTGTGTCACCTGCAGTAGCACCGGCATTGCGCGAGAGCGGGCTCGAGCCTTGAATTTGGCGGCACGCCGACGCAACCTGCGCCTCATGAAGGGGATGTTGCGAGGCCTGCTGATTGTTGCTGTCGTCTCGGCCGCGGCGCCGACGCCGGCGGCTACGCAATCAGCCGACCTCGTGCTGTGCGATCGCATTGCTGCCGACCCGTCCGATCCCGACCGGCCGGCCGACGTGAGGGGGACAAACGAGATCGCGGCTTCCGATATTGCTACTGCCATCAGATATTGCAGGATTGCCGCGAACGCGTCGCGGCGCGCGATGTATCAGCTTGGGCGTGCCTACGCCGCCAACGGGCAAGCGGCCGAAGCAATGGCCGCCTGGCGCAAGGCGGCCGACAAGGGGTCGACTTCGGCGATGGTCGAACTCGGCGTGCTCTACGGAACCGGCACCGGCGTTGCGCGCGACGAGGCGCAGGCGCGAAAGCTGTTCGAGCGCGCGGCCCAGGCCGGCAATCCCCGCGGCGTCAGCAATCTCGCTGCCTTGGGTGGTGGAGACGCATCGGACCCGGTACGTGCGCGCGAACTGCTGTCGAAGGCGGCCGAGACCAATGCCGAGGCGCAGTATCAGCTCGGAATGATGCTGGCTGAAGGCAATGGCGGAACGAAGGACGATGCGGCGGCTCGCGCCCTATTCGAGAAGGCAGCCGCGCAAAACCATCCGGCTGCCCTGGAGCGCATGGGCGCCTTCGCGCAGGCGGGCCGCGGCGGACCAAAGGATGCGGAAACTGCCAAGGCCTACTATCAGCGCGCTGCCGCACTGGGCGATGAGGATGCGAAGAAAGCGCTGGAGCGGCTGCGCTGTCCCTACGCGATCAAGGACAAACGCGGAAACCTGGTAACGAATCTATGCTTCTGAGGCGGCCGACCATCATTCCCGGATCAACACGACGCCGGCTATCAGGAGGACCGCGCCCGCTAAACGCGCGGTGCTGAGGGGATGCGGCGTCAGCCCGAACGCGCCGAAATGGTCGAGCGTCACGGCAGCGAGCACCTGACCGGCGATGACCAGTGCAAATAGTGTCGCTGCGCCGAGCGAGGGCAACAACAGGATCGCCAGCAGGATGAACGCGGCGCCGAACACGCCGCCGGACCACGCATACCACGGCACATCGACTATTGTTTTCCAGGACGGCACGCGGTCGCGGAGTGCGATCACCGCAACGATCATAGTGATGAGACCGACGGCATAGCTGATCAGCCCCGCCCAGGCCGGCGAGCCCAGCGCCGTGCGCAGGTTGCCATTGAGCACCTGCTGGGTCGCGACGCTGACGCCAGCGCAGAGGGCAAGGAGATAGAGGAAGAAATGTTGCACGTGAGCCCCCCGTTCATTCCATGCCGGCCGAACGATCCCGGCATTGCAAGGCAAGACAACGCGAATAGCCGGAGCGGAACAAGGGGACCGCTAGGTCATTATTGCGGACGGGGCTCGCAAAAAAAGCGGTGCTGGCCATGATCCGAAAATTATCATCGGGCGAATACCGGCTCTATTCCCGCAAAATCAATCCGAAAACCGGCAAACGCCGTAATCTCGGAACCTTCAAATCGCGTGCTGCGGCGGAAAAGCACGAACGCGCCGTGCAGTATTTCAAACGGCACTGAAACTGCGGTAAAACGCGCGCTGGTTCCATCGTGGCGGTTGGTGCTAAGCCCGCCGGACGGTTCGATATTGCAGGACATTTTCGTTGCTCAACGGGCTTTACAAGGTCGAGTACGGCGTGGACGACGCGTTCGGCCGCAGCATCATGTGCATGCATAATGGCAAGCTGTTGGGCGGCAATTCTGCCTTTGCCCATCTGGGCACCTACCAGGAGACGGGTGACGAGATTATCGGCGAGGTCATCACCCAGCGCCACAATGACGATCCCTACTATAAGCCGCTGATGGATACCGACGTCGCTGCCATCAGCGTGCGCGGCAAGCTACAGGGCAACAAGATTCGTTTTGAAGGCAGCGCCGCGCCGCGGCCAGGTGCCTTGTTCTGGGCCGAGTTGACGCGGCTCGACGACGAGGCGCTGCCGCCGGTCGGCACCGTTGGGCCGGGCGGCATTGTCAACGGGCTCTATTCTCTTCAGCTCCGCGCGCTCGATGGTGTCAAGGCGGGCTTGTCCGGCGTCATGCTGCTGCTGGACGGCCGCATCCTCGGGGGCGACGCCTTTTTCTACTACCTCGGCTCTTATTCCTCGGCCGACGGCCGCTGGAAGGGCGAGATCCTCAACCAAGAGCATACGCCGGCAAAGGGCGAAAACCCCGTGTTCGGCGGCCATGAGGTGGGCATCGGCTTTACCGGCACCTGCGACGAAGCGGGGGCTGAGCTGGAAGCCATTGCGCTCGCGGGAAAGCGCAGCCTGCGGCTGGCTGCCACGCTCAAGCTGATGCGGCCCGCTTAGCCGCGCTTGCGCCGAGCGAAAAACCAAACGGTGAGGGCGACGGGCGCGCCCAGCGCCAACCAGGAAAAATAGCGGCCGGGTCCCTCGGACAACAGCGCGCTTAACAGCCCAGCGACCGACAGCACGCCGATCAGCAGCGGACCGCCGTACACGGTCCACCAATTGCCGCTGGATCGCGATTTGCGGGCGCCGGTCATTCGGACGGCTGCAACAAAGGCTGCCCTGCGAACGCGTGGCTGCGATGCTTGCGCCGTTTGACGACCCACAGATAGAGCCCGCTGCCGATCACGACGATCGTCATGATATCGAGCAGCGCCCAGATGATCTTCAGTGGCATGCCGCCATAGTCGCCGAAATGCAGCGGTTGCGAGACCAGCAGTGCCTTCAGATAGAGGGGAAGGTCGCGCGCATCGGACACGTCTCCGGTTTCGCCATCCAGCAGCACCGGTTTGAGGAGCCGCGACGTCAGTGGTGTGTCGCCACGCATGAACACGGCGAAATGATGCGAGCTCGTGAACGGCGTGCCCGGGAAGGCAACGAACGAGACATTCATGTCCGGCGCGGTCTTGCGTGCATTCTCTAGCGTCCTGTCGAGGGAAGCGAGATGCACCGGCGGTGGCTTGCCCGCGTAAGGCTTGACCATGTCAGCGAGTTCGTTGGCTTTCCACTGGCTCAGCATCACTTCCGCAAGCGTGTTGATGACGCCGGTGGCACCGGCTACCAGCGCCCATGCGATGGTCACCGCGCCCAGAAGATTGTGCCAGTCGAACCAGGCGATGCGGCGTGACTTGCCCCGGAGGGTGCCAAAGCTCAGGCGGCGCGTGAACGGCCAGTACAGCACGACGCCGGAGATGATCGCGACCAGAAACAGGAAGCCCATCGCGTCGAGGAACAGTTTGCCGGGCTGACCGGCAAACATATCGACATGGAGTTTGAGGAATATCAGCATCGGGCCGCCGCCGACCGAGCCGAGCGGCTTGGCGGTGTGCGCATCGTATGCCCTGAGCGTTGCCGCATCCGGATCGCCATCGACCTTGTTGTTAGTGAAGGCGATGATGTTGTTCGGCTCGTCCTTGTCCCACAGGATATACTGCAGGACCCGGCCGGGATCGTTCGCAAGTGCCGTGCGGGCGATCTCGTCAATGCTCCGTTTCACCGCGCCCGGCTGTGCGATCTCGGGCTTCGGATCGTAGCCGAGCAGCTCATCAATCTCGTGATGAAAGATCAGCGGCAGGCCGGTGACGCACAGCAGCAGCAGGAACAGCGTCGATATCAGGCTGCTCCAGGTGTGGACCACCGACCAGATACGAACCGTCCTCGCTTTCAGTGCTGCCTCCCTGCCGATTGCGACGCGTTACCATTTGTAGGCTAGGCTTGCCGTCACGCGACGGCGATCGCCGTAAAAACAGGAGGTCTCCGACGCGCAACTGGCGACATAAGTTTTGTCAGCGATATTGATAACGTTCAATGCCGCGCGCCAGTTTTGCCATTCGTAATGGATCGTCGCGTCACCGAGCACCACCGAAGGAACCACAAGTGTATTCGCGACATTGGCGAAGGACTTGCCGACGTAGCGCACGCCGCCACCAAAGCCAAAGCCCCTCAACGGTCCCTCCTGGAAGGTGTAGTCAGTCCAGACGGATCCAACCTGCTGTGGCGTGTTGGTCGGCGTCAGGCCGAGCAGCGCCGGATTCGCGTCCTTGCTGATAAAGAGATCGTAAGTGGTGAACGCGCCAACCATTTTCAGGCCAGGTCCGAGATTGGCTACGGCCTCCAACTCGAGACCGCGCGATGTGACCTCACCGGTCTGGTTCTGAAGAACCGGCGTGATGCCCGGGACTGTCGTCGGCACGTTTTGCCGCTTCAGATCGAACACGGCAATGCTGAAATGGCCGTTGAAGCCGTTAGGCTGAAACTTCAATCCGATCTCGGCCTGCTCGCCGGTTTCCGGCAGGAACAGTTGGTTCGAAGCGTTGACGCCGATGATCGGATTGTAGCTGGTCGCGTAGGCGACATAGGGAGCGAGGCCGTTGGCGAAATTGTAAATCAGGCCGGCACGGCCGCTAAACTTGCTGTCCTCGCGGTTGATCAGCGTGACGCCCGTCGGGCGATCGCCTTGGCTCGTCGATACCCAATCATTGCGGCCGCTCAACACCAGCGTGAAACCGCCGAACTTGATCTGGTCCTGAATATAGGTGCCGAGTTGATTTTGGGTCAGGAGGAAATTACGGAACGGCGCGCCCGTGAACGGTATGTCGCCGACACCGTAAACCGGATTAAACGCGTTGATCGAGGGCACGCCGCCAAAGGCAAAGATCTGATAGTCGTCGATCCGATAGCTTTTCAGATCGAGGCCAAACAGCATCGTGTGCTGCACGGGGCCGGTGTCGAAACGATACTCCAACTGGTTGTCCAGGTTGCCTTGGTTGGCGGTGTTCTTCGCATACCAATTGTAGCGACCAATGTCGCCGGTGGCGATGTTGGTATAGCTGTTGCCGACGAAACCGCGATAGGTGAGGTCAACATGCGCGTAGCGGGCATTCTGCCGGAATGTGACGCTGTCGGAGAGGTTGCGCTCGAATTGATAGCCGATCATCTCCTGTTCGCGCTTGAACGTATCGACACTGGGGTCGCCGACGAATAGTTTTGTCGGGATGCGGCCAAAGGGTGCATCGACCACCGTTCCGATATAGGGCAGGAAGTTAATGCCGCGCGTATCTGTCTTCGACGCTGAAGCCAGCACGGTGAACGTCGTGTCTGCATCCGGCTTGTAGGTGACGGACGGCGCGATGAAATAGTTATTGTCGGGCGTAAAGTCGACTTGCGTGCCGCCGTTCTGGACCTGGCCGACCACACGATAGAACAGTTTTCCGTTCTCCGGTTGCGTCGCAACCGGGCCGCCAAAATCGAAAGACAGATAGGCGTTGCCGAAATTGTTCACGCCGGTCTCGAGATAACGGATCGGCTCTGTTGGAGGCATCTTGCTGACGGCATTGACGATACCGCTTGGGCTGGAGCCGCCATACAGCACGGCGGAAGGACCGCGCAGCACTTCGACGCGCGCGAGATTGAACGGCTGCAGCTTCCAGCTCGCATAGGACGTGTAGAAGAGCTGCAGCCCGTCGAGGAACAGGCCGACATCGTCCGACTTGAAGCCGCGGATCAGGAACCAGTCGTTGCGCGTGTCGGCGCCGAATGTTCCGGCGACAACGCCCGGGGTGTAGCGCAGGATCTCGTCGAACTTACCGGGCTTCTGGTCGCGAATCTGCTCGCTGCCGATCACCGATAACGACTGCGGCGTCTCCATGATCGGCGTGTTGGTCTTGGTGCCCGCCATCGAGCGGCCGGCGACATAACCCTGGACGGCGCCGCGCGGGTTTTCGACGAAGCCGACGCCGCGTTGCGGCTGCGGTCTGTTGGATCGCGCTGCCTGCGTTGCACGCCTGTTTGCCGCCGCTGCGGCGATGCGGCGCGACGGCGAGCCTCTGGCGAGGCTACGACGACAGGAGGCAACGACTGTGCCCCGGATTGCGGCGAAGAGCTTGACTGCGCGAACGTTGGCTGCGGCCACAACGCCAATACGGACACGGTCGCCAACGCGGCGATCCGGAACAAATTACGAGACTTCAAGGTTCACCCCAAACCTGCGAGCACTCACGTCGCGCTTTCAGGAAGTTCAGCAGCGCAACTTGGTGACGCATACGCGAGGGATTACGATTCCTCTAATGGAATGGTTCTTAGAGAGGCTCTTAGAAAACTTCCAGCAAACGCGCGATGATTGATTGATCCGGCACCGACAGTCGGAAGCTGTGACACCGGAAAAGGCCGCAAATGCTGGTTCCACGGCGTGCGCGATGCGCGCGACAAATGCCCGCAATTCTGGAGCGCGTATTGCCATCGAATAGGAACAGGTGTTCTGCCTGAGGCATTAACAGCCTGAGCTGATGTTAGAAGGAAGCAAGTTCCGTCAGCGCATTTTCAAGATTGGCCGTCGGCCACTTGACGGCGAGGCTTATACTTGGAGATACCCGTTCAGCCATGACCCGAAATCGCGAGCCCAATGGCGTCGAGCCCGAGAAGTCGGAAGACGATATTCAGCGAGAGCAGCTCGGACCGCGCGGTGTGCCTGGCGCCCCCGATCCTGCGAGGATGACGCCTCAACGGGAGAAGAAGACGCCAAAGCACATCGATCCCGGACACACGGCATACTGCGAAGCGGGAAACGCTCGCGTTCGGGGCGAAGAACTCCCACGGCCTGCCCATCAGGCTAGTTCCCGAACGCGATCTGAACTCCCAGATTGGATTCAACCGATCCAGGAGTTCTGTCATGTCCGACCCGACCGCAGCTATTCTTCCGTCGCTATCCTCCGCTCTTGCCGATGTCGTCGCCCGGACAAAGTCTGCGATCGTCTCGGTGCATTCGCACCGCTCGCGGGCTTCGGGCTTCATCTGGAAACCCGGCCTGATCGTGACCGCTGATGAAGCGCTGGCCGATGAAGGTGAAGTCTCAGTCAAATTTGCCGACGGAACGATGCAGTCGGCCAAGATCGCAGGACGCGATCACACCACCGATATCGCGCTGCTGCGGCTTGACACCAAGAGCGATGCCGGTAGTACCGTCTCCAATATTGTTTCCGTCGCGCTCTCGTCTGCTGTTCCGGATCTGGGCTCGCTGATAGTCGTGGTTGCTGCCGAGCATGGCGTTCCTGCTGCGGCGCTCGGCGTTGTCTCGCTGATCGGGGGCCGCTGGCGCAGCCTTCGTGGCGGTGAGATCGATGCCAGGATCGAGCTCGACGTGCGGCTGCGCAGTAATCACGAGGGGGGACTTGCCGTCAGCGCTTCCGGCGAAGCGATTGGCATGGCAGTCCGAGGGGTGCGGCGCATTCTTGTGATTCCCGGCGCGACGATCGAGCGGATCGCGGGAAGGCTTGAAACCCACGGCCGGATTGCACGGGGCTATCTTGGGGTTGGATTGCAGCCGATCAAGCTCGACGATGGCGTCGGTGCGATGGTGATGAGTGTCGACAAGTCAGGTCCCGCGGCCGCCGCCGGTATCTTGCAAGGCGACGTGATCGTCGGCTGGAACAACGAGAAGCTGACCGGCGTACGCTCGCTGATGCAATCGCTTGGCCCGGACAGTATCGGAACGGTCGTCGACATTACGATTCGGCGCGCCGGCCAACCGGTGCAGGTTAAGCTCACGGTCGGCGAAAGGGCAGAAGCGTGAGCGAAGCGGCCTCACCGGTCATTGTGGTTGCTATCGAGATCGCCGATCCGGTGCTGGTGGACAGGCTCGCGTCGCTGCTCGGCGCCGTGTCCGGGCTTCGTCTGGCGGCGCCCGGAGAGGCAGCGACGGTCGCGCTCGTGTCACGGGACGCGCCGACGGTAGTCGACGCGCCCGATATCGATCTCACGCCACGCGAGCGCGACGTACTTGTCCTGATGGCCGAAGGCGCATCCAACAAAGCCATTGCGCGGCAGCTCGGAATATCCGTGCACACCGCCAAGTTCCACGTGGCTTCGCTGCTCGCCAAGCTCGATGCTACCGGCCGTACCGATGCGGTAGCGCACGCCGCGCGACTTGGTGTGATCAACCTGTAAATCTCCGCGCGTGCTCGACAGACAATCTCTCGTCTTATCCGCGGCCCCTGTTTGCGGCGTGGTCTTTCAACTGCTCGGTTTGGGACCATTTGCTGTCCTGGCCACGATCGCGCGAATGCTCGGCCTTGTCGCGGTTGGAAAGCACCGTGTTGTCGCCAATCAGGTCGTCCTGCACGTCTGTCATAGCGCCGGTCCCGGCGCCTTTGCCCTTCGCGCCAGGGCCGAGATGCTTGCCGTCTCCGTGTGCTCCACGTGTCATGATACTATCCCTCTGGCTTTTGAGGCTTGTGGCCCGACTGGCCCGGACGATTGTGCTTGTTGTGCTGGCTTTCCTGGTTGAGGCCGCCGCGGCTTACCGGAAATTCCGATTGGCGTGCTTCGCGCTTGATGGTTTTTGCACCACCAGTCTGTTGCGTGCGCGCGATCTCCTCCCCCATCTGTCTCGCGTCGGGGACATCAGGCCTCCTTTCAAGGATGCGCAATTGCTGCTCGTGCGTTTTCTTCCCCTGTAGCGGCATTCTGCGCGGGCCGCTGTCCCGATCGTTTTGCGGGGGTCCGCGGCGCCGATCGCGAACCTCCGCCTTGTCGATACCACCTTGCGGATTGGTATCGTTCTCGATGTCGCCCTCGAAAGTGTTAGCGCCCTCGAACTCCTCCAACTCGTCTGGCGTCACTCCTGCCATCGTCGTCCCCTTCGAGCCTCCGATCAGCGGGTTGCGAACAAGATCGACGTTGGTCGGTCTGTTCAGTTTCACGTGCTTGGTGCTCATGGCTTGACCTTTGAAGCGGGGTGGGTGCCGCCGCCCTTTCGTTCCGGCTCGTGAGTATGGTGGGTGTCATGCTCGCCTCCGCCGCCGGAAACCTGGCTGTGGCGGCGTTGCGGATCGTCAGCCGGCGGTTTCTTAACGTGCAGCGGCGCCTTGGCGTTCTCATGGGAAGCGCCCGGGCCGCCTTGGCGAATGCTCGCGGGCGTCTTGGTTGATGTCGACATGGTGCTCGCTCCTGGACTAGCGATCCTGCTGATAGCCCTGATGAGTCGTGTTTTGGGCGGTGTTGCCCTGTTGGCCCTGCTCACGGGGATTTTCAACGCGGCCGCGGCCCTTCCGAACTTCATGGGCATTGCCGGATTTGGGATCGCCGGTACCCTTGTGGCTTTGATTGTCCTGCGGCACGGGCGGAGGTCTGGTCATTGCTGGCTCCGGTTGGTGATTGCCTTTGTGCTGCAAGACAACGCCCGACGAACATCAGGGTTCTTGTCGATTTTCGGAACCGCGATCAGATGCCGCATCAGGCCGCCGATGAAACCCGGTTGTTACGGGGCCACAACGCCTGAACGTCTTCCGGAAGTGCGTGGCGCACCTTCTCGACCTGATTGGGGTCGACATGATGGTTCAGAACGCGGAACACCGCCTGGGCTGCATCTTTGGCATCGACCGGTTTTTGCGAACTTAGTTCTTCCGAGACGATGGAGAGAAACTCATCTGCCGATCGCCACGCCTTCGGCGTTTCACTCGGCCGCCATTGGTCGTAATAGGTGCCGCGCACCAATAGCGGAAGCTGCGCGCCCAAATGTGCGGCAAGATTAACTGGAACCCGGTCGCGGATGGTTCGCAACACCGAACCCAGAATATGCCATGCCAACTTGCGATCGCGCGGCAGCGTTGCCATCACTTCGTCCAACCACGTGTTGGTGATCTGGAGCGTTCTGTCGAATACTTCGAGACCTGTTGCGCTCATGGGAACTCTCCGTCAGTTCAATTGGAGATGACGGGCTAACGATGCTGGTACGGATCGGTTCGCAGCGCTGGAAGGTTTTACCGCCCATACGCGAGTTCATTCGGCCACCCGTATATGTCTCCTGGAATGCAGTTGCAGCGACAATCCAGAACGCCTTCAGGTAGCGTCGCTTGTTGCCGCGGGAATATTTCGGAACCGCTTCCACAAGCGCGCCAGATGTCCTAAGCAGCGGCCACAGCGATTTCCTCCCTTCAGGGCCCAATGATCCGTCTCGATAACGTCAGCAAGCAAGTCGGCCACCAGATCCTCTTCATCGAAGCCTCCGCAGCCCTTCAGAAGGGCGAGAAAATCGGCCTCGTCGGCCCGAACGGTGCGGGCAAGACCACGCTTTTCCGGATGATCTCCGGCCAGGAACTACCCGACGAGGGCCAGGTCTCGCTCGATCGAGGGATTACTATCGGCTATTTCAGCCAAGACGTCGGCGAGATGTCGGGCCGCAGCGCGGTCGCCGAGGTGATGGACGGCGCCGGGCCTGTCAGCGTCGTGGCAAACGAGCTCAGGGAGCTCGAGGCCGCGATGGCCGATCCGGATCGCGCCGACGAGATGGAAGATATCATCGCGCGCTACGGCGAGGTGCAGCACCGCTTCGAGGAGCTCGACGGCTACGCGCTTGACGGCCGGGCCCGCGAGGCGTTGTCGGGCTTAGGCTTCAGCCAGGAGATGATGGAGGGCGATGTCGGCGCGCTTTCCGGCGGCTGGAAGATGCGGGTCGCGTTGGCGCGTATCCTCTTGATGCGGCCTGACGTGATGCTGCTGGACGAGCCGAGCAACCATCTCGACCTGGAGAGCCTGATCTGGCTCGAGCAGTTCCTGAAGGGATACGAGGGCGCGCTGTTGATGACCTCGCATGACCGCGAGTTCATCAACCGCATCATCAATAAGGTCGTCGAGATCGACGGCGGCACGCTCACGACATATTCCGGCAATTACGAATTCTACGAGCAGCAGCGCGCGCTGAACGAAAAGCAGCAGCAGGCCCAGTTCGAGCGCCAGCAGGCGATGCTGGCGAAGGAGATCAAGTTCATCGAGCGCTTCAAGGCGCGCGCTTCGCATGCGGCGCAGGTGCAGAGCCGGGTGAAAAAGCTCGACAAGATCGAGCGCGTCGAGCCGCCGAAGCGCCGCCAGACGGTGGCGTTCGAGTTCATGCCGGCGCCGCGCTCGGGCGAGGACGTCGTCAGCCTGAAGAACGTCCACAAGGGCTATGGCAGCCGCACCATCTATCAGGGCCTCGATTTCATGATCCGCCGCAAGGAGCGGTGGTGCGTGATGGGCGTTAACGGCGCCGGCAAATCGACGCTGTTGAAGCTGGTGGCGGGCTCGGCCGAACCCGACGATGGCACGGTGGCGATCGGCGGCAGCGTCAAGCTGGGCTACTTTGCCCAGCACGCCATGGACCTGCTCGACGGTGAACGCACGGTGTTCGAATGGCTGGAAGATTCCTTTCCGCAGGCGGGACAAGGTTCGCTCCGCGCGCTCGCGGGCTGCTTTGGTTTCTCCGGCGACGACGTCGAGAAGAAGTGCCGCGTGCTCTCGGGCGGCGAGAAGGCGCGGCTGGTAATGGCAAAAATGCTCTACGATCCGCCGAATTTCCTGGTGCTGGACGAGCCGACCAACCATTTGGATCTCGCGACCAAGGAAATGCTGATCAATGCGCTGTCAGAGTTCGAGGGTACCATGCTGTTCGTGTCCCACGACCGGCATTTCCTGGCGGCGCTCTCCAACCGCGTGCTCGAGCTGACGCCGGAAGGCATCCACCAGTTTGGCGGCGGTTACACCGAATATGTCGCGCGCACTGGGCACGAGGCGCCGGGATTGCGGAGCTGAGACGACAGGCTTGTCACACCCGCTCGAACGTATCCGCGTTGGTGCTGATTGAACGCCACCAGTTTAGTTTTTCCTTCTTGCCGGGTGCACCTTCCGCCGACGCCCGGATCGCGCTGTCAACGACAACGAACCACATTGTTTCCATTTTTCCATCGCGCAGCAGGCCGGTGTAGGAGACCGCGGCATCTCCCGCCGCCGTTTCACCACCGGCGACAAAACTGATGCAATCGCCCTGATGGATACCGACGACGGGAATTTCCTGTCCGTAGAACCCGCTGTCTCTCAGCGCCGTTTTGAAGGTGCCGCTGATCCTGCGATTGGCGTCGTCGGTAATGTCGACAATGGAGCCGTATTGATTTCGCCATTTGCCTTTCCACGTCATGGGTGCATTCCCTTCCGCTAATGCCGGCCAAAACGACAGCAAGCGCGGGATGTTCCACTTCGCAGCGAGTCGGGTTCTCGGATTCCGCAAATCCACAAACGCTATTTGCGCGCGAGCGGGGCGATGGCCTGGATCTCATTGGTCCAGATGCCGCCGGAATAGTTTTTCGGCAACCGCGCGAACTGCTCCGGCGTATCGATGCCGGTCGAAAATTCGCCGCCTCGATATGGCCCGAGCACGAAGACTTCACTGTTGACGGCCGCCATGCGGTTCAGGAAACGGTCGGGCCAGCCCCAGAGCCATGGGGCGACGTTGATCGGCACCATCACCATCGCATTGTTGCAGGCCTGCGGAACGAGTCCGCTCCAGCCATAACCGATGTAGCCGACGAGGCAGCTCTTGATGGTCGAGCGCGAGATGGTTCGGACATCCGACAGGCGCCGGCGCACCATCTCGACCGGCTCATCGCCGCCATAGACCATGATCTGCACCCGGCGTTCGCTGGGAAGCTTGTTCAGCACGGCTGCCAGCTTCTCTCCCTCGGACGCGTCGCGGCTCTTGACGTTGATCAGGAGCCGCTGTTGCGGAAAGGCGGTCAGCACCTCGGCGAGTGTCGGCATCAGGCCGGTGCCCTTGCCGCGAAACGGAAAGCTCTTGCCTCCATCGGCTGTATAGCCATGGCCAACATCGAGCTTCTTCAAATAGGCCATGGAGTGTTCGCGCGTGACGCCGTGTCCGTTGGTGCGGCAATCCAGCGTCCAGTCATGAAACACCGCGAATTCACCGTCGGTCGTCGGGTGAACGTCGACCTCAACGATATCGGCGCCAGTGGCAAAACTGGCTCGCATCGATTCGATTGTGTTCTCCAGGTATTGATGCGTTGACGGCAGCATTCGCGCCGCCGTGCAGGTGTCGTTCTTCAGCTCGCGCTCGTTGAAGCGCTGGGCAATGCCGCGGTGCGCGAGCAGAACAGGCTTGCCCTCCTGATGGGCGGCGAGATGATTGGTGTTGTTGAGGTAGATGGCTGCGCCAAAGACGGCGATCGCCGCCGCCGCATACTTTAGTTTCTTGTTCAAGGCTCGCCCCTATGTAAGAGGCGCACTGGCTAGGCACAATTTCTGGTCGATTTGCGGCAGCGGATGCGGGGAGGCGCGGAACGCATGGCGCTGCGCATCGCGCGGCTTCTCGATTGCGAGCCGAATAGGGATTCGTCCGTTATGTCGGGTTCGCCGAGTGAGGAGCGAATTTACGCCGCACGCACCTCCGACAGGAAGCGGTTGACCTGCCCGGCGAGATCCTTGGACTGCGAGGACAACTGCTCGGCCGCGCCGAGCACCTGATTGGCGGCAGCGCCGGTGTCGTCGGCGGCCTTCTGAACGCCCGTGATGTTGGAATTGACTTCCTGGGTGCCGCGCGCGGCTTCCTGCACACTGCGGGAGATTTCCTTGGTCGCGGAGCCCTGTTCCTCGATCGCGGCGGCGATCGCGGTTCCGATCTGGTCGATCTCGGCGATCACGTTGGCGACGTTCTGGATCGCTGTCACCGTCTGGTCGCTTGCCGCCTGAATGGACGCGATCTGCTCGGAGATTTCGGTGGTCGCCTTGGCAGTCTGGCCGGCCAGCGATTTGACTTCGGAAGCGACGACCGCAAAGCCGCGGCCGGCATCGCCGGCGCGCGCGGCTTCGATGGTGGCGTTCAGCGCCAAGAGGTTGGTCTGCGCGGCAATGCTTTGGATCAGCGTCACGACGTCGCCGATCTTCTGCGCGCCCTCGGCGAGCGAGCGGGCGGTCTCGCCGGTGCGCCGCGCATTATCGACAGCGCGGGCGGCGATTTCGGTCGATTGCGCAACCTGGCGGCCGATCTCGGAGATCGAGGAGGTCAATTCTTCGGTGGCGCTCGCAACCGTCTGCACGTTGGCCGAGGTCTGCTCGGAAGCGGCGGCAACGATCGCTGCCTGGCGGTTGGTGGCGGTCGCTGTCGACGACATCGACTGCGCGGTGTCTTCCATGACGGACGAGGCGGCCGAAAGTCCGCCCACGAGTTCGGTGACCTTGGCTTCGAACGCGCGGGTGAGTTCGTCGAGCACCTGGGCGCGGCGCATCTTGCCGTCATTCTCCGCGGCCTTTTCGGCCGCAAGACGTTCCGCCTCGATCATGTTGTCCTTGAAGACGCGCACGGCTGACGCCATCGCGCCGATCTCGTCGCCGCGGCCGGCGCCGGCGATTTCACCTGAAACGTCGCCGCTGGCCAGCCGCGACATGGTGGCGGTGAGGTCGACGATCGGCCCGCAGACGCGGCGACGCACCATCACGATCAGCGTGGCGCTGGCGGCGACAACCGCGATCAGGCCTGCGAGCGCGATCAGGAAGCTGAAGCGCGCGGAGGAATAGGCGGTGCCGAGGATGTGCTCGGCGTTGTCGTAGAAGGCGTTGCGGACGTCGACGACGGCGCCGAGGCCCTTCTGGGATTCGGCGTAGAAGAAATCGACATCGTGCTCGTATTTGCCTGATGCGGCGCCTTCCTTGACGAGTTTCAGTTCGTTACCGAAACGACCGACATAGGCTTCGTTCATCTTTTCCAGCGCCGCGGCCACGTTGGGCGGCGTCGCCGGGTTGCCGCGCAACTCCTGTAGCGACATCAGGATCTGGTCAGCGCGGCCTTGAGAGCGGGAATATTCCATCTTTTCGGCTTCGGTGGCGGCGCGTTTGGCGCCAACGAGATTCTTGTGAATGCTGGCGTTGTAACCACCGACGTCGCGCAGGTTCCAGGCGATGTTGGCATAGACGGCCTGCCGGTAGGCATCGCCGTCGAGCTGCGCCATGCGGCGCACCTGCTCGTCGAGCAGCTTGGTGACGGCGGCGTTGAACACGGCATTGTCGGCGACGATCTTTCTGGCGGCATCCTTGCGCGCTTCGGCCGGGCCATCGATCGCCTTGTCGATGGCGTCGCGCAGGGCGTTGAATTTCACGTTCAGCTCGTCGATGCCGGTGCCGATCGCTGCGGCATCGTCGAGCCCGCCGGACAGGTTCTTGCGGACCGCGTTCATCTTGTCGCGCGCGGCGTCGGTGTTCTTGCGAAGTTTTTCGTTGAGTTCTTTCCGGATCGCCGGATCGACCGCGGGCGGGCCGTACAGGATGTTGGTCGAGAAGCCGCGCTCGGAGTTCATGTAGCGCGGGATGTCGCCGACGGCGCGCACCACCTCCAGCCGGCTCTGCGCGACCGAGACCTTGTCCATGGTCTGGTACTTCGAAACCGCCACATAGACGGCGAGCCCGCCGCCGACGGTGGAAAGCGAAACGATGGCAGCGGTGAGGAGGGTACCGATTTTCATGAATTTTAGGCCATTTGCGCTGGTACGGATGTGCGGACCACCAGTATAGGTGGTGCAAATTAATCCAGGGTTTACGGTCGCGCGTGTCACACCGGCCCGTTCCAGTTGGTCTTGGTGATGGCGCGTGGCCGCGGCCTTAGAGACGGAGGAGAGAGGAAATGAAGATCGTCATCATCGGCGGTACAGGTCTGATCGGTTCGAAATTGGCCCCGTTGCTCGCCTCGCGCGGTCACGAGGTGCTGCAGGCGTCTCCGAGCAGGGGCGTCAATGCCGTGACCGGCGAGGGGCTGCAACCGGCGCTCATGGGCGCCGACATTGTCGTCGATGTCTCGAATTCGCCCTCGTTCGAGGACGAGGCGGTGCTGCACTTCTTCGAGACTGGAACGCGCAACCTGATCGCGGCAGCTAAACAGGCCGGTGTGCGGCACTGCATTGCGCTGTCGATCGTCGGTACCGACCGACTTGAGAGCAGCGGGTATTTGCGCGCGAAGCTGGCGCAGGAGCGGCTGATCGAAAATTCCGGGCTGGCCTACACGATCCTGCGCGCCACCCAGTTCTTCGAGTTCGTCGGCGCGATCGCGGATTCCGGGCGCAGGGATGGCGAGGTCCACGTTTCCAGCCAGTTGATGCAGCCGTTGTTGTCCGACGAGGTCGCGGAAGCGCTGGCCGACGTGACGCTTGGAGAGCCCGCCAATGGCATACGCGAGGTCGCCGGTCCCGAAGCGGCGCCGCTTGCGGATTTCGTCGGCCGCTGGCTCCGCAAGCAGGGCGATGCCAGCAAGATCGTGGCGGGTGCGGACGTGCCGTATTTCGGCGCGCCACTCGCGTTGCGCACGCTGGTGCCGGACGACGGCGCACGCATCATGCCGACGCGTTTCGATGATTGGCTGGGTGGGGCTGTCAAAACGGCCTGAGCTGCCCGAGGTTATCATTTCCACGAAGGCGGCGTGTTGAGTACGCCGCGCTCCATCCACGTCATTGCGAGCCAACGGGTCGCGCGAATGCGCGCCTGATGATAGGCTCCGCAAAGCAATCCATCTTGCGCATGAAGTGACAATGGATTTGCTTCCGCCTTCGCTCTTCGAGCTACGGCGGACAAGTCGCTGCGCTCGCAATGACGGGGAGATAGCGACGCCCGCCACTGTCATCCCCGCGCAGGCGGGGATCCAGTACGCCGCGGCTTTTCGGTTCAATCACTGGCGTCTCTGGAATACTGGATCACCCGCTTTCCGCCTTCGCTCGTTGAGCTTCGGCGCACAAGTCGCGGGTGATGTGGCTGAATATCGAGCGGCCTTCCCGCGGCGGTTTGCACCGGAGGTCTGGCCGCATCAGTCACCAGCTAAGCACTCAGCGCGTTTCCTCGGCCGCGTTCTTCGATGCGGATTTCGGCTGCGGCGCCTTCGAACCCGTTTCCTGACAGGGCAGTTGTGTCCATGAGCCGTCGGCCGCCTGCTGATAGGCATGGCAGGAGGCGGGCGCTTCGCTCGTCTTTGCCGGTTGGGAATTCGTGTTGGAGTTCGTGTTAGAGTTCCTGGCGAGCGTCGGCGCTGCCAAAGTGAGGAGGGCGGCCGCCGAACCGAAGAAGATCGCTTGCCCTAACCGCATGGGAAATTCTCCTTTTCTCGAAGAGATGCCTTTTTCCTAAAAAGGATTGTGGAATTTTTTGGGAATGCTGATGGACGTACCGGCATTTGCTTAACGTTCCGCAAACGCCTGACGGCCGCCGACGCCCCGCAGCGCAGGACGGATTCTGTTCTTGAGCGCAGGAACCAGTTTCTTCGACCGTGCGTTGGCTTGGCATCATGCCGAAGGCACGGCCTCCATGCGTCGGGAAAAGTCTCTCTTCAATGCACTGCTCACCCATTTCCTGATGGGCGTGGCACTTGGACTATCGCTGGTCCTGTTGCTCGGCCTCATCGATGCCTTCCATGTCAGGGACCTCGTCGCCAAGAGCGACGCACCTGTTCAGACCACGGTGATGCTGGTGACGACCTACGGGCTCATGTTCGGCATCGGCGCGGCGCTGACCGGTTTGGTGCTGACGCTGGAAGACGAGAGCTGAGGTCGGACGGGCCGCCCGATCAGCGGCGCAGGCGGGCGATCGTGCCGGCGGTGATCTGCATGGCGACGCCGACCACCCATCCGGCCATGATCATCCAAATCCATGCCACATGCGGATCGTGGCGGAGCACGATGACGCCGACACAGGCGAACGCCGAGAACGCAGCGAGGAAGGTCCCGAGCGCGCCGAGCAGTTCCGGGGTGTCCACTTTGCCGACCCAGGCGTCATCGGTGGGCTGGCCATTCGATACGGTGACGGGCCGGGGCGGCGTATCGATGCCGAGATAAAAGCCGAGGGCGCCACCGATCATCATCAGCAGCAGGAAAGCCTGATTGGTGAGTGCGGCGTGGCTCGTTCCCACCAGAGCCGCCACAAACAACCCGCTTGCCGCGCCAGCCATGGCAAGCCCAAGGCGTTCCAGGACATGGGCGACTTTCCGAACGCGGGTTTGCATGACAGTGAGCCCGCCGGTTATGGAAGGGAGCTTAGGACGGTTTCAGGCAAGGTGGAAGCAACTTAGCGATGCAGATGGCGCGCCGAATTGATACAGCGCAAGATGCGGTCGGTCTGTAGAATTGGCTATGCCTGCTTCGATGGGAGACACGAACATGAGCCTGTTGGGTATGCCATTCGATCCTGCGCGCGAGGCGGCGCTCGTCACCGGCGCAGGCAACGGGATCGGCCGCGCGATCGCGCAGGCGCTGGTGGGCGAGGGCGTCCGTACCGTGTTTGCCGATGTGAACCGGGACACGGTCACGGCGGCAGCCAAAGCGTCGCCGCGGCCGGAACTGGCGGTACCCTGGGTCGGCGATCTTGCCGATCCCGCGGCGCGCGAGGCGCTGCTGGCGCAAGCCGCGTCTGCCGTCGGGCGCGTAACGCATTTCGTGCACAGCGCCTCGCCGCCGCGGCGCGAAGCCGATCATTTGCTCGGCGTCACCACGGAGATTTGGGCGCAGATGCACGCGGTGAATCTGGACGCCGGATTCCACCTCTCGCGCGAACTGGCGCGAAAGCTGATCGCTGACAAAACGCCCGGCTCGTTCCTGCTGCTGACCTCGCTGCACGCCGGCACGCCGCGAAACCTGCCGCATTACTCGACGGCGAAGGCGGGGCTTTCGATGCTGGTGAAGGAATTGGCCAAGACGTTCGGCCGCTTCAACATTCGCGTCAACGCGCTGGTGCCGGGCGCGATTGCGGCCGGCGGCTTCGTCGCCGATCCCGCGCTCGCAAGACACATTCCGCTCGGCCGGCTCGGTCAGGCCGATGATCTTGCGCCGCTAGCGCTGGCGGTGCTGTCGAACCGGATATCGGCCTATGTCACGGGCGCGGCGATCGTGGTTGATGGCGGGTTGTCGCTGACCAACTGGTTCGAGCCGCCGGAATTGGGAGATTTGTAATTCGTTGGGCGTAGCCCGGGTGGAGCGCAGCGTAACCCGGGATCAGCCCATCCGGTTGCGAGACCGTTCCCGGATTGCGCTTTGCTCCATCCGGGCTACGCAAATACTAAATGGCGCCGCCTTGATGCTTCGCGTGCCATTTCGGGCCGGGGCCGCGCATGTAGTGCAACTCGGGGCGATAAGGGTTGCGGGCGATGTCGATCAGCCCGAGCCATCGCGCGGCGATCAGATTCAGATATCGGAGAAGCGGTTGCATGGCCAGCATGGCGACCCCTTAATGCGGCTCGCCGAGCACGGACGAAAACGGCAGGGCGAAGATTTCGTCGTCGAGATCGTCGCTCGCATGCAGCGTCCAGTCGCGCCAGTCTTCCGGACCCTGCGCCGTGATCAGCGACTGCACGACGCGGGCGGCATGGTCGCGCGCCTCGGCCAGATTTCCGACGGCAATGCCACGCTGATCGATGCGTATGCCTTCGGAATTGGAGCAGTGGAAATAGACTTGTGCCATGTCCGACTCCCGCGTTGCGATTCACGCTGAAAAAAATAGCAGGCGAAGGAGCGACTTGATATTCGGGGAGATTGCGGACGGGATAATACGGGAGGTATCGCGACCACAGGTGGAACCGGCCAGTCAACTTGTCTGAAAATTATCGGTCATAGCGCGAGGAACGGGACTTTCGGTTCGGCCGTTTTCATCAGGAAGCCGCCACGATTGAATCGCTGCGGCGAGAACTGATGCAACCCCGGGAGAGCGACATGATGTCGGAAATGCAGATCCACACGATTGCACGCCAGATGATGGAGAAGCACGGCCTCACCGCGATCGCGCAAGCCGCACACAATGCGCAGGCTTGCGAGAGCAAGGGCGATACCGAGGAAGCCAGGGAGTGGCGTCATATCGAAGACGCCATGAAGCTGATGCGAGGGCCGCATCAGAGCTAGCGGATCCATCGCGGATGCGGCGCGGCCAGCGCGCAGCATCCGCGACACCCCATTACTTACCGTAGCGGCATCGGCGGGCGGACCACCGGCTCGCCGTCATCAGCCATGGTTTGCTGCGGCGATGCGGGCGGCAGCGGCGCGGTGCCAGCGGCTGGCGGCGGAGGAGGAACATAGGCGGCTTGAGCCGGTGGATAGTAAGCCGGCTTCGGCTTCCGGACCGGCGCGACGGGCGCATTCGCGGTTCGGGGCGGCGGCGGCGCGGCTGTTACCCTCGGGCGAAAATTCTGTTCGGGTCGGATCTCAGCGGCCCTTGCTTCCGAAGCTTTCATTTCGCCAGCCTTGGCAAATTCCCGCGCCATTTGCGCCTGGCTTGCCTTGAGCTGCGCGATGGTGGCTTTGAGCTCCTCGACCTGCTGGCCCATCGCGGCGAGATCCTGCGCCATCGATTGCAACTGGGTCGATTCCGCGGAGGGAGCGGCAGCGGCGGTCGCGGCGGGTTCGGATTGAGCCGGTGCTGCCGTTGCCGCCGGCTCCGCTGCGGCCTGATCTGTTGCGGCGGCGGGTGCGGCCGGCGGTTGCTCGGCGACGGCGGGCTTGGCCGCCGAAGGCAAGGCTGCCAGCACGAAGGGCGGCGCCCACTCGGCAGCCATCGCCTTGGCCTGATCGCCATAATGCTGCCAGCCGGCGGCAGCAATGGCGCCGACAAGGGCCAACAGCGCCATCACCGCGCGCTTCACCCAAATGGCTACTGGCCGCTCGCCGGCGAGTTTTAGGCCATCCAGCTTGATCTCCTCGCCCGGCCTGATGTTGTCGACCTCGACATCACGCATCTGGACATCGCGCAGGTCGGTGGCGCGAAACGTCGGTTCGACCTGCGGGGTCGGCGCGCTGACCGAAATCGCGGGCGCGACGTGAATCTGCGGCTTGGCCGCGGCTTGCACTTGCGGTGTTGCGGCGGCTTGGACTTGCGGCGTTGCCGCGACTTCAACTTGCGGCGCGACATGAACCTGCGGCGCTGCCGGATGGACTTGCGGCGCTACGGGAGGGGTGGCCGGATCGTGGGCCAGCGGCGGCGCCTTGTGGGCGTGCGCGGCCAGCACCGTTTCGATCGCAAAAACGTCGTGCGGATCAGCCTCTTTCAGTGTCGGCGTGGATTGCATTGGCGGTCCCTTACTCAGTCCAATGTCGCCCGGATAGGGGCGGCGAGCTTGCTCTGCTGTGTGGAAAACCTCTGCCCAGGCCGCCACACGGCCAGCGAGGTTTGACTAAAGCAAGGCGATCTCGTGGTGAGGTTGGGGCCGCGGTTGCCCCCCGCGGGCTGGAACCCGCCCCGTGAGATCATCGACAGAGTAGGAGCCTGGCGTACGCGCCTGCTTCGATGCGCTTGGCCAACTCGATGGCGCCGGCAGGGCCGTGCTGGACGGCGGTTGTCCCGCGATGATCTGGGAGGGGAAGAGCGATCCCGCACACGACCGCCGAAAGTTATTCGCCGATGCCAACGGTCTGCGCTTCCTGTCAACGGCCGGCGATTACCTCGGAATGGTGTTCGGCCATGGCGCCGAAAGCGCGAAAGGCATACGGAGGTTTCTGGACCTGGCGCAGAACGCGTCGGGTGCGCGGTCGGCCGCGCCTTAGGGGATAGCGCCTGCGGTGCCTGCCCGATGCCTGGCGTGCCACTTTGGACCGGGGCCGCGCATATAATGCCGCTCGGGACGATAACGATCGCAGGCGCGTTCGATCAGGCGGTGCCAACGCGTCATGATCGCATCCAGGCGGCGAAGCAGCACGGCAGCCTCTCAGTGCAGCTTGCCGAGCACGAAGGCGAAGGGCAGAACGAAGATCTCATCGTCAAGATCATCGCTGACATGTACGACCCATTCGCGCCAGTCTTCGGCGTCGCGCCCCATGATCATCGAGCGGACGATGCAGGCGGCGCGGTCGCGCGCTTCGGCGAGGTCGCTGACGGCTTCGCCGGATCGATCAATCCGGACTTCGCGGGAGTTTGAGCAGTGGAAATAGACCTGGGTCATATTGGCCTCCTGTTGCAGGCGATCTGCATTGTTGGTTGCAGGATAGCCGGACAAGGTTCTGGCACTCTGTGATTGAGATCACGGTCGCTGCTTAAGATTTTATTAAGACTGCAGTGGTCAAACTTTAGGCATGGAATCGCAGCGGAACCGGACCTTCCGAGCCGGCAGTTGCAAGAGAAGGCCGGCGGCGTAACGCCCGCCGGCCTTTTCTCTTTGCGACCTGCAGCAAATCGCCGCCGATATTCACGGCGCTGTGAATTCGCGTCCGGAACCAGCATCTTACCTCGCCCGTTCGCTCTTCATGTTCACATGGAGGATGAGCGATGACGAAACTGACACTGCTCGGCGCGGCCGCCATCCTGGCGATGGGGCTCGCGACGCCTGCGCTGTCGCAGGAAGCTACCCAGGAGCCCGGCATGATCGGGTTCAACTACCCGAACTCCGATTATCTGCTCGGCGGATACGGCGTGCGCACGCCGAGCCGCTATGACTACAGCTACTACTACGGGCCTCGCGCTTATTACGGCCCGCGCGTGTACTATCGCCCGGGCTATGTCGCCGGACCGGTCGGTTTGGCTGCCGGCGTAGCCGCCGGAACCGCAGCCGCGATCGCGGGTGCGCCGTTCGTCGATTCATATGCCTATTATGACGAGCCCGGTTATTGGTAGAGCCGGAGTAGCAACAACAAAAAAGCGGCCGCAAGGCCGCTTTTTTGTTGGCTGCTTGGCCCTTCATCGGGTGGCTGCGGCGTAGGACGACAGCAGCGCGAGGAAGATGATCGTGTTCAGCACGGTCGCGCAAAGGACGAGCGCGAGGCAAGGTCATCCTCAATCTATGCGGCAATCCGGAAAGATGCAGCTTTGTCCGGACATTATCAGGGGTCAATGAAGCTCGATCTTAGGTGTCGCGGGCGGACTCCAGGTTCATTCGAGGCGGCTCGGCCTTGCATGAGAAAGGCCCGCATGGTTCCAGTGTCATCATCCTCCAATGTCTTGAAGTTTGAGGTCTCATGAGCAACCGCATTCTCGTCCTTTACGGCTCCTACCGTTCCGACCGCATGGGCATTCGTCTTGCGCAGTTCGTCGTCGAGGGGTTTCGTGCGCGCGGCGATGATGTCGAACTGATCGACGCCAAGGTGATCGGCCTGCCGATGCTGGACCGGATGTACAAGGAATATCCGAAAGGCGGCGCGCCCGCGGCACTCGAAGAACTTGCCGGAAAGATCCGCAGTGCCGACGGTTTTGTGTTTGTAACGGGCGAATATAATTGGGGTATGCAGCCGGGGCTCAAAAATCTCACCGATCATTTTCTGGAAGAATGGTTCTGGCGGCCGGCGGCGATCGCGAGCTATTCGGCCGGCCGCTTCTCCGGCGCACGCGCCGCGCTTGCCTGGCACGGCACCCTTTCGGAAATGGGCATGGTGGTGATTTCGAGCTCGGTCGCGGTCGGGCCGATCGCGCAGACGCTAAGCGAAGATGGCAAGCCGATGGGCGAGGGCGGCAAGGCACTCGAACACGCGTTTCCGCGCTTTGCCGATGATCTCGTGTGGTGGATGGAAGCGGCACGGGCGCAGCGGGAGCGCAAGAAGCCGCCATACTGAGAGGCGCCTCGAATGAAGCGCAATGTTGGCGAAAACGCACCCACTTTTCGCCACGGCTGGACAGCAGATTGCGAATTGTCTGCCATCTCCCGCCTTTCTTGAGCTGCCGCAGGCAGCTCGTCCAATTGCTTCATGCACGGGTAGAATTGATGTCGCCAACGAAAGCGCGCTGCGGCCTGCTTGTTCTTGCGTTAATGGCCACGCTCTCCGGCCCGGCTGTCGCGCAGAATCTCGATCAGGGCAAACCGGCGTCGAAACTGTTTGCCGAAGGTTGCGCATCTTGTCATCGCAGCCCGCGCGGGCTCGCCAAGGGCCGCTTTCATCTGACGCTCTATCTGTTCCTGCAAAAGCACTATTCCAGCGGCGCGAGCTCGGCCTGGGCGCTGACCTCCTATCTGGAATCCATCGATAGCGGAAAGCGCGTCGCGGCGAAGCCACAGGCAGCGTCAGCCGCGTCGCGATCGTCGATGCGTCCGCCGGCGCCAGTACCGGCGCGATAGGCCGCGCGCGCTGCCATCGCTTGCTCACGGCAGCGCTGCGAAATCTCCCCGACGTGGCCATCTTTTCGACTTTTGCCGGCATAGCATCGTGAGCATGTTTGGTGGCGGGGAGTAATGACGATGGTAGTGGCTGAACTTCAGACCAAGGTCGAGAAGTACGAGAGCCGGGCTGGCAAGTGCGAAGCAAAGGCCAAGGAAGCCACGGACAAGGCACAGCAGGCCTTCTACGAGGGGCTGGCCGGCTACTACGCGAGCCTGGCAACGGATTTCCGGAAAATTCTCGAGAAGCGGACCGCGTAAACGGTACGTGGCGCGGATCAGCGAAGCGTAATCCGCCGATCGGTCGCGAACCAGCGGCGGGTTACGCCTTCGGCTAATCCGCCCTACGCTCTTGAGATGGCGTACGCGCGTTCACGCGCCGCCGATCGCGCGGGTGATCGTTCCGCCGCCGCCGCAATTAGGGCAGGGAGCGCCGCCGATGCGGCCCTTGCCGTGACATTCGGGGCAGATGTCGTCGCCGGTGCCGGGCGTTCCGGGAGCTGCTTCATCGCCGGGATTGAGCATTGAATTCGCCGCCTGCATCTGGGCGTTCGAGCGCTTTTTTGTGCTTTGCGAATTTTGCGCCTTGTTCCGCATGGTGCGTGCCTCCTTAAGAGATTTGCGACAACGCCGATGCGGGGAGGAGGTTGCGAGAGATGCGCAACCTTCGCGGCTGCGAAAGCGTTGGCATGGCATGACGGAACATCCGACGATGCACCCCATGACGGGCTTCAATCCATCCGAGCCCGCCGTCCTGCACGACCGTGCGAGCGACCAGATCATCACCTGGACAGGCGATGAGGCCGACGACTTCCGCCGCTCCAGCCGCGCGCGCGATGACGGCACGGTGGTGTGGCGGCAATATGTGTTCGACGGCTGGGGCAATGTGATGGGTGGGTGAGAAGACAGACGGCGTAGGGCTACGGCCGCCGCGATATCTCCTTACCGCGCTCCGCGAGCTTCACCATCACCTGCAGGGCCTGATTGGTCGGCGTCGCGATGCCGAGCTCGGCGCCCTTGCGCACCACATAGCCGTTGAGAAAGTCGATCTCGCTGGGCTTCTCGCGGGCGAGATCCTGCGCGGTGGAGGACATCTGGTTCGGCATCATGGTGGGGATGTTCAGGATATGCTCGATGAGGTCGTCTGCTATCGAGACGCCGCTTGCGCGAGCGACGGATATCGCTTCCTGCACTGCGCTTGTGACGACATCCCGCGTGCCTGCGACGTCCAGCATCGGTCCGTAGGAAATGCCGGCCACCGCAGACAGCGCGTTGAAGGCGCAGTTGATGATCAGCTTGCTCCAGAGCGTTTGGTCGATATCGTCGGCGATGGTGATGCGGACGCCAGCGGCCTGAAGCATCTCGGACAGCGCTGCGCTCGCGGCCGAGGGGCCGATGGCGAGGTCGCCGCCGCCGTGATGCCTGACATGGCCAGGGCCAGCCATCTCGCTGCCGACATAAACGACGACAGGAATGACGGCGTGGCCGATGACGGCATTAAGACGCTGCGCATTGTCGACGCCGTTCTGCAGGCTGAGCACGGATGTGTCCGGGCGCAGGTGTCCGACGAGCGAGCGCCCGGCCGCTTCGGTATCGGCCGACTTCACGCAGACCAGCACCAGATCGGGCGCGGCGAGGGCCGTCGTGTCGGTCGCGGCTTTGGCGGGCAGGTACTCCCTAAAACTCTTCGTGTCGAGCAGCAGGCCATGGGCGTTGATGGCGTCGACATGCGGCTGCCGGCCGATGAACGTCACGTCATGGCCGGCCTTGAGCAGCAATCCCCCGTAGTAGCATCCGACCGCTCCGGCACCGACGACTGCGACTTGCATGAGTGTCTCCTGATCGGCTGATGCGGTTCGAGTAGCTGATCCAAGCAGATGCCGCAATTCCAAGGCTGGCCTCGACCCGTTGGCTCATCCGGGCGATTTTCTGTGACACAATCACCACACTCGAACCGAATTGCGCTGAGGGAGCCATGCCTGATCGCGTCCGGCCACGCTTCCGCCCGGATTCAGGCCCGCGATTGCCGCGTGTTGGTTTTCGGCTTGGGCTGGGGCGCGAGCGGGGGATTGCAACATGTCTTCCATTGGCTGCACCAGTATTTCGTGCGTCGACGCCAAGGCAGGCCGTACTCAATTTGAAGCGCCACTAATCACGGCCGCGCGCGCGGGGAAATTCATACGGCTGCTTGCCGCCACGCTGGGAGCGGCATCGCTCGCGGCCTGCTCGCAGTCCTCGGTCGTCACCCAAAAATCCGAACTTCGCGCCAGCCGTCAGGCGTCGCTTACTCAGGATCGAACGACATCGTCCATGATGAAGAGGCGCGTGGCCGCCGTGAGAAACCACACGGCGTCGCGCAGGGATGCAGGCCGCGTCAAGACGGCCTCGCAGGGGGTTGCTAGCTTCTACACCGAGGGAACGAAGACCGCGAGCGGCGAAAAGTTCAACACGCTTGACATGACCGCCGCCCATCCGACGTTGCCGTTCGGCACCAAGTTGCGCGTGACCGACGTCGCGAGCGGCCGGTCGGTGACAGTACGGGTCAACGACCGAGGTCCCTATGTTCAGGGGCGCGTTGTCGACGTCTCCTATTCCGCGGCCGACGCGCTGGGAATGGTGGGGAAGGGTGTTGCAAAGGTCAAACTCGACGTCGTGGAGTAGCGGTAGGGCGGATTAGCGCAAGCGTAATCCGCCGATCGGGCAGGGATGAACGGCGGATTACGCCTCCGGCTAATCTGCACTACGGGCCTCGAACTTGCGCTGCGGACGCGTCAGCCACTCCGCGCTCTCGACGATGCGCATTTCCTCGGTCGCACGGGCTGCGGTGCATTCCAGTACCGCGAAGATGGCAGACGCTGCGTGGCTGAGCGCTTCCGGCGTGTCGGCGCCGCGGACGCGGGCAGCAACCAAGAGCGCGGCAAAGAGATCGCCGGTGCCGTTCGGGCTGATCGGAAGCTTTGGCGTGCGGACGCGAAAGGCTTGCGCGCGCTCGACGGCCAGCGTCTCGATGTCGCCTTCCGGCGTATCGGCCAGTTCGGCGCTGGTGACGACGACCGTCCCGCGCGCCATGAACGCGCGCGCTGCCTTCAGCACCTGATCGATAGTCGCGGCTTTCGTTCCGCACAGCCATTCGAACTCGAAATGATTGGGCGTGATGATATCGGCGAGCGGACACAGAAGATCGCGCACGAGCGACGGGATGTCGGCATGAACAAACAGGCCGCGGTCGCGATCCCCGAGCACGGGATCGCAGCAATAGTGCAGCGCGGGATTCTTCGCCTTGGCGCGCGCGACAAACTCCGCGACCACGTTGGCGTTGTCGGCCGAGCCGAGATAGCCCGACAGGATCATGTGCGCGCGATCTATCGCGCCGCGCTCCTCGATGCCGCGCAGGAGATCGGCGACGAGATCCGCATCGAGCACGCGGCCGCGGAGGGTCGGATAGCCCGGACGGTTGCTGAGCAGCGTGGTCGGCACCGCCACCACGTCGATGCCGTGCATCTGCATCGGAAACACCGCGGCGCTGTTGCCGACATGGCCGAAAGCGACCTGCGACTGAATCGAAATCACGTTCATGCGGATAAATCTGGGAATGCCGAATTGCCGGGGCGGGAACCTGCCGAGGTTAACACATTGGTTATTTGTTTGCGGGCATTTTCGCAGGTCTATTCAACAAAGAGGCACCATGTCTGACATCACCATTCCCGGCGGGCGGATTCGTTCTTTCGTTGAGCGGATCGAGAACATCGACAGCGAATTGCAGGAGCTGAACGAGCAGAAGAAGGAAGTATTTTCGGAGGCCAAGGGCGAAGGGTTTGATATCAAGATCCTCAAGGAGATCATCAAGCTGCGAAAGCAGGACCAGGACGAGCGCGACGAGCGCGAAAGCCTGCTCGATCTCTACATGCGCGCAATGGAAACCGCGCCGCCGGAGAAGGAAGCCAAGGCGGCGTGATGCTGCCGGCACATTCCTGAGTACGACTTTGCTTTTCGTATGGCCGGGCGTCCAAAGGACGGCGTCGCTTGCGCTCGCCTATGCCCGGCCATTCACGCCTTCTGCGAATCGTAAGCTCTATTGGCAGCGGAGCAAGCGGCACCCCTCTCCCTAACCCTCTCCCCCAAGGGGAGAGGGAACCCATCCATGTTGCGTCCCTAACGGTGCGGACCAAGAGCAGCCGTACGGTTCTGTCAGGTGAGCACGATCGGGGTGAGGTGAGCACGCAAGGCGGGCTCCCTCCCCCCTTGCGGGGGAGGGTTGGGGAGAGGGGTAAGCCACGAGCTCTGCCCTCTCATGCTGCGTAATCTGCCGCTCTCGCGATGAAGGCATCGCCAACGCGGCGAATCCACCGAACCTTCACGGCTGATCGTGCGACCAACGGCCGGTTCCGCATTCTATCCTCGCATGTGTGCATTGCAACAATGCGCTATTGCAGCGCAGCAAAATGACTACTAGGTCCCTATTCCAAGCTACCTATGGAGAATTGAAGTGAAGAAGATTTCCCTGTCCATCGCTGCCGCCGCTCTGCTCGCGATCCCGGGTGCAACCGGCGCTGTCGCGGCCGAGTTGCCGACCTATGAAAAGGCGGGCATGCCGGTTTCGGCCATGCAGGTTCAGGTGCTGGGCGCTGAAAACGTCCAGGAAGCATCGCCGGTCGCCGCGTCGGCCACGCCGTTTCAGCTCAGCGTTCTGACGCCGCGGAACAGGATCACGACCGCACAAGGCCAGATCGAAACCACCGGTCGCGCCGTTCGCTGAGCACAGCCGTTTGGTCGGCGCTTGAGCTGGCGCTAACCGAGCGCCTTGCCCCAAGTTTCAAAAGCCCGCGATGTCCTCGCGGGCTTTTTCGTGATGAGCGCGCTCTCCGCAGCACGCGCAAACAGGGAGCAAACGTGTTGTTAAGAATTGGCCCGCGCTGATTTGTGCGATTCCGATTCGTTCTTTGCGAACAAATTGGAGCGGATGGAGAACGAAGCTGTAGCGCTGCTTTCTCTCCTGACGCTGTCGCTATCTCATCCCGATTCTGTCTCATCGGTAAGTGCCCGCGTCACACGCGTTGTCAAAAGATCGGCTCGCCGATCGCAACCTCACTGCGCGGGCCGAGCACGATGACGTTGCCGTTCTCGTCCTTCGCGCCGAGGATCAGAAGTTCGGACGTAAAACCCGCGATATTCTTCGCACCGAGATTGCAGACGCATACGACCAGCGAGCCAAGCAGGGCCGCGGGCTCATAGTTCGTCACTTGCGCGCTCGACCACATGATCCTGTTAGCACCGACATCGACGCCGATCTTAAGGGACGGATTGCGTGCGCGGGGAAACGGCTGCACGTCGACGACCTTGCCGATCCGGATATCGAGGCGGGCGAAATCGTCGTAGCTGGCTTGGGGCTTTAGCGGGGGCATGTCGTAGGGCTCGATTGCTAAGTTGGATTTCAGGGACACGTGAGGAAGTCTCATATCGCAGTTGCCCTGCGGTTGGAACGTGCCGGCGCCTCGAGACCAGTTGGTGATGTCAGGCCGAATGGGCTAGCCTCAACGAAAGCCGATCATCCTCCAGCGAGCGCTTCGTCATGCACGTTCTTCGTCCCCAGTTTCGCATCGAGAAAAACCGCGCGCTGGCGTTTGCGGCCGAGCGCGGTTTTGGCGTGATCGTCGCCGCGGACGAGCGCGGCCCGCGCGCCTCGCATGTGCCGTTTGTGCTCCAGCGGCGCGACGATGGCGTGATCGTCCAGATCCACCTCACGGCCAAAAATCCGCTTGTTCAACTCGCCGACGGGGACAGGCGCTTCCTCCTGATCGTCTCGGGCGACGACGCCTATGTCTCCAACGACTGGTATGCCTCGCGCGACAACGTCTCGACCTGGCTCTACGAGGCCGTGCATCTTGCCGGCGTCGGCTACTTGCGTGAGCGCGACGAGAACCGCGCCCACGGCGACGCGCTGCTCGCGGTCGCCGAGGCGCGGCTGGTGAAACAGCCCTGGGACCTCGCGCAGATGGAGCCCACCAAGCGCGAGACCATGCTGGCCTCGATCCGCGTCATCGATCTCGTCGTCGATGAGATCGAGGGGCAGTTTAAGCTCAACCAGCACAAGAGCGATGAGGACCATGTGGCGGTGGCGAACCAGTTGGCGCGGGCGGAGGAGACGGGGAGTAGAAGGCTGGGGCAGAAGATGAGAGCGCTGCGGCCGGGGCTGAGCTATGATGCTGAGCCGTAGCGCAGATGAGCCAGCGGGTCGAGCACGGCATCCGTGCTACGCAAGCACAAAGCAAACGCGTTGTTAAGAATTGGCTCGTGCTGATTTGCACGATTCCGATTCGTTCTCTGCGAACGAAATGGAGTCGGATGGAGAACAAAGCCGTGGTGCTGTTTGTTTCTCCAACTCGGCAGAGTATCGGCTACACTTGTGCTCGTCCGACAGCACAGGGCGCAAATTCATGGTGAAGAAAGCCGGCAAACGTGCATCGCGACCCACGATCCTGGCGATCGACATCGGCGGTTCGCGCGTGAAGGTCATGACCGACAGAGAGCGAACCAGGCGCGCGTTTGCGTCCGGTCCCGACCTTTCCGCGAAAGTGATGGTAAGGAAGGTCAAGGCGCTGACGAAAGACTGGTCCTATGACGTCATCTCGATCGGGTATCCGGGGCCGGTGGTCAACAACCGGCCCTTGTCGGACCCTCACAATCTCGGTCTCGGGTGGGCCGGTTTCAATTTCGAAAAGGCCTTCGGCCGCCCGACGAAGGTCGTCAACGATGCGCTGATGCAGGCGATCGGCAGCTACCAAGGCGGCCGGATGCTGTTCCTGGGCCTCGGAACGGGTCTTGGCTCCGCGATGATCGTGGATGGCATTCTGGAACCGATGGAGCTAGCTCACCTGCCGTACCGCAACGGCAAGACGTTCGAGCAATGCGTCGGCGCCGCAGCCCTCAAGCGAATTGGCAGGAAGAAATGGCAACGCGCGGTCGATGACGTCCTGAAGCGTCTGCTCGCGGCACTGGAGCCGGATTACGTCATGCTGGGCGGCGGAAACACCGACAAGGTCGACAAGCTGCCGCGCAAGGTCCGCCTCGGCGCCAACACCAACGCGTTCGAGGGCGGATTTCGACTGTGGAAGAAGGGGGCGGTCAAACCGCCCGGCGTACGCCGATTAGCCGCGAGCAAACGTGGCGGCGGATTACGCTGACGCTCATCCGCCCTACGACTTGCTACATCGGCAGCCTTTTTGTTGAGATAAACGCACTTTGCAGTTTCGCGCGTACCTCATAAGCTGACGTCAGCCGAACGTGCCCCACCTCCGGTCAAGAGATCGAAAGACCGGAGGGAACGAGAAAAGAACAGCAGCAAAGCTGCGACATGGCACGTGGGCCTAAAGGGGAGGACACCGATGCCGCTGTCTATCGACCGACGTCGCGCACTCGCGACCATCAGCTCTCTTGTTGCCGCGCCGTTTCTGACGCCGCGTGTCGGCCGCGCGGCAGAGGCGTGGCCGATCCGATCCGTAAAATATGTCAACGGCTTTCCGGCTGGTGGCGCCACCGACACGCTCTCGCGCCTGCTCTGCCAGAAGATGAGCGACCTGTCCGGCCAGTCCTTCGTGGTCGAGAACAAGGCCGGCGCCGGCGGCGTGTTGGGCGCGGACGCGGTCGCGAAAGCGCCGCCGGATGGCTACACGGTCGGGCTCGGCGGCATCGCCTCAAACGTGCTCGCGATCGGCAGCTACGCGAAACTGCCGTATCGCCCGCGCGAGGATTTCACCTTCATCTCGGGCATGTGGCAATTGCCGAACATCCTCAGCGCGAAGAAGGACCTGTTCTCCGCGGACCTGAAGGAATTGCTCGCGGCGTTCAAGAAGGAGCCGGGCAAATACACCTATGCCTCCGCGGGCTTCGGCACCACGCTGCATCTCTCCGGCGAGATGCTGAACAGCATGGCCGGCGTCCAGGTTCGCCACGTGCCTTACAGAGGCGCCGCGCCGGCGCTGAACGACCTGCTCGGCGGCAATGTCGATCTGCTGTTCGACAATTTGCCGGGCTCGCTGCCGAGCGTGCGCTCCGGCGCGATCCGGCCCGTCGCGGTCACCGCGAAGAAGCGGATCGCGGAGCTTCCCGACGTGCCCGCGATGGCCGAACTGTTGCCCGGCTACGAGATGACCTCATGGACCGCGCTGATCGGCCCCGCCAACATGCCGTCCGACCTCGTCGCCCAGATCAACGCGCTCACCGCACAAGCCCTGAACGATCCCTGGCTGAAACAGCGCTACGCCGACTTAGGCGCCGCCACCTGGCCGACCACGCCGCAGGAGATATCAGCCTATCGCGATAGCGAGGAAGCGCGGCTGTTGCCGATCATGAAAGCGGCGGGGATCAAGCCGGAGGGTGGGTGAGGGATGCTGGTGGTCTCCGAGGCTCGCCTGCCGAGATCGCCCTGAGAGTTTGCGCAGATGGAGCCATGCCAGGCAAGAGCGCCGCGTCTCGCGCCTGCGAGACACCTGCATACTTCGGCTAACGCGACACTCCTTAAGGGAACGCCTGTTTCGCTACGACGTTCCAACTCAGGAGGAGGAACGTGCCATGAAACTGAGAGGATTGTTTATCGCAGCAGTTGTGCTGCTGATGCCGGCCGCCGCACTGGCGGCGCCGGGCATCGTTACCACCACCGTCAGCCTGAAGGCAGGGCCCGGTGAAAGCTTCCCGACGGTCGACCGCATTCCCGGTGGCGCCCGTGTCAACATCCACGGGTGCTTCAGAGGCAAGGCCTGGTGCGATGTGAGCTGGTTGGATGATCGTGGCTGGGTGTCGTCGCGATATCTCCAATATCTCTACCGCAACCGCTACGTCTATCTGCCCGACTATGTTGACGAGATCGACGTTCCCATCGTGCCGTTCGTGCTGACCACGTATTGGTCAAGCCACTATGCAGGCCGTCCCTGGTATCATCGCCGCGCCCACTGGAGCGGATACTGGCGATCGCATGAGCATGTCGCGACGCGGTTGACGATCGACCGCTCGGCGGCCCGGATCGGCCGCGCGGCGGCCGCGCGCGATGCTGCGCTGCCCGAGGCAAGGACGCGTGTCGGTGTCGAGGAGAGGTCGCGTGCCCGTATCGAGGAACGGACGCGCGCCGGGGCGACGGAGCAGACCCGCGCCGGTGTGACGGAGCGGAGCCGCGCCGGTGTGACGGAACGCGTGACGCGGGAGAGGGACATCGCGACGCCTAGCGCACGCGAAGGGCGCGAACGCGCGGTGGTGCAGGACCGCATGACGCGCGAAAACGCGCGAATGACGCGTGAGGACGCAAGAGCCGTGCGCGAGCAGCCGATGGCTCGCACCCGCCCGCAGACGCCGCCGGTCATGGCGCGCGGCCATGACGAACCGCGTGCGGCTGCGCCGCGGATCGAGCGTGCAACGCCCCGCATGACGCAGCCCGATGCGGCGCGCGGCGGCGGTGGCCCGCCGAACGTACGCGCGCAGCAGATGCCGGCCCCGGCCGCCCCGCGCGCAGCAGCGCCCGCGATGCCGCAGCGTGGCAGCGCGCCGCAGATCAACGCCGTACCGCGCGGTGGCGCCGGCCCGGTCGGTGGCGGAGGCCCCGGTCAGGACAGGCGCCAATAAACGAAAAGCCCGGTTTTGAGCCGGGCTTTTTCTTGCTCAGTCCAACCGCGAAGGAGCATCCGATGAAATCGCTTTTGCTGCTCACGGCGAGCGGTCCGCTGCTCATTCTCACATCGCACGAGTCCTTACGCGATCAAAAGCTTCTTGACGTGCTCAAGCAGAAAGGCATCGGCAAGTTCGTCGCGTTTGAGGTTCCATTGTCGCTCGCCAGGGAGCGCTACGGCGGACATTTTCAAGCAGTCGAAAGCAATCTGCAGGAGACTGATGATTTGAGGATCCTCGATTTCAACGGCCAGCGGATCTTTCAGCTGTTCCGTTTCGATGAACTCGGTTCACCGATCCTGCAAGAACAGCGAGCGCAGGCCGGATGAGCCAATGGGTCGCGTGAATGCACGCCCCGTTGGCTCATCCGGGCTACTCGCTACTCGCTGCGAATTCTACGACTTCTCTGCATCATGGTTGGTGTCTTGCCTACCACTTGGTCCGCGCTCGCTCTGCTCTGAGAGGGCCGTAGGGCGCAATGCGGAATACGCCGCGCTATTCCACCTTACGAGCTAGTCGCTGCAATCCGTGAAAAATCAAAAACAATGCAAGAGCCAAAAGGGCAACGCTTGGCCAGAAGTAGAGGGCGTGCGCTTCATAATAACGGCCAGGCAGATATGGGAATTCGCCTTGCAGCAGAAAGGTGCCGATCAGGACCATTGGAAACGTGTAGATTGCAATCCAAACATTGGCGAGGCCATCAGGGTTCGATCTGGAAAAGGCCAGCCAGATACCAATTGCTCCCGCGATATAGAGGGCGGGCACGATAAATTTCATTACCCTGAACAGTCTAGACAGCGTGTTTCTCATGTTGTTGTCCGACTCAAACTCATTCGCCCACAATCAAAAGCCCGAACGGCCTTCCATTCTTCCATGGATGCGTTAGCGAGTAGGGTGGCTTAGCGCAGCTAACCCACCGACCTCCCGCGAGAGAGCGGCGGATTACGCTACGCTAATCCGCCCTACGCGCTGGCAGATCGACTTGACTGGGTGCGTCGGCAGGAACTTGGTTGAACGCCTCTCGTTTATACCATCCAGCCCGCGTCAGTTTGGAGCTGCGCCTGAAATGTGGACAGTACATCCCCCAGATACCATTAACATCGCGCTCAAGCTTGCAAGCTTCGGGCTGTTGCTGCTGGTTGGCACCGTCTACTGGCGTGCATATGGACCCACCAATTTTCTTTGGTTGTCTGACATCGGGCTGGTTCTCACGGTTGGCGCAATCGTCCTCGAAAGCCGCGTGCTTGCGAGCATGGCAGCGGTTGGCGTGCTTGCGCTCGAGTTCGCATGGACTGCGGACTTTGTGTCAGGAGGCCGGCTTCTCGGGATCGCGAGCTACATGTTCGATGAAGCGTTGCCGCTGCACTTGAGGGCTCTGTCGCTCTTTCATCTCGCCGTGCCGCCGGCCGTTGTTTGGCTGCTTTACCGATTTGGCTATGATCCTCGCGCCCTGGTTCTGCAGACAGTCGTCACCTGGGCCGCTCTGATCATGAGCTATGCCCTGACCGAGCCGGCGAAGAACATCAACTGGGTCTTCGGCCCCGGGCGTGAGCCACAGCAGACGATCGCGCCGCTCGCCTACTTCGCGATCGAGATGGTCGTGATCCCGGTTTTGGTCCTGTTTCCCACTCACCTCCTTCTGAGGTGGATGTTTCCCGTCAGCAATTAAAGCGTGGCGTATGCCGGATCGACGCTGCCCGCTGCGATCAGATCGTTTATCTGCTGCTTGAGCATCGCCAGCTTTTCGTTCTGGCTGTCGACGACGACTTTGACCGCATTGACAACATCAGTTTCGTCGGTGATGCGGGAGCGAGTTACAGTCGGTCGACAGAGCAGCCCCGGATGTCGCGGAGCCTGTCATCACGGCGCGAGCGCAATTGCGCTCGTCGCTGGGCGCGCATTCGCGCGACCCGTTGGCTCATCCGGGCTACGCTTGCTATCGGCAAGAATGCGTCTGGCCGTCGTAGCCCCGGTAAGTCCCGGACGACGGATTGTAGGTGCGGAATTGGGTGCAGAGCATGATCATGGTCCGCTCGCGCGACTTGTGGGCTGCCCTGGCCGGTTGCACCGGTTTGCTGTGCTCTGCTCCTTTGCTTTGGACAGCGCTTTTTGATTGCTTGGCGACAGATTTCTGCTTCAAGGCGGGCTTCCCGAGCGCAACCGCTGGCTTTTCCTCCGTAGCAGCCGGCTTCTGCTCTACGATGGCAGGCTTCGCGTCCGGGACGACCGGCTTCTGCGGCGCGGCCGCCGGCTTGTCCTGCGCGACAGCTGGTTTCTCCTCCATGGGCGCCGGCTTCTGCTCTACGATGGCAGGCTTGTCGTCCGTGGCAGCCGACTTCTCCTCGACGGCTGCGGGCTTGTCCTGCGCAACCGTTGGTTTTGCCTCGACGGGGGCCGGCTTCTGCTCGACGATGGCAGGCTTGTCGTCCGTGGCAGCCGACTTCTCCTCCACCGTCGCGGGCTTGTCCTGCGCGATTGCTGGTTTCTCCTCCGCGGGCGCTGGCTTCTGCTCGACGGTGGCGGGCTTGTCGTCCGCGGCAGGCGGTTTCTCTTCTGCAGTGGCCGCAGGCTTTTCCTGCGCGGGCACTGAGGGCTGCGCTGCGGTCGGGCTCGGATTGTCCGTGGCCGACGTCTGCGCGAGCGCTTGAGCGCTTATCACCATGAACAAGACACAACACAGCACGCCGGCGCGCTCGGCGACGGCGGTCGATAGAGCTGACAAACGCATGGATTGATACTCAGCTAATTGTCCCCATGAATGCTCCACACGCATTTGCGGCAAGTCTGTGAACAGTGCGGCTCTTTCGCGAGCGACAACGCGCTAAAGACCGTGAGTGTGTGCCGGCTGCCACACCTGCCATGTTGAGGGGCCAGGCGCCAAGACAGCGGAAAAGCGCCTTTGGTAACAGCGAGCGTAGCCTGGATGAGCACAGCGACATCCGGGGCGGTGCTGGGGTTGTCTCGGATGTCGCCGCGCTCGTTGGGGCTGCTTGCTGACGATATCGCCTCCCGGACGCGGTGCAGATACTCTTCCGCAGTACACCGCAGGGCCGAGACACAAAATCGCGAAAACAACCCCATGCAAAGTAGCGAGCGTAGCCCGGATGAGCCAACGGGTCGCGCGAATGCGCGCCCAGCGACGAGCGCAATTGCGCTCGCGCCGTGATGACAGGCTCCGCGAAATCCGGGGCGGTGCTCGGGTTGTCCCGGATGTCGCGGCGCGGATCCGGGCTACTCGCCCTCCGGATGACGCCTTCCGGTCCTGCGCTTGCGTGCAAAACCTGCGGCGTGTTCTCGCCCTATGCGTAATGTGCCAGGACAGATCCTTGTCGGCGAACTGGACTGAGCCACCATCTTGGGAGCGAGAGCCATGAACCAGCCCGTACCCGTCAACCCGCCCGAACTGCGCTCGCACATCGTCACGGCATCCAAGATGCCCTGGCAGCCGACGCAATTCGCGGGCATCGAGATGAAGATCCTCTATCAGGACGACGAGGGCCGCTCCACCATCCTGTTCAAGATGGCGCCCGGCGCGGTCGTGCCGCTGCACGAGCACACTGCGCTCGAACAGACGTTTATGCTCGAAGGCTCGCTGGAAGACGCCGAAGGCGCTTGCCGTGCCGGCGACTTCGTCTGGCGCCCGGGCGGCAACATCCACGTAGCGCACGCGCCTGATGGCGCGACGTTCCTGGCGATATTCAACCGGCCGAATAGGTTTTTTGATGGGACGAAGTTTTTTACGGCGGGATAGTACGCGACTAACGCCACATGCCGCGCATGCGCTCACGAATATCCATCTGCACGTTTTGATTTGGCATCGCGCGTGCCGCCGGGGCCGCCGCCGGCCATGTCTGCCGATCGAACAGCTTGACCAGATGGTCCGGTATGAACCGCGTCCGCGACGCATAGACATGGCGGTCGCCGCGGGCCTGCTGACCATGCACGAAGAAGCGCTGCGGCACGATCAGATGCAGATCGTCCTTGGCGCGCGTCATCGCGACGTAAAGAAGACGCCGCTCTTCTTCGAGTTCGGCCGTGGTGCCGGCGCCGAGATCGGACGGCATGCAGCCGTCGACGACGTTCAGGGCGTAGACCGACTTCCATTCCTGTCCCTTCGCCGAGTGGATCGTGGACAGGATCAGATAGTCTTCGTCGCGCAGGGGTGGCCCCGAGCGATCGCTGGTCGCGTCAGGCGGATCGAGCGTGAGCTCGGTCAGGAAGCGCTCGCGCGACGGATAACCCGAGGCGATCTGCTCGAGCTGTAAGAGGTCGGCGAGCCGCACTTCGGCATCCTCGTGGATGCGCGCCAGATGCGGGGTGTACCAGAGCCTGATGCGTTCGATGTCAACAGGCCATTCCGAATAGCGGAGATTGGTCAGCGTTTCGACGAAGGCGGTCCAGTCCTGGCCGGCGCGGGGCGGCGTCGGCAGCGCTGCGAGCGCGGCGATCGGATCTGACGTTATGGTCGTTTGATCGAGGATGCGCTGCGCCGAAGCCGGGCCGATGCCGGGCAATAGATGCAACACGCGGAATCCGGCGACGCGGTCGCGCGGGTTCTCGACGAACTTGAGCAGCGCCAGCACGTCCTTGACGTGAGCGGCATCCAGAAACTTCAGGCCGCCGAACTTGACGAAGGGAATATTGCGCCGCGTCAGCTCGACCTCCAGCGGGCCGCTGTGCGACGACGTCCGGAACAGGACGGCCTGCTCCTTGAGCCGCGATCCCTGTTCGCGGTTCGCCAGCACCTGCTCGACGATGTAGCGCGCCTGGTCGGCCTCGTCGCGAACCGTGACGAGACGCGGCAATTGCGCCGAAGTGCGCTCGGTCCAGAGGTTCTTGGTGAAGCGTTCCCTGGCCAATCCGATCACGCCATTGGCGGCGGCGAGAACCGGCTGGGTCGAGCGATAATTGCGGTCGAGCGTGACGATCTCGGCCCTCGGGCTGAAATGGTCAGGGAAATCCAGAATGTTCCGGACGGTGGCCGCACGAAACGAATAGATCGACTGGGCGTCATCCCCCACCACGGTGAGGCCGCGCCCATCCGGCTTGAGCGCCAGCAGGATCGCCGCCTGCAGCCTGTTGGTGTCCTGATACTCGTCGACCATGACATGATCGAACCGGCCGCCGATCTCCTGCGCGATTGCGGGCTCGGACACCATCTGCGCCCACCACAGCAAGAGGTCGTCGTAGTCGAGCACGTTCTGCTTCTGCTTGGCCTCGACGTAAGCAGCGAACAATCGCTTGAGTTCGTCAGCCCATCCCGAACACCAGGGATAATGCTGCCCGAGCACCGTCTCGATCGGCGCCTGCGCGTTCACACAACGGGAATAGATCGCAAGGCAGGTGCCCTTGGTGGGAAAGCGGGACTCGGTCTTTGAAAATCCGAGCTCGTGACGCACCAGGTTGAGCAGGTCTGCCGAATCCTCCCGATCATGGATGGTGAAGGCCGGATCGAAGCCGATGCTCTCGGCGTGTTCGCGCAGCAGCCTTGCCCCGATGCCATGAAAGGTGCCGGCCCAGGTCAGCGCCTCCGTCATGATACCGGCCTTGTCGCCGAGCACGCGGCGCGCGAT
Organism: Bradyrhizobium sp. 157; assembly: GCF_023073815.1. Taxonomy (NCBI): domain Bacteria; kingdom Pseudomonadati; phylum Pseudomonadota; class Alphaproteobacteria; order Hyphomicrobiales; family Nitrobacteraceae; genus Bradyrhizobium; species Bradyrhizobium sp. 157. Next base: position 160,361 of record NZ_JADPKF010000073.1, on the reverse strand, counting down.
ACGCTCGACCCGCTGCGTCATCTCGGCGGCGGCACGGCGTGAAAACGTCATCAGCAGCATGCGGCGCGGGTCGGCACCTCTGATGATCAGGTGGGCCACACGATGAGCGAGCGTGTTGGTCTTCCCGGATCCCGCGCCGGCGATGACGAGCAGCGCCGAGCCGATAGTTCCATCCGCGCTGATGCCGTGCTCGACCGCCCGGCGCTGTTCCGGATTGAGGCTTTCCAGATATTGATCAGTAGTTTCAGCCAGCACGAATCACCCCATGTCATCGGAGACTCGGCCGATTCGCTGGTGGTCGCAACGACGAATGTCCGCTCTTTCCCGTTATCCGGCAAACGCGTTGTTAAGGATTGGCCCGCGCTGATTTGCGCTAATACGATTCGTTCCTTTCGAACAAAACAGAGTCGGATGGCGAACAAAGCTGTGGTGCTGCTTCAGGAGTGAGTAGGGCTGGCTAGCGTAAGCGTAACCCGCCGACTTGGTCACTCGGATCGGCGGATTACGCCTTCGGCTAGTCCGCCTTACGCTTGCTGCCGGTTATCGGTCAATCCGTGGCGGCGCATTGATAATGGCTTGTTGTAGCAACGATGACCGAACTTGCTGATTCATCGCAGCAGATGGCCCAGCCACCTTACCGTCCTTTATGTCAGGTCGCCCCATCGATATGATCAGCGTGTTCGTGTCTTTGCGGTTGCCCGTGACCCGCGCAGGCGCAAGCGGAGCAGTGACCCGCACAAGCTTCACCGCCGAAGCAAAGGTGCCCGAAGACGTGATGCAGAAATTTACTGTCTCGCTAATCTTGGTGACGGAATCGTACAAGGGGGCGGTTTTCTGACGACGGGCTTCTTTGCACACGCGTCCATCAGCTTGATCATTGCCTTGGCCCATAGCGGACCATTGTCAGATTTTTTTGGTGCTCATCCTCTTCATCGACATCGAGGGCGATTTGCTCGCGCGCAGTCGCGGAGATCGCGCGGAGCGAAAAATGTTGCACAATCGAAGCGTGTATGCCTAATTGAGTGCTTGGGGGCGAGGAAACAACAAGGCAATTGCCAGCCGTTTGTTGTTTGCCGTCGATTTGGGAACTGGGCACTTTCAATATCGAGACGGGGCATATGGGGTCGAAGATCGGGGCGCTGCCCCTTGTGTTTGTCGGATTTTTGCTGGCCAGTTGCGCGAGTCCACGTGGCGTCGATGAAGCGCCCTTGCAGATCCCGGCATTGAAGCCGGGTTTCGGCCGTGTCTACTTCACCCGGCCGTCCGAATTGACGGGGGCGGCTATTCAGCCCGAGATTCGGATGAACAACGAAGTCGTCGGCAGATCTGTGCCCGGCGGGTTCTCTTATGTCGACCGCCCCCCGGGGAAATACGCCGTAACAACGGCAACCGAGGTCGAAAATGCGGTTACGTTCCAATTGGCAGCGGGCGAGACGAAGTACATCAAGACAAGAGTGACGCCCGGCATACTCGTCGGCCATGTCACGCCGACACTCGAATTCCCCGAGCAGGGACAATCCGACGTAAGCCGCCTCAGGTACGTCGGCCCCTAATTCTGATCCCTCCCGCGGGACTAGAACTGGTGACGGTCCGGGCGGGTGCATCGATGGCAGCTGTTGGCCCTAAGCCGAACACCGCACAAGCCTTTGTCATGTCGGCTGGCAGGGGCAGACCGGACGCAGGTCCATGCTCGCCTCTACCGCCGCTTGTGATCCAAGCCAGTCATCATGAACGACGCGAGACGATCAGCCATCGACCTCAGCGTAGGTTCGGACTCACATCCTGCAGCCGTCACACATGGAGTGGCCGGACCTCTTGCGGCCAGCCACAAGCGATTGCGAGCTTGCCGGCCCAAAACTTCGCCGACTCTTGCTCGGAGACATCAACGACCGTGAAGCCACCGAGATACTCCGGGGCGTTGGAATACCGACCTTCGCTAAACTGCAGTTCGCCGCTGATGTTATTAGCACTAAAAGCCTTGCTCAGATCTTCATCTACTCCCGCGGCGAAGATGAGCACGCCCGCTTCCTTCATCTCGGCCACGACTGCCCTAGCCAACGGTCCGCGAGACTGAAACCACTCTTCGGAGTGATCACCGACCCATTGCTGGTTGAAGTAGATAATGTAGTGCGTCATGTGACCTTCCTATTATCTGCGGCCAAGGAGAACATACTAGCCCAGATCATTGGTGTTTGGCGTATTCCGCTTATGGCCCGTTTGAGACATGCCGACCGGCCCTGGCGATGTCCGTTCACCGGGGTACACCGGAAGTCTTCGTCGGACGGTGAAAACGACGCTTTTGACCCCGAAGCGGACATCGCACGTTTGATACTTGCCGAATTTGGAGTATTATCGCTTACCAACCACTTAAAGATGTGAGAGAATAAATGAGGTTGGGTAAGCTCACTATTGCATTGATCGCGATTGCTGGTTTCGCAGTCGACGCGGCGCGTTTGGCGATAGCCGCCGAACCGAATTCGCCGGTCGCCTCCTTTCTTGACCAAACTTCGGACGCTGCTGACGTACCAATCAAACTTCCCGCCGAGGCAAAGGATGTTGTCGTCGCAAAGGTGCGCTTTTTGGAACGGGCAAGCTGGCTAGGTGGTCGTCACTGCGAAGGCTGTACCAACGACATTCTTTTCACCCGCATCAAGGTCACAGAAGTCAAACGAGGCAGCGCTGAGGTTGGACAAGTGTTCGATGTCCGAATGGGGCTGCGAAGCGACAACCGAGAATTCGTCTATCCCCACACACCTGATCAACGTCGCCGAGAGTACACGGCAGTGATCTACTCGTCAGACGACGGCCTGTACCGACTTGCTTCGTTTCCAATTAGCTACTCCCAATACGTTCTGTGGGCTGCAGAAAGGTCGGCTTATGAGCTAGAGCGAATGAAAAACCCTGCACAAGTTGGCAATCCTGACTGAGGCGGCGGCAACAAGGTATCTGATGTCGCCTATTTAGCGGAAGTCCAGTTAGGCAGCCTGGACGTCCGCTCTTGGGTGAAGAGCGGTACGGTAAGGGGAAGAGCGAGCGAACATTTTCCGGTTTGCGCCGGCGATGACAAGAAGCGGAGCGCCGATAGTTCCATCCGCGCTGATGCCGTGCTCGACGGCCCGGCGCTGTTCCGGATTGAGGCTTTGCAGGTATTGATCGGTAGTTTCAGCCAGCACGAATCACCCCATGTCATCCGAGACTCGGCCGATTCGCAGGGGCTCGCAACGGCGAATGTCCGCTCTTTCCCGTTATCCGGCAAACGTGTTGTTAGGGATTGGCCCGCGCTGATTTGCGCTGATACGATTCGTTCCTTTCGAACAAAATAGAGTCGGATAGCGAACAAAGCTGTGGTGCCGCTTCAGGAGTGAGCAGGGCGGGCTAGCGAAGCGTACCCGCCGAGTTGGTCACTTGGAATGGCGGATTACGCCTTCGGCTAATCCGCCCTACGCTTGCTACCCTGATCCGCCCTATGAGCTCTCTTGAGGCGCACAGATGACCAGCAGCCGATTGACGAAGCGAGCGCGAAGGAGAAGGCGCGCCAAGCTGAGTTCGAAGCGAAGCCTAGACCGTTTTCATAAAGCTCTTGGTGAATTCCTGACCGAAATGGGTCGTGTTGAGTTTACAATGCTGCTGTACGTTGATCTAATCAACGATGCACCGATCGAGTATCTGTTTGACGAATATTCTCGGCTGACGTTCGGACCAAAAGTCGATTGGTTCAAAAAGTGGGTAGAGTTCGGGGCCGTCCCCTTCGAGAAACGACCGATAGTCGAGAGGGTGTACAAGAATCTCGCGACGTTGCACTCGAAGCGGAATTTCCTCGTCCATGGGGAAACTTGGCAAGGCGCCTTCAATGGGCAGCCCCGGCAGGCCTATAGAGTCGGCGTCGTCCGGCAAAACTTGGAACACCTAGATGAGTTCGACCGCGGCCAGCACGGTGAGAACGTTTTTAGTTTGCCAGAGGTCAAGGAGGTTACGAAGGTCTGCCACGATATTGTTGTCGACTTGAATTTCCTGCGCGGGCAAGACCTGCCAGACTGATTAGAAAGCTAAGTCCATCAATGGCGAGAGTCGCGCGGATGGTAGCGAGCGTAGCCTGGATGCGCGAAGCGATATCCGGTGATGTCAGGCTAGTCCTGGATATCGCTTCGCTCATCCAGGCTACTCACTAATCCGCCCAACGCTTCCTAAGCCCTGTTTGTCGCAGAAAATGCATCCAGCGCAATGAGAATTGCTCTCAGGTCGCACGTCGGTGGCAATACAAGGTGTCTCAGTATTTGAGTGGCCGTGATAGAGATGCCCAGATCGTATTGAAGATACGTGTTGAGTGACGACAAAAATTGCTTTCCGGGAACGACGGCGAGCTTGTCAGAAATAAACGTCCACCTGCTATCGAGGTAGGCGATGGCTTCGTTGAAGACTGTTGAGGCATCATTCCGCGTCCTGCCTTCAAAAAATCGCACTCGGTGCGCTGCGATCTGGCTTAGCAAAATCGATTTCGAATTGTCCGCTATCGTGTTCAAGATCGACTCGACCTCAGCTAGTGTTAAATCTGATCTTGATCGATTCGGTTGGCTTCCCAACCGATCATTTATGGCGCACGTTATGGCAGCCGGATCTAAGAGGTAATTCTCCAACTCCTTGCGATCAAGGATGAAGAAATTGGGGATAGATTGCGGTACAGAGCCCCTGATTTGGTCAATCTCTTCCGGGCAGCGATAGTCTCGGTCTAGAACCGCTGCAATCGCGATTTCAGCTCTTAGCACTTTTTCGAACGTCCAAGCGGCATCTGCGATTTTTTCACGATGAGAGAATCCGCCGAGAGGGACAACTGTTACATTTGTCTCATTTTCGAAGTTTCTCAAGCCTTGCCTCGCAGCAAATTTTTTCATTAGCCGAATATCGTCGCCTTCAAAGAAGAGTATTTTTCTTCCCCTCGACAGCCGTGCAAGATGAATATTTTGGCCAGACCCAATGGTGAAAAGTGCTTCTTGGAGGCCCTCTATATCTCCAATCCTCCGCGCAAATTTTTTGGTCCTACTAATCAGAAGGATGTCTTCATGCTCAGCTTCATTTACAATCTCCGATGAATGTGTCGCCATGATCAGCTGCTTTCCTGACGATCTAAGCAGCAGAAATAGCCGTCTTTGTAGGTCGGGGTGAAGATATATTTCTGGCTCGTCGACTACCATTGTCGTCGCATCACGAGCGCCGAGAAAGTGAGTTAGAAGTTGTAGCCAAACCTGAAATCCGAAGCCCGCCCATGATACCTCGCGGTCAACGCGAGCTTCGGTACAAAACATTGACAGGCGAGGAGGGGTAAATCCCTGCCTCTCCGGGGGTGAAATTGTCATCCCCGGCCAAGTGTCCTCGACTAATGTCTTGAACTCGGCAAATCTCTCGTTGCGTTGGTACCAGATATTACGAAATAGACGATTTGAACGTCGTGTCGTTTGCCAACGACGTAGGTAGTTAGGATCTACTAAGTCCTCTTCTTCCTCTAGCGGTCCAAGGGTAGGAAAAAGAGCGATCGATATTGGGTAGTTGCGCTTATAGCCTGATGTATTTTGAACCTGCTTGCCGGTAGTTTCAGCCGTGAGAATGCATCGAGAGTTGTTGAGAAATTGCAACTTCAGGCGATTGCCGTTCGCTAGCTCAAAAGTTGCCGACGTTTCCCGATCAGAATCGTAGTCGGAGTGAATGTTATCCAGTGATATAGGAATCAGACTTCTAGGTATTTCATATCCAAAAACCGTTTCACGCCCAACGTTGATTGGAGAAGGGTTCCTTCTGCTAGCGAACGTTTGCGCAGCACTCAGCGCGCGAAAGGCATCGAGAACGCTAGATTTTCCAGCGTTGTTGGGTCCAACCAATATGTTCACTCGCCGTAACGGAACGGTGAACTCTCTTAGCGATTTGAAGTTGCGAAATTTGGCGCTTGTGAACATCACCAACTCTGACGAGATGATTAGGCAATTCGAACCTCATCAATAAAACTGGGGCCATCCTTTAGATGGCCCCACCGCTCTTCTTTACTCTTAGCTCACGAACACCCCGTCGTGCTGCCACACGTATCGCACTTCATGCAGGTCCCATTCCGCACCAGCGTGAAGTTGCCGCACTCCGAGCACATCTCGCCTTCGTAGCCTTTGGCTTTGGCTTCCGCCCGGCGTTCGGCCTTGGATGGGGCGACGGCGACTGCCGCGCTGCCGGCCTTGCTCCATTTCATCGCTTCCAGCTTTTCCGTCGGGGACAGGTCGTGCTGAGATTCCTGCTTCAGCGCGACTGCGCCTTCGTGCGCGTCGGAGACGCGGGCGCTGGGGCCGTGGCCGCCGATCGCGGTGACGTTGTGGGAGCCGCGGGCATCCACATCGCCGCCGCGCATCACGACCAGATTATCCGTGCGCGAGCGGGTCAGTCCCTTGGACAGATACTTGGTGGCCTGCTGGCCCTGGTCGGACGGCTCCTTGCCTTCCTCGACTCCCTTGCCGAGCGCGTCGAAATTCGACTCGGTCGGATCGACATGGGCGAGGTCGAACCGCGACATGTAGCTGACCGCGAGCTCGCGGAACACATAGTCGAGGATCGAGGTCGCATACTTGATCGAGTCGTTGCCCTGCACGGGGCCGGCCGGCTCGAAGCGGGTGAAGGTGAAGGCGTCGACATATTCCTCCAGCGGCACGCCGTATTGCAGGCCGAGCGAGACGGCGATGGCAAAGTTGTTGATGAAGGAGCGGAGCGCCGCGCCTTCCTTGTGCATGTCGATGAAGATCTCGCCGAGACGGCCGTCGTCATACTCGCCGGTGCGCAGATACACCTTGTGGCCGCCGACCACCGCCTTCTGGGTATAGCCCTTGCGTCGGTCAGGCATCTTCTCGCGCTCGCGCATCACGACGATGCGCTCGACCAGCTTCTCGACGATCTTTTCCGAGACCTGCGCGGTGCGCGCCGCCATCGGCTTCTCGTAGAGCGCCTCCACCGCATCGTCCTCGCCGTCATCATCGCTGATGAGCTGCGAGTTCAAGGGCTGGCTCAGCTTCGAGCCGTCGCGGTAGAGCGCGTTGGCCTTCAGTGCGAGCTTCCAGGACAGCATGTAGGCTGCCTTGCAATCCTCCACCGTGGCGTCGTTCGGCATGTTGATCGTCTTCGAGATCGCGCCCGAGATGAACGGCTGCGAGGCCGCCATCATTCGGATGTGGCTCTCGACCGACAGGTAGCGCTTGCCGATCTTGCCGCAGGGGTTGGCGCAGTCGAACACCGGATAGTGTTCGGCCTTGAGGTGTGGAGCTCCCTCGACCGTCATCGCGCCGCAGATGTGGACGTTGGCGGCCTCGATCTCGCGCTTGGTGAAGCCGAGGGCGGCGAGCAGGTCGAAGCCGGGGGCTGCGATCGCTTCCGGCGCGAGGCCGAGCGTGTCGCGCAGGAAATCCTCGCCAAACGTCCACTTGTTGAAAGCGAACTTGATGTCGAACGCGGTCGGCAATGCAGCTTCCACTTTGGCCAGTGCTTCGTCGGTGAAGCCTTTGGCCTTCAGGGTGGAGACGTTGATGCCAGGGGCGTTGGAGAGCGAGCCGTGGCCGACGGCGTAGGCCTCGATCTCGGCAATATTGGCTTCGCTGTAGCCGAGCGCGCGCAGCGCCGCGGGAACGGCCTGGTTGATGATCTTCCAGTAGCCGCCACCAGCGAGCTTCTTGAACTTAACCAGCGCGAAATCAGGCTCGATGCCGGTGGTGTCGCAATCCATCACGAGGCCAATGGTGCCGGTCGGCGCCACGACGGTCGTCTGCGCGTTGCGGTAGCCGTTGAGTTCGCCGAGTTCGAGCGCCTTGTCCCAGGCGGCCTTGGCGTGGGCGATGACATCGGCTTGCGGGCAGGAGGCGTGATCGAGCGGCACGGGATTGACCGCCAGCGCCTCATAGCCACGGCTCTCGCCATGCGCCGCGCGGCGATGGTTGCGGATCACGCGCAGCATGTGCTGGGCGTTCTTCTTGTAGCCGGGGAAGGGGCCGAGCTCTTTCGCCATCTCGGCCGAGGTGGCATACGCCACGCCGGTCATAATGGCGGTCAGCCCGCCGCACAGCGCGCGGCCTTCCTTGGAGTCGTAGGGCAGCCCCATGGTCATCAGCAGGCCGCCGATATTGGCGAAGCCGAGGCCCAGCGTGCGGAACTCGTAGGAGAGTTCGGCGATCGCCTTCGACGGGAATTGCGCCATCATGACGGAGATTTCCAGCACGATGGTCCAGAGTCGGCACAGGTGCTCATAGGCCTCGACGTCGAAGCGGCCCCCACCCAACCCTCCCCCGCCTGCGGGGGAGGGAAGGGAGGGGGTGTAGAACGTCAGCAGGTTGGCGGAGGCGAGGTTGCACGCCGTGTCGTCCAGGAACATGTATTCCGAGCACGGGTTCGACGCGCGGATGTCGCCGGACGCCTTGCAGGTGTGCCAGTCGTTCATCGTCGTGTTGAAGTGCAGGCCAGGATCGGCCGAGGCCCAGGCGGCGTGGCCGATCTTCTCCCAGAGCTCGCGGGCCTTGAGAGTCTTGGTGATCTTCTTGTTGGTGCGGCCGATCAGATTCCAGTCGCCGTCGGTTTCCACAGCGCGCAGGAAATCGTCCTTCAGCGAGACCGAGTTGTTGGAGTTCTGGCCGGAGACGGTGAGATAGGCTTCCGAATCCCAATCGGTGTCGTAGATCGGGAATTCGATGTCCTTGTAGCCCTGCTTCGCAAACTGGATCACCCGCTTGATGTAGTTGTCGGGCACCAGCGCGCGGCGCGCCAGCTTGATCTCGCGGCGCAGCGCTGGGTTCTTTTCGGGGTCGAAGCAATCGTCGCCGGAGCCCTCGCAGTTCACGCAGGCCTTCAGCACCGCCTTGAGGTGCTTCTGGTTGATCTTGGAACCGGTGACGAGCGCTGCAACCTTCTGCTCCTCCTTCACCTTCCAGTCGATATAGGTCTCGATATCGGGGTGATCGACGTCGACCACGACCATCTTGGCCGCGCGGCGCGTGGTGCCGCCGCTCTTGATGGCGCCGGCGGCGCGGTCGCCGATCTTCAGGAAGCTCATCAGGCCGCTCGAACGGCCGCCGCCGGACAGGCGCTCACCTTCGCCGCGCAGGCGCGAGAAGTTGGAGCCGGTGCCGGAGCCGTATTTGAACAGGCGCGCCTCACGCACCCAGAGGTCCATGATGCCGCCCTCGTTGACGAGGTCGTCCTCGATGCCCTGGATGAAGCAGGCGTGCGGCTGCGGATGCTCGTAGGCCGACTTCGATTTCGTCAGCTTGCCGGTCTTCCAGTCGACGTAATAGTGGCCCTGGCCGGGGCCGTCGATGCCATAGGCCCAGTGCAGCCCGGTGTTAAACCACTGCGGGGAGTTCGGCGCGACCATCTGCTTGGCGAGCTGGTAACGCAGCTCGTCGAAAAACGCCTGCGCGTCTTCATCGCTGGAGAAATAGCCGCCCTTCCAGCCCCAATAGGTCCAGCAGCCGGCGAGGCGATCGAACACCTGTTTTGCGCTGGTCTCGCCGACATAGCGCTCGCTTTCGGGGAGCAGGGCGAGCGCCTCGGTGTCGGGCACCGAGCGCCACAGCCACGACGGCACGGTCTCTTCCTCGACCTTCTTCAGACGCGCGGCGACGCCGGCCTTCCGGAAATACTTCTGCGCCAGCACGTCGGAGGCGACCTGCGACCAGAACTGGGGCACTTCGACGTTCTCGAGCCGAAACACGACCGAACCGTCGGGGTTGCGGATCTCCGATGTCGTCAGCCTGAAATCAATCCCTGCGTAGGGTGACTGGCCGGAAGTGGTGTTGCGCCGCTCGATTCGCATAGTTGTCGTGCCCCGTCTTCTTGCCCGGTCCGCATTTCCTGCGGTTGCCGGATGTTTCATTGAGCGAACCATCGGCACCAAGGTTGAAGACAACCTTGGGCCTGAGATCCGCAAGCTCTACCGGTGGACCCGGCCCTGTTTCTGTCTTCGCCACCCCAAGGGCTCGTCCCGCTTTTCGGCGAGGCCAGCCCCATCCTTCGGTTTGAGCATCACCGGTACCCACGTTTTCCGGATCATGCTCCAACTCAACGCCGCAACTCGTCGCCTGAGCCATTCGGCTCGTTTTTAAGGCCCCGGATCACCCCCGAATTTTGGGCAGACAAGCCCTCGATCCGTGCCTCAACCGGCTGACGGAGTGCTCGTTCGGAACCCATTTGGGAGCGATCGGCGGGACCCAGAACTTAACTCGCGCCGTCCAGCAATAAGGCTAGGCCAAACCCGTTGCGCCCGTCAAGGAGTAGTACGAGTTCCTGAATCAAATACTAAATATGGTGGAAAGTGAGGGATAACAGGGGCAGTTCCCGCGCCTGTGATGGTGCCAAGTATCAGTGAGTCCTCAGGGATTCCCAACCAAAAAATTTGTTCCTGCGGTGTGGAAACAGGCTTCGTCCCGCTGTTCACAGGGCAGGTATTTTTTCAGCTATCGGGATTGCGTTCGAAAGACTCACGTACGGCTACGGAGCGGGAGGGCTGGCATGTCCCCGAGCCCGTGGCGGGAAGGCCCGATACGCGGCAAGGTGAGGGCCGATTCCACCCCCTTTGCCGGGCTCCATGACAGAATCAAAACCCACCGCGCCGGCGCGGATCGCGCCTGCTGGCCTGATGTTCCTCGCCATCACCTCGGTGGGCTGGGGCTTTAACTGGCCCGTCACGAAGTATCTCCTGAGCGAGCTGCCGCCGCTGACGCTGCGCGGCTCGACCGGCGTGATCGGGGCTGCGCTTTTGGCCGTGCTGGCGCTGGCGCGCTCGCAGAGCCTGAAGGTCGAGCGGCATCTGTGGCCGCGGCTGATGCTCGCCGCGCTGCTCAATGTCACGGGGTGGATGGTGCTGATGGGGCTGGCGCTGTTGTGGCTGCCGGCGAGCGAGGCGGCGCTGATCGCCTACACCATGCCGGTCTGGGCTTCGCTCCTGGCCTGGCCGGTGCTTGGCGAGCGGCCGACTATTTTGCGCACGGTGGCGCTCGTGATGGCATTCGCAGGCCTCGCCGCCATCATGGGCGGCAACGGCTTTAGCGCGACTGCCGCAAAACTGCCGGGCATGGTGATGGCGCTGGGCGGCGCGTTCGGCTTTGCGCTCGGCACGGTGCTGGCGAAAAAGCTGCCGGTGCCGCTGCCGCCGATCCCGGCCGCCGCCTGGCAGATCGGGCTCGGCTGTTTTCCGATCGTCATCATCGGCCTCGCCGTCGAGACCACGCAGATCGAGAAGGTGACACAGCTCGGCTGGTGGCTCCTGATCTATTCGACCGTGATCCAGTTCTGCATCGCCTATGTGAGCTGGTTCGCCGCGCTCGCCCGCCTGCCGGCCTCGGTCGCCGCGATCGGCACCATGGCGGTGCCGGTGATCGGCGTCGTGGCGTCGGCGGTTGCGCTCGGCGAGCCGCTCGGCCTGATCCAGATCGTGGCGCTGGTGTTTACGCTGGCGGGCGTGGTGCTGGCGACACGGTCTTAGCTTCGAAGCATTTTAAAGCCGGAGACCTTGAAGGCGCTGCGCGTCGCTACCGCGAAATCCTTGCTCAGTTTCCAGATGACGGCGTTGCGAAACTAATGCTCGCTACATGTTTGCCGGGCGCTGGGGCGGCAGAAGAGTTGCGACGATTACGGCGCCATGATCGGAGAAAGAAATCAGGCTTGGGCGTATGCCTAACCTGACTAATTCTTCATACAAGTCACGCTGTACCAAGCGTATCCGCATCGTTTACCGGCCTTCATGCCATCCTTCCGGAGCTGATGCGGGAGCACTTTTGTCTGGCCGCCTCCCAGCCGAACCGTGCAGAGCTCCTCAGCAATAGCATCAGCATCCGACCCACACGGGTACAGCGTGTGACCGCCGACCGGGCAACGTCTTTCTCCAATACAGAACCGGCTTAGTTGCTGCGCAAGAGACATTTCACATGAAATCGCGAGAGACAAAAGAACAAGGATGATCGTCCTCATTGCGCGCTCCATTTTTCACTAAGTCTATTTTTCTATCGGCGTCCAATCTACCGTACAACATCATTGGCAAAGCGGATGATCCAGATCGTTCGCTGCATTCGTGCAGTGCCAACTTCTTACCTTTCATTTGGGTATGGTCATGATCGCAGCACACGGACACCTTGGCGGATATTGACGTGGCACTTACTGAGCTGGGTTATTCTCTTGATGGCGTTTCCTCGGCGGTCCAGGCGTCATCGCCGCAGGGCACACGACCCACTCTGCCGATGGTTGCTTAAGCGGTGCCAGCCTTCAGTGCCCCAATTGGATTTTTGATCGGGCTTGGTTAGCACAGCACGTTGGGGCGAGGCGGCGAGGCAGCCCTGATGCAGATCGCTGTCGTGTATAGCCCGATGGATAAAGCAGCTTTTACGACAGGCCGAAGCCTGATCGCCTTCTCGGCCAACTGCCTCCCGACGGCGTAGCCGAAGGGTAAAATTGGGAGCCGCTATCTGATTGTAATATCTCCCAGTTTGCAGTAGGCCTCCTGCTGAGATAGTTCTGGCATAATGGGTGCCAGGTCTGGATAGGCCTGGTTTTATCCGTGAAAGAGAGAGTATGGCGCGCAACATTCTGATCCTTGGGGCCTCGTACGGCTCCTTGCTGGCGACGAAGCTTTTGATGGCCGGTCACAACGTGACCCTGGTGTGCCGGAAGAAGACGGCAGAGCTCATCAACCGCGACGGCACCGAAGTTCGCATCAAGCTGCGCGACGAGGCGGTGCACCGCGCGATTTTTTCGCGCGACCTGCCCGGCAAGCTGGATGCGACCCCGCCTCAAGACGTCGATCTTTCCCGTTACGATCTGGTCGGTCTTGCGATGCAGGAGCCGCAATACGCCAACCACACGATCCGGGTTCTGATGATCAAGATCGCCGAGGCAAAACTGCCTTGTCTGTCGATCATGAACATGCCGCCGTTACCCTATCTCAAGCGCATCCCGGCACTGGCGGACATGGACCTCGAGGAGGCCTATACCAATGCGCAGGTGTGGGAGCGGTTCGAGCCGGGGCTGGTGACGCTGTGCTCACCCGATCCGCAGGCCTTCCGCCCGCCGGAAGAGGCGGCGAACGTCCTTCTTGTCGGATTGCCGACCAACTTCAAGGCCGCCGCCTTTGCCGACGAGAAGCACAACAAGCTGCTTCGCGAGCTGGAAGCTGATATCGATGCGGTGACGCTGGACGGCCATGACGTTCCGGTGAAGCTGAAAGTGTTCGACTCGCTGTTCGTGCCGCTCGCCAAATGGTCGATGCTGCTGACCGGCAACTACCGCTGCATCACGCCGAACGATCCGCAGTCGATCCGCGACGCCGTGCACGGCGATCTGAAACTCTCGCAATCGATCTATGACCATGTCGACGGCATCGCCCGGCGCCTGGGCGCCGACCCGCAGGACCAGGTGCCGTTCGGGAAGTACGCCAAGGCGGCCGAAAGTCTGCTCAAGCCGTCATCGGCGGCCCGCGCGGTCGCCGCCGGCGCGCCGTTCATCGAGCGCGTCGACTTGCTCGTGAAGCTGATCTCGCATCAGCTCGGCGCGCCCAGCGCCGAGATCGACCGCACGGTCGAGATCGTCGATCAAAAGCTGAACGAGAAGATCGTGGCGGGCGGATCCGGCGCGCAGTGACGGGAGCGTAGTTGAGAATGGCGCGCCACGGCGGAGAAGACGCGAGCAAGCTGAAGGCCCTGCGATCAGCAGCACGGGCCGGTGTTGGTGCACTGGATCGAGGCGAATTCAAAGAATTCGGAGATGTCGAAGAGCTGCGAGCCTATTTGAATGATCTTTCGGAGAAAGTCATTTCCAAGACCGCCGGATAGGTCCGCCAATGGCCGAGCGGAAATGGCGCGTCCGCTTCGGCGCTGCTGCAGAAGTCGATTTTGCGAATATCGTCAAATGGACCACTGAGAATTTTGGCGCGCGGCAATGCGCAGGTTGCCCGATCAGCGCCAACGCGGCCCTTCTTGTGCGGATCACGCCCCTACGGCAAGTTGCTTCACCAATTCGGGAATAAGCTGTTTGAGCTTCCCGTGGCTGATGAGCGGCGAAGCGGCGATCTCGGCGAGGCGCCGTTCGACGTGGGGCCATTGATTGGTCTCGCGCGGGTCGGTGTCGCCCTTGGCGAGATTGCAGGGATAGCAGGACAGCACGCGGTTGCTCCTGCCATTCTGGCCTCCCCTTGAGAGCGGGATGAAATGGTCGATGCTGGCCTTGACCTTGCCGCCCGTCTTTATCCGGGGCAGTCCAACGTCGCAGTAGGCGCATCGTCCGCCCCAATCGAAATAGCAGCGCTTGTAGATCACGTCGGCCACTAGCCTTGGCCCTTCCCTCGAATCCCGTCCAACGTCTCATTCGTTCATACATCAAGTCGGCATTGAAGACACGCTGCGAGAGGAGGGGCTTGCGCCGTGCTTACCCCGACAGCGCGCGCCGTACCATGTTCGCCAACTGCGACTTCCGATACGGCTTGGTCAGCAGCAGCACACCGGAATCGAGCCGGCCCTGGTGCACGATCGCATTGTCGGTATAGCCGGACGTATATAACACCTTGATGCCGGGCCGGAGCTTCAGCACCTTGTCCGCGAGTTCGCGTCCGGTCATGCCGCCGGGCATGATGACATCGGTGAACAGCAGATCGAACGCCTGACCGCCTTCGATCAGGTTCATCGCCGCCGGTCCGTTGGCGGCGGCCACCGTGCGGTAACCGAGGCTCTGCAATTGCGTGGTGACGAAGTTGCGCACCAGCGCGTCGTCTTCCACCACCATGATGGTCTCGCTGCCATGCGGCAGTGGCGCTGCCGCCGGCGGCGCGACCTCGACCTGGCCGCGGGCAGGAGGCAGATAGAGCTTGATCGTGGTGCCGTGGCCGACCTCGCTGTAGATCCGGATGTGCCCGCCGGACTGTTTGACGAAGCCGTACACCATGCTCAAGCCGAGGCCTGAGCCCTTGCCGACCTCCTTGGTGGTGAAGAACGGCTCGAACACCTTATCCAGCACCTCCTGCGGCATGCCGGCGCCGGTGTCGCTGACCGCGAGCATCACATAGGGACCGGGCTTTGCGTCCGGGTTGGCCTGCGCATAGGCCTCGTCGAGCACGACGTTGCGCGTCTCCAAAAGCAGCTTGCCGCCGTTCGGCATCGCATCGCGCGCGTTGATCGCCATGTTGAGCAGGGAGTTGGCGAGCTGCGACGCGTCGATATGCGCAATCGCCACTTCCTGTTCGAGAATGGAGTTGACCTCGATCTGCTCGCCGAGCGTCGGGCGAAGCAGTTTTGCGATATCGAGCACGGTCGCGTTGATGTCGACGTTGCGCGGTTGCAACGGCTGGCGGCGGGCGAAGGCGAGCAGATGCTGAATCAGCTCGCTGCAGCGCTCCGCCGCCTGGTCGATCAGTTCGGCGGTCTTCTGCAACGCCGGCTCATGCGCAAGGTTAGCCACCAGCGTTTCGGTGGTGCCGGTGATTACGGTCAGCATGTTGTTGAAGTCGTGCGCGACGCCGCCGGTGAGCTTACCGATGGCATCGAGCTTTTGCGCCTGCTGCAGCTTGTGCTCGGTTTCGCGCGACGCCGTAATGTCGTGATAGACCAGCGCCGCGCCGCTGATGGCGCCCGAGGCATCGCGCAGCGGCCGACCGCTGATCACGAGATGGACGGGCGGATTGCCGCTGAGCGGGCGCAGCACGATTTCGGTGGCGTCGAACGCTTCGCCGCGCAGCGCGCGCGAGGCGGGCATATCATGGACAGGTAGCGGCGTGACACCGTCGGCATGGAAAACCGCGCTGAGCGAGCGCAAGTGCTCGACCGTCATGCCCGGCCGGTAGCGCAGCATCTTCTCGGCGGCCGGGTTCGAGAGCAGAACCTCGCCCCTGGTGTCGATGACGAGCACCGCCTCCGCCATGCTGTGAAAGGTGCTGCGCAGGACGGCGGCCGAAAGCCTGAGTTCGTCATGCGCGGCAACCAGATGCTCGGTGCGCTCGGCGACCGCGGCCTCCAGCGCCTCGTTGGTGGCCCTGGTGGCGCTCAGCGAATCCTGCAGTTCCCGGCGCGAGCGGCGGGTTGAGACCGTCAGAAGGGTGGCGAGAACCAGAATCAGCAGGACGCCGGCGAGGTCGATCGCCAGCAGCAGCGTCCCGTTGGTTTCGGATTCGGCGCGTCTGGCAAAAAGCAGCCGGCGCTCTTCCGCAACCGCCTTTGCAAGGTTTCCGGCGATCGCCGCCGTCGCCGCGCGGTCTTCCTGGCTGACGAGAGCCGCGATGGCGGCGCTATCTCCCGCATTCCGGAGCCTGATCAACTCGCCATTGACGGCAATCTGGCGCTCGACCAGCGCCTTGGTCTCTTCGATCAACTGCCGTTCGGTGGGATTGTCCTTGACCGCCTCGATCAGTGCCGCCAGCGCTGGCAGGATGGCGTCGTTGGCCTCGCGGTAGTCCCTGGCGAATTCCTGATCGCCCGACAGCGCAAAAGCGCGCGCCGCGCTCTCCGCCCGGCGCAGCAGCGGGCGCATGTCCGAGATCTTGCTGAGGATTCCAAGCGCGCGGTCGACCGAGGCGTTATCGGACCGCGACTTGAGGTCGAGACCGATCGAGGCAGCGCCGATAATGAGGAGGATAGCGAGGCCAATTCCGAGAATGAGACGCTGCGAGGGCATTGCCAGTTGTTTACTTCACGATTTCGATTGCTGCGCGGAAGCTTTCGGTTTGGTGATGCATTGATTGACCGAGGTCAACAAGGCGTCCGGCGTGAAGGGCTTGCGCAGGCAGCATGCCGCGCCGAGCTCGATGGTCATCCGCAGGAAATCCGGTGCGCGTTCGGTGTTGGCGAAGGCGTAGCCCGACATCGCGACGATCGGTAAGTCCGGCTTGCGCTCGTGGAACATCCGGATCGATTCGAAGCCGCGCATATGCGGCATGAACACATCAATCAGCATGACGTCGAAATCGGACGTTTCGAGCGCGCGCATTCCCGCTTCACCACCGTCGGCAACGGTGACCTCGAAACCCTTGCGCGTCAGACAAACCTCGATGGCAACGCACACCATCGGGTCGTCATCGACCACGAGAACGCGCGGCACGATGATTCCTTCTTCCTCGGGCGGCGACCAGGTGAATCGCGCGACCCATGTGACGATTAAGTCGAAACTCCGACAGGTCGTCTGTATGGTAGAGTGCACATATTAGTTGCCGAGAGCAATTCCGTTTCGCTGTATCAGAACGAGAACAACGCCGGTTCCGGATCCAATTCCACGATGTCGCCGATCAACCATGCGAGGCGCGCCGCTGCCGCCCGGCTGTCGCCACTCGGGCTCATCCTGCTCGCCATCACGTCAGTGGGGTGGGGCCTCAACTTTCCAATCATGAAACATTTATTGACCGAATGGCCGCCGTTGTCCTCGCGCGGTCTGTGCGGCATCGTCGGCGCCGCGGCATTGGCGCTGTTTGCGCTCGCGCGCCGGCAGAAATTGAACGTGCCCCGTCTCATGTGGCTGCGGTTGCTGCTGGTCTCGATGCTCACGATCGGCGGCTGGGTCGCGTTCATGGGGCTGGCGCTATTGTGGCTCAACGCCAGCGAGGCCGCCGTGCTCGGGATATCGATCCCGGTCTGGGTGGCGTTTCTGGCACGGCCGATCCTCGGCGAGCGGCTGTCGCCGCTCCGCGCCGTCGCTCTCACGGTCGCGCTTGCCGGCATCGCCGTGCTGATTGGCGGCAACGGCATCGAGGCTAGCGTCGAGAAATTGCCGGGCATCGCCTGCGCGCTGGCAGGCGCGGTGTGCGTTGGGCTTGGAACGGTATTGACCAAGCATTTTCCGTTGGCGATGCCGCCGCTGTCGCTGGCCGCCTGGCAGATCGGGCTGGGCTGCCTGCCGATCGCCACCGTGGGTCTCCTGGTCGAGCAGCCGCAACTGGCTGATCTGTCATCCGTCGGCTGGGCGTCGCTGCTCTATATGACGCTGATCCAGTTCTGCCTGTGCTACGTGTGCTGGTTTGCTGCGCTCGAGCGGCTCCCGGCGGCGACAGCCTCAATCGGAACCTTGCTGGTGCCTGTCATCGGGGTGCTTGCAGCGGCGTCGATGCTGGGCGAGCCGCTCGGCCTGCGCGAGGTCGCGGCACTGGTGTTTACGCTTGGCGGCGTCGCGGTGGCGTTGCGCTCGTAAGCATTTCAAACGAAAAGAGCGGCGCATCGAAATGCGCCGCCCTTCGAACTCACTATGTCTTGCTATTGCGCCGGGCAGGGATGACGTTGCCCGTCATAGCCAAGATACGTTCCTGACGCCGGGTCGTAGGACTTGTACCTCCGCATGCAATACGCCACGGCATCATCACCGACCGGGGGCGCCGCGGCGACTACGGTCTCGTCGTAATAATAGGGATCATCGTAATAATAGGGGCTGCCGTAGTAGCCATAAGCAGACCCGATGCCAGCGCCGATCGCGAAGCCCGGCCAGAAGCCTCCGTGACGGTGGCGATGATGGCGATGATGGAAGTGACGGCCGCCATGCCAAGTGCCACCCGCGACGGTGCCACCACCGACGCCGGGCGCGGGCCGGACAAAGCCAGTTCCGCGGCCTTCCGTGCTGGCAACGGCGCCAGCCCTGAAGCCGGGACTGCCGGGTGCAACGGCCACGCCGCCACCTCTGATGCCGCCTCCACCGGGTGCGACGGCCATGCCGCCACCTCTAAAGCCGCCACCGCCGGGCGCGACGGCGCCGCCGCCACCGCCTCTAAAGCCACCGCCACCGCCGATAGCCGCGCCACCGCCGCCACCGCTAAAGCCGCCAGCGCCTCGTGGGCCAGCACCGCCGCCGCCGGCCGTGACGCCGGCCGGCTGACCCTGGGCTGAGCTTTGGCTCGGCGTTACGACTGGCAGGAGCAGCGCTATCGCCGCGGCGGTACTCAAAACTTTCAGACTGATCATTGTCGGCTCCATTTGCGGGAATATAGGTGCCTAACCCCTTCACGGGGCGGACGTTCCCGAGCTCGCCTATTGACTGCCCGCAACCTCAGCCTGTCAGGTCGGAACTGTACCCGGAATGAACGGATTGCGCCGATTTCGCGACTGGGCGAGGGCGCATTCGCGGTTACCGGCAACCGAGCCGCGGTATCAGCCTTTGTCTGGACAATCCGTGCCGCCGGTGGCATCAGAGCGGCACGACATCTCGAACCGGCCGAGCTCTCATGAAGCTGTTTCTGCTGAAATTTTTCACTTGGTGGAACGGCCAGACGTTCGGCACGCAATTATGGACGTGGCGGTTCGGCGAATTGGTCGGCCAGGACGAGCAGGGCAACCGCTACTACCGCACCAAGGGCGGCAAGATCGATCCGACGCTGGGCTTCGAGCGCCGCTGGGTGATCTATAACGGGTATGCCGAGGCGAGCCGGGTGCCGCCGTCATGGCATGGCTGGCTACATCACGTTGTCGATACCCCGCCGACCGAAGAGAGCTACACGCCGCGCGAGTGGGAAAAGTCGCATGTGCCGAACCTGACCGGCACGCCTGCGGCCTACCGCCCCTCCGGCTCGACGCTCGCCAGCGGCCGCCGCCCCAAGGCGACCGGCGACTATCAGCCCTGGACGCCGGGAAGCTGACTTCACGGTTAGTTTAGCGACAGGCCCTCTAAGGGCTCTTGCGGATCAAAATAGGTGTATACACCCTCCTTATGAAGCAGCCGAATGTCCCCGACACCGCTGACTATATGGCCGCCGCCGGCTGTTTCTGTCTGGCATCGCGGCAGGCCGCGCGAAAGATCACGCGGCTGTACGATTCCTACATGCAGGAATCCGGAATTCGGATCACCCAGTTCACGATCCTGTCGCAGTTGATGCTGCGAGGGGAGGTGCCGATCGGCAGGCTGGCCGGCATTCTCGGCATGGAGCGCACCACGCTGACCCGCAACCTAACGCGGCTCGAGCAGGAAAGTTGGATCTCGATCAAAACGGGCGACGATCCGCGCGCGCGCATGGTCGGCATTACCACGCAGGGCAGGAACGTGGTGCGCCGCAGCTTTCCTTTTTGGTCGAGGGCGCAGGCGCAGATCGGCAAGCTGCTCGGCACGGATGGTGAGGCCGCGCTGAAGCTCTTGAGTTCTCGAAATCTGGGATGAAACGCTAAAGGCCCTCGGCCGAAATTTCCTTCATCTCGATAGGTGTAGATACACGCAAAGGAGAGATAACATGCTCGACTTCATCGGAACCATCGTGCTCGTCGCCGCCATCATCGTCAGCGTCAATGCGCTTACCGGCGCGATGCCGATCAGCACATCGCAGCGTATCACCGTGTCCGTCGGCGCCGGTCTGTGGACGGGGCTGGCCGCCGCGCTCGCGGCCGCAAACCAATTCCGCGGCGCCAGTCCGCTCGGCCCCCTGATGATCGGCACCGTGATCGCATTTCCGCTGGTCGCGACTGCCGTTGCGACGTCGATTTCCGCGCCCGTGCGAGCTTCACTGCTCGGGATGCCGATGCCGTTTCTGATCGGTCTCAACGTCTGGCGCGTCGCGGGAGGATTCTTCATCCTGCTCGCGGCCGAAGGCCGGCTTGGCGGCCCATTTCCATATTCGGCAGGCTGGGGCGACATCATCACCGGCGTGCTCGCGTTGCCAGTGGCCTGGCTCGCGCTACGCGGGCAAGGCAAAGCGCTGGTTTGGGCCTGGAACGCATTCGGTATGCTCGATCTCGTGGTCGCGATCGCACTTGGCGTCATCTCGGCGAACGGCTCGCCGCTGCAGTTGATCCACGCCGGGGCAGGCTCGGAAGCGGTGCAGATGCTGCCGTGGTCGCTGATTCCGACCGTGCTGGTGCCGATGTTCCTGATTGTGCACGCCGTCGTTTTCGCGCAACTAGCGCGGCCTGATAAGGGCAGCGAGGCCGCGCAACGATGATCGTGCCCCGGACGATCGGCAATCCGCACGCGCCGCGAGGTCTCGTTGGATCTTGATCCAGGTCTGTGAATAACGGGATCAGCGGGGACATCCGCCGCAGCCGTCTTGCGTCATCCGCGGTATCGCGGCTCAATGTAGCCATCTTACGGAGATGGGAAACCATCGCGTCGGTGTCGGGCTCCAGTCGCGACTGTCCCGATTTGCAGCGGTCACCGAGTAGGACACGGCCGGGAGATAGGCCCCCGGTGCAGAGGTTCTGAAATCGCCCGCTAATGTGTGGCTGCCGTAGGACAGGAAAGGCCGTCTGGGAAACCAGGCGGCCTTTTTCTGCTGTGACGGCGGTCACGTGTCCCGGACGCGGTGCAGCGTGTAACGATGCACCGCAGAGCGGGACCCATGTGAGCGTAGGTCCCGGCTCTGCGTCGCGTCACTTTCGTGCCGCGCCGCGTCCGGGACACGAATGCAAACGACGCTACCCCAGCCGTGCGGCGGCGCGATCGATCATCTCGCCGCGGCGGATTTGCGCTTGCGCAATCCGGTCCTTCATGAAGGCCAGTACTTCCGGCGGCGCGGTGTCGGGTGAGCCGGAATTGAACGGCGGCGCCGGGTTGTATTCGAGCCGGAGCTGGATCGCCTCCGCGGTCTTCTGGTCGTGCAGCAGCGAGACCAGCGTCAGAGCGAAATCGATGCCCGCGGTAACGCCGCCGCCGGTGACGCGGTTGCGGTCGACGCAGACGCGCGCCTTGGTCGGGATCGCACCGAACGCGCTTAGGAAATCCATCGCCGTCCAGTGCGTCGCCGCGCGATAGCCCTTGAGCAGGCCGGCGGCGCCGAGCACCAGCGATCCTGTGCAAACCGAGGTGATGTACTTTGCACCCGGCGCCTGCTTGCGCAGGAAGGCCAGCATCTCCTCGTCGTTGATCATGTCGTCGGTGCCGAACCCGCCGGGCACGCAGATGACGTCGAGCTGCGGGCAGTCGGCAAAGGTCGTGGTCGGCGTCAGCACCAGCACGGAATCGCTCGTGACCGGCTCGATCCGCTTCCAGATCAAATGCACGTTGGCGCCGGGCAGGCTGGAGAACACCTGCAAGGGACCGGTGAAGTCGAGCTGCGTGACGCGCGGGAACAGCACGAGACCGATTTGCAGCGGCGTGGGTGTTGGAGACGGCGCGGACATCGTGACCTCCGGAAAATTTGGCTTGACGAAGCGCATCCTGCCATGGTCGCTTTGTGTCCGAAATGGCATTTTTCCCTCATTTCAGGACATCGACCCAATACAGGCAAGCATCATGATCGGCGTTCTCGTGTTTCCGGATTTCCAGTTGCTCGACGCGGCCGGGCCGATTTCGGCGTTCGAAATCGCGGCGCGCTTTGCCGAGGGCGCGCCCGCCATCCGGGTTCTGGCGGTGACGCCAGGGCCGGTGCGCTCGTCGTCGGGCGTCGAGATCGTCGCGCGAGGACTGAAATCGGCATCCGCGATCACGACGCTGATCGTCGCCGGCGGCGAGGGCGTGCGGCAGGCTGCCATATGCGAGAAGACGATCGGCTTCGTGCGCACGATTGCCAGACGCGGCATCCGCATCGCCAGCGTCTGCTCCGGCGCCTACGTCCTCGCAGAAGCCGGCTTGCTCGATGGCCGCCGCGCCACCACGCATTGGCAGCGCACGCGGCATTTTCTGAAAACCTATCCGCAGGTGAAGCTGGAGCCCGATCGCATCTTCGTGCGCGACGGCGACGTCTGGACGTCGGCGGGGATATCGGCCGGCATCGATCTGTCGCTGGCGATGATCGCGGAGGACTATGGCGACGAGATCGCGCAGAAGACCGCCAAGCAGCTCGTGCTGTATCACCGCCGCAGCGGCGGCCAGTCGCAATTCTCCTCGCTTCTGGAATTGAAGGCGCCGAACGGCCGCTTCGGGTCGCTGCTGGCCTGGGCGCACGAGAACCTCGATGCGCCGCTCACCGTCGAAGACCTCGCCGAGCAGGCCGGCATGAGCTCGCGGCATTTTACCCGCGCCTTCATGGCCGAGACCGGCACCACGCCGTCAAAGGCGGTGGAGCGGCTGCGCATCGAGGTGGCGCGGCAACGCGTGCAGTCCTCCAGCGAGGCGATTGAGCGGGTCGCGCAAACCACGGGCTTCCGCGACCCGGAGCGGATGCGCCGCGCGTTCATCCGCGCCTTCGGCCAGCCCCCGCAATCGTTGCGCCGCGCGGCGCGGGCAGGGTAGGTGAACGGAAGCCGCTACCTCCGGAAATCCACCCGGCCTTGCGCAAAGTAACCGTCTATTCGCTGATCGCTCACCACCAGGCCGACCCAGGGCACCGTGATCTCCGGGTTGTTCAGATTGATATACTTGCCGACCAGCCGCCGCGGACCTTCGCGCCGTGCGTCGATCAGTCCCCGGCGCGCGCCGGAATTCCAGTCGAACAACAGGTACACGCGGTCTCCCACGGTTCTCGCTTCGCCCCGGCCCTGTTTCCATTTATCCGGGGCATCGCCCGGGATGGTTGGGTCTGCAGCACCCTTCCAGCGGCTCGACCACTCACCATCGATCGTGCCGCGCTGGTAGCTCGCATCTCCAGGGCTCCATGGCTTTGCATTCTCGTCGGTGGGGGATTCTTCCGGCATCGTGATGCGGGCGAACTGCATCACGTCGTCATCACCGGGATTTGGAACGTCCATGACGCCGAACGGATTTCGGGTCGTCAGATCGCTTTCGGTTTTCATTGGCCTTCTCCAACTGCAATCGCCTTGCCTTGGTTCAACGGCACGGCTTGTTTCGTGAGCGTTCGGGATCGCAGGATGGAGGCGTCGCCGCCACCCGATTCCCGAAGGAACCGTGGTGGCGATATTGCCAGAGCTGATTTCGAACGGTGCCCGGCGGCAAGGGCCAGGATAAACCTCCTCACGCGGAGGGAGCGGCGCTGATTTCCAGATCGGCCACGACGCCAAAATGGTCGCTGGGCCAGATGCCGTCGACCGGCAGGTCGAATGCGAGCGAGGCGGCCTGAACCTCGCAGCTCGTGTTCGGGTGGGCATCCCATGAGCCCACGAACACGTAATCGACCCTGCGCCGATGACGCGGCTGACGGACGATCCCGCCGATCTCCGACTGTGCATTTTGATTGTCGACGCTCCAGGTATAACCCTGACCTTCGCCTGCGACTTCCCAGGCGTCGTGATACTTGACGCTTCGTCCGCCGAGCGACTGCAGTCCGGTGAGGTAGCGAATGCTGGCCGCGTCAGGCGTTGCGTTGAAGTCGCCGGCAATGACGGTGGGAAGCGGCTGCCGGTGACGCGCGTCGAGATCCGTCAGCGCAACGACCTGCCGTTCCCGGGCCGATTCCGCGGCGAGCCGCCATGAGGTCGCAGCGGCGATGAACAAAAGATCGCCTTCGCCGGGTAGCGGCACCGTTACTGCCAGCGAACACCAGGGATATCGTTCGCATCCGACGTCCGTAGATCGAGGACTTCCTCGACGCGATGCGGCCAGCGCGTCGCGATGGCGCTTCCACCAAAACGATCGGCATGCGGCGGGACGGTGCGCAGCACGTCAGCCTGATGCGTTCCATGAAGACCGGTGTCGTGGATCAACTCGTCGAGTTGCGAATGGTCCGGCGATTTGACCACTTCCTGGAATGACACGAGATCGGGAGCCAGCCGGCACAGTTCCCGATTGATCAAGCCGGTTCGTTTCGGATCCCCTTGCCGATTCCAGACGTTGAGCGTGACGACACGTAGCCGCATCCTCGAAAGCCGGCTTCATGAATAAACCCGGACAACGTCCGCTGGAGCGGTTAGTTCAGCGCTTGCCGGTGGCGATCTGCGCTGGCTCAGGCGACGTCGGCTTGCGCGCTCTGTGTTTCCTCTGTGAGCAAGGCGTCCAGATCGACGAGCTGCGGATCGTCGTCCTGTGGTTCGCCGTTCCCTGCGCTGCCGTGAAGATGCATCAGGGTCTGCACGCGGCGGGCATTGAGATGATCGACGTGCTGATGCTGCAGCGCTACCGGCAGCAGCGCCTTGGGCAGCCCGACCAACGCAAAGGCGGGAACTTTGCGCACGTTGCCGTCCTCGCGCCAACGCAGGGGGTGGAGGGTGTACATCAATTGCCGCTCGGTCTCTGCCGATGGCGGCTGCTCCGACAGGGATGGCGCCGGGTTGGCGAGGTTGGCGTTGCCCGCGCGCGTGCGCACCGCGGCGGAACGCAGCTCCCAGCATATCAGATCCGCCGCGGCGCGGACCTCGCTACGCACCGCTTCCACACTGGTCGAGAAGCGGGTCGCTTCAGGTATCGACAGCGCACTTTTTGTAACGGCCTCGACCAGCGCTGTGGTGCCGGCTTCGAATCCGGGTGCAGCCCGTTCGATCGCCGCCGCCATCGCCTCGATCTGGTCAGCCAGCGCGTCGCGGTCGCGCTGGGCCTTGGCGTCAGCGAGCGCGCGCTCGGCCGAGGCCACCTGATCGTCAAATTCCACCAATTCGGCGCGCAACGTCTTGGCGCGGTCTTCGACGGCGCGCATGCTGGCTTCGGCCCGATCGAGCCGGGAATTGTCGGCACCGGCTACCGCCAGCCGTTCGGCGGCAGTGCGCTTTTCCGCAAGTTCCGATTCGGCGACGCTCAACCGCTCGGCCAACTTCTGCCGCGCCGTCAGCTTGTCCTTCAGCGCAACCTCGAAGCGCTCGATCGGGCCGAGCTCGCGCCTGAAAAATGCCATTGCAATCACCTCGCGGATTGCTGCCGAATCACCGGCAGAGTTGTTGCGTGCGAGAGCTAGTCGGAAACTTGGATAACATTGCGGCCTGAGTCGGTACAGCCTAACCGGTCAATGGATGATGGCCGGTGCGAGGCCGGCCACCACCTTTCGGGCGTTCGCTCTGAAGCGGGCGAGTCCCGCCGCCTGTAGCCACGCCTTCACGCAGCAAGTGAACGACTCAGCCGCGGAAAAAAACCAACGTGACCAAGGCGAACACTGGCAGCAATACGCACCCGGACCAGAGCATGTAACCGAAGAAGCTGGGCATCTCTACGCCCTGCTGGCGGGCAATGGCATAGACCATAAAGTTCGGCGCGTTTCCGATGTAAGTGTTCGCTCCCATGAACACCGCGCCGGCCGAGATTGCCGCGAGCGTCGATGCGCCCTCCCGCATCAGCCACTCGGCCCGCCCTCCTGCCAACTCAAAGAAAACGAGATACGTCGGGGCGTTGTCCAGGAAAGAAGAGAGTGCGCCGGTCAGCCAAAAGTAAGCAGCGATGTTGGCGCTTCCGTCCGCATTCGTCACCATGGCAACGAGTGGGGCGAAGACGCCTGCACTCCCGGCGCGCAGCATCGCCAACACGGGAATAATCGTGACAAAGATGCCCGCAAACAGGGCTGCGACCTCTACAATGGGAACCCACGAGAACCCGTTCGCCGCATGGCTCTGCTTCGGCGTGACCAGAAGGGACACAAGAGTCACCACGATCATAGAGGCATCACGCAAGAGGTTCTGGATTGCAACCTCGACTCCCCAAATCGAAACCGTACCGAGCTGCAATTTGGCGCTGAGCAGGATAGCGCTGATGATGACGCCCCCCAGCAGCAAGTTGAGTCCGCCGTTCACGCGAATGGGTTGATCCGGCGTGGGGTCGACCGGCACGTGCCCTTCGCGCTTGTAGATGATGGTGTCCAGGGCGAAGAATACCGCCAGAACGATTCCTGCCGTGAAAAGCGTTTCAGGAAACAAGTGCTGTGTCGTCCAAAAAAAATCCACACCTCGGAGAAAGCCGAGAAACAAAGGCGGATCACCGAGCGGTGTGAGAGAGCCGCCAATATTCGAGACCAGAAAGATGAAAAACACCACGACATGCACGTTGTGCTTTCGATCGTCATTGGCCCGAAGGACCGGACGGATCATCACCATGGACGCGCCGGTGGTACCGATCAGGCTGGCGAGAATGGTTCCGATGCCGAGTAGCACCGTATTTGTCATCGGGGCGCCGTGAAGATTGCCGGAAACCACGATTCCGCTTGCGACCGTGAACAATGCCAGCAGAAGCAGGATGAAAGGGATGTATTCCAGCAGAGCGGTATGAGCCAGCGCATGCACGGTGTCAGTTAGCCCGACAAACAGCGCCATCGGAATTGCGACGAGCGCTGGCCAGAACAACGCAATCTTGCCGTGGTGGTGTTCCCAAAAATGCGGCGCAAGGAGGGGGAAGAGCGCAATTGAAAGCAGGATGCCGACGAACGGCAAGCCCCATGCAAGACCAAGCTGGGCTCCGTCCAATTCGGCCGCCAGTGCTTCCGACGGGAGCGTCACCGCGAGCGCGATTCCGGCCAGGATGCCAAGTGGACTAAGCCCATCGATCTTGGGATGGCGTCCCGAGGCGAGGAACATGCGAGGTAAGGTTTCGATCAAGGTGTCCTCAACGAGCGAACGAGTTGGAAGAAGATAACCACGCGCTTGCTCTTAATGCAGTGCTTTCAGCCAGACTGCAATTTCGCTGACGGCGACGTTGGCCTGCTGCAGCAGCTTGCCCATGGTGAAGAAGCCGTGGAACTGGCCGGGGAAATGCCGGTAGGTCATGGGCACGCCAGCTTCCTTGAGCCGTGCGGCATATTCGGCGCCCTCGTCGCGCAGCGGATCGGCGCCCGCGGTCAGGACATAGGCCGGCGGCAGGCCGGCGAGCGTTTTCGTGCGCGCGGGCGAGGCTTTCCAATCGACGATGTCGGCCGCGCCGTTCAGATAATGGTTGCAGAACCATTTGATCACGGAGTGCGTCAGCAGGATGCTTGTCTCGGGCTCGCTATGCGAGGGATGCGTCATCGCAAAGTCGGTGGCGGGATAGATCAGCACCTGGCCGGCGAGTTTCGGGCCGTCGCCGTCGCGCGCAGCGAGCGCCACGACGGCGGCGAGATTGCCACCGGCGCTGTCGCCGCCGACCAGCAAGTGGGCGGCGTCGATGCCGAGCTGGCTGGCATTGGCCGCAACCCACTTCGTCGCCGTGATGGCGTCGTCGGCGGCAGCGGGAAATTTGTGCTCCGGCGCCAGCCGGTAGTCGACCGAGATCACGATCAACTCGCCCTCATGGGCAAGCTTCTGGCAGACCACTTCATGGGTATCGAGATCGCCGATCACCCAGCCGCCGCCGTGAAAGAATACCAGGCACGGCGCAAGGCCGTCGCTCTTGCGCAGCGTCTTCGGCGTGTAGATGCGCGCCGGAATCGTGCCGTGCGGCGCGGGGATCGCGAGCGGCTTGTTCGACTCGAGCGCCGGCGGTTCGGGATTACTGACGACGCGGGCGGCCCGATAATATTCGCGCGCTTCCGGCGCGGTCAGCGTCTCATAGGCGGGACGGCCCGCCTCCTGGAAAGCTTTGTAGACGGCGGCGGCATCGGGATCGAGCGTGACGGGCATGAGACCTCTCGTTTTGAGTTGTCATTCCGGGGCGCGCAGCGAACCCGGAATCTCGAGGTTCCGGGTTCAATGCTGCGCATCGCCCCGGAACGACGTCAGGCGGCGGTGCGACCGCCATCGACAGTATAGGCGGAGCCGGAAACGTAGCTGGCCTCGTCGGAGGCCAGGAACGCCACGATGGAGGCGACTTCGGAGGCTTGTCCGAGCCGCCGCGCCGGAATCCGGTCGACGATCTTTTCGGTCTGCGGCGGCTCATTGCCGGGATTGCGGCCCTGCAGGATCGTGCTCAGCATCCGGCTGTCGATCAGGCCGGGACAGACGCAGTTCACCCGCACGCCGGTGCCGGTGCACTCCCAGGCGGCGCTCTTGGTAAGCCCGATCACGGCGTGCTTGCTGGCGCTGTAGACGGCGATCATCGGCGAGCCGATCAGGCCGGCGATGGAGGCGGTGTTGATGATGCTGCCCTTGTTCTGCTTCAACAACATGGAGCGTGAAACCTCTCTACTCGTGGGAAGCACAATGAAAACGGTGGGTTAGGGGCCGGGCGCTTCCCGCTTAAAACGCCGTGGGAAGCGTCTGGGATGGCCTTCCGGTGAGCCGGTGTCTTGGCCCATCCCAAGGCAAATAAATGCACGGGCGGCCGGTCCGCGCCAGCCCGTGGGGGCGCTGAAAGCTTTCCCCGCTGTTTCGTCTATTCACAGGTTTTGGGGAAAACGGGGTCAGGAACCGATCTCGCTTTCGGATGAGTCCTACTTGGCTGTATTCCCAGTAGTGGCGATGATGATTCGCTGATGAAAAAACCGGGCATCCCCCTACAGAACACCCGGTTTCGTTCATGGTCTTCAACCGGGGCTTTGCGCCCCAAGCTGAAAGAAAACCAAAGCATGAATACTCCGATCACTCAAGACAACACGCCTCGAAAAACGAAGTTCACTTTCGAGGAAGCGGTGGACGTCTGGCTGCGCCGATGGGACGGCCAGATCATTCAAGAAATTGCGTTCGCCTACCGCATTAACTGGGGCCGCGTCAGCCAAGTGTTGAACGAAGAAACCCACATCGGCAGTAAGCAAGTCGCCGCGTCGAGACGTTCGGCCTAGTCGCCTCCCTCAAAACTTAGCAAGGGCGAGCGGCATTCGTGCCGCTCGTTTTGCAAGCCCGTGCGGCATTGACAATCAGGGCGAGGCGTTCCACCTTGCGCGCGGATCGAGCGTTGAGGCGTCCCGCGCCAGCGTCCAGAGACCAAGCGGTCAGAGCCGTCCCTACGGCCAGCACCCAGAGCGTCCAGCGACCAAGACGGGCCTCGATCCATTTTCACCATCACCATTAGTCGGTGACCGCGCTTCCATCGTGCGCGTCATCGTCACTGCCATCCGGCCTCTGAGGGAGGGGCTTTGCATGTCGAAGAAGATCGTTCGCAAACCGAAAGCGATTGCGCTGAAGCCTTTCAAGCAGGTCGTGATGCTGCCGCCGATCGCGGTCGTGCCGGTCTACAAGAAAACGCCGGAGCCGGAGCCAGTGTTGGTCCGGCCGGTGTACAAGAAAACGCCAAAGTCGGAGCCCGTGTCGATCCATTGGGTCTATGACAAGGTGCCAAAGTCGGAGCCCGTGTCGGTCCATTGGGTCTATCGCAAGATGCCGGAGCCGGAGCCCGTGTTGATCCGGCCAGTGCATCCCAAACAAAAACCGAAAAAATGTCGGTGAACCTTTGGGCCCGTGGGCCCAGACCTTCGAGGCCGGGGGTTTAGGTCGGTCTCCCAGTCAACTTCGGGCGCGGCGGCCAGTCGTCATCAGGATTGTGTTTGGCATCCGTGAGTTTGAAGCTCAGCGCAAAGGCAAATGTGCCCATCTGACGGATTTGCTTTTCGTAGTGAGCATATTCACTGAGGATGTCACGGCCTTCAATTTTCGCGGCGTTCCGATTCCCATACATGGAGAGCGGTAGCATCTTGTGAGTGCCGTCCGTTTCAGTGAATGACATCAAGGGAGCGTGTACCCCGACGTTTCTTTGCTCAGAAAGTATTCGGTCTGTTTGATTCAGAAGCCAAATCAATTCTTCGAGCCCCTTCTTATTCCACTGAAGTTGGGTTTCAGCCATTGCCCTGAGCAATCTACGTTGAGTTCGATCGCTATCGAGACAGTGCCAAATCGCGAGCGCAGTAGCATGATGATGTTTGACGAATAGCCGGGCGAATAGCTCACCCAAGGTTTCGTGAAATTCGTTCCACGCCAGCGCGATCTTTCCTACCGCAAGAGCG
This sequence comes from Bradyrhizobium sp. 157, assembly GCF_023073815.1. Classification (NCBI taxonomy): domain Bacteria; kingdom Pseudomonadati; phylum Pseudomonadota; class Alphaproteobacteria; order Hyphomicrobiales; family Nitrobacteraceae; genus Bradyrhizobium; species Bradyrhizobium sp. 157. Next base: position 129,829 of record NZ_JADPKF010000073.1, on the reverse strand, counting down.
TGCGCGTCCCTCTCGTCCTGACCATGAAACTTACGTGTCTCTGTCATTCGGCTGGCCTCGCGGCGATTCGGTCGCCCGGCATCATACACCAGTCCCGCGCTTATCTGATCGGGGGGCCGCCAGCGCCGAGCGCGAGCGGGTTGCGTAGGTCGAGGGTGGTGCGCGTGCCCGTGTTGTTGTCTTGGGTAAAGGTCACTGATTTGGCGGTCAGCGGCGTGCCGTTCATCATCAACATGGGGCTGTTGACGATCACGGTTTGGTTTCGCTGCCAGAGGCCGCCACTCGGCCGCAACCAGCCGTGCACCGTGGCGATGACCGTGATCTGGTCACCGTCGAGCCAGTTGCCCTCTGTCGTGGCGCGGCTCTTGAGAAGCTGAGTGTCGGCTGTCGGTAGCTCGCTGGCGATCACGCCGGGCAGCTGCCCGCCGAATTCGGTACCGGTGGGGATCGTCGCATACGGAACGTGTGAAACATCCGCCCCCCATTTTTTGTCACTGCCAGCATCTTGCGCGATCGCTGGCGCTGCAGAGGCCATCGCCTCGTTGTAAATAATCTCGCGGCCAATGATGATGTCCTTGCCTTCGGTGACGCTATCGCTTCCGCCGCTTGGCCCCATCACCACAACGAAGTCGCCGCTGACGTTCGACGTGAACGCCATGTGGCCGTAGGACCCAAGCGAGCGCGCCATCATTTCGAGGAAGTCATCGATCGGCTCGCCGGGCGTTGCCGAGATGCGTGGGAATTTGTAGCTGGGTGCCGATCCGCCTTCGAAAACGAGATTGAGGCCAGCTTTTGAAAGCACGTCTTTTGCGATCTGCTCGAAGGTTTTGTTTTTCCATTCGTTGGTCGGGCTGATCACGCTGGCAGTTGAAAGTTCGGAGTAAGTGCCGCAGTGAATTTCAATGTGATGACGATTGGCGTCATAGTAAACTTGGCGCGTCATCACCTTGCCACTGAAGGCCGGAAAGCCAGCCAGCGTCACGGTGCAACGATCGCCGGGCTTGATCTGCAGCTTGGCGAAGTTGTTGGCGATCGGCAGACCTTCGGAGCATGTAAATCGACAGAGATACGGCGGCCTTCCGCCGAGTTCATGCCGGACCATGACCGATTCCCAGTCCCGATAGTCCCTCCCGTTCACCGTTAAAACAACGGTCTCTGTCTGCTTCGGCCAAGCTGGCATCGTCATTTCCCCTCGTTTGCGAAGACTCTCATTTTTGGATTCTTCGTCAGTCTGGTTTTGCGAAAGAGCTATTCTTGCGATCTTTCGCCAACTCGTTTCGCTCTCGATGATGCAAAGTCGGCTAGGCTGATGTTGCTGTTTGTCGGCGTTGCTTTTTCCATGTGAAGATCATGGCTCCAACGCTCTTGCCGTCCTTGACGTAGTGAACGAAGTCAGGGCGGCGCTTGTGCGGTGGCAGTTTGATGGTGTGATCATCCTGTCGGCAATCAAGGATGGTGCCGTCATTCAAGGTACCGCGCCAACCTGTCTCGGTGAGTTCGCAATCCTTCACGGTATCGATCACCGGATAGCGCGACCACGTATCGCCCTTTTGCCCGTTCGGCCCCACAAAATAGTTCTCGACAAACTTCGTGCCGTCCGACTCGGTTACGATCTTCACGTACTTCGTTTCCTTTTCGATCATGTCATCCATGGGTCGTTTCTCCTGTCAGGTTAGAAATTACCAGACGCCTGCAAAGGGCTGGCCGGTGGTGCCGCCTGCGACTTCGTTCTGGCGTGACTTGCTGACTTGCAGCTCGTGGAAGGGCGAGCCGGACGTATCGACGTTGGTTGAGACGTTGGGCGGCACGTTGAGGAATTTGACTTCCGCCGAGACCTTGCCATCCCACACGGATTGTTTCCTGCCGTCCATCGCGCGACGGGCGGCTTCGAACTGAGCGCTCTCATTCTGGCCGCGCATGAGCGCTTCACGGAAGGCGCGGGAGCCAGCATAGATTCCGCCCGCGCGATCCAAATGAATCTTGTTCGGGTCGCTCATGTAGCCTTCACCGCCACCGGTCACGCCAGCCTGTGCCGCGTAGCGATAGAACTCGATGGCTCGCGGATCGTTGGGCGACACGATGTTGCCGTTGGCGTCACGCAAGTTGAAATCAGCGGCGCGGCCAAAGTCGTGACGGTGCGAGCCGACCGCACCGGGTGCGCCGTGCATGCGCTGGCCGCCTGACGTCACGTCAACGGTGAGACCGGAATTGGCGCTGGCGTAGTCGAGGGCCGTGCGCAATTGCGGATCGAGCGGGCCTTTACGGACGCCAGCGACACGGCCTTGCCGTTCCAGCACGGTGCCGCCGAATGTCGAGGCCGATATCTTGCCGTCGCCGGGCGCGGGCGTTACTCCGCCAATGCCAGCACGCGGGCCAATGCCGGTGTTCTTTGCGCCGTGGAAGGCACCCCAGCCGTGTTTAGCAGCATGGTCGAGCGCGAAATCGATCGTGGCTTTCTCGTTGGCTGGGTCGAGCGGATCGAGGCCGGTCTTTTTCTGGAACTCGTTGCCAAGGCCGCCGCCTGTGTAGAGCTGGAAGGCACCGCCTGACTTGCCATTGTCACCAAGGAAGGTGCGCAAGCCTTCCGACTTGGCCACAGCCACAGCCGTATCAGGATCGATGCCGCGCGCTCTGGCGGCCTCGCGGATGTAGCCTTCCATGCCGCGCGGATCACCGCCCTTGCCGACGCTGGTAGGACCGACACCCGGTGTGCCGCCGCCTGAGTACATGCCAAGGCGTTCGCCCAGCATGCCGCGGCCACCACCGGGCAGGCTGATGCCACCACCACCGGAGCCGCCGCGGCCTTCCTCGATGCGCTTCAGAATGTCCCTGATGTCGGTCAGGGTCGAGGTTTGTTGTTCCTCGATGCTTTCGGTGCGGCGCATGCCGGAGAAATCGGTGATGCCGGAATGCGTGCCAAGGTCGGAGCGCTTGTCCTTGAAGCCGCCAAGCGGTTGCGATCCGCGCCCACGATAACGATCGGGCGTGAACGGCTTTGGCTGTTCGCCGAAACGCTCGCCCGTGAATGCCTCGTATGGTGTCAGGTTGAGGAAATCGGCCCATGAGCCAAATGGCTGCTTGCCTTCGCCGGGCAGCGGTATCATGCCAAAAAGTTTTTGCGCGCCTTCCTTGCCCTTGGCCGGATCGTCGCCGCTGATCGCGTCGATTGAATCCTTGATGGTTTTGATTTCGTCGATCGTCGCCTTGATCTTCGCCAGAACGCTATCGGTCTCGGCGTTGACTGAATCGGCGATCGACTTGGCCGATAAGCCTTGGCTTCGCAGGTGCTCGGTGATGGTGTTGACGCCCTCGATGCCGTGGCCAGCGATCTTTTTCCAGAGGCCGCCGAATTTGACTTCGAAGTCAACCCACATGTTGTGGTATCGCTCGGCCTCTTCGCGATTCAATTTCAGCGCATCGATGTTTTTCTTGATCGCGTCGGGGCCTTTCTCCATCGCCGCGACACTGACGCCCCAGTATTGCGCCCAAGCGATCTTGCCCGCTTCGGTTTGGCGCTGAAACACTTCGAAAATTTTGTTGATCGCGCCCATCTGGTCGCCGGTCTCGACCATGGCCTTCAGCTGGCTGGCAATGGCAGCGCCACCTTCGGCTTTGCTCAAGGTCTGAAATATTTCGCTGGCTTCCTTGAAAGCCTGCAAATTGTTGAGCTTGCTGGTCAGCGTGGTGATTGTGTTGTCGGCTTCGCCTGTAGACATGCCGAGACGGCGAAACGCTTGTTGCAATCGGCTGACGTCTTCCGTTGCAAGGTTGGCGTTGCGGCTCATCATCTGAAGGCCAACGGACGATGCCGCGACGTTCTCCAGCGCCTTGCCGACTTGATAGAGGCCAGCGACAAGGCCCGTGGTGCCGATCATGCCGCGCGTGAGACGGCCGAGTATGCCATCGAATTGGCCAAGGCCGCCGCCGCTGTCGGTGACTTCCTTGGCCTTTCGATTGAGGTTTTCAAGATCGCGCTGAATTGACGCAAACGACGCGTTGACCCTCGCCCTTATGATTTCAGCATCGTCGGCCATGGTTCGTTCACTCCAATCATGCTCTCTGCAGAATTCGTTTCCAAGCTCGCGATGGTTTGAAGGTCACGATCTCAGGCGGCGTGCCATCGATCGCGACCATCACGACTTCATCGAGGCCGTACGGCCGCCAGACGATCGTCAGCACGTTGCCGCGAAGCTTGATCGTCAGTAGCGGGTCGATTGCCAGCGTGTCGCCGTGCTCGCTGATCAGCGCTCTCGCTAGCTGATAAGTTTGGACGGCTTCCCGCTCGGTGTATCGCATGCGCCCTCTTTGTCGTGGTCAGCTCTGAGATGACGCTTCGCTTCGAAGCCCGCTTGCAAACGGTGAACGTGAACGCGGCGCTGTTTCGGCTTGTCGCCTTCCTGTTGATCGTTCATGCGGCGCGGCGCTTGTCGGCGGCTCGATCGCGTTGACGCGCGGCCTTCAGCTCGTTGGCGAGTTCGATGATTCGATCGGCGTCAGGTTCGATACGCTTCAGCTGCAGCTTGAGAAGCGTGTGAATTTCCATCGTCGATAATTCCATCTTGTTATCCTCTCTCTGTTTGCGGGTCATCCTGTACCGCGGTACAGCATGATCGCCGTTTTTGAATTACGCGGCGCGGCGCGGGAAGCGAAGGCCAAGCGCGGGACATACGATCGCGCCCGCGCCGTCGCGCTCGATGTACTTTTGCAGCTCCGGAGATGTCGCGCCCCACAGCGACCACGGATCGGGAGCGACGGCGGGCAGCGCATCGGGATCGTTGCCAGTCGGCGCTTCAATGCCCACGGTGTGAAGCAAGGCCAGATAGGCGGCCATTTCACCGGTCACCGGGATGTCGCGCGGCGCGTCGTCGTGATCGTAAATATCTGCGAGCAACTGTTTCTGTTCTTTGTTGAGCTTAACGAGATCGCCTTTGCGTGCGCCAGCGGGCACCCTGCAAAATTTTTCGATCCATTGCGCGTTCTTCTCGGATCGGGTGCGCTTGATCTTGTTAGTCATCGTTTTCGCTCCGATCCTCGTTTTCCCATGGTACCGGAAGGAATGGCCCGACGTTTTGTCGCGCGATCGTCTTGGGATCGCTGCGTGTTGACGGGGCCAAGCGCAACGATGTGGCCAAGGATTTCTGAAGGCGACACGCTTTCTCGTACGTTGTGAATTCCTTCCGCTTGTTTCGCGTGGTCTGCGTCAGCAATGTCACCGCGATATAGTTGGCCAGCAACGGCACATCGCTTTCCCTGAAATGATCAGGTGCGCATGCGGCAACGATTTCGTTGAAAAGTTTTCGCTCGCGCGGCGTCAGCGTTGCCGGTGCGGTCACACGCGGTTGCTCGCCGGTTACGTTCGGTATCAAGCGGGATGCGAGGGATTTTCTTCCGCGTTTTAACATGTTGTTCGTACACCTATGAAAATTCCGGACGATTAAAGTTGCGACGGCAGGGGCCGCACGGTCGCTGATCGCTCTACATAAAGTTGCATGCCCCCCTCCCGCTACTTATTAGCGAGCGCCGGATGCCTCGCATCAGTTGGCCAACCATCAGCGCCGATGTCTGTCGTGTATCCACGATGCTCAAGCTGTTGCTTGCTCTTGTTGTGGCAAGGGACGCACAGCGATTGCAGTTCACCATACCAGAACAGCTGATAATCACCCTTGTGCGGCATGATGTGATCGGCGACTTCAGCAGGTGCGATCAATCCTTTGGCTTCACACATCGCGCATGTCGGGTGCAATCTCTTCTGCAGCGCTGCGCGTCTTCGCCATCGTCGATTGTCATACCATCGCAGCCAAGGTCGCTGTGCCGTATCATCGCCTTGCATTTCATTCCTCACGAAGTGTTGGGGCGCGACGCGAGCGTGATGGCGTCCTTGCCCAGCTCGCGTCGCCGTGTTGAACTGAGGGTGCACGCCAAACGCCTTCAGTTCGAATCGAGTAATGGGCGTTCCAGTTTGTCGGCGACATCGCGGAAAGTCTCCGCCACGTTGATGCGCTGATGTGCCGACAACGTGATGCCCATCGTTGCAATGAGATCGGCGAGTGATCGAATGGTCGCCATCGGTGCTGGTTCGCCTCGTTGAATGGTCGCGTTCACGATCACCACCATGAATTCAGCACTTGGAAGTGCGGCGAGTTCGTGTGTCATGTCATGTCTCGTCGTCATCGGTTAACCCTTTCGGATGTAGGCTTAGAACCGATGCAAGTGCTGACGTACTCGTCCGTCATGGGTTCGAAGTGTCGCTAGTGTGTTCGTGTTAGTTACTCTCGTTGCGCAAAATATTCCGCGTGTAGTGACCTTCAATCGTCGGGGTTCAAGAGGCGATCCAAGTAAGCCCTCATCACCTGTTGGGGGTCGGCGCCTTGGCGTACGTACGCCGCAAACTGATCCGCACGCCTGCTAGCCCGCCGTTCGGTCACGAGCAGATTGTGCTTGTCCAAACGGCGCTGCGCGTCTTCGTCCTGCCGGATAACGACCGCGAGGACGTCTTCGGGCCTTGCGTTCAGGATTTCCATATCAAGCGCGCGCTGCCGGGCGTTTCTGGCGCGCTCACGCTCTGCCATCTCGGCTCGCACTTTCTCGTTGACGCGCTTGATTATGGCTTCCGCGTTTGCTCGCCCTTTCGCTCGCGCTCGTACTCCCGACAGCATAGAGCGAGCATGATCGGCGCGCTGGCTGAATGATGCATTTTTCGGAGGGTGATCGATCAGTTGTTTGATCACCGTTTCACTGACGCCCAAGGCGCGCGCTTCCATGCGCAGTGCATTAGGGTTGGCTGGCGTGGGAGTCAGGGAACATTCGATCAATCGTTGACGACGATACCGCGTGCCGCCATTCGAAAGCGGCGCGGTTTCCTCCGCGATGAAACCAACGCTTACTGTCCGCATGATACCCGCAAGAACCAACCGTCGCGCTTCATCGATTCGCGGAGATGTGCCGAGCGGAGCCATATCCAGATGGCCCGTCAGCGCATTGCTTTCGATTTTGACATCTACCCATCTGCCGATCGGAAAGTCCGAATTGTGATTGAACAGCGCAATTGGGTTTTTCTTGAACTCGCTGAGATTCCAGCCGCTGGGTTCGATCACATCGCCCATGCGATCGGGCGTTGCATCGGACATGACGAACTTCAGCACGTCATCACCCACCTGCGAGAAACTGGTCTTTCGATAAATGTCGGGCATCACATGTCCTCTTCAGGCTTCTTCGCGCAAGGCGCGTTCGAACAGTCGCTGGTCACCGCGGTCCAATACAGTCGTTGCCGCCAACATCGATGCCGTGGCGTGAACCAGTTCGCGAACGCGTCGCTGATCCGGCTCGCTCAGTCCGTGAGCCAGCCGCGCAACGCGAGCCAGCAATGATGCAGCTTCGGCAACTGGATCGCGCATCGGTTCGGCCAAGGGATGATCAGAGCGGCGACGACCATTCGTCAGCGCATCGTCTCGGCGACGGTCAGGTGCCGTGAGTGCGCGTTGCGGTTCGCGCGGCGGACTGATCCTTGCGCCTTGCGGATTATGTAATTCGCCGTCAATAACCACTCCGATCACGCGCATCGCTCTCTGCTCTCTCGCTTCGAATCCGATCTATCATGGTGGAAGCGCGGAATGTGCACCGCGGTGCAATTATTTTTAGCGGCGCGTTCTTGGCGGCGTGATCGTCCAATCTTCCAAAATAGTTTGTAAGACCACCTTGGCGAAATTATCGCGCCATCGCTTGTCGTCCAACGATAGGGCGCGCGCTTCGAGCGGCATGGCTTGCTCGAACGCGGCGAGATGCCGATTGAAGTGAGATCGTCTGAGCGGCACGTTGTAAAAATCGATAGGGTCGCGGCGGTTCGCTTTTCGTCTATCACGAAGCTTTTGCGATTTGAGTGTGTTGGGATTGACGTTGACGGTGACGGCATAGCTCATCAAATCGCCGTAGAGTTGGCGCATCTCATGCCCAAATAGCTGGAACGCGTTTAGTGTTGTTGATCGCTGCAGCATATGATCAGGTCCGGCGTGGCGGCATGTTTGGGACTTCACTCGCGCGGAACGCCTGCATGTTTGGAAACAATGTGCGAAGGGCGTTGAGCACGCGTTCACGCAATGTTGTCGGGTCCTTGGTGCAGGCCGCGCAGATGCCTACTACATGAAACGCGGGATCATCATCGGCATCGCAACGGAATTCGGGCGCAACGGCAACGATCGCAAGTGCGGCGGGACGCGTTGAGTTGCGCTCGATGTCGGCAAGCCAGCGAACGCTTCGGCAAAGCATGCAGCGTGGTCTGTGATCGCCCTTGATCTCATCGATGAATCGATCAGCGGCGCGGGCGAACAGCGCCACGTTGTCGGGGTCTTCCTCCGGTGACGGTCGCACCGTTGGATCGATCACCTCGATAACAAGCGGTCCCAGTTCAGCAAGCTTAGTGATGGCTTCACGCAATCCCAGTTGGCGGCTCATGAGGTTGGTTCTCCATTTTCGAGGCTGATGATGAGGGCGCGAGTACAGAGGCGGGCAAGAGCGCCAATTTTGGCGTCGCCCTGTCTCTCGACACGATGTCTATTGAGCAGTGGTGTTCTGGTATTGGTTCGGGTGAACACTGGGACAAAATCCTTATAGAGAATCCCCTTAAGGATTTTGTCCCAGTGTTCGGGGTCTCGGCGGGGCGAACACTGGGACAAATCCCTTAAAGGGGTCGTGGCGGTCCCGGTCATGGTGTTGCCCTCATGGTGACGGGCCGCCCTAAGCGATCGTTGAGCCATGCGGCCGGATCAGTAATCAGGGAGCGATCGAACCATGCGATGCGCCATTTCTGGTTTCGCCCCTTCGGCTGGTATTGATGCCGCTCGAAGCCCGGTAGCTGCGGCAAACTTTTTGCGAGCGATCGTGTCGCGGCCTTCCTGTTTGGCCACAGCTCCGGCCAAAGCTTCATCATATGATCAGGCGCTTCCAGCATCACGCCGTCGATCGCGGTCGAGATGCAAAGCGAAGGGCGTTGCCAAAGATCGACTTCGTCAACGGTGATCGGCAACACGACATCGAACATCAGATCGACATCGAGCGGCGATGTAGCATCACGGTTGATGGCACGGGCGCGGCCAAGTGCCTGCACGAGTTCAGCCTCACAAATCTGCTGCCGAATCGCCTCGCAAAAAGGGTCGGGGTGCTCGTCGCCGATCACGGCAACGCCACTGCCGTCCCGCATACGGATGCCACGGCGCTTGCGCGAAAACCAATCGAAACCATTTTCAGATTCCGGAACACCTTCCGGCATCGCACCTGACAGTGTTGCCGCCATCGTCTCGATCGCAACAGGACCCGGCTGCGGTCGCCCGACCAAGATCAGCAAGCGAACATCACCATGTGTATCAAGACCGGCAATGTTGTTGTAATGCGCCGTGGCGATCTGCGGCGGCAACTTATCCTTCAGCCATTCCTCGTAGTCGAGTTGCGAGATGACAAGTGCCTTCTGCCGTCCCGTCTCGATCCATCGTTGCAGGATATAGCGCAACACTTCGTGCTGATGCTTCTCGGCGGCGTCGCCGTCAATCAGCTTCGTCTTCGACGTCGGCGCATCGAGCACTTGCCTTATCTTCACGGCATCAGGAAGTGCCGCTTGAATTTCGCATCTCACTTTCACGCGCGGATGCGATACACGCAAGATATCGATCGATGGCAGTGTCGCATCGAGCATCAGCGTTCGCACCCGAAACTGATCCTTGACGTCAGCAACGCCGCGCCACTGGATCATGCGAACACTATCGTCGGTGGACAGTTGCAGGCGGCCGGAAACCGGAATTCCGTCGAGGATCATATCGCGCAGCTCTTCCAGTAGCACGCGAGCGCTGTACAGATACGCGATACGCTTCAGCCGCACACCGTTCTTTTTCATATGCGATTTGATCGCCGCCGCGTTCATACCCGGTCGCATGGCAAGCGTGCGTTGGATTTCCTCGATCTGATGCCATTTCTGATGGATCAGTTGGGTCAACGTGTGGAAATTGCCTGCACCACGCGCGTAGCTCAATTGCAGCCCGCCATCATCCGGCTGCAGTTTCAACGCCTCACCGACTGCGCGCATCTCGGGATCATCACCCAGGAACGTTAGTGACAGCGGCATGCGCTCGTCGTCATCGATACCGCGCAATTGCTTTTGCCAAAAACTTTCATCAATGATCAGCAAATCGGGCGTGCCGAGCACGTCCTGTCGCAGAAACAAATAGTTGTTTGCGAATACCCAAACCTGCACATCATCCGTATCGCGTCCCTGACGTTGGAAACCGCACTCATTGAACATCGGGCAGACGTCGCCACCGCGCTTGCAGCATGACTTCGAAACATCAAGTTTGGCTTCGATCGCGATATCGACGACATCGAGTTGCAAGCACATCTTGTCGCCGGGACGTTCCAGATCATCAGCCTCACGGCCAAAGAACGGACGGGCATTGATACCGCGAGCCTTAAGCTTCTCGACGATTTCAAGCGCGAGCTTTCGCGTCGGCACGACATAGTGAATCAACCTTACCGGTTGCTCGTCTTCGGCAGGCGGGCGCGAAAGACTTGCCGCTATCGCATCGAGCGCGGCGGTTGTCTTGCCAAGTCCGGTATCAATGCGAAGCGCTTCAACCGCACCAGTGCCGGACCAAAGGTCGCCATACTTGTGCCAGATATTCGGATTGAAGAAGTTGTTGACGTGCCGTGCGATCGTTTTTCGCGCATTCTCGATCTCGGTAAAGTTAGCAGCCGCATGCGTCGGCTCTGTCTTGTTACCGCGAGCCAGCTTGAACAGCTTGCCAGCACCGGTCATCGAAGGCGGCGAGGATTTGATCTCACGCCACGTCAACACCGTTGTGAGTCTATTGTACTTCTTCGACTTCTCCGAAAACGCAATGAGCAGCGCAAGACCTTCATCGCTGCCATCGGTCGCCGCATACAGCGCCAGAGCGATATTCTTCCAGTCGTCATACTCCAAATCATTGTTCGGGATGACATCCATCGCTTCGGCCAGCTCGTCGAGGCTAAAGGTAGAATTGAATCGGCTCGTCATCGCGCCGAATTCTTGGAAGGCATTGCGCGGCTTCGTCGGATCGTGACGAATAGCCGATAGCTTTGGTGCCGGAGCTTCACCGATCAAATTATAAAGCCATCCCGGTGCCTCACGCGGCGCGGCATCGATCGTCACGACATAGTCGTTACCTTTGCGTTTGCTCGGTGGAACGACGATGTAACCGCCTTCGGCTTTGACATCGATGCCACCGGGAACGCTGCCGCGACGGCACGTGATCGGACGTGACGGCGACCAAATAAAAATTTCATGCAAGCCGCCTGATGCCGTCCGATGTTGCCGGGTCTTGATCGCACCGTGCTTGTCTTGCAGCGACTGCCAAACCGCTAAGCCGTCATTGGCATGCCCGCCGCTTTTGGTATCGATGTCCGCGCACCAAACGCCGCTGGCCATCCCCATGGGAACGCCGATTAGATGCTCGTTGCGCTTTTTGAATCTGCTGCGCGGCCACCATTGGAGGATTTGAACCGGATCAGTCGTCGCCCGCTTGAATCCTCCGCTGCCATCAATCGGATTGCCGTGCTCATCCTTCAACTTCGCGGCTACCGGGTTCTTGCTTCGCGCGTTGACCGGGAAAACCGGGACACCGAAACGCGCATAGGCGAGCGCAGCATCGGTCATCTGCCCCGAGGCTTTATAGGCCTTGATCGCCGCGGCAACGGCACGCCGAAAATCCGGAATGATGACAGCCTCGGCCGTTGCCATCGCGTGTGGCGGGATGTTAAGCATGCGGGGTCCGGTAGCAGGGACAACAAATGTTTTTGGGGCGAGTACGTTTGCAGCGTGCTTGCCCCAAATGCGCTTAGTGGAAAGTGCCCTGTGCGAGAGCCTTCAGAGCGTGCCGATAGTGGCGGGACAACATCTCAGCGGCGGCGCGGTCCACGTAGTAGTCGGCGATCCATTGCGCGACCATTGCGCGACGCTCTTCGATGAACTCGTCGAACAGCCGATTGGCGGCAATCGCTTCCAGCTTTTCCCGCCGCAGCCCTTCAATCTGCGAAATCATCGGTGCCTCCTTCAGTTCATCATCGAGCGCTTGATTTCATCGACCATGTTGATCGGTGGAATCTTGTGGCTCGTGATTTGCGTAGTTTCGATCTCGATGACGAAACAGCCGTTCACGACCAAGGTGATCTGAAAGCCGTCATCATCCGAGTGCGGAGGCGCTATGAACACCTCGCAGCTCGTCGAACGTGGATTATCGTCGTTGTCGATTTCGAAGCCGGCGCATCGCAAGCTGTCGCAAAGATTGCTTACTTCATCGTCAGTCATGATCATTCCCTCTTCATGCTGGTTTGAGGTTGGTCAGTCTTTGGAAAGTTTTCCGGAGGCGATAGCCAGCGCGTGACGCAGCTTCATGCCGCTGCGGCGAGGCGACAGCTTCACAATGTATTTCGCGTAATACCTGTGGAGACTGTCAATCGAGAGCGACGTGATCGCCTCGATATCCGGACGCAAGGGCTTCAAGCTTTCCAATTCGATGAACGTTGGCTCGCGATCTTGAACGTCGGTGCTCATAAAAAAACCTCCTGCAGTTAGGCGCTGAGCCGCGCCGTTATGTGCAGGAGCATGCTGGAAAGCGCAGAGACGCTGCAATTACGCAAATACGCAAACGAATACGCAAATACGCAAAACAAAAACGGCGCTGTTGCCAGCGCCGTTCGATAGTGAGGTTCTGTGCGAGAACCTTATTTAAACTTCAACACGATCGCTTTCGCACGGGCGGTCGTGTCGCGCTTCCATGTTTTGAGGTGGTGTTTTTTGCATTCCTTGGCCAGTGCGTCATCGAGCACTGCCACCGAGATATCGGCAACGCCGTTCGGAAATAGCTTGCGATCGACCATCATAAGTTCTGCGCGCTTTTGCCGTCCTAACTTCTGGTCCGTCGCCCAGCGCGGCGGCTTGGCTGTCGGCTTAGGCGGTGCAGTGCGTTCGGGCGGCGGATCATCTGCAGGGGCTTCCGTTTCGTGCCACGCGTTGGCCCATGCCTTCATACCGTCGAATAGTCCGGCCTCATCGGCGCGCTGCAATTGGCGTTGCGCGGCTTTCATTGCTGCGATTGTGCTGTTAGATTTGTTGCCATCCTTGGCCATCGAATTCATCCCTCATGGTCATGGTAGGCCGTTGAAGCGTTTCCCGCGCTTCAGCGGCCGTTTAATTTGCGGCGTGCTTGATATCGATCACGTTGCTTGTGCGGCCTTCAATGATTGCTTCGACATGATCGGCCCAGCGCAGCAGGGCTGATTTGATGTCGCCGCTATAATCGTGACGGTCATAGGTGCGCTGAAGCTTCGGCGGCAGATGGCCGATGACGCGTTCGGCGATGTGCGGCGGAATGCCGATGCGGCCAAGGCCGGTGCGGACGCTGCGCCGGATGTCGTGAAGTGTCCACGGCTCCAACGTGTTGCCGCTTGCGGTGATGCGCGCGTTAAGGGCCAGCGTGCAATAGGACCACGCATTGAAACCCTTCTGGCCGCGCTTGCCGAAAACAAAGTCGCCGCGAAACTGGTTGCGCGGGATCGCCTTCAGGATGGCCTGCGCCGATGGTGGCAGCGTCAATACCAGTCCGTCGCCGTTCTTGGTGCGCTCGGGCGGCAGCGTCATCACGCCGGTTTGCAAATCGATTTCGCTCCATTGCAAATCGCCGATCTCGCCGCGCCGACATCCTGTCAAGGTCAACAGCTTCACGACTTGGCCAAACGTGTCATCCTGAAGATTGGCCCAGATGATTTTCAATTCGTCATCACTCAGCGTGCGCTCGCGTGGCTCGTTGCCCTTGTCGGGAATGAGCGTGCCAGCAACCGGATTGTTTTCAGCCAAGCCCATCGCAATCGACCAAGCGAAGAGGGCGCTTAAAACCGATCGGGCGCGGGCGGCGGCAACGATGCCATGCTCTGCTTTCAAATCTTCCAGCCGCGACGCGATGTCGGCGCGCTTGATGCTGTCGATCGGCATCGAATGCAGCGGCTCGAAGTGCTTGCGAAGATAGCGCACGCTGGCGGCATAGCTCGATGGCCGCAAGTCGCGTTCGACGGCGGCGAGATACTGTTCAACCGTCTTGCCGAGTGTCCGGGTCAGCTTCAACGCTTCGGCCTTGGCGGCGGCCTTGTCGGCGGTCGGGTCTTGGCCAAGCTCGACCTTGGCGAAACGATTCCGCGCGATCGTGCGCGCGTCTTCCGCCTTCACCTTCCTGACGTCGCCTAAGCTCTCGCGGCGCTGTTGCTTGCCAACGCGGAATTGGATGTACCAGCGCCGGGCGATCTCATCGCCGGTCTTGCGAAGCCGCACGCCGAAACCGGGCGTGGTCTCGCACCATTCGAAGTGTTCGAGCTTGCCAGCTGGCAGCGTCAGCGCCGCTGCAGTCTTGTCCGTGAGTTTCATTGTGCTTCCCGTGCTCCGTTGCTGTCGGCGTGGGAAGCGTATGGGGCACAACTCGTGCCCCGATCGTCCGCTTCCTGCCCCGATCAACACGTGCTGTACGCTGCTTCGGGGCCGAAAAACAGGGCTCGTGCGACTTATGCGGCTTCCTGCCCGGATAAACGCCGAGGTTTCAACATCACGGGCAGCACGTGCTTCATGCCGAGAAAGACGCCGACCACGTTGACGTCGAGCACGCGCCGAAAACTCTCCAGCGAATATTCCGGGATCGGCTTGATGTCGCCCTCGATGCCGGCGTTGTTGTAGAGCGCATCAATGGTGCCGAACCTGTCGACGCTGGCGCGGACATATTCCGCGACTTCTTCCTCCCGGGTGACGTCCGCCGCGATCGCGAGCGCTTCGGCCGAGGCCGGCAGGTCCTTGATGGCGGCCGCAAGATCCTGCTCCTTGCGGTCGATCGCGACGATACGGGCGCCGCGCTCGGCCAACAGGCGGATGGTCGCGGTTCCAATGACGCCGGCCGCGCCGGTCACGACGGCAACCCGGCCATCGAGGCGAATTCGATCGGGCATGTCTGAGGTTTCCTCTGGC
This sequence comes from Bradyrhizobium sp. 157, assembly GCF_023073815.1. Classification (NCBI taxonomy): domain Bacteria; kingdom Pseudomonadati; phylum Pseudomonadota; class Alphaproteobacteria; order Hyphomicrobiales; family Nitrobacteraceae; genus Bradyrhizobium; species Bradyrhizobium sp. 157. The sequence goes on along the minus strand of NZ_JADPKF010000073.1, from coordinate 114,807 downwards.
TCGTCCGGTTATCCCGGATTTTGGTGGTTTTCGCGCGGGGCCGCGCGATCGGGGCCACTATTCCATCTGCAGGCGGGGCTGACTAGATCATGGAGCGATGTTCCGAAAACCGGCTTCCGCCTTTCCGGGCCATGATCGAGTGCGGCGGGAACGGGGCTACCGCCCTTTCCCCGCCGTAATCAGCGTGTTAACCGGGAGGGACGCGAGCGGCGGATAAGTCTGTACTATGTCGCGAGCCCGATTCGCCCTGTTAAAGCCGCGCGAGATGCTTCGAACCATTGCCCTGACCGGTCTTGCGGCCCTGATTGCCGCCACCATGACCTCGCTTGCGCCGCCCTCGCAGGCGCAGATCGGCAATATCTTTTCCGATCCGCCGCTGCGGCCGCCGGGTGCCATTCCCCGCGGCAATCAACAGCAGCAACAATTCCCCGACGACGACGAGGAAGTGCCGGAACTGCCGCGCGGCCGCCTGTTGCCGACGCCAAACCGTCCGCCGCCGGGGCAGGGCGCTCCGCCGCCGGGAAGTTTCCAGTCGCAGCCGCTGGCGCCGCCGCCGGGCACCACCGCCCCTCCGCAGGGGACGCAGCCGGGCGTCGCGGTTCAGCCGCCGCAGCCCGGAGGTCCGGGCGTCGCCAACGCGCCGCCGGGTCAGCGGCAGCCCCCAGCCAAGGGCGTGCCCAATTCGCCGGCGACCCTGCAGCCGGGCGACGAGGTCGTGTCCGAGCCGCCGGCCACCAAGATCACTAACAAGAAGGCGAGCTTCTCCGGCCTCGACAAGATCACCGGCCGCATCATCAATTTCGACGAGGACATCGGCGAGACCGTGCAGTTCGGCGCGCTGCGCGTGAAGACCAGTGCCTGCTACACGCGCCCATCGACGGAAGCTGCCAACACCGACGCGTTCGTTGAGGTCGACGAGATCACGCTGCAAGGCGAGGTGAAGCGGATCTTCTCGGGCTGGATGTTCGCCGCCAGTCCCGGCCTGCACGGCGTCGAGCACCCGGTCTACGACATCTGGCTCACCGACTGCAAAGGCCCTGACCAGACTATCGTCAGCGCGCAGCCCGATCCGGCGAAGTCGGCCGCGCCGCCGCCGGCTGCGAAGCGTCCGCCACCGCCGAAGCAGGCGGCGCCGCGCCCGCCAGGACCGCCACCGCAACCTCAATTCCAGCAGCAGCCGCAGCAGGCCCCCCCGCCGCCTCCGCCGCAGCAGCGGCCGGGCGGGCTGTTTGGTGGGTTGTTCGGGAATTAGGTGTTAAGTGTAGCCCGGATGGAGCGCAGCGAAATCCGGGGCCCTCTCTCCGCGGTGACACCGATCCCGGATTGCGCTTCGCTCCATCCGGGCTACACGCGCATCAGATACCCTTCGCGATAATCGCGAGCGCTTCCGCGCCGCTGATGCTGGGCGGCAATCGCATAAAATCCGCTGGCTCGCCCGCGATCGCCTTGTCGAGCAAGGCGCGATAGCGGCGCCTTGGAATTTCGACCGCTCCAAAACTGCGCAGATGTTCGGTGACATATTGCGTGTCGAGCAGCTCGAACCCGTCTGCGATCAGCCGCGCCACCAGATGCACCAGCGCCACTTTGGAAGCGTCGCGCGCGCGGTGAAACATGCTTTCGCCGAAGAACGCTCGTCCCAGGCTGACACCGTAGAGGCCACCGACGAGATCGCCGTTCTGCCAGACCTCGACGCTGTGGCAATGTCCGAGCTCGTGGAGCCCGAGATAGAGATCGCGGATGCGCTTGTTGATCCAGGTGTCATCGCGGCCCGGCTGCGGCGCCGCGCAGCCCGCGATGACCGCCTTGAAAGCGGTATCGACCGTAACGCTGAAAGTGTCCGAACGCACCGTGCGGGCGAGCCGCGAGGCGATGCGGAAGCCGTCGAGCGGAATGACGCCGCGCATTTCCGGCTCGACCCAGAACAGCGTCGGATCGCCGGCGCTCTCGGCCATCGGGAAGATGCCGCAGGCATAGGCCCGCAGCAGCACTTCGGGCGTGATTTCGGAAACAGCAGACTCGCGCGAGGTCATGTGTCGATGATAGCAGGAGGCAGCGCGCCAGCGCTACGTGCCGAAACGACGACCACGGCCGGACCGCGGGCGGGTTCCTTCCGTCAAAACTCAATCAGATTGGGCCGCGCCGATGCAAATGGTTGGGGAAGCCTGAGCGTTCCTTCGTTCCATGAAACGAAAGAACGCTCCGATCCTTGGACATACTCGAGCCGCGCGGACGTGATCGTTTACGAGTGCAGCGGTCGGATGTTCTGGTTCACGCGGAAGAAATTCGTCGGGTCGTATTTGGCTTTCAAGGCGACGAGACGATCGTAATTGTCACCGTAGGTAGCCCTGAGCCTGCTCTCGTCTCCATCGTCCATCATGAAGTTCACGTAGCCACCGTCAGCCGAGTAGGGATGCACGGCCTCCCAATAGCCCTTGGTCCAGCGGGTGATTTCGCCCGCCTTTTGCGGATTGGGATCGATGCCGGCGATGACCATCGACCAGGTCGCGTCGCGCGTGTTCCAGGCGGTGTCGGTCTTGCCGACGCGACGGACAGCGCCGTCGATCGGATAAAGATGCATGAGCGAGAGCGGGCTCGGCAGTTTCTGTGCCTGGGCGATATGGGCGTCAATCGCTTCGTCAGTCAGTTCTTTCACGAAATCGCCGCGCCAGTACCATTGCAGGCCTTTCGGGAAGAACGGATCGAACATGGACTGGAGGGCCGGATAGGGCATTTCGCCCATCCAGTTGAAGAGCGGCGGGGGCAGTTCAGCGAGCAATTTAGCCATGACCGCCTGGCCGTCTGCTGTCGCGCCATTGTAGCAGCCGATGATGGCGCAGGCGCGCTTACCCTGATGCTCAGCCGGGAACGGGTCTACCGGCGGAACGGTCTTCAACCCGACAAAGGCCCCGAGCTCTTCAGGAGCGCCAGCCAGGAAATCCCTGTACTTCTGCATGATCGTCCGGGCATCTTTGAGATCCCAGAAGATTGGACCGGCATAGACCATGTTCACCGGATGAGCCTGGAACAGGAAGCTCGTGACAATGCCGAAATTACCACCGCCGCCGCGCAGGCCCCAGTAGAGGTCAGCATTCTCAGACTTGTTGGCTGTGACAATGCGACCATCGGCGAGCACGACATCCGCCTCGAGCAGATTGTCGCTGGTGAGGCCATACTTGCGGGTGAGGTATCCGGTGCCGCCGCCGAGCGTGAGGCCGGCAATCCCGGTCGTCGAAACGATGCCGGCCGGCACAGCGAGCCCGTAGATATGCGTGGCGTGGTCTACGTCGCCTTGCGTGCAGCCGGGACCGACGCGGACGGTGCAGGCGGTGGGATTGACCCGCACGCCTTTCATCATCGACATGTCAATCATCAGCCCGTTGTCGACACTGCCAAGGCCCGGCCCGTTGTGCCCGCCTCCACGGATTGCGACCCGGAGATCATTCTGCCTTGCAAAATTGACGGCGGTGACAACGTCAGCGACGTCGATACATCGCGCAATCATCTCGGGACTCTTATCGATCATCCCGTTGTAGAGGCTACGCACGGCGTCATAATCGGCGTCCGTTCGCCTGATGACGGGGCCGCGCATGTTGCCGATGAAGGTTTCAGTGGCCATGGCTTGCATGATCTCCTCCTGTTTCACACACAATGATCGGCCAGTTGGGCTAGGTGGACTTAAGTGGGACTTACGCCGTCCCAACTCCAATCGCTTGAAAGCCAGCTGAACGCTGTCCCCGCGCGAACGACATGGCCAATCCCGGGGAACGGGAGATGGTAGGTCGAGACCATCACCTTCTCGCTTGCGCATCGATCGAGGAAGGCTCGGCGCGTCTTCGCGCCTTGCTCGAGATCTAAGTCGAACCCGCCGCGCCAGTCGGGGTGTTGGAAGGCGACAGCGCGGTTCCCAACAACGTCTGCGGTGCAGAGAATCTGGTTGGAACCGGACGCGATCTGCACAGAGGTGTGCCCCGGCGTGTGCCCGGGCGTGGCTATCGCCGTGATACCCGGGACCACCTCGCCATTTGGCTTCACGGTCCGGATGCGATCCTCGATGGCCGCGAATGTTTTCATGTTCTGGCGATAAAGGCCGCCCCGCCTAGCATCACTTGCGAACGGGTGCTGAGGCTGCAGCCAGAAGTTCAGTTCCGGTTCGCTAATCACATACTCGGCGTTTGGAAAGGTCCGTTCGGTATCACTCGCGTCAGCAACCCCCCACAGGTGATCCGGATGGGCATGTGTGATGAGGATTGTGTCGACCTCCTCCGGTTTGATTTCGGCGGCCGCGAGGTTGTGAAGTAGACGGCCGGCGGTTGGCTGCATCTTTCCCCGGGAGCCTGCGTCGATGAGTACAAGGCGATCGCCCGTATTCACGGCCAACACATTCACCTGCAGCGTAGATTTGTCCGTGGGCTGGAAATCCGACGCAAGGACGGCATCGCGTTCCGCTTTAGGCGCCTCTGGCCAGAGCGCCTCCGCTGGAAAAGCAATTGTGCCGTCGCTCACGACGGTGAGTTGGAATTGCCCGAGACTGAACCGATAGAATCCTGGCGCCTGACTTCTTGAGACTGGTGCGCGAGCTCGGGCACCACCTCCACTTAATGACCCACCAACGAGGCCAACCACAGCGCCCCCGGCAGCTGCAAGGAAATGACGACGATCAAGCGACATCTCATCCTCCCTTGAACGGTGTTGACCGCGGGACGGCAGACTTCGCTAGCGATGCAGGCCGCCCCACAAGAGCAGTCCTACTCGAAATTATGCTTTTTCCTTTAGCACAATGGTGCTCGCACTAAACCTGCTTCGATACTTGCTCTGATCAATTCTTCATCAATGCGTCCGTTAGTTTTGAACGGGAAGGTTGCTAAATTGCACCGCCATCTTGGAGGTGCGGTCCAGACCCGAACCAGAGGCGGAGATTTCTGGACCACGGATGTATGCTGCGGGGCATATGTTCGGATCCTATTGGGGCGTGCTGGCGTCAGGATCACGCGGCAGATCTGGTCTTTGCCTCCGTCGCCTGTCGATCGCTGGCCATTGCCGGCGGGATCTCCGGTCGACGGCGAGCAAGCGCAGGCAAGCAATCCCCGCGTAATGTCCCATTCTCTGCTAAACTTCACAACGGGACTGGCTGGCGGAGCGTCGCGGAATGGACGTCGCGCAGTGGCTTGAAGATCTCGGCCTTTCCAAATATTCGGCGCTGTTCCGCGAGCAGGCCATCGATGCTGACGTGCTGCCGTCGCTCACGGACGCCGACTTCGAGAAGCTTGGTCTGCCGCTCGGACACAGAAAAAAGCTGCTAACAGCGATCGCTGCCCTGGAGGCCGCGCCGTCGTCCACCGCCTCAGTCCGGCGGCCGTCGCTCGCTGAGCGACGCCAACTCACAGTGATGATCGTCGACCTTGTCGGCTCGACGTCTCTTTCCACGCGGCTCGATCCCGAGGACATGCGGGAGACGCTGACCGCCTACCAGGACGCAGTCGCGGGCGAGATCGCACGCTTCGAGGGACACCTTGCCAAGTTCATGGGTGACGGCGTGTTGGCCTACTTCGGCTGGCCGCGCGCGCACGAGGACGAGGCTGAGAGGGCGGTGGCAGCCAGCCTCGCGACCGTCGAGGCCGTGGGCCGTTTGCGGTCCCCAGACGGCCACCCGCTTGCCGCGCGAATTGGGATCGCGACAGGGCTCGTCGTCGTAGGTGATCTTCTCGGCACTGGTGCGGCGCAGGAGGAAGCGGTCGTCGGCGACACCCCGAACCTCGCCGCCCGCCTACAGGCCGTAGCCGGGAGCGGCGAAGTCGTCGTCGCTGAGCAAACACGGCGCCTGCTCGGCGGGCTGTTCGAGCTCGAAGACCTCGGACCATGCGAACTGCGGGGCTTCGGAAAACCGATCAACGCTTGGCGGATCGTCCGCACGGGCGCAGCGGAGAGCCGCTTTGAGGCACTCCACACAGCGGGCCTGAACCCGCTCGTTGGGCGGGAGCAGGAACTGGGACTTCTCCTCGAGCGCTGGCATCTCGCCAAGAATGGCGAGGGTCAGGCGATGCTTCTCGCCGGGGAGGCCGGAATCGGCAAGTCGCGACTCATCGAGGCGCTCCGAGAACGGATCGCCGATGAGCCGCACACTCGAATCTCCCATCGTGCCTTGCCCTACCACGCCAATACTGTGCTCTGGCCATTCATCGACCAGCTTGAACGAGCGGCGGCGTTCGAGCGTGACGACACGCCTCCAATACGGCTCTCCAAGCTCGTATCTTTGCTTGCGCAAGGGACCGACGATCTCACCGAAGCCGTGCCGCTTATCGCGGCTCTCCTCGGCATTCCAACGGACGGTCGATACCCGCCGCTCGACCTCATGCCGCAGACCCAAAAGCGCAAGACACTGGAGGTGCTTCTCGCACAGCTCGAAGGCCTGGCCCAGCGACGGCCGGTTCTCTCAGTGCTTGAGGACGCGCACTGGTTCGATCCAACATCGCTCGAGCTTCTCGAGCTGATCCTAGAGCGGGTCCAGCGCCTGCCGGTGCTCGCAATCATCACGTTCCGGCCGGAGATGACGCCGCCCTGGCCGTCCTTCCCGCACGTAACGGCCTTAACGCTTAATCGCCTTGCGCGCCGGGCAGCGGCAGCTCTTGTCGAGCAAACGTCAGGCGGGCGCCGCCTTTCTCCGGCAGTGGTGAACGAGATTGCCGCGAAGACCGAGGGCGTTCCGCTCTTCATCGAAGAACTCACCAAGACCGTGTTGGAATCGGGCATGCTGCGCAATACGCCCGAGGGTCTCGCGCCGGTCACGTCGCGTGGCGCGCTTGCCATTCCGGCGAGTCTGCAGGACTCCCTGATGGCCCGGCTCGATCACCTGGCTTCGGCCAAGGATCTGGTCCAGGTCGGCGCCGCCATCGGCCGCGAGTTCACCTACGAGCTCCTCGATGCAGTCGCTGGACGAGAACCGGCTGATCTCGACCAGGCGCTCGCCCGGCTCGTGAAGTCAGAGCTCGTCTTTCAGCGCGGCACACCGCCCGAGGCGGTCTATACGTTCAAGCATGCGCTGGTCCAAGACGTCGCCTACGCGTCGCTGCTTAAGAGTCGACGGAGCGAGCTCCACGGCCGGATTGCTGCCATCCTCGAGGCGCGGTTCGCCGACCTTGTCGCGCGTCAGCCCGAACTCCTTGCGCACCATCTCACAGCAGCCGGGCATGCCGATCGGGCGATCGACTTTTGGTTACGGGCCGGACAGCTAGCGGTTGGCCGATCGGCAAACAGGGAGGCGATAAGTCATCTGACCACGGCCCTTGAGATGCTCGAGAACCGCCCGCCCACCGATGAGCAGTTGTGCCGCGAGCTCGAGGTGCAGATTGCACTGGGTCCCCCGCTGACCGCAACCAAGGGCTTTGCCGCTCCCGAGGTCGAAACGGCGCACGTCAGAGCGGAGCACCTGGCGCGACGGTACGGACACCGTCGCCATCTCGCCAGAGCGTTGCGCGGCCTGTGCTATGTGAATCACGTACGCGGTCACATCCAGCGCACGAGTGAGCTGTGCTCCGAGCTCGTCGACCTGGCCGAGCAAGGCGAGGATCCCGTGATGCAGGCCGACGCGCACAATGCCCTGGCGTTCAATCTATTCCACCAGGGCGAGCACCGATCGGCGCGCGAGCACTTGGAGATTAGCAGTGCAAAGATCGTGCAGGCTGGCGATCCTGCCAATGCCTTGTCGCGCGGCGTCAACATCCACGTCTTCGGCCGCGCCTATAGGGCTCATGTCGACTGGCATCTTGGGTTCGCGGACACCGCGCTTCGGTCGATGCAGGATGCAATCGATCTGGCCCATCGACTCGTCCACCCGTTTAGCTTGGCGGTGGCACTCGCCTACGCGGCGATGCTTCACCAGTTCCGTCGCGAGCCGACGGAAGTCCGCGCTCGTGCCGAAGCGGCTCGCTCAATCTGCACGGAACACGGGTTCAGCTACTATGAGGCCTGGGCCGCGATCATGACCGGCTGGGCCGTCGCCGAGGAGGGCGACGTCGAGGATGGTATCGAACGCGTTCGCGTCGGTGTGCGGGACCTGCGGGCCACCGGTGCTGAGCTGCGTTTGCCGCACTATTTGGGGATCCTTGCTGACCTTTACCGCCGAGCGCAACGGCTTGAGGACGCGATCGTCAATCTCGCCGAGGCCCGCGCTGTCGCAGAGCGCAATGAGGAGCACTGGGCCGACGCCAGTCTGCACGTTCTCGAGGGCAATCTCGCTCTGGCAAACGGTGACCAAGCGGAGGCGGAACGCTGCTTTCGGCGCGCCATGGAGAGCGCGCAAGCCCAAAGTGCCCGCGCGCTTCTCCTGCGGGCCAGTACAAGGCTCGCGCGGCTTCTGGCGGCGGGTGATCGAAAAGAGCAAGCCTATGATGAACTCGCCGATATCTATGGCTCGTTCACCGAGGGCTTCGAAACCGTCGATCACCGTGAGGCCAGAGCCTTGCTCGATGGCATTTGACAGCGTCTGGAAAAAGCACGCGAAGGTCGTGTGGCAAGCCGTTTGGTGGTACGGATCGAGTCTAATCCTCGTAACCGAATAGTTTGGCCGGGTTGGTGACCAGGATCCGCTTCAGCTCCGCTTCATCGGCCACGTAGCGGTAGAGTAGTTCGAGCAGGTCGGCATCGTTGGGCGGCTGCACCACCGAGACCGGGTGCGGCCAGTCGCTGGCCCAGACGCAACGGTCGGGCGCCGCCTCGATATAGGCGCGCGCGATCGGAATGACGTCGTCCCAGGGCGGGCCGTTCTTCGAGGTCTTTTCGCCGAGCGACAGCATCACCCAGAAATTGCCCTTCGACAGGAGCTCCAGCATCTTCCGCAAGTTCGGGTCGTCCTTGCCGCGGGTCGGGTCAGGGCGTGCCATGTGATCGATCAGCACCGGCACGTCGAGATTTTCGTACTTGGCGACGCTGGAGACGATGCCGTCTTTCTCCGGCTGAATTTTTGCGTACCAGCCGAGTTCGCGAATCTTCGCGATGGCGCGGGCAAAATCCCTGTCCGAGAGCACCGCGCCGAGTTCCTGCCGGAAGCTGAAACGGGCGCCGCGAACACCAGCATCGTGCAGCTTGGCGAGATAGGCGTCATCGGCTTCGGCAAACACCAGCGCATTGGCGCAGCCGCGATAGTTCGGTCCCATCGCCGCGAGGCCGTCGAGCACCACCGAATGATCGGCGCCATAGGTCGTGGTCTGCACGATGATGCCGCGCTCGATGCCGAGCGCCTTGTGGACGCGAAGCGCAGCCTCCCAAGTCGCGGTCGGCATCTGGTAGGCGGCACCCGGACGCACCGGATATTTTTCCAGCGGCCCCAGTACGTGAAACTGGCTGTCGATGCTCTTAGGCGGCGGCAGTTTTGAGGGGCGGCGCGGGTTCGGATCGAACGGAAGATAGGTCGGCATCTCGGTTTTCCTTGTCTGATCGCGGTCAGTCGATCACGGCAGTGAAATCGCATTGCACGAGCGCGCCATTCTCCATGTCCATCTGCAATGCATGGCGGGCGGGGCGAGAGTGCTCGTCGGGAAACATCTTCAGCCATTCGGTATTGACCGGCGCGCGCTGCTTGCGGTCCTGCAGCCATACCGTCATCTTGATGATGTCATCGGTCGTGCCGCCGCCGGCTTCCACGATTGCCTTTATATGCGCGAACATGTTGGCGCACTGGTCCTCGATGCGTTCGGGCATCGCGCCGGTCGCGGGATCACGGCCGAGGATGACGCCGGACATCAGGAGATTGCCGATGCGGCAGGCGTTCGGAATGGGATTGGCGTGCTTGAATTCGCCGATATGAATGCTCTTGCGCCTTGTCATCGCTGCTCTCCCTTCGGGATGCTTCTCGTTCAGACGAACTGGCAGGATACCGAACCGAACCGGCCGTAATCGGCATGAAACGTGTCGCCCTTGATGATCTCGACCGGGCGCGTAAACGATCCGGCCAGCACCACTTCACCGGCTTCGAGATATTCGCCTTGGGCAGCCAGCCGGTCGGCGAGCCAGGCCACGCCGTTGGCGGGGTGATTGAGCACGCCCGCGGCGATGCCGGTCTCCTCGATCTGGCCGTTGCGGAATAGAAGCGCGCCGATCCAGCGCAGGTCGGCGTCGAGCGGGCGAATGGGCCGGCCACCGACGACCAGTGCGGCATTCGCGGCATTGTCGGAGATCGTATCCATCACCTTGCGCGGCGCCTTCGTCTCGGGATCGACGCGATGCATCCGGGTTTCCAGGATTTCGAGCGCCGGCGTGACGTAATCGGTCGCGTTGAGCACGTCGAACAGCGTGCAATCCGGTCCCTTCAACGGCGCCTTCAGCATGAAGGCCAACTCAACCTCGATACGGGGAGCACGGAAACGATCGAACGGGATCGGCGACGCGTCGGGATAGAACATGTCGGCGAACAGCACGCCGTAATCCGGCTCGGAAATACCGACGGCGTTTTGCATCGCTTTCGATGTCAGGCCGATCTTGTGGCCCCTGACGATGCGGCCGCGGGATAGCTGCAACTTGGTCCAGGCGCGCTGAATGGCGTAGGCGTCCTCGATCGTGAGATCCGGGTGCTCGCGGGTGAACGCAGGGATCAGCGACTTGCTGCGTTCGGCGTCATCGAGGCGCTGCGCCAGCCGTTCGACGGTTTGTTGATCGAGCATCTTCTATTGCTCCGCCGCCACGGTGTTGCGAAGGATGCCGATCTTTCCGGACTCGACCTCGACGACGTCGCCGACCTTGAGCCAGCGCGGCGGCGTGAATCGGGCGCCAGCCCCGGTCGGGGTACCGGTCGCGATCATGTCGCCGGGTCTTAAGGTGGCAAAGGTCGAGAGGTAGGCGATCAGGTAATCGAACGGGAACATCAGTCGCTCGGTGGAGTCGCTCTGGCGTACCTCGCCGTTGACACGGGTGATGATGTCGTGGGGGCCGCGCGGATCGCATTCGTCTGACGTGACGATCCACGGCCCGATGCTGCCCGAGCGGTCAAAATTCTTGCCTTGGGTGACGTTGAACTTGCCGTGGTGCAGCCAGTCGCGAACGCTGCCCTCGTTGCACAGCGTCATGCCGAATATGTGCTCCCATGCACGCTCGCGGGGAATGTGCCGGCCTTCCTTGCCGATCACGATCACAAGCTCGCCCTCGTAATCGAGCTGTTCGGAGACCTTCGGCTTCTCGATCGGCTGATCGGATCCGACGACGGAGGAGGGGTTGCGGACGAACAGGCTCGGATATTTCGGCAGGTCCGAGTTATCCTTGTACTCGGCGTTGCGGTCTTTGTAGTTGACGCCGATGCACCAGAGCTTTTCCGGAGCCGGGATCGGCGGCAGCAGCGTGATGTCCTCGAGTGCATAGTCCGGCTTCTGTCCGGCAATCGCCTGACGCGCGATATCCAGTCCGCCTACGGCGATCAGCGCCCGCAGGTCGGCAAAGTTCGTTCGTTCGGTCAGGTCGACGACCCCGCCGGGGATGCTGGCGCCAAAGCGCGGCTTGCCGTTTGCTAGATAGCTTACAAGATGCATGCGATCGGTCTCCGGATCAGCGCGGCGCGCGATGGCGCGGCACGCTTCAGGATTCAGTCTTCGAAGTCTGAAACACGGGTTTCAGGGTGACGATCTCGCCGAGCTTGGCGTAACGCGGACCGGCGATGCGGGCGATCGGGTCGAGCGCCTCGGTCTCGATCTTGCCGTTATTCAAAAGGCCATCCCTGATGTGGAAGACCAGCACTTCGCCGACGATGAGCCGGCTGCGGGTCTCGCCGAATTCGAGGCATTGGCGGAAGCGGCATTCCATCGCAATCGGCGCGGCCGCGAGATGAGGCACCTTGATTCGCTCTCCCGGCAGCGTCGAAAGCCGCAATTCCTCGACTTCGCTGACGTCGGACGGATGTTCGGTGGAGCTCTCATGCACCGCGGTCATCAGGCTGGAATCTGCGATGTGAACGACGTATTCCTCGTTGTTGAGGATGTTCTGCGCCGTATCCTTGTAGATTCCACCCTTGCGGCCGACGCTGATGGCCAGCATCGGGGGCTTCGGGGAGACGAACGTAAAGGCAGAGAACGGGGCGAGGTTGAGCACGCCGCCGCTCGACAGGCTGGTTACCCAGGCAATCGGACGGGGCACGACAACGCCCGTGATCAGCCGGTAAGCCGTTTCAGCATCGAGATATGCAGGATCGATCAGCATCGCGATGCGCTTCAATCAGCCTTGATGTTCGCCTTGCGTACGACGGGAATCCACTTGGCGTCCTCGCGTTCGAGGTAGCTCGTGAACTCTGCCGGCGTCATAGATACGGCCTCGGCGCCAAGCGCGTTGAATTTCTGAACGATCGCGGGATCTTTCAGGATCTCTGCGAGAGTATCGTGGAGCTTGGTCACGATCTCGGCCGGCGTACCAGCCGGCGCGAACAGGCCGGTAAAAGTCTGGCCGTCGAATTCCTTGTAGCCGAGTTCAGTGAAGGTCGGGACATCGGGCAGCCAGGAGGCACGGTGGCTGCCGGTGACGGCGAGCGCACGCAGCATACCGCTCTTGATCGAAGGCAATCCGACGGAGATCTGGTCCAGCGCAAACTGCACCTGTCCGCCGATGAGGTCGTTGAGAGCGGGCGCGTTGCCTCGGTAATGCACCGTCAGCCATTGCAGGCCCAGTGTCGACTGCATCAGTTCGCTCAGCAGATGGTTGGTGGTGCCCTGGCCGGGCGAGGCCATCGTCAGCTTGCCCGGATCGCGGCGCGCGAGCTCGATGAACTCCTTCAGATCCTTGGCCTTCACCGACGGATGCACTTCGAGCACCAGCGGCGTCATCGAGATCGAAGTGATGGGAACGAAGTCCCGCTTCCAGTTGTAGGCCTCACGCTTGGCGATCTCGGGTGCGAACAGCACCGGACCATTGGCGCCGACGAACAAGGCATAGCCGTCGGGCGGCGTTTTCGCGAACGCCTCGCCGGCGATCAGTCCGCCGGCACCGGCCTTGTTTTCCACGATGAACGGCTGGCCGAGCTTCGCCTGCAGCCTGTCGGCGATGACGCGCGCAGCGCCATCGACATTGCCGCCTGCCGGGTAAGGGACGATCAGCTTGACCTGACGCGCCGGCCATTGCTGGGCGTCTGCCGGTGTGTTCAACGCTGCCGTGAACAGCGCCGACAGAGCGACGCCTGCGATCGCGAAAAGTTTCATCGCATCCTCCCGAAAAGCGGCACATCTACCGCTACATTCTTGTTTTGCGCGAGCGCCGTCCGAGCGGCATGCGCATGTATTGTTCCGCGCCGCGATCTTGCGCGCAGCCCTTCCGCTGTCGACCAAATTGTGGTGTTTTTGTCCACATTGTGGACAGCGGGCAAGACGTATGACGAACGGTCGGTTAAAGGCACGAGGGCCGCTACAGGGTGGGCAGGCGATCCGCCGCGCGTTGGCCGTGCTGCGGACGCTCGCGGTTGGCGGGGAACGAGGCGTACCGCTGGCTGAAGTCGTGCAGGCGACCTCGCTCGCGCGCCCTACGGTACATCGCATCGTGCATGTGCTGATCGAGGAGGGGATCGTCGAGCGCAGCGAGCGGACGGGAAATTATGTCGTTGGGCGCCAGGTGCCCGAACTGGCGCTGGCGCGTCCGTCGCGCTCGCCACTGTTGATTGCGGCCGAGCCGCATCTGGCGGCGGCGTCGGCGAAACTTGGCGATACCTTGTTTCTCACGGTACGCACCGGCCTCGATACGCTTTGCGTGGCGCGCCGCATCGGCAGCTATCCGATCCAGGTCTTGTCGATCGAGGTCGGTGTACGCCGTCCCCTGGGCGTCAGCAGCGCTGGAGTGGCGATCCTGGCCGCCATGCCGTCAGCGGAGGCGCGCAAGATCGTGCTCGCCAACGAAACAAGATTTGGTGCTTACCGGACGGATACGGCCACCGTGCTCGGCCAGATCCAGCTCGCGCGGCGCCGAGGTTACAATCTGCGCGATGTCGGCCTCGTGCAGGGCACGAAGTCACTTTCTGCCTGGATCCGCACGCCGGACGGCCAGCCAGCCGCCGCGATTACGCTCTCCGCCATCCGCAACAGGTTGAGCCCGCGTCGTGCGATCGAGGTGGCGGACGTTCTCATCTCGGCTGCGCGCGCGATCGAAGCGGCGATGGCTAGGAATTAGCCTAACTCGCCGCGGCGTTGTTCGACTTCGGCGCCGCTGCCGCGACGCGGCGGAAGCGCAGTACGATCCTGGTGCCGTGGTGGTTGGGATCGCGCTCGGCACTGGCATCCAGTTTGGCGGCCATGGCGCTCACGATGCGTTGTCCCATGCCGGTGGAACGCGGGTCTGACTTGGCGTTGAGGCCGACGCCGTCGTCCGCGATCGAGACCACGAGGTCTTCGCCGTCGGGCTTGAGCTCGACGTGAATGGGACCGGCGCCATCGGGATAGGCGTATTTGACGGCGTTCATCACCAGTTCGTTGACGATGATGCCGATCGCCACCGCGCGGTCCGGGTCGATCTCGATCGGTTCGGCCTTGAGCGTCAGCCGCGACATCTTGTTGCCCTCGGCCGAACGGCGGAGATCTTCCAGCAGAGCTTCGAGATACTGGTTCAAGAGCACGCTCTTGAGATCGTGCGAAGTATAGAGACGACGGTGGACCTGGGCGACCGCGGCGACGCGGCCCATCGCATTGGTCAGCGCCGCCTTGACGTCCTCCTGGGTCGCCGAATTGGCCTGCAGGTGCAGCAGCGAGGCGATGATCTGCAAGGAGTTGCCGACGCGGTGGTTGACTTCGCGCAGCAGCACTTCACGTTCGGCGGCGAGCGCCGCATAGCGGTCGCGTGAGGCGTGAACCTCCGCTTCGGCCTCGTCGCGGGCCCGTTGAAGCTCGGCCTGCCTGAGCGCGCCGTCGATCGCGACCTGAAGCAGCGGAATGAAATCGCCCCTGACGTCCTTGACGAGATAGTCGGCGGCGCCGGCCTTCAGCGCCGTGACAGCAATCGCCGAATCCTGCGCGGCCGTGACAAACACCACCGGCGGAGCGTCCGGTATCGCCATGATCCGTTCCAGCGTTTCGAGGCCGTCGAGACCCGGCATGAACTGGTCGAGCGCAATCACGTCGATGCCGCCTTGCGCCAGCCGCGCCAGCCCCTCTTCGCCGCCCGCCGCGTGCACGACCTTGAAGCCTGCCCGCGTCAGGCCGCGGTCGACCAGCCGGGCGAGGCCGGCGTCGTCGTCGATATAGAGCAGTGTCGGCGTTGCGGGTTTCATGTGGCGGCCGGAGGGACCTGAATAACGGAGAAGAACAGACCGAGCTGGCGAATGGCGTTGGCGAAGCTTTCGTAGTTCACGGGCTTGGTGATGTAGACGTTGCAACCGAGTTCGTAGCAGCGCTTGATCTCGTAGGAGTCGTCGGTCGTAGTCAGCACCACGACCGGCGTGGTCTTGAGATACTGGTTTTCCTTCACCCGCTTCAGAATGTCGATGCCGGACGTATCGGGCAAGTTGAGATCGAGCAGAATCAGGAGCGCGCCGCCCTTGTGGTCGAGGCCCGTCCCGTCCTTGCCGAACAGATAGTTCAGCGCTTCTGTACCGCTGGTGAACGGTATTATCTCGTTGTTGACGCCGGATCGGCGGATATTCCGTTCGATCAGGCGAGCATGGCCCTCGTCGTCCTCAATCATGATGATGGTGACTGGATTACTCATGTCCGTATATTCCGGTTACCCGCTGGCCAATTAATAGGCAGCGTGATCGTGAACGTGCTGCCCTGGTGAAGTTCCGATGCGACCGACATGGTTCCTCCCAAGCGGCGCACCAATGCGCGGACATGGGCAAGCCCGATGCCTTGTCCCGGCTTGTCCTGGGTTCCCGCGCGGCGGAACAAATCGAAAATGCGCTGATGGTCCTTAGGATCGATGCCGCGGCCATTGTCTGTTATCTCGAAAACCGCAAAGCCGAGCTTGGTGCGGCCGCGAACCGTGATTTCGCCGGGGACGCCGGTCTTGAGATATTTGAGCGCATTGTCGATCAGATTGGAGAATATCTGCTCCAGCGCAAGGCGATCGCTGACGATATTCGGCAATGCGTCGATCCGGATCTCGGCCTGGGCTTCCGCGGCCTGGTGCGCCACGGTCGCCACAATGCCTTCGATCAGCTCTTTGGTATTGATCCAGACCGGCTCGAACTCGCGCCGCCCCTCGCGGGTGAGATTGAGAATCGCCGATATCAGCCGATCCATCTTGCCGATCGACGATTTAATGAAGGCGAGCGCCTCGGAGAAATCCTCTGAGAGCTTCCTGTCGGGACCTTCGAGTACGGGCTCGGCGGTATCGGTGGCATTTTCCGGGGCGGGCGGCGCTTCGGATTGCGCGCGGGAAAGTGCTGCGATCCGTTTGAAGATGTCCCCGCGCAATTCCTCGAGCTCGCTGGTGAAGCCCATGATGTTCACCAGCGGTGAGCGCAGATCGTGGCTGACGATATAGGCGAAGCGCTGGATCTCGTCATTGGCCTCGCGCAGGTCCGCCGTGCGCTCGTCGATGGTGTTTTCGAGATTGAGATTGCTGTCGCGCAATTGCGTCTCGGCCTCGTCGCGGGCGCGCGATGAGCGTCGCACCAGAAAGATCGAAATTCCGGCGAGCGCGATCACGAGGCCAGATCCCGCCACCGTCACCAGCGAGGCCAACTGCTGAGTGCGATCTGCGGTTGCAGTGCGTGCCAGAAACAGCCGGTCTTCCTCGGCCCGCATAGCCTGTGCGACATCGTGGATGATCGTGCTCGTATCGCCGGCAGCCGCTTCGCGCACCAGGGCGGTAGCACTCTGCGGATCGCCCTGCTTGACGAAAGTCATCTCTTTGGCGAACTGGCTGAGCCGGGTCTCGATCGCTGGCCGCAGCTTCTTTAAGTGTTCGACCTGGGCGGCGTTGTCGCTCGTCGATCGCTCCACCTTTTCGAAATAGGGCAGGACATTGGACACTGCAGAATCGTGGTCGCGAAGAAACTCCGGTCCCGAGGTCAAGAGATAGCCGCGGGCGCCGCTTTCGGCTCGCCGTATTTCCAAAAGCAGGGCATTGAGGTGATTCTGCACCTCAATGGTGTGAACTACCGAAGCGTTGGCCTTCCGCGCTTCGTTGACGAGCATGACGGAGGCGGCGCTGACGGCTACCAGCACCAACAATGCCGCCGCGAGCAGCAGAATTTGTCCCATGGCGCGCCGGCGCTGAGCATCAGCGGTCACAAGATCTCGGTACATAAAGACGAAACTGCCCTGCCTGAATGCCCCAACACCTCCTAATACCGGGAGGGTCCAATTGGTTCCATTGGTAGGGGAACTTCCGAGGCAGCTACGGCGCTTTTCCGTCCGCCGGCTGGCCGGCGAGGTACTGCTCGAGCCAGTGAATGTGGTAGTCGCCGTTGATGATATCGGCCTCCCGGACCAGCGCCCGGAACAGCGGCAGCGTGGTTTCGATGCCGTCGACCACCATCTCGTCGAGTGCCCGGCGCAGCCGCATCAGGCATTCGGCGCGAGTCTTGCCGTGCACGATCAGCTTGCCGACGAGTGAATCATAGTAGGGCGGAATGACGTAACCCTGATAGACCGCGGAATCGATCCGCACGCCGAGCCCCCCGGGCGGGTGGAATTGCGTGATCTTGCCGGGCGAGGGGCGGAAGGTCTGCGGGTTTTCCGCATTGACGCGGCATTCGATGGCATGCCCGATGATAGCAATCTCGTCCTGCTTCGCGGGCAGGTCGCCGCCGGCGGCGATGCGGATTTGCTCCAGCACAAGGTCGATGTCGGTGATGCTCTCGGTGACGGGATGCTCGACCTGGATACGCGTGTTCATCTCGATGAAATAGAACTCGCCATCCTCATAAAGGAATTCGATGGTGCCGACGCCGAGATATTTCATATCCCGCATCGCCTTGGCGCAGGTCTCGCCGATCTTGGCGCGGGCGGCGGCGGCGAGAACCGGCGAGGGGCCTTCTTCCCAGACCTTCTGGTGACGGCGCTGTAGCGAGCAATCGCGCTCGCCGAGATGGATCGCACCGCCGCGGCCGTCACCGAGAATTTGGATCTCGATGTGGCGCGGCTTCTGCAGGTATTTTTCCAGATAGACCGAAGCGTCGCCGAATGCGGATTTCGCCTCGTTGGATGCGGTGGACAGCGCCAGCATCAGGTCGTCGGCGGTGCGCGCCACCTTCATGCCGCGTCCGCCGCCGCCGGCCGCCGCTTTCACCAGCACAGGAAAGCCGATCGCCTTGCCGATCGCCAGCGCGTCGTCGTCCGACGAGACCGCGCCGTCTGAGCCCGGTACCACCGGAATGCCGAGCCGCTTGGCGGTCTTCTTGGCCTCGATCTTGTCACCCATCAGGCGGATGTGTTCGGCCTTCGGGCCGATGAAATGCAGATTGTGCTCGGCGAGGATTTCGGCGAAGCGGGCGTTCTCGGAAAGAAAGCCGTAGCCGGGATGCACGGCATCCGCGCCCGTTATCTCGCAGGCCGCGAGCAGCGCCGGGACGTTGAGATAGGAGTCCTTGGAAGGCGGCGGGCCGATGCAGACGCTCTCGTCGGCGAGCCGCACGTGCATCGCGTCGGCGTCGGCGGTAGAATGCACGGCAACGGTGGAGATGCCGAGCTCCTTGCACGCGCGCAGCACGCGCAGGGCAATTTCGCCGCGATTGGCTATCAGGATCTTATCAAACATGCGGCTCCCGCCGGCGAGTAGCGAGTGGCGAATGGCGAATGGTCAAGCTTCAAAACCATTCGTTATTCGCTACTCGCAATTTCGCCATCTACTCAATAATGACCAATGGCTCGCCGAATTCGACCGGCTGGCCATCCTCGACGAGAATTTGCGTCACCGTGCCCGCGCGCGGCGACGGGATCTGGTTCATCGTCTTCATCGCTTCGATGATCAGGAGAGTCTGGCCGGCCGAGACTTTGGTGCCGACCTCGATGAACGGCTTGGCGCCGGGTTCAGGTGCCCAATAGGCGGTGCCGACCATCGGCGAGGGGACCACGCCTGGATGCTTGGCCAGATCGGCACCCGCAGCGCTCGCCGCGGCGATAGCTGCCGCCGCAGCCGGCGCCGGCTGGAAGCTCGCCGGCATCGCCGCCGACACGCTGATGTTGCGCGCAACACGCACCCGCAGCCCGGCGCGCTCGATCTCGATCTCGGTCAGGCTGGTCTCGTCCAGCAACAGCGCGAGTTCGCGAATGAGCTCGCTGTCGTCGCTCTTTAGGTTTGCGGCTGATTTGTCCGCTGACTTGTTGTCGGGCTGGCGGGCCATGCTCTTGATCCGGAATTCTCGATGTGGATGACGGCTTAAGCGTCAGGTGTCGTTCGACGTCAGATTTTTGAGGTCAGTTTTTGAAGTCAGCCTTTGGCCTTGGCGCCCAGTTTGGCGGCCAGGCCTGATATTGCGAGCCGGTAGCCATCGACGCCGAAACCACAGAGCGACGCAAAGGCGGCCATGGCCGTGAAGGAGTGGTGACGGAAGCTCTCGCGGGCGTGGATGTTGCTGATGTGCACTTCCACCGTCGGGATTTTGACCGCAACCAGCGCATCGTGCAACGCGATCGAGGTGTGCGAATAACCGCCGGCGTTGATGATGATGCCGGCCGCCTCCTTCGCATGCGCCTCATGGATGAAGTCGATCAACTCGCCCTCGCGGTTGGACTGGCGGCAATCGGCCTTCAGGCCGAATTGTGCTGCCGTTTCGACGCAAAGTTTCTCGACGTCGGCGAGCGTCGCATGGCCGTAGGTTTCGGGCTCGCGCGTCCCCAACATGTTGAGGTTCGGGCCGTTGAGCACATAAATCGTCGCGGCAGAGGCTTGGGCAGTTCCTTGGGCCATCCGGATTCCAGCAAAAGGGGCGGGCGGGTCGCGGGGTTATAGGTAACAACGCGGCCAAGGGGAAGCCTTTAGGCCGCTAAAGACCCCTATCAAATGCCTCATCCTGTTCATAAAAAGGCGCACAGAACCTGCAGAAATTGCTCGTTAACCACTGTTAACAGAAGCAGCACCATAACCGGGCAGCCCTATCACCCCACATTAACAGCGGTTCTGGATCCCCAAGCTTTCGACGAGGTCTCCGCGGAAGTTGTATTGCCCGAGATGCAATAGCTTGCATTGCAGGCCGCGCGCTCAGTCTACTTGGGTTGCTGGTTGCCGGTTGGCTTGTTCTCCGGCGGCGCGAGCTTGATCGCGGGCGCCGGCTTTGCTGATGCGGCCTGCTTGGCGTTGTTGGGAGGAGGCCTTTGCGCGATCGGCGGCGAGGGTGGGTCTGGCGCGGCGGGGGCGGACGATCCGACGCCGACAGAGATGCCGAACAGCCGCCACTGCCCGTTCACGGGCGCGAACGACAGATCGAAATTGACTTGCGTCGGCACCGAAGGGAAGAAGCCCGCCATACGCATCAGGCCATTGGCCTCGATCTGCGGCAGCAGATTGAGCTGCGGATCGATCACAGCAACGCCGGAGAGATCGAGACTGTCGTTGCGCAGCTTGGCGAAGATCTCACCGAGCCGGGCGGCCGAGTTACTCTGGAAGCCGGGCGCGCCGATGTCGCGCAGCACGGTATAGTTGCCGGTCTTGTTGGCCTGATCGAGCGCGAGCAGCGACGACCGGATCAGGATCAGCACCCCGTTGCGATCGATCTGCGCGGGCTTGGGGGCCGACGGCGCCTCCGCCTGCGCGCGGAATCCGCATGCGACAACGAGCGCTGCCAGCAAGAGCGCACCGAGGATTCGCCCGCAACTGGTTTTGGCCATCACCACGCGAATGTCACGCCGGCCCGCCCGCCGACGCCGCCTTGCGCAAAGCCCGCGGCGACGCCGCCATTGACGACCACATATTCGCTTAACCGCATCTGGGCGCCCAGACTCATGGCATTCTGGCCGCGGAAGGTGCCCCAGTTCGTCGAGATCGCGAATTTCTTGTCAGACGGCAACGCGGAGCCGCCCATGGCGATGGCAATCGCCGTTCCCTCAAAGGACTGGCGCATTTGCGTCTGCAGCGTGGCCACGTTGGATTGCAGCAGGGAGATATCCTGGCCGCTGAAACCTGCCGCCGCGAGATTGCCATTGGCGTCGGTGGTGACGAGTGAGGTCGGGCCGGATTGCGCAGCGCGGCTCGCCGCCGAGGTGATGCCCGACATCCGGTAGGTGTTCGATGCGGTGCCGAGCGATATCTGATTGGCCGCCGTCGTCGTGGCGCCGTTGCCGATGGCGGTCGAATTGGTGAACGCCGCGGTGGCCCCGGTGCCAAGCGCCGTCGCGCCGGTGGCAGTGGCTTGGCTTGCTTGGCCGATGGCGGTGGTGGCGTCGCCAGTGGCGTTGCTGCCTTGGCCATAGGCGCTCGCGGTAGCGCCGTTGGCAATGCTGTTCTGGCCCGTCGCGGTCGCGCTGACGCCGTTCGCGAAGCTGTCCGCACCCGTCGCGGTCGCATTTTGACCAATCGCGTCGCTGGCAGAGCCAGTTGCAGTCGCCTGCAAGCCGTTCGCTAAGCTGCTATAGCCGGTCGCGGTCGCGGAACTCCCGTTCGCGTAGCTGTCCTGGCCCGTCGCGGTCGCGAAAGTCCCGTTTGCGTTGCTGTTGTGGCCCATCGCGGTTGCGAAGTCGCCATTGGCGAGGCTGTTCGCGCCCGTCGCGGTCGCATTTTCGCCAATCGCGTCGCTGGCAGCGCCCGTCGCAGTCGCCTGCAAGCCGTTCGCTAAGCTGCTATAGCCGGTCGCGGTCGCGCAGCTCCCGTTCGCGTGGCTGTGCCCGCCCATCGCGGTTGCGCAGTTGCCGATCGCCCTGCTGTCCACGCCGGTCGCTGTCGCGAACTCGCCGGTGGCTATCGCGGCAAGGCCGGAAGCGTAAGCAAAATTGCCGGTGGCCGTCCCGCCGTTGAGGGATTGCTGTCCCATCGCCGGAACGGCCCAGAGGATTGCTGCTGCGATTGAAACACCGGCGGCCAACGCCAGCCACCGCAAGGTCACACCCGACAGGGAGCTGCTAGCGAGCGATCCGCCGCGATGGTTGCTCGGATAAAACGCGCCAGAAGCAAGTGCCGGTGAAAATACCGTTTGGTGACGCCGATTATCAAGCATGCAAAAAAAACCCAATAGCAGACGGCACGAGTCTGTAGTCTCCATCGATCGTTGTGCGACCTTGGCCAAGCCATGCCGCGGCCGCATCTGACGTTCGTCAGATGCATTGGGCGAAAGCGGGCGTTTCGAGGTGAATGTTGCGGAGTGAGACTTCGCGGCAACATTGTGCTTGCCCATAATCGAGCCTTGCGGCTGGGGCTACACCCAGGGCCAGTGTTCGTGCACAACTTGGGGTAGGGCGAAGCGGTGGGCCATCCGGCGAGGAACAACGTCCGGCATCGTTGGGCCAGTTCGTCACGAAGGCGCCGATCGCCATTGAGATCGAATGATAGCATTCGCGGCGGCCAGAAGCTTGCCACTGTCAGAACTCGCCGCCCACGCCGACATAGGCCGTATGCTGAGTGCCGCCGCCGTTACCGTAGCCGCCGACAATACTGAGCGGCACGCTGGTGTTGAGGCGATGGGCAAATCCAAATCCGAATCCCGCCTCGCTCTGAAACGTCGATCCGCGAATTTGCCACGTCGTCTTGCCGGGCGCCGAGGGCATCGGCGCGCTCGCGGTCGCGACCGCAGCGGCGATGCCGCGCCGCGCCTCGGTACGGTTGTCGCCGATCTGTGCCTGCAATGAACTGATCTGGGACTGGAAGTTGGAGCTGAAACTGGAAAGCTGGCTGACATTGACTGCGTCGGTCGGGTTGATGCCAGCCGCCACATTGGTCAACCGCCGTTCGTTGCCGGCGGTGCCGAACGATACCGTATTAGGAGCACTCGCTACAGAACCGGCACCGATCGCCACCGAATTCGCGGCTAGCGCCTGCGCGCCGGCACCAAGCGCGGTCGCGCCGGTTGCAGTGGCTTGGCTTGCCTGGCCGATCGCGGTGGTGGCGTCGCCAGTGGCGTTGCTGCCTTGGCCGAACGCGCTGGCGGTTGCGCCGTTGGCGAAGCTGTTTTGGCCGGTGGCGGTCGCGTTGGCGCCGTTCGCGACGGCGTTCTGACCTGTCGCGGTCGCGTTAGAGCCGTTCGCGTAGCTGTCCTGGCCCGTCGCGGTCGCGAAATCCCCGTTTGCGTTGCTGTCGTGGCCCGTGGCGGTTGCGAAGTCGCCATTGGCGAGGCTCAACGCACCCGTCGCGGTGGCGGAGGCGCCGATCGCGAAGCTGCCGGCGCCCGTCGCCGTCGCGCTGGCGCCGGTCGCCCTGCTGCCCTGGCCGGTTGCGGTGGCGGCCCCGCCATTCGCGGTGCTGAATGCGCCCGTCGCCGTAGCGAGGGCGCCGTTTGCGGTGCTGACCTGACCGATCGCGGTCGCACCGATGCCGGTCGCGGTCGCGCCATTGCCGGAAGCGTAGGCATTGCCGCCGGTGGCCGTCCCGCCGTCGAGGGATTGCTGGCCCATCGCCGGAACGGCACAGAGAGTTGCCGCTGCGATTGAAACGCCGGCGACCAGCGCCAGCCCTCGCAATGTCCCGCCGGAGAGCACGCCGCTGGCAAGCAGTCGCGTCCGGAGGTCGTGTGGATGATGCCCGTCGGAAGTGTGTGCTGTCGCCCAATCCGCGGCACCCGCTGTCGGAAAGCTTGTCATCGCCGGCTCTTCTCATCGCCGGCCGGTGAAATGACCGTTTGGTGAATGTCAGACATGCAAGCTCCCACGGCGGACGGCACGATTCTGTTAGTTCAATCTGCCGTGAAGCGACCCTGGCCCAAGCCCTGCAGCGGCCGCATCTGACGAACGTCAGAGGCATCGAACCAAACGGAAGCATCTTGAGGTGAATGTTGCGAAGTGAGGCTTCGCGGCAACAGCGTGCTTGATGCCCATAATCGAGCCTTGCGGCCGGGGCGGCACCTAGGCCAGAGTTCGTGCACAACTTGGGTAGGGCGAATGTCTGGCGGTGGACTATCCGGCGAGGACGAGGTGCTGGACCTTGTCGGATCGATTTACGATGCCGCGCTCGACGCCCAGCTCTGGCCGGGCGTCCTCAACAGAATTGGCGATGCTGTTGGCGGGCCGCAGGTGGTGTTCGGATTTTACGACCCGGCGAACGGGATCGTGAGCATGCATGCGCCGCGGACCGATCCGGACATCTTGCGCAGCTTTGACGACTGGACGCCGAATATTCCGGCCTTGCCGTGCACTGGAAACTATCGGCCCGGAGAGGTCTTTACCGGCGCCGACGTCATCTCGCGGGACGAGTTTACCAAAACCGCCTTCTATAACGAATTGTGGCGGCCGGGCGGTTTCAGCGCCGATCCGCTCGTCACCAACCTGTTTGCCGATAGTGCGGCTTCCGGACACATTGCGAGCCACGGGCTGCTGAATCAGTCGCCATTTGACGCAAGCCAGAAACGATTGTTTGCGGCGCTGGCGCAGCATCTCGTTCGCGCAGTCGCGCTGCAGCGCCGTGTGCATCACCTGACCATCGCAAACGAGCACGCGCTAACCGGCCTCGACAGATTGCAACAGGGTTTTCTGCTTGTCGATGCAGAGGCCCGGCCGCTGTTCGTCAATCGAGCGGCGCGTGCGCTGCTCGATCGTCGCGATGGTCTGCGGCTCGAAGCCGGCGCTTTGTCGGCGTCCGATGCTGACGGCGGGCGAGCGTTGCGCGGGCTGATCAAGTCATGCGCTGGCGATCCCATTGTGACCGCTTCTGGCGGCGACGTTGCGCTGGCGCGTGGAACGCGGTTGCCGCTTGACGTGGTCGTGACGCCGGTAAAGCCGGACACGGCAACGATCATTATCCCCTGGACTTTCTTGCGCCGCGCAGTCGCGATAGTGCTTGTCTCCGACCCTGAAACAGAGATCCAGGCGCGTGTCGAAGACCTGCGCGAACGGTTCGGGTTCACGCCGGCGGAGGCAGCGTTTGCGCTTGAGATCGTCAAGGGCGACGGTCGCCAGGCCGCCGCTGACAGACTCGGCATTACCGTCGGGACGGCGCGCAGCCATCTCTCCAGCATCTTTGACAAGACAGGTTCACGCCGCCAAGCCGAACTGGTGCGGCTGCTTCTGCGGAAGTGACGCGAAGCATCTCGTTGAGTGGAGCCAAGAGCGCAAATCAGGGCGGGCATTTCTGCCCGCCCTGGTATTCTGCGGAAAGCCCGCCGTTAGGCTTCCAGAACCGCCACGATCTCGAAGGTGTTCGGATCCACGATCACGATCTGCTCCTTGACGAGGATGTACTTATACCTGCGCCATTCCGGATAGATCGTCACCACTCGCTCCGGCAACGTATGGAAGGTCACGTCGCGCGGTACGCGGGTGCCGACCGAAATCGAGAAGTTCACGTTCGTCACCGGCTGAACGCGTGTCTCCTTGATCGCGGTGGTGATCTGGGTGCGCTGCTCGGTCGAGAGCTTCGCGGCAGCGCCGGCCTGGCCCGTCGTGGTCGTGGTCTGGCCCGCGGCTCCGCCCTGTGTCTGGGTCTGAGTGCGGTCCTGCTGGCCCTGGGCCTTCTGGTCCTTCTGCATGGGTTGGTCACGGCCCTGGGTCGTGGTCTGGTCACGCTGGGTCTGGTCACGCTGCGTCGTGCCCTGGTCACGTTGTGTCGTGCCCTGATCACGCTGCATCGTGCCTTGGCCGGTCGTCTGGCCCTTGTCGGCCTTCGTGCCGCCACGGTCCTCCTTACCTTCGGCCTTCATATCCTTGCCGCCCTTCATGCGGTCTTCGCTGCGTTGGGTCTTTTCACCGCCCATCGACTTCTGCTCGGACTGCGCGCCCTTCATTTCGGACGTGCCGCCGCTATCGCGCTGCATGGTGCCTGACGAGGCGCCGCCGCGCTCAGAGGAAGGCGCGCTCTGCTGCGCCGCAGAACCGGCCGACCCTGCGTCGCCGCGTCCCATGCCGGTGCCCTGCGCGTTCGCAAAGCCGGTTCCGGCGATCAGGGCCGCCGCGGCGACCGTCATCAGAAAGCGATTACTCATCGAATGTCTCCTCACGTATTTGCATTGCCCGCGCCAACAACGAAAGGAATTGCCTGATGTTCCTGATAGTTGGCGGTTCCGCCGTCTTTGTTTTGTGAACGCGGGATGAACCGTTTTGTGAACGTGGGATGAACGCTTCGCCGCAGAATGCCGCAACGAAAAAGGCCGGCTGTCGAGCCGGCCTTTTCATCGCAATTTGTGAAGCATCGCCTCAGCAGGTCGCCTTGCCGCAGCGCGCGTTGCTGATCTTTTCGCGCAAGGCCTCGACGCCGACCGCGCCGATCACGACCTGCTTGCCGATCACGTAGCTCGGCGTGCCGTTCATGCCCATGGCCTCGGCGAGCTTGAAATTTTCCTCGAGCGTGTTGCGCACTTCGGCGCTGTTCAGATCCTTCTCCAGCTTCGCCATGTCGAGGCCGACTTCCTTGGCAACGGCCATCGCGCGCGCCTTGTCGGCGGCGCCGCGGCCGGTGAGCAGCTTCTGATGGAAGTCGAGATATTTCTTGCCGGTCGGGTCCTGCATGCGCACCGCGACGCCGACCTGGGCGGCTTCGACCGAGCCCGCGCTCAGTACCGGAAATTCCTTGAGTACGACCTTGAGCTTCGGGTCGCTCTTCATCAGCTCCATCATGTCCATCATCGCGCGCTTGCAATAGCCGCAATTGTAATCGAAGAACTCGACGAAGGTGACGTCACCGTCCTTGTTGCCCACAGTGACGCCGCGCGGCGAGTTGAAGATCGTGTCCGCATTCTTGGCGACGCCGGCTTCGTGCTTGGCGGCTTCGGCTGCGGCCTGACGCTTGCTGAGTTCGGTCATCGCCTCTTCGAGCACCTCGGGATGCGCGATCAGGTAATTGCGGATGATGGCCTCGATGTCGCCGCGCTGGGTATCGGTAAAACTCTGTGCGGAGACGGGCAGCGGCGCGCCGCAGAGCGCCAAAGCGAACAGTGCGGGGATGAGAAGACGGAACGAGGGCATCGGTAAATCCTTATGCGGCGAGTTCCCGGGCAATTCTGCTGAAGGCCGGCTCCTCGAGAATATCCTGGTCGGGTTGGCCAAATCCTTGGTGACCAGTCATTGGTGACCAGTCTTTGGTGACCAGTCCGATTATAGCCGAATGCGGTTGAATTCTAGTTGCCCTTCTGGCCGGGCAGTGGCTTGGTGTTCACGATGTCGTCAGCCTTGACCCATCCCGGCGTTCCGATCGCGAAGCGTGTTTTTGCCCGTGAGGCGAGATCGCGCGCCGTCTTGCTGTCGCCGCGCAGGTAGGCGGCCTGGGCGGACGCCAGATCGGCCTGCGCGTAATCTCCTTTTCGGCCATAGGCCATCGCAAGCTGCATATAGCCGATCGGCGCCTCGCCCTCGCGCGCTACCGCCGCGCGCAGGATGGCAATCGCCTCGTCGGTGTAGGCGTTGTTGCCGGTTGCCACGAGGGCCTGCCCAAGCAGCATCTCGATGAGCGGAGCGTTGTTGGAGAGCGCTACGGCCTTGCGAAGCGGCGCGATCGCCTCCTGCGGTTTGCCGCCTTCCAGCAGCGCCTGGCCGCGCACCTCGTGAAAATAGGGATTGTTGGGCTGCTGCTGAATCAGGGCGTCGATCTGCGCCAGCGCGCTGCGCAGGTCGCCGTGCCGATAGGTCGCGATGGCATGCGCATAGCGCGCAGGCAGGCTGTTGTTGGACAGCGGATAGCGCCGGTAGACGGTATCCTGCCGCTCCATGAAGGCCGAGATCTTGGCGCGCACCATGTCATGGCGTAGCTGCAGGGCAGGGTCGTCCTTTTTGTCCCAATAAGGGCTCGACCGTGCCAGTTCTTCCAGCGCGGCGACGCGCTGGGCCGGCATCGGATGCGACTGAACGTAAGGGTCGGAGCCGCGCGCGGCGAACAGGCTCTCGTCGGTGAAGCGTCTGAAGGTCTCGTACATGCCCCTGGCGGACTGGCCTGTGGCGGTCAGAAACTTCACGCCGGCCTTGTCGGCGTTCTCCTCCTGCTGACGTACGTAGGAGAGCAGGTTGCGGCGGATCATTTCTCCCGGCGCGGAAAACATCGCCGCGCCGGCGTTGGCCAATCCACTGTTGCTGCCTCCTTGCGCGCCCGCGACCATCGCGCCGGCGCCAAGCAGCATGGCGATGATCATCTGCGTCTGGGCCTGCGCCATCTGCTCGCGCATCTTGGCAAGATGGCCGCCGGCAAGATGGCCGGTTTCGTGCGCCATCACGCCGATAATCTGATTCGGCGTCTCCGACTGCATGATCGCGCCGTAGTTCACGAATATGCGTCGGCCGTCGGCAACGAAGGCGTTGAAGACGCCTTGGTTGATGATCACCATCTGGATGTTTTGCTTTTCCAGACCGGCGGCGCGCAGGATCGGCCGCGTATATTCGCGCAGCAATTGTTCCGTCTCGGTGTCGCGGAGCACCGGTGGGCCCCTGTTCTCTTGCGCCAGCGCGGCCATCGGCGCGACGGCAAGGGCGACCGCAGTGGTCAACGTGGTCAACTTCAGTGATTTCTTGCGTAGGGCGATGCGAAGCAGCATGAGCGATCTTTGGCGATTGGCGGTGCATCCGGATTGACCGGAAGCCGGTTCGGTTTCCGATTAGATCAGAAACGGGTCCTAGTTTGTTGTTTCAATGCGTTTCTTTACCGGAGCCGGTATCACTTCGCTTGAAAACGCTATAACAAGCCACCGAATACGGCCAGTCTGGGGCGCCAACCGGTTCGGGAACCCGAATTCGGGCAGCGCCCGTGCAAATAGCAGAGATCGATGCTGGAATCGACAGTGAGAGATCGCGCGACAGCGCTGCTGACGCCTTCGACACGGAGCGATGTTCCGCCCTTCATGGTGATGGACGTAATGGCGGCCGCAGCGCGCATCGAGGCGGCCGGCGGCCATGTCATTCACATGGAAGTGGGGCAACCGGCGGCGCCCGCGCCCAGAACCGCGATCGCGGCCGCGCACGCGGCGCTCGATGAGGCGAGAATCGACTACACTGCCGCACTCGGTATGCCCACGCTGCGTGCGCGGATTGCCAGGCATTACCGCGACGCTTACGGCTGTATGGTCGAGCCCGACAGGATCGTGATCACGACCGGCTCGTCCGGCGGATTCATTCTGGCGTTTCTGTCGATGTTCGAACCGGGCGACCGCGTGGCGGTTACGGTGCCCGGATATCCGCCATACCGGCATATTCTGACAGCGCTCGGCTGCGAGCCGGTGCTGATCGAGACATCGGGCGCAACGCGTCATGCGCTGGCGGGAGAGGCCTTGCTGGATGCGCATCGCAAGGCGCCGCTGAAGGGTGTCTTGGTCGGCAGCCCCGCCAATCCGACGGGAACGATGATGTCGCGCGAGGCGCTCACCCGCCTGATCAACGCGGCGGAGGACGCGGGCATCCGCTTCATCTCTGACGAGATCTATCACGGGCTCGACTATGCGTTTCTGGCGGTGACGGCGGCGGAGCTTTCGCCGCAGGCGCTCGTGATCAATTCGTTCTCGAAATATTTCTGCATGACCGGCTGGCGGGTCGGCTGGATGGTGGTGCCGGAGTCTCTGGTCCGTCCGATCGAGCGGCTGCAGCAGAACCTGTCGATCTCGGTGCCGACGCTGTCGCAGATCGCGGCCGAAGCGGCATTCGAAGGCCGCGAAGAGATGGAGGCGATCAAGCGCGGCTACCAGGAGAACCGTCGTATCCTGATCGAGGGATTGCCGAAGGCCGGTCTAACCAAGTTCCTGCCGGCCGATGGCGCGTTCTATCTTTACGCCGATGTTTCGGATTTCACGTCCGACAGTTTCGAGTTTGCCGGCCGCATGCTGGAGAAGGCGCATGTGGCGGCGACGCCGGGCGTCGATTTCGATCCGATCCACGGCCGCAGCTTCATTCGCTTCTCTTATGCGCGCTCGGCCGACGAGATGCGCGAAGCGGTGACGCGCATCGCGCGTTGGCTGCGATAATACCTCGATACCTCCGGCCCGTCACATACCTCATCCGCACCTAAAACCAACCGGGAGCCATCCGTGTCCGCCAGAACCATGACTGAAACCGTCGCGCCATCGCATTTCCCGCTCGCCGCGCTGCTATGGCCGCATCGCGCCGATGGATCGTCGGGGCTGTTGCGCAGCGTGATCCTGATCGCGCTGGGAACGGCGCTGCTGACCTTGTCGGCGAAGGTCAATCTGCCGTTGCCCTATGTACCGATGACGCTGCAGACGCTTGTCGTGCTGGTGATCGGCGCAGCCTATGGCTGGCGGCTCGGCAGCGCTACACTGATGGCCTATCTGGCCGAGGGGGCGATCGGATTTCCGGTCTTCGCAGGCCCGGTCGGCGGCCTCGCGCCGTTCGTCGGTCCGACGGCCGGATATCTCGTAGGCTTCGTAGCGGCGGCCTTCGTGACGGGATGGCTGAGCGAGCGCGGCTGGGACCGATCCGTGCTCCGGCTATTCGTGGCGATGGCGCTCGGACACGTTCTCATTCTTGCCGCCGGATTTGGTTGGCTTGCGTTCGGCATGAAGCTCGGCGTCGAAAAGGCGTGGCTGGTCGGCATTGCGCCTTTCATTGCGGCATCGCTGATCAAGAACGCGCTCGGCGCTGCTCTCGTGCCGGCGATCCGGCGGATCTTTGATCCACGCGGTTAAGCGATCGCATGCGCTAATACCAGCCGTCTCCAGTTTCGTGCTGGCGATCGGTCTCGTAGACACCGCCAACAAAAACCGCCCGGTTTTCGCCGGGCGGTTTTTCTTTTTGGGTTCGATTCCTTACTCGCCGCTGCCGAAGCGCCGTGACCACCAGCCTGCCTTGCGTGGCGCAGCTTCGCCCGATGAGGCCGGCGCAGGTTCGGCTGGAGCGGGCGCGGGGTGCGCGATCGGCTCTGGCGTGTTCTGGCTGACGGCGGGCGCCGGTTCGGCCGGAACGCTGGTCATGAAGCTGACTTTCTCGCGCACGGTCGAGCGCCGCCGCGCCGCGGCGCGCTCGGCCTCTTGCCTGGTTTCCTCAGCGGTTGGCGCCGGCGCACTCGCAACCGGCTCCGGCTGGGCATCGGCCGCAGGCTGCATCTCCGCCGGCGGCGAGACCGGTTCGGGCTGGGCGTCGGCCTGCACCAGTGATGGCGCGGGCTCGGACGAGCCGCCCTCGAAATCGGCAACCGCGCTGGTCGCCTCCGGAACTGGGGTCGGCCCGAGTTCGTCTGCAATCGACCCGGCAAGACCATCTTCCAGTCCGGTACCGCGCCGGCGGCGTCCGCCGCGACGGCCGCGGCGGCGCGGGCGCCGCTCGCCACCCGCAGGTTGATCGCCACGGACCGTGCCGGCCTGTTCGTCGCCTTCGTCCTCGTCGGCTTCGCCGTCCTCGGCGATCGCGCCGTCGACAGCCTCGCCTGCGACGCGCATCGCGTCACCGTCCTCGCGCGGGGCACCACCTTCACGCGGCTCGCCACGGCCGCGCCGGCGCCGGCGCCGCTTGCGGCGGTGACCGTCTCCTTCGCCTTCGCCCACCACTGCCTCGGCGGCGTCGTCGGTCAGCCCCTCGGTCTCCTCCGTTTCGATCTCGGATTCGGTCTCGATGTCGAACGCCTCGTCGTCGTCATAGGCTTCCTCGACTTGCGGCGGGAAGGCGGCAGCCTGTGCCGCCAGCAACGCCTTGGCGGCTTCCAGCGTGTGCACCTGCTCGCCGCGGTCGATGACGTATGACTGCTGGCCACTCACGGTAGCGTCGGCGACGACCGCCAGCGAAACCTTGAAGGCGTTTTCGAGATCGCGCAGGTGGCCGCGCTTGTGGTTGAGCACATAGAGCGCCACGTCGGTGCGGGTGCGCACCACCAGATTGTGGGTCGCGCCCTTCATCAGGATTTCCTCGATGCCGCGCAGCAATTGCAGCGCGACCGAGGAGACCGAGCGCACATGGCCGCTGCCGCCGCATTGCGGGCAGGGCTCCGTCGAGCTTTCCAGCACGCTGGCACGGATGCGCTGGCGCGACATTTCCAGAAGACCGAAATGCGAGATGCGTCCGACCTGGATGCGCGCGCGATCCTGCCGCAGGCAGTCCGACAGCTTGCGCTCCACCGCGCGGTTGTTGCGCTTCTCGTCCATGTCGATGAAGTCGATGACGATCAGGCCGGCAAGATCGCGCAGACGCAACTGCCGCGCCACTTCCTCCGCCGCTTCCATGTTGGTCTTGAGCGCGGTGTCCTCGATGTGATGTTCGCGGGTCGAGCGGCCGGAGTTGACATCGATCGATACCAGCGCCTCGGTCTGGTTGATGACGATGTAGCCGCCGGAACGGAGCTGCACCGTTGGCGAGAACATTGCGTCCAACTGGCTTTCGACGCCCATACGCGAGAACAGCGGCTGGCCGTCGCGATACTGCTTCACCGCCCGTACGTTCGAGGGCATCAGCATCTTCATGAAGTCGCGCGCTTCCTGATAGCCGGCTTCGCCGGCGACCTGGATTTCGTCGATCTCCTTGTTGTAGAGGTCGCGCAGCGAGCGCTTGATCAGCGAACCTTCCTCGTAGACGAGGGTGGGGGCCTGCGACTTCAGCGTCATGTCGCGCACGGTCTCCCACATCCGGATCAGATATTCGAAGTCGCGCTTGATCTCGGGCTTGGTCCGCGAGGCGCCGGCGGTACGCAGGATGATTCCCATGCCCTCGGGCACGTCGAGGTCCTGCACCACTTCCTTCAGCCGCGAACGGTCCTGGGCCGAGGTGATCTTGCGGCTGATGCCGCCGCCACGGGCGGTGTTAGGCATCAGGACGGCGTAGCGGCCGGCCAGCGAGAGGTAGGTCGTCAGCGCCGCACCCTTGTTACCACGCTCTTCCTTGACGACCTGAACCAGCATCACCTGGCGGCGCTTGATGACTTCCTGAATCTTGTACTGGCGGCGTGGCCGGAAGGGGCGCTCCGGAACTTCCTCCAGCACGTCGTCGCCACCGACGGATTCGACGACTTCCTCTTCGGCGTCCTCGCCATCATCCTCATCGTCATGGCCGTCATCGGCTTCCAGAGCCGCGGCGGGTTCATCGGGAGGGGGAGTATAATCGCCGACGTGCTCGACATGCGGCACGTCGTCGGCATGGGCGGCGTTTTCCCGCGCACGCTCTTCGTCATGACGGTCGTCATGGCCGTCCTCGGCCTGCGCCTCGGCAACTTCGACCGACGCAGGGGCAGGCGCATCGGATTGCACCTCCGCGACCGGCGCTTCGCTCGCGGCAGGCGCTTGTTCGCGTTCGTCGTGATCATGCACAGGGTGATCGGCATCTTGCGCCCACTCGTCCCCATGCGCCTCATGCTCGTGCGCATCACGATCGTGAGGAGCCGCTTCGGCGTGATGTTCGGCGTCATGCGCCGGCGTATCGCCGGCCTGCACGGCCTCAGGCTCGTGCAGATGTTCTTGAAAATCTTGGTCGTGAAAACTTTTTTGGCGCTCATAGGGCTGGGCGGCCTGCGAGGGATCCTCGCTGGCACCCTCGAGCACGTCGCTCTGGATACGGTCGCCATGGCCGCGGCGGCGCGCATTGCGGTGGCGCGAGCGGCGGCGATGGCTGGAGCGGTTCTCGCTCTCTTCCTCGGCCTCGCGGTGGGCGCGCTCGTCGGCCTCGATCAGCGCCTGACGGTCGGCGACCGGGATCTGATAGTAATCCGGGTGGATTTCGCTGAACGCCAGGAAGCCGTGGCGGTTGCCGCCATATTCGATGAACGCCGCCTGCAGCGACGGTTCTACGCGCGTGACCTTGGCGAGATAGATATTGCCGCGGAGCTGCTTGCGCTGGGCGGTCTCGAAATCAAATTCTTCGACGCGATTGCCGCGGACCACAACGACCCGGGTCTCCTCCGGGTGGGTGGCGTCGATTAACATCTTGTTGGGCATTTTGGAACTCTTGACGGGGGCGGGCGCGGTGCATGGCGCGCGCAAATTGCGCGGCCCGGTGACGCGACGGTCCACCTGATTCGGGGGTGAGGGGAAGGCCAAAACGCACTTCTTGGCGCCGCGCCGAACGGGGGCCCACGGGAGCGGTGCGACGCGCAAAGCTTTCGCCTCGCGTCGGCGCGATCGTTCCATGGATCTTGGTCGGCAACACAGTCTGGCGCATCAAGCGTCGGCCCGTCTGAACATGTTGGCGGAAAGGATCCCGCCGTATCTATCGCTGAAGGCCCGGTTCGGCGCCTAAGCGCCCGCCGGCCATCGCATATCGGACCGTTAGGGTCCGGATAATCAGTTTTGCCGTGTCTCAAACCGCCCCTGGAAATAAGTACCTGGGACCGGACGCCGCTCGGGCTCGAAACCGCCGCTCCGTGTCAGCCGCGCGCGGCGCTGGCTGTGGAGGGATCGGGAAAGACGCAGGTTCCTCCGGGCTTCGGAGGTTCCGGCGCTGCACCGGGAGGCTGAACGCGACACAACCGGGAGTATTAGCCGTCAGCACCTCGTACATACGTGGATTGGGGGCTCCGTGCAAGGGAAGCGCAAGGGAACCCGCCGCCGAGCGTCGCAGCGCGGCAACACTTGCTGCTTTTTCGTTGATCAGACGTTAAGGCCCAATTAACCCTGCGGTTCTAATGCGGTAAGGGAAGGCTCCTCCGGAGGCACCGAATCGTTGGCGAGCCGCGCAAATCACCTTGTTTTGCTGGGATGTGGCCTATTGTGCGCCGCAGCATTGCTGTGCACCCAAATGATCGGCCCCAGCGCGGCCCAAGGGGGCCCTTCTCAACCGCCGGCGTCTGTCGCCGCCGTCCCCGGCCCGGCGGCCGTATCAAATTTCCCTGTTGCGTCGGATGCCCGGCTGGCTGGCGATGCCAGGCAGACCCGTTTCATCCTCGATCTGGACAAGCCGGTTCAGTTTCGCGCCTTTGCGCTCGCGGACCCCTATCGCGTGGTCGTCGACCTTCCCCAGATCAGCTTCAGTCTTCCCGCCGGGATTGGAGTCGGGGGAAGGGGGCTGGTCAAGGCGTTCCGTTATGGTCTCGTCATGCCGGGCGGATCACGGATCGTATTCGACCTGACGGGGCCGGCCAAGATCGCCAAATCCTATGTACTCGAAGCGGCCAACGGCCAGCCGCCGCGGCTGGTGCTCGAATTCGAACAGGTGGACCGCACCGCGTTTGTTCAGTCGCTGGCGCCGGAAAGCCGCCCCGAACTGCGGCCCGCGATCGCCGAGGCCAACGCCGCCGCCGGGCCGGATTCGTCAACGGCGGCCCAGCCGCCGCAAGCGCCCGACAAGCGGCCGGTGATCGTGATCGATCCTGGTCATGGCGGTGTCGACAACGGCACCCAGGCCGGCGGCGGCGACTTCATGGAAAAGAATCTGGTGCTGACTTTTGGCTTGGCGCTGCGCGACAGAATCGAGAAATCGGGCAAGTATCGCGTCGTCATGACCCGGACTGATGACAGCTTCATTCCGCTCGCCGACCGCGTGAAGATCGCACGCAACGAGGCCGCGGCGCTGTTCGTTTCGATCCATGCTGACGCCTTGCCGCGTGGCGAGGGCGACGCCCAGGGTGCCACCATCTATACGCTTTCCGATAAGGCCTCCGATTCCGAGGCCCAACGGCTGGCCGATACCGAAAATAAGTCGGACGCGATTGGCGGGGTAAACCTCGTCGACGAGCCGACCGAAGTCGCCGACATCCTGATCGATCTCGTGCAGCGCGAGACCAAAACCTTTTCAAACCGGTTTGCACGGATCCTGATGAGTGAAATGAAGAATACCGTGCGGATGCACAAGCAGCCGTTGAAATCGGCCGGTTTCCGGGTTCTCAAGGCCCCGGACGTGCCGTCGGTGCTGGTCGAGCTCGGTTACGTCTCGAACAAGGGCGACCTCGAGCATCTGGTCTCGGAAAATTGGCGGAACAAGACGGTCGGCTCAATGGCCCAGGCAATTGATGCATTTCTGGCGAAACGGCTGGCAACTGCCGGACCGGCCAAGTGAAAAGTCCCGTGCGCGCTGCCTGAAGGTGGATTGAAAAGGGTGCCGTCCGCTGGCCCAAGCCCTAGTTTGGCCACAGCGGCAACGGTATAGAAAACAGACTGCTGGTCTTCGGAATCGGTCAATATTGTCCGCCGGACCTTTTATTGTTCGACCGCGTAGCGACAACCCGTCCGGCGGGATTGCCGTGTCAGGATAGGCGCCGCGGATGACGGCGCACAGGGTTGGAATGGAACTTCGATAATGCGCTTGCTGGTCCGGTTTTTGGGTTTCCTGTTTGCGGCCGGCACCGTGGTGTTCCTGGTCGGCGTGGCCGGCGTCGCGGGTGCGATCTGGCATTTCTCCAAGGACTTGCCCGACTATTCGCAGCTTCAGGATTACGAGCCGCCAGTGATGACGCGCGTGCACGCGTCTGACGGTGCGCTGCTCGGCGAATATTCCAAGGAGCGCCGGCTCTATCTGCCGATCCAGGCAGTGCCAAAACTCGTCATCAACGCGTTCCTCGCGGCCGAAGACAAGAATTTTTACGAGCATGGCGGCATCGACTTCACCGGCATGGCGCGCGCGGCCGTGCTCTATGCGCAGAATTTCGGCTCCAACAAGCGCCCGCAGGGCGCGTCGACGATCACCCAGCAGGTCGCAAAAAACTTCCTCCTGACCAACGAGGTTTCCTTCACCCGCAAGATCAAGGAAGCCTTGCTGGCGATGCGCATCGAGCGCGCCTATTCCAAGGACCGCATCCTCGAGCTCTATCTCAATGAAATCTATCTCGGCCTCGGCGCCTACGGCATCGCGGCGGCGTCGCTGGTCTATTTCGACAAATCGGTGAACGAACTCACTATCGCGGAAGCCTCCTATCTAGCGGCGTTGCCGAAGGCGCCCGCGGCGCTGCACCCGGTGCGCAACCGCGATCGCGCGGTGGAGCGGCGCAATTACGTAATCGATCGACTGATTGAAAACGGCTGGATCAAGCAGGCTGATGCCGACAAGGCCCGCAAGGAACAGCTCAACGTCACCAGTCGCGGCAACGGCGCGCATATCTTCGCCGGCGAATATTTCGCCGAGGAAGTCCGGCGCGACATCTTCGAGCGTTACGGCGAAAAGAAGTTGTACGAAGGCGGCTTGTCGGTCCGCGCCACGCTCGATCCGAAAATGCAGGTGATGGCGCGCAAGACCATGGTCGCCGGTCTGGTCCGCTATGACGAGGCCCAGGGCTGGCGCGGGCCTGTGAGCAAGCTCGACGTTTCCGGCGACTGGGGCGTCAAACTCGCCGACGTCAAATCGCTCTCTGATATCTCGCCGTGGCGGCTGGCCGTGGTGCTGGAGACGTCCGACCAGTCGGCGCGGATCGGTTTCCAACCGGGCCGCGAACTCGGTGGCGCCGTCAGCAAACAGCGGCAGACCGGCATCATCACGCTCGACGGCGTGCGCTGGGCCAAGGCGGCCGCGGGACCTACCAAGGGTAGGACGCCGAATTCGGTAGCGCAGGTGCTGTCGCCGGGCGACGTGATCTATGCCGACCCGCTGTTCGACAAGGAGGGCAAGCCGGTCGAGGGCCAATATCGGCTGCGCCAGTTGCCGGAAGTGTCTGGCGCGTTGGTCGCGATGGATCCGTGGACCGGCCGCGTGCTGGCGATGGTGGGCGGCTTCTCGTTCGACCAGAGCCAGTTCAACCGCGCGACCCAGGCCTATCGGCAACCGGGCTCGTCCTTCAAGCCGCTGGTCTACTCAGCGGCAATGGACAACGGCTATACGCCATCGACCGTCGTGGTCGACGCGCCCATTGAAATCGACCAGGGGCAGGGCGCCGGCGTGTGGCGCCCGGAAAACTATTCGTCCGGCAAATACGGCGGGCCGACGACGCTGCGCAACGCGCTCCGGCAGTCGCTGAATACCGTGACGGTGCGGCTGGCGCAGGACATCGGCATGCCATTGATCGGCGAATATTCGAGGCGCTTCGGCGTCTACGATGAACTGCCGAATTACCTGTCCTATGCGCTCGGCGCCGGCGAGACCACAGTGATGCGGATGGTGACGGCCTATTCCATGTTCGCCAATGGCGGCCGCCGCGTGAAGCCAACCCTGATCGACCGCATCCAGGACCGCTACGGCCGTACCATCTTCAAGCATGACGCGCGCGAGTGCCGCGGCTGCGACGCGCCCGGTGGCTGGAAGAACCAGACCGAGCCGCAACTGGTGGACCGCCGCGAGCAGGTGCTGGATCCGATGACGGCCTACCAGATCACCTCGATGATGGAATATGTGGTGCAGGCCGGCACCGCGACGGTGGTCAAGGAAGTCGGCAAGCCCATTGCCGGTAAGACCGGCACCACCAACGATGAAAAAGACGCGTGGTTCATCGGCTTTTCACCGGACCTCGTGGTCGGCATCTATGTCGGCTTCGACAAGCCGCGCAATCTCGGCCGCGGCATGACCGGTGGTCATCTGGCCGCGCCGATCGCCAAGGATTTCCTCAAGCTTGCGCTCGCCGACAAGCCGGCGATCCCGTTCAAGGTGCCCGCCGGCATCAAGCTGGTTCGCGTCGATGCCAAGAGCGGCATGCGCGTCGGTCCGGGCGAGGGCGGCCGCACCATCCTCGAAGCGTTCAAGCCGGGCACCGCGCCGCCGGACAATTACTCGGTCATCGGCGTTGCCGACATGGATGGCCGGGCGCCGCAAGGATACCCGCAAGGCTATCAGCCTGATGCGGGCAACATCATGCGGCCCGGCACCGGCGGACTTTACTAGCCTGCCGGCATCAAACAAACCCGAGTTCACCGCCTGAGCCGATTGCGCTTTGCGGCGTACGCCGCTACATCCGGCCGTTGAAACATCTATCCAATAGCGGTTCCATCCGCAGATCAGAGAGACCATGCGCGCCGAAGTCGAACGCCTTGTTGAAGAGATCAAGCAGTCAGTCGGGCTGCTGAGGAGGCATCTTTGACGTCGAGAAATCGACGGCACGGCTGGCCGAGCTGAACAAGCTCGCCGAAGACCCCAACCTCTGGAACGATCCCCAGAAAGCCCAGAAGCTAATGCAGGAGCGCACCTCGCTGGTGGATGCGCTCGAGGGCATCGGCAAGGTCGAGCACGAGCTCGACGACAATGTCGAGATGATCGCGCTTGGCGAGGCCGAGAACGACGAAGGCGTGGTGCTTGAAGCCGAGAACGCGCTAAAAGCCCTGAAGAAGGAAGTCGCGCGCCGCGAGCTGGAAGCGCTGCTGTCCGGCGAGGCCGACCGGTTCGATTCCTATCTCGAAGTGCATGCCGGTGCTGGCGGCACCGAGAGCCAGGACTGGGCTGCGATGCTCTTGCGCATGTACACGCGCTGGGCCGAGAACCACGGCTTCAAGATCGAATATCTGGAAGAAACCCCGGGCGAAGAAGCCGGCATCAAATCCGCGACCATCCAGATCAGCGGACACAATGCCTATGGCTGGCTGAAAACGGAAGCGGGCGTGCACCGCCTGGTGCGGATCTCGCCGTTCGATTCCAACGCGCGCCGGCACACCTCGTTTTCTTCCGTGGCGATCTTTCCCGTCGTCGACGACAGCATCAAGATTGACATCAAGGAATCCGACGTACGCACCGACACCATGCGCTCGGGCGGCGCCGGCGGCCAGCACGTCAACAAGACCGAATCCGCGGTGCGCCTGACGCATATTCCGACCGGCGTCGCGGTGGTTTGCCAGGCTGGCCGCTCACAGCACAAGAACCGCGCCCAGGCCTGGGACATGCTGCGCGCGCGACTCTACGAGATCGAGTTGAAGAAGCGCGAGGAACAGGCCGCCGCCGATCAGGCCGCCAAGACCGATATCGGCTGGGGCCACCAGATCCGCTCCTACGTCCTGCAGCCCTACCAGATGGTGAAGGACCTGCGTACCGGCGTGCAGACCTCGGATACATCAGGCGTGCTCGACGGCGACCTCGACGAGTTCATGGCGGCGACGCTGGCGCAGCGCGCGTTCGGCACCGCGCCCGGCCAGGTCGAGGACGTGGACTAGCGCATGACCAAAGTCGCCTTCATCGGGCTCGGCCGCATGGGCCACGGAATGGCCGGCCGCTATCTCGATGCAGGCTTTACGGTCGCGGTGTGGAATCGCAGCAAGGCAAAAGCGGAAGACCTCATCGCACGTGGCGCGCGGTGGGCCGCGTCCCCGGCGGACGCTGCCGATGGCGCTGAAGCTGTCGTGACTATGGTCGCCGACGACGGGGCATCCCGTGCGGTCTGGCTCGGCAAGGACGGCGCGGCTGCAACGATGAAGGCGGGCAGCCTCGCGATCGAATGCTCGACTGTCTCGCACCAGCAGGCGCTCGACATGGCGCGCGAACTGCGGGGCCGAGGGCTTACCTATATCGACTGCCCGGTCACTGGCCTGCCGCAGGCGGCGGCCAGCGGGAAATTGACCTTGCTCGTCGGCGCTGAGGCTGCCGATCTCGATCGTGCAAAACCGTATCTCGCGCCGATCGGCGACGTGATCAGGCATTTCGGCGCTGTGGGCACCGGCACCGTCTTCAAGCTGATCAACAATCTGATGGGCGCGGTGCAGATTGCGAGTCTGGCCGAAGGTGTCGCCATGGCCGAGCAAGCCGGGCTCGATATGAATCTCGTGGCGGATGCCTTGGCGACCGGCGCGGTGGCTAGTCCGCAGGTGATCCGGCATTCAAAGCGCATGGTGGCGCGCGATTTCTCCGGCGCGTCGTTTACCGCAGCGCTGCGTCACAAGGATGCGGCCTATGCCGTGGCGCTGGCCGAAACGCTGCTGGCCGACGTGCCCGTCAGCCGCGCCGCGCTCGCCGCGTATGAGAAGGCGAAGGCAAGCGCGCCCGACGATGACGAAGGCAAGATGATCGAGATTGTGTCGCAGCCGAAATAGTCTTCGGAAATCGGGTGGACAGCGACGCGCGTCCGGTCCTAGCTGGCCAAGCGATTTCACCAGGTTCTTGCGAAATGACAGTCAGCGATGGCCGGATCGATGCGCGTGACTGGTCGCTGCTCGGCCTGCTCTCGATCCTGTGGGGTGGATCGTTCTTTTTCAACGGTCTGGTGCTAAGGGAATTGCCGCCGTTCACGCTCGTGCTGTTGCGCGTGCTGCTTGCCGCCATGATCCTGCTGCCGGCGCTTTGCGTGCAGCGACTGCCGTTTCCGAAGGGGTGGATAGGCTGGAGGCCGTTCTTCCTCGTCGCCCTGTTCAACAATGTGCTGCCGTTTTCGCTGATCGTCACCGGACAGATGTACATCCCGAGCGGGCTGGCTTCGATCCTCAATGCCACCACGCCGCTGTTCACGGTAGCGGTGATGGCGGCGGCGGGCGAGGAGAAGCTCATCATCAGACGTGTGGCCGGTGTGATCGTCGGCCTTGTCGGCGTCGCGATCCTTCGCGGCAGCGGATTAGGCTTTGCCAGCGGGCAGGGGATCGGCATCCTGCTCTGCCTCGCAGCGGCTCTCTCTTACGGATTATCCGCGTTGCTGGCACGGCGGCTGTTATCAAATTCGCCGCCGCTCGGCACCGCGACGTTTCAGATGCTGGCGTCCGCCGCGATGATGACTGTCGTAGCCGCGCTTATCGAGCGTCCTTGGCAATTGCCGATGCCGGGCATCACGACATGGCTCGCCGTGATCGGCCTTGCTGGCTTGTCGACGGCGCTCGCGTATATCGTGTTTTTTCAGATCCTGCGGCGCTCTGGTGCGACCAATGTCATGCTGGTGACGTTGCTGATACCGGTGACAGCCATCCTCCTCGGCTATCTCGTACTGGACGAAAAAATCTCGCCGCGAGAAATCGCGGGTGCACTGGTGATCGGCAGTGCGCTGCTGTTGATCGACGGCCGCGTACTGAAGTTTCTCGAACGTTAGTTCGCTCGCGCAGGCGAAGCGGGTCAGCTTGACATTTGCCTATATAGCAATACAATTTGCTATATAAGCAAAGAGGGAGAGCGGCGTGGTTTCGGCAGAAGCTGGCCGGCGCGCCCGCGAGGTGGCGCGCCTTGCCGGAATTGGAGCCGTCATTCGCAGGGCCCGTTCGGCGCGCGGTTTAACGCTCGATGAACTCGCCGGAATGGTCGGGCTATCCGTGACATTTCTCTCGCGGATCGAGCGCGGACTCATCGCGTGTTCGATCGGTAACCTCTTGGAAATTGCCGGCGTCCTTGAGTTGCGGCCGGCCGAATTGTTTGCCGAAGAAGAGGACCGGACGCGCGCGTATCGCGTGGTGCGGTCAATCGATGCCATTCCATCGAAGGGCGCTGACGCAAATTATGCCTGGCGCAAGCTCGCTTCGGGCGTGGGCGAGCAGCGGCTGGAAACTTTCCTGCTCGAATTGTCGGCAAAACCGCGCAGGCCAACATTGGTCGCGCATCCCGGCGAAGAAATGTGCTTTGTCCTCGAAGGCAGTGTTGAATTTCAGGTCGGCGACGAAACCATCACGCTGGAGCGAGGTGATTCGATTCATCTGCGCTCAGATGTACCGCATATGGCATGGGCGCGCGGGTCCGGCAGTGCGCGCCTCCTCATGGTGACATCAATCGAAAATCAGTCGGCCATCGCGGTTGAATGGTGGAGCAGTATTGCGGGCAGGAAAAGCGAACGAGAGAGCACGGCAAAAGGGAGAGCAAAATGAATGCTGTCAGGAGCAAGGGGATTCCCGATACGGCGGCCGCAAATGCGGAGTTGACGACCGCGCGCGAAGCGTCGCGAAAGGATCACAAGCCCTACGAGGCGCGTCATTTCGACGAAGTCGATTGGGAGACAATCCGGTGGCCGGGCGAGACAGGCAAAATGCTTTTTCATCCACGACCGGAACGTCCGACCGAACCGAACGCGGGAATTCTGCGGCTTGAGCCCGGCGCCTATCACCCCGAGCACTATCATGGCTTCGCGCAGGTCTGGCATATCCTGAAAGGCGAGTTTTCAATCGACGGAACGCTGCATGGTCCGGGAACGGTGCTGTTCCACCCCGACCCGCACTTTGAGGGCGAATTCCGTACCGAAACGGGCGGGGAGATATTCATCGTCCAGTACCCTGGTCCGACGACCGGTGAGCGCCCGATCTATAGCGGCCGGTTCAACATGGCGGAACGCAAAGCGGTTGCGAGCGAACGCGTCGATCTTTGAACCGGCGGATCACCCGATCTCCGAGAAGAAGCGAGTTATCGCGTAGGCTGGCTGGAAGCCGATGTCTTCCAGGTGGCAAACCAGTTTCTAAACCGTCCGCTGTCGCGCTCGCCGCCGTGCCAGGCTGCGGTGACGGTGCCGTCGCCGGCCACCAGGACGACGACATCGAGCCCCTTGGAACGGCGTAGCGTATCGATCGCCTGCTGCGGCGTCTGCGCAATCGGCCCCGCGACATTGAAGGAGGTGTTGACGGACAGTTCGACACCGATATGGCGGCCGAGCGCCTTTAAGTACGCATAGGTGAGGGGATCGTCGCCGGCGCGCACGATCTGGATGCGGCCTGTGCCATCGGCGTGGATGACGGCGGGGATTTTTTTTCGCGCGTGCGGCTTCGAATGCGCCGTCAGCACCATGTAATTATAGGCGTTGTAGTTAGCGTCCGACGCGCCGGGCAGCAGCTCGAAATATTCCTGCGCCGCCTCCAGCGTCGCCATCGGCGCCAGCGGCCGAATGGCCTCGCGGTATTTGACGCGCGCGTTAAGCAGTTCGCGCACCGCCGGGTCGCAGGGGTTGGCGAGAATTGAGCGATGGCCGAGTGCGCGGGGTCCAGTCTCGGCCGCGCCCTGATACAGCACAATCACGCCGTTTTGGGCGACCATGAACGCCATCAGGTCGGCGATCGCTTCAAGGCCTTCAGCCGTCGAGATATCGCCTATCTTTTGCGAGGCGACGTCGTCGGCCGCAACCGCATGGACGACGTCACCTTGCGACGGCGGCGTGCCGCAGTAGAAAGCATGGCTCATCGGCGCGCCGCGCGGAGCGCCGGCCAGATGTGCAAACAGCCAGGCGGCGCCGATGGTAACGCCGGGGTCGCCGGGCACCGGCGGCACCCACAGATGCAGCCGCGCGTTGCGCTGCTGCGCGTCGGCGAACCACGCTTGGTCGAAATGCTCGAGCAATCGCATATTGCCGACCGCGTTCAGCGCAACGCCGCCGGTCAGCACCAGCCGGTTGGCGCCGGTCGCGCGCAACAGATGATCGACGACGTGGATCATGGCATCCTCGAACACCAGTTGCGTCGCGGCCGCCTTGTCGAGCCGATCCTTGGTATCGGGACGGTGGTGGATGTCCTCGACACGCAGCACCGCATCCGGATTCCAGAGCTGGTCCGGCTTAAGCGGTTCGCCGAGGATTTTGGTGAGTGCTTCCTTGTAGGGATGGTCGAAGGGGTCGCAGTACCAGTTGGCCAGCGCGCGATTGAGCCTGATGTCGCCGTTCGCCCCAAAATGCAGAACGTCGCGCAGCCGCGCGTAATAAGGATTGCTGGCGCGGTCCATGTCGCCCCACGCGGCAGCGCCCATGTAACGGCCCTCGCTGGACAACCAGGTCCATCCGCCCTGTGTCGACGAGATCACGCTGTAGAATGCGCCGAGTGAATCGAACATGCTGTCGTTGCAGTAGAGCCGGCGCAGCGCGCCTTGCTGGACCACATAGAGCGAGATCGAGCCTTGATCGCCGGTGCCGTCGAGTACCGCAATCGCGGTCGGCTCGCCGTCGTCGGCGAACGGCGAGGCGGCGTAGGAAAACCAGGCATGGTTGTCGTGATGCGGCAGGCAGATCAGCGGCACCCGCTCGGCAAGCCCGAGCTGGCGCGCGAGAATTTTTGGCGTCCGCGTCATCTGATCGAGGCGCCGGCCGTCGAAGCCGGCTGCTTCGGTGGTGCGCACCAGTTTTATGCTCTGCGGCAATTCCTCGAGCACCGAGCGGGCCAGCGTGCCGGCGAGCGTCGGGTAATCCCAACTCGTGAGCCAGACATCGATGTCGCCGATATCGCGGCCCATGCCGCGCAGCGTCGCCACCGCCGCGTCGATCGACAGCTTTGGATATTCGGTGGTGTGCTTGTTGCCGGAAAAGCGTTCTTCTTCGTTGTTGACGATCAGCCGTGGCCCGTCCGTCTGCGTGACCTCGACCAGCGCCAGACCTGAA
Organism: Bradyrhizobium sp. 157; assembly: GCF_023073815.1. NCBI lineage: Bacteria > Pseudomonadati > Pseudomonadota > Alphaproteobacteria > Hyphomicrobiales > Nitrobacteraceae > Bradyrhizobium > Bradyrhizobium sp. 157. The sequence continues at coordinate 69,846 of NZ_JADPKF010000073.1, read as the reverse complement.
TTATGCGTGCCGGGCGCGCCGAGACCTGCGAGATACACCGTCTCGCCGCGCGCAAGCTTGTCGCGCACATGCGCGATCCGCGCATCGGCGAACGCCGAGCCGAGTTGATGAAAGCCCGCAGCACCCATGGTTTTCGCCGCGAGCCATCGCGCGAAGCGGAATCCGCCGGCCGCGAGCCTGGGATGCCGCGGACCAATTCGTGTGTTCTGTTTCAATCCTATCCAACCTCTGGGCCACGCCGTCAGGCCAGGTCATGACGTAGGCTGCATCAACCACAATTGGCGGCAGGCAACAATGCCGTTTCGTGGTGCGAAATAAGCACAAGTTTGCAACGTTGAAGCGCATGATGTTGCCGATCTTGCTGCTGCCCGGTATCAAGATCGACTGCGGCAAACGACTTCTTCTCGATCGAGCAAATTCAGTTGTTGAAGTTCAACGGCGAGGCATGGGAAGTATTCGGAGACGTCATCACCGGCGAGGTCGGACATTAGAGGATGAGGCACCACAGCGTGGTGCCTCTCCTCGACCGTCACTATTCCGGAATATCCGGCTCCACCAGCAACGCGAGCTGGGCAAGCGATTGCTGCCAGCCGAGATAGCAGGCTTCGAGCGGGATCACCGTCGGCAAGTTTGTCTGTTCGATGTTGATCTCGGTTCCGACCGAAACCGCTTTCAGCGTCACCGTGACCTCCATAACGCCAGGCAAGTTGGGATCGTCGAAACGATCGGTGTAGCGAATACGCTCGTTGGGCACGATCTCCAGATATTCACCGCCGAACGAATGGCCGGTGTTCGTGGTGAAATTCGTGAATGACATCCTGAATGTGCCGCCAACCTTCGCCTCGAATTGGTGGACCTTGCAGGTGAAGCCGTAGGGCGGCAGCCACTTGGCCATGGCATCCGCATCGAGGAAGGCGCGAAAAACCTTCTCCGGCTTGGTGGCGAGGACACGATGCAAACGAACGGTATTGCCTTGGGACATGACTTTTCTCCATTACTGAGCGGAGTATATCGCAGGATTGGGTTGGGTTCGCTCAGTCTCTGCCACAAGGACGCCTGGCCTCCATGCGATCCGACACGGGGCCAGAAAAAATTCACCGACGCGGGGCGCGCCGGTTCCGTTCACATGCCGGTAGACCGGCGACGTATTTCGCGAACAACAAGCGAGCACGCCAGCTCTGACGGCGCGATGCTAGCCTGAGCTGAGCCGCACGCCCGCGCGCAGGAATTTCTGCGGGTCGACGGCATCGCCGTCGATCCGCGTTTCATAGTGCAGATGCGGACCGGTGGAGCGGCCTGTTGAGCCGACGGCGCCGATGACCTGGCCGATCTTGACGAAGTCGCCGACCCTGACGTGAATCTCCGATAGATGGCCGTAGCGGGTCGACAGCCCGTTGCCGTGATCGACCTCCACCATGCGGCCATAGCCGCCCATCCATCCTGACGACACTACCTTGCCGTTCGCGGTGACGCGTACCGGATCGCCGGTCGCAGCGCGGAAATCGAGGCCGGTATGCATCGCGGGCCGGCCGAGGAATGGATCGCTGCGAACACCGAAGCCCGAGGTGAATTCGACCTCGCCGACGACAGGTTTGCGGTAGGGCACCAGCGCGAGCGTCGCGTTGAGGCGCTGCATCTGGGCACGGGTGAGATTGATTCGGTAGAGCTGGCGTTCAAACGCTCCGGCATCCGCCGGCAGCTTCACCGGCACGAACGGGCCACCAATGGCCGAGCGCGGTGTTGCCGCTTCGAGCTGCGCCATATTGAGGCCGAGATCGGTGAACACGCCACGCATGCGGCGCAGCCGCGATTCCATGCTGACCTCGACCGAGCTCAAGGCTGCCATCTGCCGCCGCTCGACGGTATCGAGCGAGGTCTGCAGGCGGACCAGGACATTGTCGACACCCTGAACTTTGGCGAACTGATTTGGCTGCGGCTTGGCGACGGCGGGCGTGCGCGATTCCAGCCGGGCCTCGCGATCCGGCGGCGCGACGAAGATCACGGTGTCGCTAATCGGGGAGGGTTTTAGGCTGCCGGGGGCGGGTGTCTCCACGGCCGCGCCGCGCGCCGGGGGCCGAATCGAACCGGTCGCCGCGATATCCGGAATCGCGCCAAGCGCAGTGGCGCGCGATTCGAGCGCGGTCTGGCGCCGCATGATCTGGTCGAGCTTCTGGTCGAATTGTTCCTGATCGAGCAACTGGCGGCTGGTGGTGCGATCGACCTTGGCACGCAGCTCCGCGATGCGGTCTTCATAGGCGTATTGCATCTCGGCCTGCCGGGCGATCAGCCGGGTCAGGACGTCGTCGCGAAACGCGAAATAGGTAGCGGTGGCCGCCGACCATATGCCAAGCAGCACGATCGTGCCGACGACGATCCAGAACACGACCGGGCCGAGCCTGACCTGCTTGCCGGCATGGACGATGGTGTAACCGTCACCGTCAAGCGCTGCGGCTTTTGCGGCATGGGGTGCCGGACGGCGGGACGGCGTCCGGCCATGATCGTGGGGATGGTGGTGATCGGAATAATGACCGGAACGGTACGACATCGGCACTCCCGCGCCGGTCGGAAATCAGCTCCGTTCGGCTCAATTTGCCTGCCGATTTGACCCATTCATGGTTAATTTTTGGGAAATGGAGCCTGCCGATCACATGGCGCGAACGGCAGCCAGCACCTCGTCGGCGTGGCCGTCGACCCGCACATTGCGCCAGATTTTGGCGATCCGCCCGTCGGCGCCGATCAGAACCGTCGTTCGAATGATCCCCATGAAGGTCCTGCCGTACATCGATTTTTCGCCCCAGGCGCCATAGGCCTCGAGCATCTCATGTTGTTCATCCGAGATCAGAGGAACCGACAGCTGGTGCTTGTTCCGGAAGGATTCCTGGGCCTTTACGGTGTCGGCCGAGATCCCGAGCACCACCGCTCCCGCATCGGCAAACGCGCTGCTGAGCCGCGTGAAGTCGATCGCCTCCCGGGTGCAGCCGGGCGTGTCGGCGCGCGGATAGAAAAACAGCACCAGTTTCTTGCCGGCATAGTCCGCCAGCGAGACACTGCCGCCGCCATCGCGCGGAAGGCTGAAGTGGGGAGCCATGGCGCCTTCGACCAGTCCGGTTCCGGCAACTGGTTTGGTCGTATCCGATAGATTGGATTTTATTAACTGTTTCGATGTCGGCTTGTGCGACGCTTTGGCTGAAGAGGTCTTGGCCGTCTTCGCCGGTTTCTTGGCGGCTGCCTTGGTGGCGGTTTTGGCGGCCTTGTTGGCTAGCTTGGCGGCAGGCTTTTTGGCCGATGCCGGCGTGCTGCGGCGGGTGGTCTTGCTAGCGGCCTTGGCCGCGGCCGGTTTTGCGGCGGAAGTCTTGCGGTTCTTGGGGGATGGCATGGAGGATTTCTTGCGCGTTTTCTTGGACATACGCCTTCCTTTCGTCGCTTTCCGCGGATCAACCATTAGGGTATTGCGGGTCTCGCCTTTGACCGTCGGATTCGCTCCGGCTGCTGGGCAAGTTTGATGACCCCGGAGTATGGTTACAAGGAATTCGACGCTACCCCCGTCCGCTCGTCGATGGGACCGCCTAATCAAGCCTTGGGCCCGACCACGAGTAACAGTATTAATCGAGGATTGGCAGCGATGCCGGCACAGGAGCGCTCGATACCGATCGAAGAGCGTGCCTTTGGCGGCGATCAATCTCAGTGCCGGCACCGAGAGGCAATGGCTAGGAATACTTCGCCCAAGGGGTCGAATCCGCGTGCCGAGGCCCAGCAATGGGATGACGCGGCGGGCTGGGAGCAGGACGAGGCGGCGGGCTATCGTGCGCGACGGCTGTTATCGCGCTCCAATTCCCGATTCCACCGGTTCGGCGACAGATTTGCAGCGTTGCAGCGATGGATGACCGGCGAGCGCTGGGTCAAGCGCCTGGCGATTGTGATCGCCGTGCTGGCGGTGATCTTCACCGGCTGTTTCGGCGGACTGTGGTGGCGGCTCGGCGCAGGGCCGATCAATCTTGACGTTGCGACGCCGTGGTTGGCGGCCGCGATTGAAGACAATATCGGCCATGGCAACACGGTCGAAGTCGGCGGTACGCAGATCGAGCGGGCCGGACGAATTCGAATCGCAGTGCGCATCCGCGACATCGTGGTCCGCGACCGTGACCAGGTCGTCGTCGCCACCGCGCCGAAGGCCGAGGTGAAACTATCCGGCACAGCGCTCCTGATGGGACGGCTGCGCGCCGAGAGCCTCAATCTGGTCGATGCCGAACTTGCGGTACGAATCACGCCGGACGGCCAGGTGACGGTGTCTGCCGGCGACACCGACAAGCCGCTGGCGACCGGCGTTGCCTCCAAGCGCGATGCCGGGATACCCCCGACATTCCCCCGCCAGCCGCCTGCGCCGCCGCAAGGGGCTGCAGCGACGGCTCCCGATACCACGCAGAGCGGATTGCTGGCCGGCCTCGACTGGCTCGACAGCCTCAGCCTGACCGGCCTCGACGGGCAGAACCTGAACGAGATCGGCCTCAAGAACGGCAATCTCATCGTCGACGATCAGCAGCGCGGCAACAAATGGACGTTCGAGAATATCAGCCTCAGCATGCGCCGTCCGAGCGGCGGCGGGGTTGCGGTGAGCCTTGGCGAGCAAGGTGCGCGTCCCTGGTCGCTCAAGGTCGTAGTCGGACCGCAGCAGAACGGCGTGCGATCGGTCGATCTTCGCGCCGACAAGGTGCCTGCCGCCAACATCCTGCTGGCGATGCGGGTCAAGGACCTGACCTACAGCGCCGAGCTGCCGCTTTCCGGCGAGCTGAAAGGCGAGCTGGGTCGCGACGGTCTGCCGACCTATTTCCGCGGCAAGATCACCGCCGGCGCCGGAAACCTCATCGACAGCGATACGCCTGACTATCCGATGCCGATCGATTCGGCGGAGATGAGCGTCGAATGGGACTCCGGACGGCGCGTGCTGGTCGCGCCCTTCAAGATCATTTCCGGTTCGAACCGGATTACGCTGCTCGGCCATCTCGAGCCGCCGAACGGCGCCACCACCGAATGGCAGGCCGGCCTTAGCGGCGGCACCATCCTGCTGGCCGGCACCGACAACGAACCGCCGCTGATCTTCAATCGGATCGCGATCGGGCTGAAGTTCGACACCGATCGCAAGCGCGTGCTGCTCACCCAGGCCGATATCAGCAACGGTGAGATCGGCATCGCCGGCACGGGAACTATCGATTATTCGGGTGAGGCGCGTCTCCAGCTTGGTTTTGCGGGTACGCCGATGTCGGCATCCGCGCTGAAACGGATGTGGCCAATCCTGATCGTGCCCGAAGTGCGCGAATGGGTGATCGAGCGCATCGAGCGCGGCACGCTTCAGCGCATCGAGGTCGGCGTCAATTCGCCGGTGCGCAATCTCTCGCGCAAGGGGCCGCCGATTCCGGACGATGGTCTGGCCGTCACCATCGTCGCCTCGGGAGTCACCGCGCGTCCGGTCGACGACATGCCCGCAGTCCGCGATGCCGATTTGAAGGCGCGGGTTACCGGGCGAACGGCGACGGTCACGATCGGGCAGGGAATTGCCGACACGCCCGGCGGCCGCAAGATCAATATTTCCGATTTCACCTTCGAGGTGCCGGACATGGCGCCCAAGCCGTCGCCATCACGGGTGAAGTTCAGGGTCGACGCGTCGGTGCCGGCAGCGGCCGAGATTCTGGCGTCCGACCGCATCAGCGATCTCTCCGGCACGCTGATCGATCCGAACGCCAGCAAGGGAAACGTTGCCGCCACCATCACGCTTGGCATGCCGGTCAAGGGCTCGATGACCAAGGCCGACACGACCTATACCGTGATTGCCGATCTGGCCGGGTTTGCCGCCGACAAGCTCGTGATGAACCAGAAGCTGGAATCCAATACGCTCAAGGTGCTCGCCAATAACGCGGGCTACCAGGTCAAGGGCGACGTCAAGATCAATGGGCAGCCGGCTTCGCTGGACTATCGCAAGCCGAGCGAGGGCGACGCCGATATCAGGCTGCAGGCGACTCTGGATGATGCCAGCCGCGCGCGCCTCGGGATCGATTTCGGACCCGCTGTGAGCGGCTCGATCCCGATCAAGGTGATCGGCAAGATCGGCGAAAACGACAGCCGCGTCGGCATCGAAGCCGATCTGACCTCGCTGCGGCTCGACAACATCCTGCCGGGCTGGGTCAAGGTGCCCGGCAAGTCGGGCAAGGCAACGTTCAATGTCGTGAAGAAGGAACAGTCGACGCTGTTCCAGGACATCGTGGTCGAAGGCGGCGGCGTTTCGATCAAGGGATCGCTGGAAGTCGACCAGAACGGTGATCTGTTGAACGCGAACTTCCCGACCTACGCGCCGTCGGACGGCGACAAGACGACGTTGAAGGCCGAGCGCGGCGCCGACGGCGTCGTGAAGGTCACGATGCGCGGCGACGTGTTCGACGGCCGCGGCTTCCTCAAGTCGGCGATCTCGGGCAAGGAAGCCGACCCCAAGAGCAAGTCGAGGAACATCGATCTCGATATCGACGTCAAGCTCGGCGCGGTCGCCGGCTTCAACGGCGAGGCGTTGCGCAGCGTCGACAGCAAATTCTCCCGCCGCAACGGCATCGTCAAAAATTTCACGCTCTCCGGCAAGGTCGGGCGCGACACGCCGGTGAGCGCCGATCTGCGCGGCCGCGGGCAGGGACAGGGACGCGACATCATCATCCTGCAGACCAACGATGCGGGTGCTTTCTTCCGCTTCACCGACACCTACTCGAAAATGGTCGGCGGACAGCTCTCGCTTGCGATGGAGCCGCCGACGGTCGAACCCAGCGCCAAGGACGGTCTGATCAACGTCCGCGATTTTTCCGTCAAGGGTGAAGCCGCACTGGAGCGCGCCGCCGCGGGCGGAGCGGCCGGCGTTCAGAACGGCATTTCCTTTACGGCACTGCGCGCCGAGTTCACCCGGCAGAGCGGACAGCTCACGATCCGCGATGGTGTCGTGAAGGGTCCGATCATCGGCGCGACCATCGAAGGCAGCATCGACTATGTCGGTAATGCCGTGCGCATGAGCGGCACCTTCGTTCCGATGTACGGATTGAACAACATGTTCGGCCAGATTCCCGTGCTCGGCCTGTTCCTCGGTGGCGGCAGTAATGAGGGGCTGATCGGCGTGACGTATGAGGTGGTCGGCACGCCTGGTCAGCCCGTGCTGCGCGTCAATCCGATTTCGGCCGTGATGCCCGGCGTGCTGCGCAAGATCTTCGAGTTCAACACCGGCAAGCAGAACAACACCCCGATCGAACTCCCGCCGAATAATTAGACAGGTACCGCGACAGGCGTGGATGATCGAATGCAAACTTCAGGATGGGAAGCTGCGTTCGGCTGACATCACTGCTCTGGTCTGCTTGCCAGACAAGGATCCAAGAGGACGTGGTTGGCGTCGCGTCGTCGATATCCGCCTCTTACGATGACCCTGTCGCCAATCGCCACGCCGTTGGATTGGTAGGTCACGCACATGATCCTGATATCCGGAGGTGAGCACAGCACGAGATACCACAAAATTTGATCCGTCTGCACCGCCGTCAGGCTGCCGACCACGGAGAGATCGATCCGGTACTCAAGTTCAGGAATGCCGTCGGCCATCCGCCTCACATCTCTGCAGTCGGCCGGCGTCCGCGCTGGCTGCTCTGCTTCGGAAAACGCGGGCCGGCCGGCAAATATATCCTCCGACGCGATCGATGGAGACGAACCAGGTGCTGCAAGGTACAGGACGATGGTCGCTACCGACAATCCGGCAATTACGGCCTGCATTCCGACCTAGCCAGATGTCATGGCCGAGACCGCCCGCGCGACCGAAGCCAAGGTGGCGTTTTGCTGCGCGGCAGACACGGTGGCGCCGGTCAGATAGGCGGTGATCACGATGGGGGTGTTGTTGGGCGGCCAGACCACGGCGACGTGATTGTTCGTGCCGTGATCACCAGCGCCGGTCTTGTCGCCGATGCGCCAGTCTCTCGCAAAGCCTGCACGCAGTCGCGCGTCGCCAGTTTTGTTGGCGATCAGCCATGCCGTGAGTTGCTCGCGCGATGCAGCCGACAGCGCCGTAGTTCCGAGGATGAGGGTCTGCAAATTCGAAGCCATTGCATTCGGTGTCGTGGTATCGCGGGGATCGTCGGGCAACGCCTCATTGAGCGAGGGCTCATTCCGGTCTAACCGCGTGACCTGGTCTCCTAGACTACGTGCGAAGGCCGTCAGCCCCGGAGGTCCGCCGATGCCGGCAAGCAGCAAATTGCCGGCCGTATTGTCGCTGCGCGTTACCGCCGCTTCGCAAATTTCAGCGAGCGTCATGCCGTCGTTGACGTGCTTTTCAGTGACAGGTGAGTTCACGACGAGTGCGGACGCATTATAGGTTATGCGCCGCGTCAAGTGCTCGCTGCCGGCATCTACGCGGGCCAGAATACCCGCGGCTGCGAGCACCTTGAACGTGCTGCACATCGGAAAGCGCTCGTCACCCCGGTGGACATGACGCGTGCCCGTTGCTGTCTCAAGGACGCAAACACCGAGCCGGCCGCCGCCGCTTTCGCTCTCCAGGCGCTTGATCTCATCGATCAGTCGTTGGCCTGCGATCGATGCGCGCATTGCTTTCGGCCGGATACACAAAGCCGTCGCTATCAGCGCCGTGCCGAATCCAAGCTGGAACTGTCTTCTGCTGATCATTCCGAATCCTCCTTGCTGCGGGCAGGAAGGTGCCGGTAGGTCGCCGTCTTGACAAACGATGAGTTCTGCGGGCAGGCATAAGAAAAACTAAGGACGAGCAATGCGTCGCCGGATGAAGCTTTCGCACCTTCCGCTCAATGCGCTACGGGCCTTTGAAGCGACAGCGCGCCATCTCAGTTTCACCCGTGCTGGCCTGGAGCTTCGGGTTACACAGGCGGCCGTTAGCCAGCATGTGAAAGTGCTGGAGAACCGGCTAGGCGTACAGTTGTTTCGCCGGCTACCCCGCGGCGTTGCGCTCACCGATGAAGGACAGTTGCTGCTGCCGAGCATTGTCGAGGCTTTCGGCCGGCTCACCGAAACGCTCAATCGTTTTGAAGACGGCCACTACCAGGACGTCATCGCGGTCGGTGTAGTCGGGACCTTCGCTTCCGGATGGCTGTTGCCGCGGCTCGATGCTTTCAGGAAAGCCTATCCACGGATCGATTTGCGCCTGTTCACCAACAACAATCGTATCGACATTGCGGGTGAAGGCCTCGATTACGCGATCAGGTTTGGCGATGGCCTTTGGCATGGCACTGAGGCGACCCACTTGATGGGAGCGCCATTTACCCCATTCTGCGCGCCGTCGCTGGCTCGCAGGCTGAGCCGGCCGGCCGATCTCAAGCGCGAGGTATTGCTACGTTCCTACCGACAGGAAGAATGGCCGCGATGGTTTGCCGCGGCGGGACTGCAGAGTCCGGTGCTCAAGGGAATGGTATTCGATTCATCCATCACGATCGCCAGTGTAGCGGCGCGCGGTTTCGGCGTTGCGTTGTTGCCGGCGGTATTGTTTCAGGACGAGATCCGCCAGCGGCGGCTGGTACGTCCTTTTGAGATCGAAGTCGCGCTAGGCGATTATTGGATTACATCGCTGCACTCCCGGCGACCGACAGCCGCGATGCTCTCATTCAAGAGCTGGCTGCTTGAAACGATCGCAGCAACAAAGAGGAGCCCTGGCAAGCAGGCCGGGACGTAGCTAGCGCCGCAGCGCCGGGACTACGAGGAACGGAATCATCCCGAGCACCACGGCCACCAGCGCGAACGCGATCACCGGGTTGTAGCTGTGGGTCCAGTCGTGGATCAGGCCACCGGCCCAGGCGCCGAGCCCCGAGCCAAGGCCGCTGCCGATCGAGATCGTGCCGTAGATGGTGCCGACCCGTTCGCCGCGAAAGATCTTCATCGCGGTTGCCGTGATCAGCGGGCCGCGTGAGCCGATCATGCTGCCGAAGGTCACGACGAAGGCGCCGAGCAGCCAGAAGTTCGGATAGAACTGCAGCAGCCAGAGCAGGATGATGCCGACGATCGAGATCGCGTAGCTGAGCAGCACCGATGGACGTCGTCCGATCATCGCATCGAGCTGGGTGACGCCCAGCATGCCGAACAGCAGCACGACGCCGGAAAAGCCCCAGGCGGTTGCGGCCTGCAGGGGCGGGAAGCCGGCATCGATCAGATAGGCGACGATCTGCGCCGCAAGCGCATACATCCCAACGGCCGTAAAAAAGAAGGTCGAAAACAGCGCCCAGAACGCGTGGTGACGCATCGCGCTGCCGAGCGTCCAGCCGCCGTCGACGAAATCGGGATCGGTCTTTTTGGCGATGTGCGGCGAGCCCGTCGAGAACAGCCGCCAGGGCAGCAGCAACAACGGCAGCAGCAGACACAGCGCAACAATACCGAACGTCTGATAGGCGCCGCGCCAGCCAATGTAATCGATCAGAAGCTGCGACGCCGGCAACAGCACCAGCACGCCCGCGCCGGCCGCGGAATAGACCACCGCCATCGCGATCGGCAATCGCCGGCCGAACCAGCGGCCGAGCAGAATCGAATTCGGCACGTTGCCGATGAAGGCAATGCCGATCCCGACGGAGACGCCGACGCTCAACTGGAATTGCCACAGGGCCTGCGCGCGTGACGCCACGAGAAACGCCCCGCCGAGCAGCAGCAGCCCGAGCGAATAGACGGTGCGGGGGCCATAGCGGTCGAACAGCCGGCCCACCACCGGCGCCGTCAGTCCTCCGGCGAGCCAGGTCAGCGAATAAACCGAGACCACTTCCGCGCGGTCCCAGCCGAAATTCTCCGAGATAGGTTTGAGGAAAACCGTAAAGCTCTCGCCTAGGCCGCGGCCGAGCAGCGCCAGCGTGAAGCACAGCGCCAGCACGTTGAGCGCAATCCGCCCCGGCTTGAGCGGCTGCGTCGCGATATCCTCCCCGCGAGTCTTGTTATCCATGCGAGCAGGGAGCGCGTTTCTGCCGATACCGCAAGCCTCAAAAACGAATGCACCTATGCAGGTCTGATTAAGGGCGCGTACTCACAAATCGGAATCGATTGGTGTGGGCTTGGCCAATGTCGGCTATGCCCCGGTATCGACCAAAATTCCGCATCGCAACGAAATGACGCGATGTGCCACAAGGGCCTCAGCACGAAGCTACTCGGTTGATTTGGTGGATCGACTGAACACAGCAAACGAAATTGCTGGCTGGAGCTTCCCAACTACGGTTGCTTCCGAAATTGCTGCGTCTGACCTTTCAGCGTCTCCGAAGGACTTTCCCCAAAGTACGTGCGGTACATGACCGAGAACCGGCCCATGTGGGTGAACCCAGTGCTCATGGCAATGTCGGTGACATTCGCTTCCGGATCGGCCCGCAGCAGGGCTTGACGAACTTGCCTCAAGCGGGCGTTCCGTAGGTAGCGCATCGGCGAGACACCCTTGAAATCCCTGAAGTGCATAAAGAGTGTCCGGCCCGCAACGCCGGTTGCCGTAACGAGGTCGGCCACTGTGACTGCCTGGTCGAGGTGGGCCTCGATATAGTCGACCGCGCGCCTCACGTCACGCGGCGCAATCGGCCTCTCGAGGCGTCGCAGCGCGTTGCTGTAATTGTGCGGGTGCGACAGCAGCAGTGCGGTAATAATGAACTCCTCGAATTTGCTCATCGTCGTCGTACTCCAGAGCACCGATCCCGCCTGTTCGAGGTCCGCTATGGCCATCAGCACGTAGCGTGCCAGGCTGCGGCCGTAGCCGGCGGCGAGGTCGATCGTGGGCGCAAAGTCGAGGGGAGCGGTTGGTGGCTCGCCGAGTAGGGCGGCAAGCTGACCTGTAAGGCTAGATTTGGTCAGAGACAGTTGGATGCGGCTGCTGTCTGCCTCCGATACCAGCCGACAACTCTCGCACATCGGCGAGATGATCGTGGCGAGGTTAGGATTGCAAACGAAGTTGTCACGGCCAATGGTGGCTTCAAGGTGCCCGCGAAGCGGCAGGTGGATCCAGGTGTCCGTGCGGGCGGGGCTCGGCGACAGGACGACCGATGCGCCGCCGTATTGCACGTAACCCATGTAGAGGCTCGGCATGTAAACGCCATTGAGGCGCGCATCGAGGTGGCGGGCCTGCCGCCCTGCGATGTCGAAGCGGTAGCCTTTCGCGCGCAGGAATGCACCGGTCTCCTCCACATTGCGGCTGTGGAAGATGGGCAGCTGCTCCAGAAGGGGCGCTGTGCCAAGCTGCATGCTCGCCTCCGTATTGATCGAGCATACCACGCATACCGAGGCATGGGCACCGGGGCCGGGAATGCTCCGATCATTCTTGCAGTTTTTGGATAGTGATCACTGGCGCTTTCCGGAGGCGATTTCCACGGTTTGCGCGCTTTCCGGATAGGCCCTCGCGGCAATCGGATATCTGGCACCCGAATGCGCCAGTTAAGCTTCGCGCCCAACGGGGCGGTGCCTATCGATAGGGCGGCCCATGAAGGAGGGAAGCGTCGTGACCGCAGGGCATGTTCACAGAATAGCTCGTCGCCAATTTCTGGGTGAATCGGCCGCAGCGGCTCTGGCCGCAGCTGGGTGCGTGTCATCGCTGCGACCAACAACAGCAGCCGCCCATGCGGTACCGGTCCACAAATCAGGTAGCCTCGAGACGCTGATGGTAAGCGACGGCCATTTCTTCCTTCCAGCAGGGTTCCTCGTAACGCCGGACTCCCCGCCTGCCGAGCGCGAAGCCGCCCTGAACGCAGCCGGACAAACCGGCGAACGGCTCCAGCTCGTGAACACTGTCGCGGTGATCCGTAGCCAGTCCGATGTGGTGCTGGTCGACGCGGGCACCGGTCCGCGCCATCAGCCCACGGCGGGAAAGCTTGCGGAGAACCTCAAAGCTGCCGGGATCCCACCTACGGCCGTTACCAAGATCGTCCTGACCCACGGCCATCCCGACCACCTCTGGGGCATCCTCGACGCGAATGATAACCCGATCTATCCGAATGCGAGCTATCTCGTTTCGGCCGTCGAATGGAACCTCTGGGCCGACCCGGATGTGATGCGAAGGTTGCCGGCAGTGTTGGCAACCAACGATCGCATCACCAATGGCGCCAGAAACCATTTCTCGCCCGTCAAGGACAAGATAAGGACGGTACGGGCTGGCGAGGAGATTGTCAGCGGCGTGCAGGTCATCGATACGCCAGGGCATACGCAGGGCCACATCTCGGTCGAAATCGCCGGTGGGGATGGTCTCGTCGTCGTTGGGGACGCGCTTACGCACGCTGTGATCTCATTCCAGCATCCGTCGTGGCCGGTGCCAGTCGACCATGAGCCGGATCGGGGCATCTCGACCCGTCTACGCCTGCTTGATCGACTCGTCATTGAAAAGCGCCGGCTGATCGGTGCTCACCTGCCGTTCCCTGGCACCGGCTTCGTCGAGCGCAAGGATGGCTATCGCTTCGTTCCGACGTGAAGCTCGCGCAAAGTCGAGTTGAGCGTGATCGCTTTCGGGAGGCGCAGTGAGATGGCTGATCGATGGCTATTCAAGAGCGAGACTTATGACAACTGCAATTGCGCCATAAATTGCGGTTGCCAGTTCAACCTGCCGAGTACTCACGGCTATTGTCAGTCGGCCTTCGTCGGCACCATCGTCGAAGGCCACTTCAACGATACGGCGCTTTCAGGCCTGAACTGGGCAGCCCTGTACAAGTGGCCTGGCGAAATCAAGGACGGAAACGGCCGGCGCCAGATCGTTATCGACGAGCGTTCGGATGAAGCTCAACGGATCGCGCTTGAAACGATCATCTCGGGCCAGGCATGCGAACCATTGACCAATCTTTTCGCCATATTCGCGTCCACATGCTCAGAGTTTTGCGAGACGTTGTTCCTGCCGATTGGTCTCGATGCGGACTTGGAATTCAGAACCGCAAGGGTAGAGATACCCGGCGTCATGCGGAGCATCGGCAGGCCGAAGATCGACGAGTTTACTGGTCAACCATTCCACATTGCGCTGGCGCGTCCTAGTGGCAGTTTCGAGTTTACCTACGCAGAAATCGGGCTAGGTACCACGTCGGTCACAGGTGACATGGAAATGGCGTTCGAAGATTCATGGGCACACTTTTGTGTTCACCACTTCAATCAGGATGGCTTGGTCAGGGAAAGATCAAGGCTCACGGCATGGCTTGGGCATATGCGTTCCCGTGAATGATGCTAGGCGTCTAGAAGCAGCCGCACGTCAAACTTGCGTCAATCCGAATTGGCTGCGTGCTAATGAGTCCACGCCCTAAGCCGGCTTGAGCAGCACGTGCTTTTTCTTCCCCATGGAAAGCTTGATGACGCCTTCCGGCGTGAGGTTGGACGGCGTGAGCACCATTTTCTCGTCGGTCACGGCGGCATCGTTGACCCGCAAGCCGCCGCCCTTGATCTGGCGTCGTGCCTCGCCATTCGAGGTCACGAGCCCCGCTTTCACGAACAGCCCCAGCACGGCCGCGCCGGCCTCGAGTTCGCCGCGCGAAACTTCCACCGTGGGCAGGTTCTCCGCGATCGCGCCTTGCTCGAACGTTTGCCGGGCGGTTTCGGCGGCGGTGTTCGCGGCGTCGCGGCCATGCAACAGCGCGGTCGCCTCCGTCGCCAGCACCTTCTTGGCCTCGTTGATTTCGCCGCCCTGCAATGCCGCGAGCTTCTCGATCTCGCTCATCGGCAGGATCGTGAACAGCTTTAGAAATTTCACGACGTCCGCGTCCTCGACGTTGCGCCAGTATTGCCAGAAATCGTAAGGCGAGAACTGGTCGGCATTGAGCCACACCGCGCCTTGTGCGGTCTTGCCCATCTTGGCGCCCGACGCGGTCGTGAGCAGCGGCGTGGTCAGCGCGAACAATTGCGGCGTGCCCATGCGGCGGCCGAGATCGACGCCCATCACGATATTGCCCCACTGATCGGAGCCGCCCATCTGCAGCCGGCAGCCGGTGCGCCGCGCCAGTTCGACGAAATCGTAGGCTTGGCAGACCATGTAGTTGAACTCGATGAAGCTCATCTCCTGCTCGCGTTCGAGCCGGAGCCTGACCGAATCCATCGTCAGCATGCGGTTGACCGAGAAATGCCGGCCGATCTCGCGCAGCATCTCGATATAGTTCAGCTTCGTCAGCCATTCGGCATTGTCGAGCATGATGGCATCGCTCTGGCCATCGCCGTAGCGTAGCACCTTCGCAAACACGCCGCGGATCGAGGCCTTGTTGGCCTCGATTTCCTCGATCGGGCGGATGGCGCGCGATTCGTCCTTGCCGGAGGGGTCGCCGACCATGGTGGTGCCGCCGCCCATCAGAGTGATCGGCTTATTGCCGCTCTGCTGCAGCCAATACAGCATCATCATGGTGAGGTAATTGCCGATATGGAGCGACGGCGCGGTGCAGTCATAGCCGACATAGGCGGTCGCCTGGCCCTTGGCGGCCAGCGCATCAAGACCTTCGAAATCGGAGCATTGGTGGATGAAGCCGCGTTCCTGTAAAATGTTCAGGAAATCTGATTTAAATTTGGTCATTGGCGGGCTGCTTGATCATTCTATTTTCACTGTAATTGTAACGAGTTGCGGAACCATGGCGGAACAGGCTGCCGCAGGGCCGGGCGCTGTGGCATTATAAGATGTGCGTGTTTGGCACAAGCTGGTCGTCGTCGGCGGGACGTATCGAGCAGGGCGTTTCAAAGGCACAATCGACTATGATGTTGACCGCATTAGGTTTGATGAGCGGCACCTCGCTCGACGGGGTGGATGTCGCTTTGATCGAAACCGACGGCCGCCGCGTCAATGCCCTGGGCCCATCAGGATACCGGCCCTATACCGATACGGAGCGCGGCCTCTTGCGCCAGGCGCTGTACGAGGCCGCTGAGCTGTCGGATCGCGCGGCGCGGCCCGGCTGCCTGCGCGAGGCCGAGCGGGTTGTCACAGCGGCGCATGCCGAGGCGGTCGCCGCCTTTACCGCACAACACCGGATGCGCTTCGACGATATCGACATTGTCGGCTTTCACGGCCAGACGGTGCTGCACCGGCCAGAGAAAAAGCTGACGGTCCAGATCGGCGACGCGCTGACGCTCGCTAAGACGATCCACATTCCGGTCATGTACGATTTCCGTGCGGCCGATGTCGAAGCCGGCGGGCAGGGCGCGCCGTTTGTGCCGGTCTATCACCGCGCGCTCGCCCAATCGCTGGATTGGGAGGGGCCGACCGTCGTGGTCAATATCGGCGGGGTCGCCAACATCACCTACATCGACGGCGACACGCTGATCGCCTGCGACACCGGTCCGGGCAACGCGCTGCTCGACGATTACATGTTCCGCCGCATGAACCAGCGCTTCGACACCGAAGGCCGCACCGCCGCGCTTGGCAAGGTGGACGCAGCCTGGATCAACCGCGCGCTGCAGATGCCGTTCTTTTCGCTGCCGCCGCCGAAATCGCTCGATCGCAACGATTTTGCGGGGCTGAAGCTCGGCGACATGCCGCCCGAGGATGGCGCGGCGACGCTGACCGCCTTTACGGTCGCTGCGATCGCCCGGGTGGTACCCTTGCTGCCGAAGGAACCGAAGAACTGGATCGTGGCTGGCGGCGGCGCCCGCAATCTGACCATGTTGCGGATGCTGCGTGAGTGTCTGGCGCCGGCGACCGTCCGGGCCGCGGACACCCTGGGCTGGGCCTCCGACGCCATCGAGGCGCAGGCATTTGGATTTTTGGCGGCGCGGGGCCTGAAAGGCCTGCCGCTGAGCTATCCCGCCACCACGGGGGTGCCGATCCCGATGACCGGGGGCATCATCGCGCGACCGTGACGCGGTTCAAGATATGTTGATGCAATTGCATCGACCTTGACGACTACATGCAGATGCATCTAACTTAGATGCAAATGCATGAAGCGGGGCCGAGCGGCCTCGCGTTGGAGGTCGTCATGGCGCAGAAGCTCACTTTGATCAGCCACAAGCTTTGCCCCTATGTGCAGCGTGCCGTGATCGCGCTGAACGAAAAGGGCGTTCCGTTCGAGCGGGTCGATATCGATCTCGCCAACAAGCCGGACTGGTTTTTGAAGATATCGCCGCTCGGCAAGGTGCCGGTGTTGGTCGTGACCAGCGCAGACGGCAAGGAGGTCGCGCTGTTCGAAAGCAACGTGATTTGCGAATACATCGAAGAAACCCAGGGCGGCGCCAAGCTGCATCCGCAGGATGCACTCCAGCGCGCGCAGCATCGGGCCTGGATGGAGTTCGGCTCCACCATTCTGAGCGAGCTCTGGGGCCTGGAGACGACGGGGGATCCTGCGGTGTTCGAAAGCAAGCGGCAGGCCGTCGCCGCAAAGTTTTCGCGCGTCGAGGAGGCGCTGGGGACGGGGCCGTTCTTTGCCGGTCAAAAATTCAGCCTGGTGGACGCGGTGTTTGCGCCGATCTTCCGATATTTCGACGTGTTCGATCAGTTGATCGACCTCTCGGTCTTTGCCGATACACCGAAGGTCCGCGCATGGCGGGAGGCGCTGGCGCAGCGGCCGAGTGTCCGCACGGCAGTGGGACCCGACTATCCGCAATTGCTGCACGCGTTCCTGGTGCGCCATAACGCGCATATGCTGAAGCTGGCGGCTTAGGTATCGCCGTGTTGCTGTAGCCCGGATGGAGCGCAGCGCAATCCGGGACTCGTCACCACTGGCAGCGGTCCCGGATTTCGCTGCGCTTCATCCGGGCTACGCATCTCAAATTGACGTCAGCGGACGTTGGCGAGCCGCATGTCGAGATAGCCGGTCACCGTTTCCATCAGCGGCTCGAGCTTGCCGTCGAAGAAGTGGTTGGCGCCGGGGATGATCTGCTGATCGATCACGATGCCTTTTTGCGTCTTCAACTTCTCGACCAGCGTATTGACGTCCTTCGGCGGCACCACCGCGTCCTTCTCGCCATGCACGATCAGGCCGGAAGACGGGCAGGGCGCGAGGAACGAGAAGTCGTATAGATTGGCGGGCGGCGCGATCGAAATAAAACCTTCGACCTCGGGCCGGCGCATCAGGAGCTGCATGCCGATCCAGGCGCCGAACGAAAAGCCCGCGACCCAGCAGGCGCGCGCTTCGGGATTGATGGTCTGCGCCCAGTCGAGCGCGGAGGCCGCGTCCGAGAGCTCGCCGGTGCCATGATCGAATGAGCCTTGGCTGCGGCCGACGCCGCGGAAATTGAAACGCAGCACCGAGAAGCCGCGATGCGCAAACGCGTAGTAGCACTGGTAGACGATCTGGTGATTCATCGTGCCGTGAAACTGCGGATGCGGATGCAGGATCATGGCGATCGGCGCGTTCTTCTGCTTGGCCGGATGATAACGGCCTTCGAGACGGCCCGCGGGGCCGGTGAAAATTACTTCAGGCATTGATGATCCCTAAGCAACGGACGTGATCCGGCGGAAGAATGTGATCATGCGCCGTTGGGCGATGCGCGAACGGCGCTCCCGTGAACTGGTTGCGGCCTTCTAGCATGAGGCGAGGGGCAAAAAGCAAGCATCTTGAACATCTCGAAGGCGGTTCAATGCGTTAGCCTACGATTGTAGGAGACGGCGCGATCCCCAATTGCCATAAGGCATCTCGCGATGGCGCATGGCCTAAGCTCGCGCTGGCCCGCCCGCGGACATAGGTAATATTATACAGCAATGCCTGACCGGATCTATCTCGACTGGAATGCGACGACGCCGCTTCGCCCAGAGGCGAGGCAGGCGATGACGGCTGCCTGGGAGCTGGCCGGCAATCCGTCCTCAGTGCATGCTGAAGGGCGTCTGGCGCGCCGGCTTGTCGAGGACGCACGGGCCGCTATCGCGGCGGCCGTCGGCGCCCGTCCCCAGGATGTCGTCTTTGCTTCCGGAGGCACCGAAGCCAATGCAATGGCGCTGGCACCGGGATTGCGCCGGGCCACAGGTCGGCCAGTGCAGCGGCTGGTGGTCTCAGCCATCGAGCATACGTCGGTGCTGTCGGGAGGGCGGTTTCCTGCGGATATGATCGCGGCGATTAAGGTCTCCGGTGCCGGCTTGGTGGACCTCGCCCATCTGCGTGCGTTGCTTGCCGATGGGCCGCCAGCGCTGGTTTCGGTGATGCTGGCCAACAACGAGACCGGCGCCATTCAACCAATCGGGGAAGTCGCTGACATCGTGCATGAAGCGGGCGGGCTCCTGCATGTCGATGCGATTCAGGCATTCGGAAAAATACCTTTCGATATCAGCTCAATAGGGGCCGATCTGATCACGCTGTCTGCGCACAAGATCGGTGGTCCCAAGGGCGTTGGTGCGCTGGTTCTGGCCGAGGAGGTGCAGGGGCTGGAGCCGCTGCTTCGCGGCGGCGGCCAGGAGCTGGGCCGCCGGGCAGGAACCGAGAATGTCGCTGGTATTGCGGCCTTCGGCGCAGCGGCCAAGGCGGCCATGGCCGAGCTGCCGGCTAATGCTGTCCGGCAGCAGGGCTTGCGTGAGCGCCTTGAGAAGGGGTTGAGCCAAACGCCTGAAATAATTGTATTTTCAGAGGATGCGCCGCGCCTGCCCAATACCACGTTGTTTACCGTTCCCGGGCTCCGGGCCGAAACGGCCGTAATTGGCTTCGATCTCGGCGGTATTGCGGTATCGTCAGGTTCCGCCTGTTCCTCTGGCAAGGTGCAGCCGTCCCACGTTCTGGCCGCCATGGGGTTCAATAGGGAACTGGCGCAGGGAGCGGTGCGGCTCAGTCTGGGCTGGTCTACCACAGAGACAGATATTGATTTGGCCCTTCAGGCTTGGCGAAAGCTCGCCGATGCCTTACTTAGAGGGCGACGAAACACGGCTTGAACCGTTCTAAGCGCGTTTCGTCGGAAGACCTCGAATTCGACTTTTACGATTGTTCCACCGCGGTCCTTGAAACCGCGAGCGGAGGATGGAATGCCAGCCGTACAAGAGACGGTCGAGCGGGTACGCCGCATCGACGTCGACCAATACCGATATGGTTTTGAGACGCTGATCGAGTCCGACAAGGCCCCCAAGGGTCTCTCGGAAGACACCGTCCGCTTTATTTCCGCGAAGAAGAACGAGCCGGCCTGGATGCTGGAATGGCGTCTGGAGGCCTATCGCCGCTGGCTGACCATGACCGAGCCGACCTGGGCGCGGGTCAACTATCCCAAGATCGACTATCAGGAGCTCTATTACTATTCGGCGCCGAAACCGAAGAAGCAGATCGGCTCGCTTGACGAGATCGATCCGGAAATCTTGAAGACATACGAGAAGCTCGGCATCCCCCTCCGCGAAGTCGAGGTGCTTGAAGGCGTGGTGAAGCCGGAAGGCGAGCGCAGAATCGCGGTCGATGCTGTGTTCGACTCGGTTTCGGTCGCGACCACCTTCCAGAAGGAGCTGAAGGCCGCCGGCGTGATCTTCATGCCGATCTCGGAGGCGATCCGCGAACACCCCGAACTGGTGAAGCAGTATCTCGGATCGGTCGTGCCGACCTCGGACAACTATTTCGCGACGCTGAATTCGGCGGTGTTCTCCGACGGCTCGTTCGTCTACGTGCCGCCGGGCGTGCGCTGCCCGATGGAATTGTCGACGTACTTCCGTATCAACGAGCGCAACACCGGCCAGTTCGAGCGCACGCTGATCATCGCCGACAAGGGATCGTACGTCAGCTATCTCGAAGGCTGTACCGCACCGCAGCGCGACGAGAACCAGCTCCATGCGGCGGTCGTTGAGCTCGTCGCTCTCGACGACGCCGAGATCAAGTATTCGACGGTGCAGAACTGGTACCCCGGCAACTCGGAAGGCGTCGGCGGCATCTACAATTTCGTCACCAAGCGTGGCGACTGCCGCGGCAATCACTCGAAGATTTCCTGGACCCAGGTCGAGACCGGTTCGGCGATCACCTGGAAATATCCGAGCTGTATCCTGCGCGGCGACAATTCGCGCGGCGAGTTTTATTCGATCGCGATCTCGAACGGTCATCAGCAGGTCGATAGCGGCACCAAGATGATCCATCTTGGCAAGAATACGTCGAGCCGTATCATCTCCAAGGGCATCGCGGCCGGCGTCTCGCAGAACACCTATCGCGGTCTTGTCACTGCCCATCGCAAGGCGACGGGCGCACGCAACTATACCGCCTGCGACTCGCTTCTGATCGGCGGCAAATGCGGCGCGCACACCGTTCCTTACGTCGAGGCGAAGAACTCGTCGGCGACCTTCGAGCACGAAGCGACGACGTCAAAGATCTCCGAGGACGTGCTGTTCTATTGCACCCAGCGCGGCCTCAGCCAGGAAGAAGCCGTCGGCCTCGTGGTCAATGGCTTCGTAAAGGACGTGCTGCAGCAACTGCCGATGGAGTTTGCGGTTGAGGCGCAGAAGCTGATCTCGATCTCGCTGGAGGGCAGCGTCGGATGATCGCAACTGACATCAGCGAGATGCGCACGCTGTTGCCGATCTTGAACGAGATCGATGAAACCAGTTTGTCGCGGCTCGACAGCTCAGAGTGGTTCCGGCCAAGCGCCGCGCAGGCACGCCGCCTTGAGGCCGCCGCCGACAGGATGGGTGTTTATCTGATGGCCTATCGGGCGAACTGCCGCGCGGCTGTCGGCGACGGACTTTGCAATTTGATCGCAGCGGCGGAACTCGATGCGGTCAAGCTTGACGAGATCGCAAGTCTGGAAAGCGCGTGCCCGGACGCCGCGATTGTCGCCTATGAGCGCCCGATCCGGCAGCGCCACTAAACGAATTTCCACAAGGGAAAGTTATGCCATTACTCGAAGTGAAAGACCTGAAGGTTCGTGTCGAGGATAACGAAATTCTCCACGGGCTAACGCTGACCGTGAACCCGGGCGAAGTCCACGCGATCATGGGGCCGAACGGCTCCGGCAAATCCACGCTCTCGCATGTCATCGCTGGCAAGCCGGGTTACGAAGTCACCGACGGTCAAATCCTGTTCCGGGGCGAGGACCTCCTGGAGATGGAGCCGGACGAACGCGCCGCCAAGGGCGTGTTCCTGGCGTTCCAGTACCCGGTCGAAATTCCCGGTGTCACCACCTGGAACTTCCTGCACACGGCGTTGAATGCCCAGCGCAAGGCGCGCGGCGAAAGCCAGCTTTCGTCTCCGGAGTTTCTCAAGAAGGTTCGTGCGGTCGCCAAGTCGCTGAACATCCCGCAGGACATGCTCAAGCGTGGCGTCAATGTCGGCTTCTCCGGCGGCGAGAAGAAGCGCAACGAGATTCTGCAGATGGCGCTGTTCGAGCCGGCCGTCTGCATCCTCGATGAGATGGATTCCGGCCTCGACATCGACGCGCTCAGGATCGCAGCCGACGGCGTCAACGCGCTGCGTTCGCCCGATCGCGCCATGGTGGTCATCACCCACTACCAGCGGCTGCTGAACTACATCATACCTGACTTCGTGCACGTCATGTCGAAGGGCCGGGTCGTCAAAAGCGGTGGCAAGGATCTGGCGCTGGAGCTCGAGGCTTCCGGCTATGCCCAGTTCGAAGAAGCGGCCTGACCGCGGACGGATTTGTGATGAATGTGGTTCTGGCAAAAAACGAAACCGGGCGCGCGCTGAGCGAGAGCTTTGCGGTGGTGCGCGATCGGCTGCCGGGCGGTGGCAAGATCGCCGAGGCGCGGAATACCGCCTTCGAGGCCTATGACCGTGTGGGTCTGCCGCACCGCCGGCTCGAGGACTGGAAATACACCGATTTGCGGGCGCTGATACGCGAGGTGCTGCCGCTGGCGACCGCACCGGACGCGGCCACACTGAAGCAGGCTGCTGCCGCCGTGAAGCTGCAGGCGATCAAGGGCGCCCGTCGGCTGGTGCTGGTGGACGGCGTGTTCGCGCCGAAGCTCTCCGAACTGGAGGGGCTGGAGAAGGGCGTTACCGTCCGCAACCTGCACGACGTGCTGGAGACCGGCGATGCCGCGCTGCAGACGCAACTATTCACGCCCGACAATGCCAATCCGATGGTCGCGCTCAACAGCGCCATGATGACTGATGGCGTGGTGATCGAGATCGCCAACGGCGTCGTGCTGAAGCAGCCGCTACAGGTCATTCATGTCGCGAGCGGTGCCACGCCGGCTGCGATGTTCACCCGTTCGCTGCTGCGTCTCGGCAAGGATGCCGGCGCGACGCTGGTCGAAAGCTACATCGCGGCCGACGGCGCGAAGGCCTATCAGGCCCATGACTCCCTGATCGTCGCAATCGGCGACAATTCGCGGCTTGACCATGTTCGACTGGTCGAGGATGGGCGTGACGCGGTCAACATTTCGTCCGCCGTGGTGACGCTGGGCGCGCATACGCATTTCAATACCTTTGGCATGACCTCCGGCGCGGCCGTCAGCCGCTATCAGGCGACCATCGCCTTTGCCGGCGAGGGTTCCCGGGTCGAGACCAACGGCGTCAACCTGCTCAATGGCCGCCAGCACGCCGACACCACGCTGTTCTTGGACCACGCGGTGCCGAACTGTGCCAGCAGAGAAGTCTTTCGTGCCGTCGTCGACGGCCGCGGCCATTCGGTGTTCCAGGGCCGCATCATCGTCCGTCCGGACGCGCAGAAGACCGACGCCAAGATGATGACGCGGGCGCTGCTGCTGTCCGACGAGGCCGAGGCCGACAACAAGCCGGAGCTCGAGATCTTCGCTGATGACGTCACCTGTGGCCATGGTGCGACCACCGGCGCTCTGGACGAGAACCTGCTGTTCTATCTGCGTGCCCGCGGCCTTTCCGAGAAGGAGGCCCAGGCGCTGCTGATCCAGGCATTCGTGGGCGAGGCCATCGAATCGATTGCCAACGACGATCTGCGCGAACTCGCAATCGCCGCCGCGCAGCGTTGGCTGGAGGCGCGGGCATGACCCAGCATCCGGCGGTCAAGAATGGCGCCTATGACGTCGCCCGCGTGCGCGAGGACTTTCCCGCGCTGGCGATGAAGGTCTATGGCAAGCCGCTGGTCTATCTCGACAACGCGGCCTCGGCGCAAAAGCCGAATGCAGTGCTCGACCGCATGACGGAAGCCTACAAGAGCGAGTACGCCAACGTACACCGCGGCTTGCACTATCTCGCCAATGCCGCGACCGAGGCTTACGAGGGTGCCCGTGCCAAGGTCGCGAAATTCATCAATGCGGCGCGTAATGAAGAAATCATCTTCACCCGCAATGTGACCGAGGCCATCAACCTCGTGGCATCGTCCTGGGGCGAGCCCAACATCAAGCAGGGCGACGAGATCGTGCTCTCGATCATGGAGCACCACTCCAACATCGTGCCCTGGCACTTTCTGCGCGAGCGCCATGGCGCAGTGATCAAATGGGCGCCGGTCGACGACGACGGCAATTTCCTGATCGAGGAATTCGAGAAGCTGCTGACGCCGCGCACCAAGCTTGTCGCCATCACCCAGATGTCGAACGCGCTTGGCACCTTCGTCCCAGTCAAGGAGGTCGTGAAGCTCGCCCATGACCGCGGCATCCCGGTGCTGGTCGACGGCGCGCAAGGTGCGGTCCATCTGCCGATCGACGTGCAGGACCTCGATTGCGATTTCTATGCCTTCACCGGCCACAAGATCTATGGTCCGACCGGGATTGGCGCGCTCTATGCCAAGCATCAGCACCTAGTGGCAATGCGGCCCTATAATGGCGGCGGCGAGATGATCCGCGAGGTGGCAAAGGACTGGGTCACCTACGGCGATCCGCCGCACAAGTTCGAAGCCGGGACGCCACCGATCGTCGAGGCGATCGGGTTGGGCGCTGCGATCGACTACGTCGAGTCGATCGGCAAGGACCGCATCGCCACCCATGAACACGATCTTCTCACCTACGCCCAAGAGCGTCTGCGCGAAATCAATTCGCTGCGCCTGATCGGCACCGCGCGTGGCAAGGGGCCGGTGATCTCCTTCGAGATGAAGGGGGCACACGCCCACGACGTCGCAACCGTAATTGACCGGCAGGGAATCGCGGTGCGCGCCGGCACCCATTGCGTGATGCCGCTTTTAGAGCGGTTCAATGTCACAGCCACCTGCCGGGCCTCGTTTGGAATGTATAATACCCGGGAAGAAGTCGACCATCTGGCACAGGCGCTGATCAAGGCGCGGGATTTGTTCGCATGAGTGATACGGCCGAAGTCAAAACCGCCAACATGGAAACCAACTCGGCGCTGCCGCCGGAGGAGACGGAGCGGCTGGGCACCGAAATCGTCGCGGCGCTGAAGACGGTGTTCGACCCGGAGATTCCGGCCGACATCTACGAACTCGGACTGATCTATAAGGTCGACCTGAAGGACGACCGGAGCGTCGATGTGACGATGACGCTGACCACCCCGAATTGTCCGGCGGCCGGCGAACTGCCGACGATGGTGGAGAACGCGATTGCCAGCGTGCCCGGCGTCGGTGTCGTGAATGTCAATCTGGTGTGGGATCCGGCCTGGACGCCGGATCGGATGTCCGACGAGGCGCGCCTCGTCCTCAACATGTGGTGAAGGGATCCGTTGCCGCAGCTATCCGGCGTCATCGAGACCGCACTGTACGTCGATGATCTCGACCGCGCCCGCGCGTTCTACCAGGAGGTGCTGGGTCTGGAAGCGCTGACGGCGGATTCGCGGTTCGTTGCTTTCGATGTAGGCGGCCGAAGCGTGCTGCTGCTGTTTCGCCGCGGCTCGGCGCCCGAGACGATCCAACTCCCCGGCGGCACCATTCCGCCGCATGATGGCAGCGGCCCCATTCATATGGCCTTTGCCATCCCGGCGGCTGAGCTGCCGGTGTGGGAAGAGGCACTCGGCGAGCACAATGTCGCGATCGAAGGCAGGACGGACTGGCCGCGCGGCGGCAAGAGCATCTACTTCCGCGACCCGGACAACCATTTGCTGGAACTGGCGACGCCGGGAATTTGGAAGATTTACTAGACTAGCGGGCGTACGGAGCGTTTCGAGGGGTTCTGATCGAGTTCATGACGAGAGACCTTCACAGTGGGAATTTCGTTGTTATTTTAATGGCATGATAGTTCGTCGCCACGCTGCGACGCCGGAGATCGACTGCAATGGATACCACCGTCCAGTCCAAGCCGAAGCCGCGGCCGCGCCCGCAGGTGATGAAGCTGACCGAGGCCGCCGCCGCGCGGATCACGGAGCTGACCAAGCGGGCCGATTCCGAGATCGTCGGCTTGCGTGTCGGCATCAAAAACGGCGGCTGCGCCGGGCAATCCTATACGGTGGAATACGCCCACGAGATCCGCCCGACCGACGAAGTGGTCGAGGACAAGGGCGTCAAGATCCTGGTCGATCCCAAGGCGGTCCTGTTCCTGCTCGGCACCGAGATGGACTACAAGGCCGACAAGCTCCAGGCCCAGTTCATCTTCAACAACCCTAACCAGGTTTCCGCCTGTGGCTGCGGCGAGTCGGTGCAACTGACGCCCGCGAAGGTTTGATCTCCTTTCTTGCCGGCTCAGTAGCTGGCCCGGGCAACGTGCGTATTCTCGCCTGAACGTCGCGCAGCAGTGCGACCAGCGCATCGTCCACAGGCGTGTCTCCCTCCGGCGCGAGCAACGTCATCCCCCAGCGCGCCAGCAGCGCCTCCTGCACGGGGTTAGGCGAGGGCATAAACACGAACGAACGTGGGCGATCCTCTTTTCGGCCGGACTTCTCCCAGATCTCCCAGATCCGATGCAGCAGCAGGCGGATGTTCGGGTCCGACATGCTGTAGCCGATGAACAGGATCGTCCGTCCAAGCGCGTCGGCGCGGAATTTGATGTCGAGCGGTGAATCGAACGACAGGCGATTGAAAAAGTCGGTCTCCGTCAGGACGAGCGAATCATCGTCGTCGAAGTCGCCGTGAAACTTGATGATCTGGGTGACGCCTTCCGGCGCGTCGGCGATCTCCTTGGCGTTGGTGATCTTCGCGTACGGTCTGTGGTGAACCTCGAACGCGGTTTCGAGGTTACGGTCGTAGTTGGTGGTGTAGATGGCCGGGAAGTCGAGCTCGACGATCAGCCGATGCAGCTCCGAAGTGGCCACGCGGTCGCAGGCGACTTTCCAGGTTCGGTCCATCCAACTGCGCAGCGGGCCCATGCTGCCCTGCTTCAGGCGGTAATATTCGGCAAGCATCTGGTAGCTCTCGCGCATGTCGTCCATCGTGCTGCGATCGAGCTCCAGCTCATCGAGCAGATGATCGATCAGCGTCTGCCATGAGGGCAGCCCGACCGACATCGAGACGCCGGCGCCGACGAACAGGATGGCATGCCGCTCCTTGATCGCGCGTGCCAGGACATCGCGGGGGGCCAACCGCACCTCTGCACCGCTCTTCGAGTACTTCATGCTCATTCAATTGGCTCTGTTGTGTTCCGTTCCAATTAGTTCTGCTATCACTGGCCCGGAACTGCTCCGTCCGCCGCTGCAGGATTTGCATGGACCGCGATTTCCTGATCGACCTGTTTGCCGATTTCGGCCCGGTCACCATCCGCCGGATGTTTTCCGGCTACGGTATCTCCGCCGATGGCACCAATTTCGCGCTGGCGCTGCGCGCCGGCCTCTATTTCCGCGCCGATGAACAGACCATTCCGCAATTCGAAGCGGAAGGCTCGGCGCCGTTTCAGTATCAGACGCGGGCCAAGACAGTCACAGTGAATTCGTATTGGCAATTGCCGGCGCGCCTGTTCGACGACTCCGAGGAACTGGCCGAATGGGCGAGAGCTGCACTGGCAGCGGCCCAGCGCGCGGCCTTGCGCAAGCGGCCGAAGGCACGCAAGGCGGTGAAGGTGTCCGGGAAGGCTGCGGGCAAGCGGCCTGCGAAGCGGAAGGCCACGGGCGCAAGGAAGGCGCCGCGAAAATAGTTGTGGTCAGGTGACTTGACGTTAGGCGACCTGGCTGCGGGTCTCGGCGGCGTATTCGGGGTCGACTTCGCAGACCACGCGGTTGCGGCCATTGCGCTTGGCAGCGTACAGGCAGACATCAGCGCGCTCGATCAGCGAATCCGTGTCGTCGTCTGGCTTCAGCATGGAGACGCCGGCGGAGATGGTGACGCGGCCGAGAATTTCGCCGGTCGATTTCTTCTTCAATTCCTTGGCCATGACGGCGCGGCGGATGTGGTCAGCGACCGTCAGCGCCTGACGCAGCCCGGTATTCGGCAGCACCACCGCGAATTCCTCGCCGCCATAGCGGGCAGTGATGTCCTGACCCTTGATAGTTTGCTTCAGCGACATCGCCACCAGCCGCAGCACCTGATCGCCGGTGAGGTGGCCGTAGGAATCGTTGAACGACTTGAAATGGTCGATGTCGAACATCATCAGCGACAGCGGTTCGCCGCTTGCCAGCGCCGTCCGCACCGCCATCTCGATCGAGCGGTCGAAATATTTGCGATTACCCAAGCCGGTCAGGGGATCGGTCAAGCTCTCGGCACGGATCGCTTCGAGGCTGTGCTGCAGATTGCTGATCTCGGTCTTAGACAGCGCGAGCCGGTTCTCCAGCGCCTTGTTGATCTCGCGCATCTCGCGCGTCGATTTCACCAGGCCGTCGACGATCGCCTTGATCTGATCGCGGTTTTTGGCGCTCCTAAGCTTTTCGTTCGCGCCGCTCAGCTTGGCCTCATAGCTCTCCGACATGCCGAGCGCCTCGGTGATGAGGGTCATCACGTCGTCGATCTCGCCGATCACACGCGCGCCGACCTTGTCGATGCGGTCGGAAGCCTTGATGTGGGAGAGATAGGTTTCGTAGATCTGTTCGAGATCGGACTCGCTCAGCGTGCCGTTGCGCGCCAATGTCTCGTTGATGATCTTGTTGAGGGGAGCATTGTATCCGGTCGCGTAGACGTACCAGATTTCATAGTTGCGTGGGACGGCGGTCTGCCTGAGGGATTTGATCTGGCCCAACGCGACTTCGGCAAACGCCATCGTGCGTTCGTGCTCGTCCAGCAGCTTGACCACTGATCCGTCCCCAATAGCGAGCAGCGCCGGTCGTTGCCGTGCAGCAATGATTAAATTATCGCCGCAAGTTAACGGAGGAGGATGAACGGCCGGTAAACAGTTCCGGCCGTTGGGATCGACGCTTATCAGACGCGGGCGCGAACGGGCCGCAACAGGAATGCAGGAAGGTGCGAGTGATCGGCGGGCTCCGATTCGACGTCGCGGTGGGCGCGCCGCGGTTCGGGTCGCCCGATCGAGGGTACGCGCGAAGGCTGCGCAGGGGCGGGCGGCGAGAAGGCGGCGGCCTCCGGCTGCGGAGCGGCACTGCGGCCTGCGCCTTTGGCATGCCGTGGTTCACGATCGGCGCTCTTGTCGCTGCGCTTGTCCGTGCCTCTGGCCTGTCGCGGCTCGCGTTCGCCACGCGGTTCGCGATCGCGCCGTGGCTTGCGGCCGCCGCGCGAACCTTCCCGGGAGCCGTCGCGTGAACGATATTCGCGCGGCTGATCGCCTTCCTCGGACGAGTCCGAGTGCACGGTGTAATCGCCTTCAGCGAGAGGAATGGTTTGCCCGATCAGCCGTTCGATCGCGGCGATTGATTTATTGTCGAGCGAGGTGACGATCGAAATCGCGGTGCCGGCGCGTCCGGCGCGGCCGGTCCGGCCGATGCGATGCACATAGTCGTCGGCATGATGCGGCACGTCGAAATTGAAGACGTGGCTGACGGCGGGAATGTCGAGACCACGGGCGGCGACGTCGGAGGCCACCAGCAGCGGAATCTCGCCCTTGCGGAATTGATCGAGCGCCGCGGTGCGCGCCGACTGGTCCATGTCGCCATGCAAGGCACCGACGCTGAAGCCGTGCTTCTGCAGCGATTTGTAAACGACGGCCACCTCGCGCTTGCGATTGCAGAAGATGATCGCGTTGTTGAGATCCTTGGCGTCGCGCAACAGGCGGCGGAGGATTTCGCGCTTCTGGTGCGGCTCACGACCGCAGCCGACCTGGAATTGCGAGACACCCGTCGCTGTCGTCGCCGGCTTCGATACTTCGATGCGCTCGGGATTGTGCAGGAAGGTTTCGCTGATGCGGCTGATTTCCGGCGGCATCGTCGCGGTGAAGAACAGGGTCTGTCGCGTGAACGGCACCAGCTTGCAGATGCGTTCGATATCGGGGATGAAGCCCATGTCCAGCATGCGGTCGGCTTCGTCGATGACCAGGAGTTCGACGCCGGTGAGCAGGAGCCCGCCGCGCTCGGTGTGGTCGAGCAGTCGGCCGGGAGTTGCGATCAGGACGTCGACGCCACGGGTCAGCTTGGAATCCTGGTCGCCGAACGAGACGCCGCCGATCAAAAGCGCGACGTTGAGTTTCTGTCCGGCGCCGTACTTGTCGAAATTCTCTTTCACCTGTGCCGCAAGTTCGCGGGTCGGTTCGAGGATCAGGGTGCGGGGCATTCGTGCCCGGGCGCGGCCCTTTTCCAGAAGCGTGAGCATAGGCAGGACGAAGGCGGCAGTCTTGCCGGTGCCGGTCTGGGCGATGCCGAGGACGTCGCGGCGGGCCAGAACGGGAGGGATCGCCTGTTCCTGGATGGGAGTGGGGGTGGTGTAACCGCTGGCCGCAACTGCGGCGAGGACCTTATCGGAAAGACCGAGATGGGAAAAAGACATTGAGCCTCTAGTCGACACCGCCGTTCGGAATCGAGGGTAAAAAGGCTGTCGCGTTTTGCCCCGAAACGGCGCGCTTTGAAAAGCTGGGGGCTCTGACTTACGCAGACGAGCGGCTAACCTAGGGAATCGCGTTTCGATCCAAGGCCGCGTTGAGCGCGAACATAGGGTCGAAATGGCCAAAGTCAATCTGGGAACAGCAATATGGTCGAAAAAGCTTAATGTTTTCGCACAAATAAGGGCGAAAACCGTCATTTGGCCGTCAAATCGAGCCGCGGGATTCGCAATAGATCGACACCGTTGAACCGTGGGCAATGACGTGCCGACTATGGCATGAAGCGGTTTGCACGGCCCAAACAGGACGATTCGTGCGTGTGGGGAATTCGATGACCTCCTGGCTTTCCAGACTCCTGGCCGCGACGGCCATTGTAGCGAGTTGCATCACATCCACCGCGCCCGCCCATGCGGAAAAACGTGTCGCGCTCGTGGTCGGCAACAACGACTACCGGAACGTGCCCAAGCTGCAGAAGGCGGTCAACGACGCCCGCACCATGGGCGATACGCTCAAGCAGCTCGGCTTCACGGTGATGGTGGCGGAAAACCAGAACCGGCAGGCGTTCAGCCAGACACTGCTCGCGTTCGACAAGGCGGTCGACGCCGGCGATACGGCGTTCTTCTTCTATGCCGGACACGGTTTTGAAATCGCGGGCCAGAATTTCCTGCTGCCGACCGACGTGCCGGCGGCGACCGAAGGGCAGGAAGAGCTGGTCCGCGACGCCTCGATCCTCGCCGACCGCATCATCGAGCGGATGCAGAATCGGAAGGTGCGCACCGCCATCCTGGTGTTCGATGCCTGCCGCAACAATCCGTTCGAGCGCGCCGGTACGCGTGCGGTTGCCGGCGCCGGCGGTCTCGCGCCGATGACGCAATTGCCGGAAGGCGTGTTCTCGATCTTCTCGGCGGGGCCACGGCAGACGGCGCTCGATCGGCTTTCCAATGATGACGCCAATCCGAACTCGGTGTTCACGCGAACCTTCGCCAAGGAGATCACGCAACCCGGCGCGAACCTCGTTCAGGTCGCGCAGCGCACGCGGCGGGCGGTCAGCGAATTGGCGGAGACCGTTCGTCACAAGCAGATCCCGGTTTACTTCGACCAGATGGTCGACGACGTGTTCCTGAACGGCATGGTCCAGGGCCAGCCCGACGCTGCGAAGCCCGCCGAGCCGTTGCAAAAACTTGCAGCCTTGCCGCCGGTCCAGCGGCTGCAGCCGCAGAACGATTCCATGAACGCGCCGATCGCAATGTTCTCGCGCCACAATGGCGGCTGGACCGTGGTGTTCTCGATCGCCGACCCGACGCTCGGCATTTCCTGGCGGATCGGCGATAGCGGCGATTTCCGCGAGACCGGCTTCATGGATACGCTCGACCCGCGGACTCGAAAGCGGATGCCCAACCCGTCGGTCGAGCTGCCGGCCGATGCGCCGGCGGCCATCATCCAGGTGCGCTATGTCGACACCAATGGCGAATTACAGGGGCCGTTCCCGATCCGGTTCGATCCCGAGGCTGCGCTGATCCGCGACCAGCGGAAGATTCTCGACATGACCGCGACGAGCTGGCTGTCGTTTCGCGAGTACAACGGGCTTCTGGTCTACTACACGCACCTGATGTCGTACCGCTGCGCAATCCGCGAAGTGCGCGTCGGCATCGACAGTGCGGTGCCCGACAAGGTGCTGAAAATGCCGCCTTGCAACACTCGCGATCCCAGCGTCATTCCGCACGACGCGCAGCCCTATTTGAAGCTCGCGCCGGCGACCAAATCGGTCTCCGTGGAATTGACCTATCGCGACGGCAGCGTGTCGGAGATCAAGAGTTTTAGGCGCTGACGGCCGCATCAGGGCCTCATGGTTCAAGACGCGCGAAGACGCGCTCCCCACCATGAGGGTCTGAGACGTCACCGAAGCCTAGCTGTCATGCCCCGCGAAGGCGGGGCATCCAGTACGCCGCGGCTTAGCGGTTCAATCACTGCTGCCTCTGGAATACTGGGTCGCCCGGTCGAGCCGGGCGATGACAGGTGAATGCGTGTCGGCGTTCTCGCGGCGCATTGCGCCTGTTCAGCAAATTGGATTTTCTGCGGAGCGGTTTTCGCACCGCATTTGGCTTTGCCGGTCCGGAACAACGTGATTGACTTGCCTCGCCGACAAATCGGCGACAGGAGCGAGCGATGAAAGTACGTTGCTGCATCGTCGGCGGCGGACCGGCCGGAATGATGCTCGGATATCTGCTGGGCCGCGCCGGCATCGATGTCGTGGTGCTGGAGAAGCACGCCGACTTCTTTCGTGATTTTCGCGGCGACACCGTGCATCCCTCGACGCTTCAGGTGATGGACGAGCTCGGGCTGACCAATGGCTTCCTGAAACTGCCGCACCAGCGCTTGCAGAAGATGCAAGGCATGTTCGGCGGGGAAGCGGTGCGGATCGCCGATCTGAGCAGGCTTGACGTCAAATATCCTTTCATCGCCTTCATGCCGCAGTGGGATTTTCTCAACTTCCTTCGCGAAAGTGGGAAGCGGTTCGCCTCGCTCAAGGTGATGATGTCGACGGAAGCGATCGATCTCATTCGAGACGGTGAGCGCGTCACCGGCGTGAAGGCGAAGACTCCGGATGGCATTATCGACATCGAGGCCGACCTGACCGTTGCCTGTGACGGACGCCATTCGCTGGTGCGCGAACGCGCTGGCCTTGAGGTCGAGGAAATCGGCGCGCCGATGGACGTCTTGTGGTTTCGCGCCGGCAAGCGGGAAGGTGAAGGCGAAAACCTGTTTGCGCGGGTCGATCCCGGCAAGATGATGGTGACCTTCGACCGCGGCGACTATTGGCAATGCGCGTTCGTGATTCCCAAAGGACAATACGACGCGGTGAAGGCGAGGGGGCTGCCCGCACTGCTCGACGATATCGCGCGCATGGCGCCGGTCCTGAAACCGGGACTTTCCGAGGTGAAGAGCTGGGACGACGTCAAGCTATTGACGGTTGCGGTCAACCGGCTGAAGCGCTGGACGCGGCCGGGGCTATTGTGCATCGGCGACGCCGCGCATGCGATGTCGCCGATCGGCGGCGTCGGCGTCAACCTCGCGGTTCAGGATGCCGTTGCGACGGCGAATCTGCTGGCCTCGAAGCTGGTGAGCGGCTGCCCGTCGGAAGATGAACTCGACGCGGTGCGCCGGCGGCGCGCGTTTCCGGTGCGGATGACGCAGCGGATGCAGGTCGTCGTGCAGAACAACATCGTGAACGCTGCGCTGAAGCCGGGCAACCAGCCGCTGAAGGCTCCGCTTGTCATGCGCCTCGTTACCGCCATCCCTTGGCTGCAGGGCGTCACAGCGCGATTTGTAGGGCTCGGCGTGCGCCCCGAGCATGTGCAGTCGCCGGTCCGCGGCTAACCGGCATCGCGTGCCACGCTGACGAACTCACCGGCGTGCAGGCAACAAAAAGCCCCGGACGATGCCGGGGCTTTAAGCTGTCGAGGTTAGCGAAGATCAGTACCTCGCGACAACCGGGGCGGGGGCGCCGAACTTGTAGGCGATGCCGACGCGAACGTCGTTGATTGTCACCCGGTTTCCGACTTCCGCGCTGTTCGTGAGGGGAGAAACAAAGCTGGCGCGACCGAGGTCGGTGTAACGATATTCGACGCGGGCCAGCCAGTTGTCGACGAAGGCGTATTCGATGCCAGCACCCGCCGTCCAGCCATCATGCGAGCTGACGCTGGCCGTGACAAACGGAGGCGTACCGATGAACGCATAGGAGGTGTCCCAGCTACCCCAGGCGTAGCCAGCCGTGCCGAAGACCATCCAGCGGTCGAATGCAAGACCCAGCCGGCCGCGGACCGAGCCGTAATCGTTGACCGTGGTGCTGATGGCATAGGTGGGGATGCCACCCAAAAGGAAATTGCCGCTATCGTTCAGATCCGAAGCTTGCCAGTCGGCTTCAACGCCGAGCACGACGTTGCTGATCTGATAGTTGAAGCCAACAAATCCGCCGCCGATCACGCCGGACGGATCAAGGCTGTAGGGCACTGGAAACAAGCCAGCCGCGTTGGTCAAGGTGCCAGTCGAGCGGCCCCAACCGTAACCGACGTCGGCGCCGATGTAGAAGCCAGTCCAGCTGTAAACGGCGGCGATCGGCGCGGGAGCCTTGGTGTAAGGCCGGGCTGCCAGATCGGCGGCCGAGGCGCTGACCGTGCCGATGGCCAGAGCGGCGGCGGCCAGAACGATTTTCTTCATGATTATTTCCCCAATTAAACAGGTGACGCGAGCGGTTGATTCTGATCACGACATTAATGTCGAACTGCCACAAAAGCTGTCACCTACACGCCACAGTGGCAAACCTTCGAACACTTCCGGACCAAGACATTGCCGGTCGGTTGCCGCTTTTCGGTTCTTGAAAGCGTCTTCGGGTCGAAGCCGTTTGCGCGGCAACGTTAAGAGGGGCCTAACAGGAGCCGGCTAACCCATGACGGAATAGCCGCCATCGACCGGGATAGCCGTGCCGGTGACGAAATCCGACGCGGGCGAGGCGAGGAATACGGCAATCCCTGCAAAGTCATCGATCGCGCCCCAGCGCGCCGCTGGCGTGCGCGCCAGCACCCGCTCGTGCAGGCCGCCGATCTCCTGGCGGGCGCGTTTGGTGAGATCAGTGTCGATCCAGCCCGGCAGCACGGCGTTGGCCTGGATGTTGTCGGCTGCCCAGGCACAGGCGCAGGAGCGGGTGAACTGCACGATGCCGCCCTTGCTCGCGGCATAGGCCGGCGTGAAGCTGGCGCCGAAGATCGACATCATCGAGCCGATATTGATGATCTTGCCGCCGCCGGCCGCCTTCATGGCGGGATAGACCGCCTGCGAGCACAGGAAGGCGCTGGTGAGGTTGGTCTGGATCACGCTATTCCACTCGGCGATATCAAGCGCATGCGGCGGCTTGCGGATGTTGATGCCGGCATTGTTGACGAGGATATCGATGCGGCCGAGTTCGCGGACGACGCGCTCGGTCATGGCGGCGACTGCTGCCTTGTCGGTGACATCAGCCGCAACCGCAATCGCCTTGGCGCCGCCTTGCGTAAGCTCAGCGACCGCGTCGGCCGACTTCGCTTCGTTGCGGCCCACCACGGCGATCGCCGCGCCGGCCTCTGCGAGGCCCCGGGCCATGCCGAGCCCGATGCCGCCATTGCCGCCGGTGACGATGGCTACCTTGCCGGTAAGATCGAAGAGTGTTGCTGCCATTGTGTTTCCTTCTTTGTCATGCCCGGGCTTGCCGCCTTCGCTAAAGCTTCGGCGGCCGGGTGAACTCGTGGCCCGGCGAAGCCTTGGCGGAGACGGGTCCCGGGCATCCACGCCTTCTTTGCCGCCGATTTTTAAAGCCGTGGATGGCCGGGACAAGCCCAGCCATGACGAGCGAGAAACCCACGCCTAGCGGTTGCCTAGCCAGATTAGGATCAGGCCGACGGCGCCGAGCACCGCACCATATCCCGCCCATTGCAGCTGGTTGATCATGAAGCTCGATGATGGCCAGCGAATCGTGCCCGTGCCCTGACCGATCCACAACAGGCCGATGGCAAGCGCCAGAAAGCCGATGATCGAAAGCGATCGGGCCATGGATTTCCTCCTGCTGCCTTTTCGACCTCTGGGACGCCGCGCGGATCTATAACAATCCCGACAGGAAACCGTTGCCGGTGGCAGCCGTAGCTTCCGAGTCGGATATACAGCCAGCCGGCTTCGCGAGGCCGGAAGTCGCGGCGTCGCCATCTCAAGGGTCATCATGAACCGCCGGACGGTCATTCTCACGCTCACGCTGGCGATCGCCGCCGCCATCACTCGTGACCGGTCGGTGGGTGCGGCACCCCGCAGACGCAAAAAAGCCCCGGGCGATGCCGGGGCTTTTGAGCTGCTGAATTAATTTGGCAGAGATCAGTACTTGGCCTGGATCGGAGCGCCGCCCCAGTTGAAGCGGTAGACCAGCGAGGTGCTGATGGTCTGCACCCAGGGCTTGAAGGTGACGGCCGTACCCGTCGGGCCTACGAAGGGAGCGGCTCCCGGACCAAGCGTCTCCGGCAGCGTAGCGCGGTCGTAGAATGCCGAGCGGTACTCGGTCTTCATGAACCAGCCGGGCGCAGCGATTCCGAAAATGTCCAAGTTGTTCTCGACACCACCGCCGATGAACCAGCCGTTGCGCTGGAAGGAGTCCGTGGTGGCAAACGCCGGACCGCCGCCAGGCGCCAGGGTGGAGAGGCTCGAGCCCGACCATTCCGAACCGGAATAACCGCCGTTAACGTAGGAGAGCACGTTCGGCGCGACGAGGTAGCCTAATCTCACGCCGGCTGCATAGCTGGTGCGAAGCTTTTCGCGGCCTTCGATGAAGAAGAACGGATCGCTCAGCGAGCCACGGATATCGCCGAACTGTCCGTCACCGAAGATACCAGCCACCCAGCGGCCGCCGAACTGCCAGTCATAACCGATACCCACCGTTCCAAACCAACCGCTGCCGCCCAAGCGTTGATCGCGGGTCAGGGCAGTTCCGGCGGGTCCAAAGGCGCCAAACGGTCCGGCAACGCCAGTGCTCACGACGTTGCTGTCGGCTGCCCACAATCCGCCACCTGCACCACCAAAGATGTAGAAGCCGGTCCAGTTGTATGCAGCAGCGACCGGAGCCGGAGCCTTGGCATAGGGACGGGCGCCGAGGTCAGCGGCAACGGCCGATCCAGTCATCGCCGCCACTGCGGTCAGAGCGAGCAGTACCTTTTTCATTTTCTAGTCCCTTACCGTAGATGCGCCACCGCCCTGACGGGTGCGCGAGCGCCGATTCCCAAAATCCAGTAACGTGACTATACGCAGTTCCCGCCAAAATGCTGTTGCGGGGGAAGCACACTGGGCCGAAAAGGAATGACCGGCAAAAGCCCGAAAAACGAGCAAATTCCGGCAATGACTGGCCAAATAGGCCGAAGATCGCCGGAAAATCGCCTCTCCTGATGAGATCAGACGTCCAGCAACTCGTCGCTGGCGAATTCCGCCTTGTCTGAGATGAAGGCGAATCTGGCCTCGGCCTTGGTTCCCATCAGCCGCTCGACAGAATCGGCCGTGCCTTCGCGGTCGTCGGCCAGAAGCACCACGCGGAGCAGCGAACGCTTGGCTGGGTCCATGGTGGTTTCCTTGAGCTGCGCGGGCATCATCTCGCCGAGGCCTTTGAAGCGGTTCACCTCGACCTTGGCGTTGGCGTTGAATTCGCTCTTCAACAATGCGTCTTTGTGTGCATCGTCGCGTGCATAGACCGACTTGCTGCCATGGGTGAGCTTGTAGAGCGGCGGCACCGCCAGATAGAGATGGCCCTCGTCGATCAGCCGCGGAGTCTGCCGGTAGAAGAACGTGATCAGCAATGACGCGATATGGGCGCCGTCGACGTCGGCGTCGGTCATGATGATGATGCGCGAATAGCGCAGATCCTCTTCGCGGTAATGCGCGCCGGTGCCGCAACCGATCGCCTGCATGAGATCGGCGAGCTGAGCGTTCTGGGTCAGCTTGTCCTTGCCGGCAGAAGCGACGTTGAGGATTTTTCCGCGCAGGGGAAGCACGGCCTGGGTCTTGCGGTCGCGCGCCTGTTTCGCGCTGCCACCGGCCGAGTCGCCCTCGACGATGAAGAGTTCGGAGCCTTCGGTCGCCGTGTTGGTGCAATCGGCGAGCTTGCCGGGAAGCCGCAGCTTCTTCACCGCGGTCTTGCGCGAGGTTTCCTTCTCGGCGCGGCGGCGCAGCCGCTCGTCGGCGCGCTCGATGACGAAATCGAGGAGCTTGTTGGCCTGCAGCGGATTGCCCGACAGCCAGTGGTCGAACGGGTCCTTGATCGCCTGCTCGACGATCTTCTGCGCTTCCGCCGTGGCGAGACGGTCCTTGGTCTGGCCCTGGAATTCTGGCTCGCGCACGAACACCGACAGCATCACGGCAGCGCCGACCATGACGTCTTCCGATGTGACGGGCGCGGCGCGTTTGCCCTGGCCGATGCGCTCGGCGTGGTCCTTCAGGCCACGCAGCAACGCGCTGCGCATGCCGGATTCATGGGTACCGCCGTCCGGCGTCGGCACGGTGTTGCAGTAGGAGGAGAGAAAGCCGTCGGCATCCGCCGTCCACGCCACCGCCCACTCGCAGGCGCCATGGGCGCCGTTGCGCCCCGACTTGCCGGAGAAGATATCCGGGTGCACCAGCGTATCGGCGTGAATGGCAGCGGCGAGATAGTCCTTCAGGCCGCCCGGGAAGTGGAAACTGTCCTCGGCCGGTACGTCCTCGATGCCCTTCAACAGCGAGGGATCGCAGCGCCAGCGAATCTCGACGCCACCGAACAGGTACGCTTTCGAGCGCGTCATCTTGAACAGGCGCTGCGGCTTGAAGGCCGCCTTGGCGCCGAAGATGTCGGTGTCCGGCTTGAAGCGGATCCGGGTGCCGCGGCGGTTGTTGATCTTGCCGAGGTCTTCGAGCTTGCCTTTGGGGTGCCCGCGCTCAAAGCTCATCCGGTAGAGCTTTTGGCTGCGCGCGACTTCGACCTCGAGCCGCGAGGAGAGGGCGTTGACCACGGAGACGCCGACGCCGTGCAGGCCGCCCGAGGTCTCGTAGACCTTGGAGTCGAATTTGCCGCCCGAGTGCAGCGTGCACATGATGACTTCAAGCGCGGATTTCTTCGGAAACTTTGGATGCGGATCGACCGGGATGCCGCGGCCATTATCGGTGACGGTCAGAAAGCCGTCGGCGCTCAGTTCCACCTCGATGAACGAGGCGTGCCCTGCGAGCGCCTCGTCCATGGCGTTGTCGATGACTTCCGCGAACAGATGGTGCAGCGCCTTTTCGTCGGTGCCGCCGATATACATGCCGGGGCGGCGGCGCACCGGTTCCAAGCCTTCCAGCACCTCGATGTCGGCCGCGGTATAGCCAGCCTCGGCGCTGGTTCCACGCGAGGCGGCCTTGGGTGCCGCGCGACCCTTCGGTTCCGCCCCAAAGAGGTCGCTGGCGGGCTTCGATTTTGTAACTGATTTCAATGATTTGGACATGGCTCTTTAGATGTTGCGCGCAGCGCGCGGCAGCGAATCGGTTGCTGTGACTATGCCACGGATGGGCTCAAAAGGTGACCGCCGAGGCGGGTCCGGTGCACCTGCAAGGGAAGCGGCAGCCAATAAGGGGATTGCGTCCGATTAACAATAACCAAGCCGATCGAGGTGAGCGGACTTGCGTTCATCCTTGGTTGCGTGAAGGTCGCGGCGGCAGGGGGGGACAAATCCGATGATCAGGTTGCTGTTGGCCGTCGCACTCGCGGCGCCGTGTGTTTGCGCGTCGCTGACGGGCCCACGCAGGCCACCGCCGCCACAGAGCTGATCGCATCGCTCAGGTCCTTGGCTCAGATCCTTGGCTCAGGTCTCTTGCCCATACGGTGTGGGTTCACGCGCCGGCCCCGGCTTTGTGACTTGATGTCGCGGAAGCGGCTGGCTTACCTGTTCTTCCCAGCGGAACCGGTAGAAGGTTCAAAGACAGGAATCGGGGCGGAAAGGGCTCGGAATGGATGATTATGTGCGTGCTCTGGCTGATTTCGTGCGCGACAATCAGGTCTGGGCCGCC
The DNA here is from genome assembly GCF_023073815.1 of Bradyrhizobium sp. 157. NCBI lineage: Bacteria > Pseudomonadati > Pseudomonadota > Alphaproteobacteria > Hyphomicrobiales > Nitrobacteraceae > Bradyrhizobium > Bradyrhizobium sp. 157. Next base: position 29,744 of record NZ_JADPKF010000073.1, on the reverse strand, counting down.
CCGATCGTCCTGGTGCTGGCATTCGGCGAATCGCTGGCTTTCGTCTCGCTGGTGGTTCCGGCCTGGGGCGCGCTGGTCGCGATCGGCGCGCTGATCGGCGTCAGCGGCATCAGCTTCTGGCCGGTCTGGCTCGCCGGCGGCCTCGGCGCGGCGCTCGGCGACTGGGTCTCTTACTGGATCGGCTTCAAATACAAGGAGCACGTCGCCGAGATGTGGCCGCTGTCGCGCTATCCCGGAATCCTGCTGCGCGGCGAAGACTTCGTTAAGAAATGGGGGGTGCCTTCGATCTTCATCGGCCGGTTCTTCGGCCCGCTGCGGGCCTCGGTGCCGCTCGCCGCCGGCATCTTCGAGATGTCCTACTGGCCGTTCCAGATCGCCAATTTCGTCTCGGCGCTGGTCTGGTCGGCCGTTCTGCTACTGGTCGGCGACGTCATGGGCAAACTCGCCGAATGGCTGTGGCGGGTGGCGTAGGACACACTGGAATAAGCTGATGTCGGGGGTGTTAGCCCCAACAATGTGCTCGGCATACCGGAGCCATCTTCACGTTGCCGTCGTTTCGGTGTCTTCCCGTTAACGTAAGGGCGCTAGTAGAACCAGCGGCAACCAAAGCTAACGGCACGCCAAGCGGAAGAATTCCCTCCATCGCATTCGATTCCCTCCATCGCATCCATCGTCTCACTGGGAGAGATCACTATGGAACTGACACGTCGTCACGCACTCACCGGAGCGGCCGCGCTCGCCGCCATGCCGCTGTTGCCGCAGGCGCCCGCCGAGGCGGCTGCCCCTGTGGCGGACAAGCAGGCGCCGAGCTTCTATCGCTACAAGGTGGGCGATGCCCAGGTGACGGCGATTTCGGATGGCGTCAACAATTTCGCGCTGCCTGCCACGTTCGTGCTCAACGCCAAGAAGGACGAAGTCAACGCGGCGCTCGAAAAGGCCTTCATGCCGAAGGACAAGATGTCGATCCAGTTCGCGCCGCTGGTCATCAATACCGGCGGCAAGCTCGTGGTGGTCGATACCGGCAACGGCGCCGCGGCCTTTGCATCGAGCAAGGGCAATGTCGGCCAGTTCGGCGCCAACATGGTCGCCGCCGGCTTCGACCCCAAGGCGGTCGACATCGTCGTGATCTCGCACTTCCACGGTGATCACATCAACGGTCTGTTGACCGCCGAGAACACGCCTGCCTTTCCCAATGCCGAGGTGCTCGTGCCGGCGGCGGAGTGGAAGTACTTTATGGACGACGGCGAGATGAGCCGGGCGCCCGAGGGGCGGATGCAGACCGTATTCAAGAACGCCCGCCGTGTGCTGGAGGCGGGGCTCAAAGAGAAGGTGACGCCCTATGAGTGGGGCAAGGAAGTAGCGCCTGGACTGACGGCGGTGGAAACCATCGGCCACACGCCGGGCCACACCTCCTACGTTCTCGCGTCCGGCTCCGACAAGGTGTTCATCCAGTCCGACGTCACCAACCTGCCGGCGCTGTTCGTCACCAACCCGGGCTGGCACCTGATGTTCGACCAGGATCCGGCCCTGGCAGAAAAGACCCGGCGCCGGGTCTACGACATGCTGGTCGCCGACAAGATGCGGGTCCAGGGCTTCCATTATCCGTTCCCGGCCAACGGTTTTGTCGAAAAGGACGGCAATGGCTATCGGCTGATTCCGGCGCCGTGGAATCCGGTGATTTGACACGAAGTGTCATTCCGGGGCGATGCGCAGCATCGAACCGAATCTGGAGGTTGTGGCGCGAGATTCTCCGATGTGCGGGTGCACATCGTAGTTCGCCCGCTTCGCGTCCGCCCCGGAATGACTGGAATAACTTGACGCCAGCTGGGCGCGGCCTTATAGCCGCGCCCATGACTATCGCTTCGATCATCTCCATCGCTCGCCGCCGCCGCGCCATCATCGCGGTATGGGCGGACGTCTGCGTTTAGGATTGTCGCCTCTGCCGCCGGATCGGGTCCCGCGGCTTCTCCCTTTTCCAGAAAACGCGGTCTGAACTGGCGGCTCCTACGTCAAGCAGGAGTTTGAGATGTATACGCCACCACCGTTCAAGTCCGACCGCGCCGCGAGCCTCGCGTTCGCGGAAGCGCGCGGCTTTGGCCTTGCCTGCGCGTGGGATGGCAACAAGCCCACCGCCTCGTCGCTGCCGTTCTATCTGACCTCAGCCAATGACGGCACGCCACGCGCGGCGTTTCACGTTGCGCGGCAAAATCCGCTGGTGAAGCTCGCCGACGGCGCGACCTCGTGGCTATTGGCCGTCAATGGCACCGATACCTATGTGTCGCCGGACTGGTACGTCTCGCCGGATCAGGTGCCGACCTGGCTCTATCAGGCGGTGCATCTGACCGGCGCGGTGCGGGTGATGTCGGACGATGAGCTCGCCGCTCAGATCGAGACGCTGAGCGCGAAGTTCGAGGAGCGGCTGTTGCCGAAGAAGCCGTGGCTGTCGTCGAAGATGACGGCAGGGCGGCTGGCGGCGATGAAGAAGGCGATCGTGGGACTCGAGATGACGATCGAAGAGGTGGAGGGCAGCTTTAAGCTGAACCAGCACAAGTCCGAGACCGACTATACAGCGGTCGCCGGATCGCTTGCCTCGCAGGCCGACGCCGGCGCCAAGCAGATTGCGAATTTGATGAGAGAGGCGCGGCCGCAGGCCTTTACCAACGAAACGAACCAGCTCGAAAGGACCGTGCCATGACCCTCACCGACAGCCATCAGACCGAGACCGTCGGGGCCTCGATCAAACCCGCCGTGTTCGTTGACGGCGCATCCGGAACGACGGGGCTCGGCATTCAGGAACGCCTTCGGCTGCAGGACGACATCGTCGTAAAAAGCATCGCCGAGGAGGAGCGCAAGGATGCCGGCGCCAAGCGCGCGCTGATGGAGGAGGTCGATCTCGTCATCCTCTGCCTACCTGACGACGCCGCGAAGGAGACCGTAGCCTTGATCGACGGCATGGGAGCCCCGGCTCCTAAGGTGCTCGACGCGTCGACAGCGTTTCGAGTCGCCAGCGACTGGACGTACGGCTTTCCCGAACTCACGCCTCGTCAGGCCGACAAGATCCGGACCGCGCGTAAGGTTTCGAATCCCGGCTGCTATCCGACCGGCGGCATTGCGCTGTTGCGGCCGCTCGTCGATGCCGGCCTGCTGCCGTCAGACTATCCCGTCACCATCAACGCGGTCAGCGGCTATTCGGGTGGCGGCAAGTCCATGATTGCGAGTTTTGAGGATGGCAGCGCGCCGTCCTTCGAATTGTATGGCCTCGGCTTCGAGCACAAGCATCTGCCGGAGACGCAGCTCTACTCCAAACTGACGCGGCGGCCGATCTTCGTGCCGTCGGTCGGCAACTATCGGCAGGGCATGCTGGTATCGATGCCGCTGCATCTCGACACGTTGCCTGGTAAACCCAGCGGAGCCGACCTGCACGCCGCACTGGCCAAGCGCTATGCCGGCAGCACCTATGTCTCGGTGATGCCGCTCGAGAACGCGGCGACCAAGGGCGGGCGGCTCGAGCCCGAGGCGCTCAACGAGACCAACAAGCTGGAGCTTTACGTCTTCGCCAACGAAAAGCATCGTCAGGCGGTGCTGGTCGCGCGGCTCGACAATCTGGGCAAGGGTGCCTCCGGCGCAGCCGTGCAGAACATGCGGCTGATGCTGGGCCTTGCCGAGAAGTAGCTGATCGGGCGTTGCCGCGCGGCGAGCCGGTGGACGAAGCGACGCTGCTATTCTACTGCCACAAGACGCCTGAAGAAAGGAACGCGTGATGAGCTCGAAAAAGAAGATCGGCATTCTCGGCGCCTCCGGTTACACCGGAGCCGACGCGGTGCGCCTGTTGGCGCGGCATCCGAATGCCGAGATCACCGCGCTCACCGCCAACACCCACGCTGGCAAGTCGATGGGTGACGTGTTCCCGCATTTCTTCATGCTGGACCTACCGAAGCTCATTGAATGGGAGAAGGTTGACTGGACCACGCTCGACGCGGTGTTCTGCGGGCTGCCGCACGGCACCACGCAGGAGATCATTGCCGCGGTTCTCAGGGCCAACCCCGGGATCAAGGTGCTCGACATGTCCGCCGATTTCCGGCTGCGCGACAAGCACACCTATGCGCAATGGTACGGCCATGAGCACCGGGCGCTCGAACTGCAGGGCGAAGCCGTCTACGGCCTCACCGAATTCTACCGGGAGAAGATCACGTCTGCCCGGCTGGTCGCCTGTCCCGGCTGTTATCCGACCGCGGCGCTGCTCGCGCTGGCGCCGCTCGCCAAGGCAAAACTGATCGACGTCGACGACATCGTCATCGATGCCAAATCGGGCGTCACCGGCGCCGGGCGCGGCTTGAAGCAGAACACGCTGTTCAGCGAGGCGGGCGAGGGGCTGTCGCCCTATTCGGTCGGCACCCACCGGCACGCGCCCGAGATCGAGCAGGAGATCGGCGTCGCCGCCGGCTCAGCGGTAACGGTGAACTTCACGCCGCATCTGATCCCGATGGCGCGCGGAGAACTCTGCACGTCCTATGTCAGGCTGAACCGTGGCGCGACGCCGGACGATCTGCGGGCCGCGCTGGAGAAGGCGTACGCCAATGAGCCTTTTGTGCATGTCGTCAAGAAGGGCGTGCTGCCGCAGACCCAGAACGTGCGCGGCTCCAACTATGTGCAGATCGGCGTCGTTGCGGACCGCATCAAAAACCGGGCGATCGTGATTTCCACGCTCGATAATCTGGTGAAGGGCTCGGCCGGGCAGGCGATCCAGAACATGAACTTGATGTTCGGATTGCCCGAGACGGCCGGGCTGGAGCAGATCGCGCTATTTCCGTGAGGTGCTGCAGTGGACGAAGCGACGCTGCAATTCTACCGCGATAATGCCGAGGCCTATGCCAAGCGTACGTTCACCTCGCGCCAGGCGCGGCTGACGGCGTTTCTGGCGCAGCTTCCGCCGGGCGCTTCCATTCTCGAACTCGGCTGCGGCGCCGGCGGCGACACCGCGGAAATGCTGGCGCGTGGGTTCGATGTCCGACCCACCGACGGATCGTCGGAAATGGCGACCATCGCCTCAAAGCATCTCGGCCGCACCGTCGAGACGCTGCTGTTTCATGAGCTCGATGAGGTGGAGGCGTATGACGGCGTCTGGGCCAATGCCTGCCTGCTTCATGTGCCCAGGCCAGAGCTTGCGGAGATTCTTGCACGGATCCGGCGCGCGCTGAAACCGGGTGGTGTGTTCTATGCCAGTTACAAAGAAGGCGAGGCCAGCGGGCGCGACACGCTTGATCGCTATTACAACTATCCCTCGCAGGATTGGCTGCGTGCCACCTATGCCGAAGCGGGGAACTGGAGCTCGCTGTTGATGGAGCGCGGCGAAGTCAAAGGCTTCGACGACAAGATGGCGTCGATGCTTTTCGTCGTGGCTCAAAAAACGGCTGACTGTGAGCTGCCTGACATCGAATTCCCCCGCTAATCAAGCGGGGAATTCGTGGAACCTGTGGCGGCCGAGCTACAGAATCGGGGACAAGAAACCAGTAAAGATACGGTTCGAGTACCGGCAGCACGTCTGTCGGGAAAGGGCTGGGGCCGCCGGATTGGAAAATGCCGTACATGAAAATGAAAAAGTACTTGCTGGCCACCGCTCTCGCTGGTCTGGGATCAGCTCCGACGATCGCTGCAGACCTGGCCGCGCGGACTTACACCAAAGCCCCGGCGCTGGCAGCCGTCTACGACTGGACCGGCTTCTATATCGGCGTCAACGCGGGTGGAGGGGTCGGGCGCGACCGGACGCAGCATCAGCCGCTTCCGGGGCAAGACTATTCGCTTTACCTGCAGCCTGAAGGCGCGCTCGGTGGCGGGCAGATAGGATACAACTGGCAGACCAATTCCATACTCGGGCCGATCGTCTTCGGTGTTGAAGCGGATATCCAGGGAGCCGGCCTCAGCGACGACCGCACCAATCTGAATTTCGGGGGTCTGCTCGTTACGAACTATAGCCAGAGGCTCGATTGGTTCGGAACTGTTCGCGGGCGTGTCGGCCTGGCCAAGGGACCGGTGCTGAGCTACGTCACGGCCGGCTTTGCCTATGGCGACGTCAACACGACGATAACTCAGTCGGTACCGGGTCCAGCTGCGGCGACGTTTTCAACCGATCGCCTCCAGGGTGGATGGACCGTGGGCAGCGGTGTCGAGGCTGCGCTGGGCGGCAACTGGACCGGAAAGATCGAACATCTCTACCTGAATCTCGGCAACAGGACGGATTTCGCCGCGCCGCTGTTCGCCCCAAGCAATGTCAGTACCGAGATCCGCCAACATATTTTCCGCGCCGGCTTGAACTACCGGATTGGCGGCAACTCGAATTATCAGCCGGTGGCCGCGGCCAATTGGAGCGGTTTCTATCTCGGCGGCAATTTCGGCTCCGGATACGGCCGTGACCGGAGCTCACTGAACGTGCCGCTTGGCCCGTTCGTGGACACCTTCAACCTGGCCCCCGACGGTTTCGTTGGCGGCGTGCAGGCGGGTTACAACTGGCAGGCGGCCAATGGGGTATTCGGCGTTGAGGCCGATATCCAGGGATCGGGCCTGCAAGACGACAAGACGTGCGTGTTGACCTGCAGCGCAGGCTTGTTCGCGGCTTACGATGCCAAGCTACCGTGGTTCGGCACCGTTCGCGGTCGCCTTGGCTATTCGGTCGGACCGACACTGTTCTATGCGACGGGCGGTTACGCCTATGGAAACGTTAAGACCCGCGTCACGACGGATTCGTTCGTCGGCGTGGTGTCGAACACGTTCGAGACGACAAGGAGCGGCTGGACCGCGGGGGCCGGCATCGAAACCCCGTTCACCCTGCTTGGATTGCTCGGCCCTAACTGGACCACCAAGACCGAATATCTCTATGTCGATCTCGGCTCCACCTCAGACAATTTCATTATCGGCGCGACTCCGGCAACGACCACCCGTTCGGTGACCGAGCACATCTTCCGCACCGGCATAAACTACCACTTCAATTCGCCGGTCGTCGCGAAGTACTGAGCGCGATTTCAGAGATGCCAATGAAAAACCCCGGAGCCGAGCTCCGGGGTTGTTGCTTGGGGTCTCGTGTGTGGAAGGGCCTCAAACCACCCTGAAGATCGCCAGCGCCAGCACGGCTTGCGCGAGGAAGCCGACGGTGAAGGCCAGCGTGCGGAATACCGGCAGGCCCAGCGTGTAGACGATAAGATGCGCGACACGCGACCAGAAATAGACGGCGCAGGCGAGCACGGTCCATCTGTCGGAATAATCGATCGCGTGCAGGATCAAGACTAGCGGTGCGAAGATCACGAGGTTCTCGACCGCGTTGTCATGTGCGAACATCAGCCGATTGGCCCAATCCGCGTGCGGCTTGTCGTTGCGCGAGGGGTTGGCCATGGCGCCGGAGAGGCCGCGCACCTGACAGCGGTTGATGATGTAGGGGATCCACATCAGCCCGGTCAAAATCACGGTCAGAGTCAGCCAGAACAATTCACGCGTGATTGGTTGCGTCATTGGTTTCCCCTCAATCGATTTCGATTCCCGGCACGGGATATCAGGTTATACCCAACCGCCCGCGGCTGCGCTATGCGCGGACCTTGACGTAACTGCCGGGCGCGTCCTCGATCGGCGGCATCTCCTCGGAACCGACGGCGCGTGCGCGCACGCGCTCGGGGTCGATGCCCTCCAGCCATTGCAGCCAGTCGGGCCACCACGATCCCTTGTGCTCGGCGGCGTTCTTCAGCCAGTCGGCGAGCGTGACATCCTTGATGTTGTCGTTGGTCCAGTACTGGTATTTGCCCGCCGCCGGCGGGTTGACCACGCCGGCGATATGGCCGGAGCCGGACAGCACATATCTGACCGGGCCGCCGAAGAACTGCGAACCGTAGAGCACCGAGTCCGCCGGCGCGATGTGGTCCTCGCGCGTCGCCAGATTGTAGATGGGCACCTTGACCTTCGACAGGTCGAGCAGCGTGTTATCGAGCACCATGCTGCCGGAGGACAGCCGGTTCTCCAGATAGCAGTTGCGCAGGTAATAGGAATGGTTGGCCGCCGGCATCCGCGTGGCGTCGGAATTCCAGTGCAGGAGGTCGAAGGAGGCGGGCTGCTGTCCCTTCAGGTAGTTGCTGACGACATACGACCAGATCAGGTCGTTGGAACGCAGCATGTTGAAGGCCATCGCCATCTTGCTGCCTTCGAGAACGCCCCGTTCTTCCATCTCGCGCTCGAGCGTCGAGATCTGGTCTTCGTCGACGAACACGAGCAGATCGCCGGCATGGGTGAAGTCGACCTGCGCCGCAAACAATGTAGCGGAGGTGACGCGCTGGCGCCGCTTCTCGGCGAGCCAGGCCAGCGTCGAGGCGAGCAGGGTGCCCCCGACGCAGTAGCCGGCGGTGTGGACCTTCATCTCGCCCGTGACCTTCTCGATGACATCCATCGCGGCGAGCGGGCCTTCCTTCATGTAGTCGTCGAAGGTCTTCTTGCCGAGCTCCTTATCCGGATTGACCCAGGAGATCACGAAAACCGTGATGCCCTGATCGACGCACCATTTGATGTAGGATTTTTCCGGCTTGAGGTCGAGAATGTAGAACTTGTTGATCCAGGGCGGCACGATCAGGAGCGGCGTGCGCAACACCGTCTCCGTGGTCGGCGTGTACTGGATGAGCTGCATCAGCTCGTTCTGGTAAATCACCTTGCCAGGCGTCGTCGCCATGTTGACGCCGACTTCGAGATTCGACGGATCGGACTGCCGGATGCGCAGCATGCCGCGCCCGGCCTCGATGTCCTCAGCCAGCATCTTCATGCCGCGAACGAGGTTGTCGCCGTTGGAGGCCAGCGTCTCGCGCAGCACTTCCGGATTGGTAAGCACGAAGTTCGACGGCGAGATCGCGTTGGTGATCTGCTGAACGTAGAACTCGGCCTTCTTGCGCGTGTGCGGATCGACACCTTCGGCGTTCTTCACCAGCTCTTGCGCCCATTGCGCGGTGAGCAGATAGAGCTGCAGCACAAAATCGAAGAACAGATTCGATTTCCACTCCGGATCCTTGAAGCGCTTGTCGCGCGGCGACGGCTCGATCGCAGGCTTGGCCTGTTCGCCGGCCATGCGGCGCATCGCAGAGCCCCAGAGCTCGAGATACGCTTTACCCATCCTGATCTGCAGAGCTTCGGCGCGCTCCTTGTCCGTCAGCCAGTATTCCGCCACCTTGGTGAAAGTCTTGACGACCTCGCCGAGCTCGCTCGGCGGCTTGTCCTGCACTTCGCCCGTCTCGCGCGGTTTGAGGTAGGCCGCGAGCGCCTGGCCACTCGTCTCCATCGCCTTCGCAATATTCATGGCAAAGGCTTCGGCGTTGAATGTTTTCGGAGCCTGGGTTTCGGTGCTGACGTCACTCATATCAGGGACACTATAGGTTCGTTTCGGGTTCGTCACCGCGCCCATTTGCCGTCAATGGGCTTGGCGTTAACCTGCTGCACTGCGATAAACTTCTCGTGTTGCGACACATTGAGGCCGCACCTGTCGCATTTGCTCTTTGGGCTTTAATCGTTTCGGGCAACAATGGTTTGAACGGCTCTAGCGAAATCAACGCCGCGGGACGATTTGGCGTTGCAAGGCTCGTACCAGCGCATAGATGCCGTCGGGGTACGCGTGCGCTGCATCAGGTAGTTGGGGATTTCCGGGACGGATGCCGGTGGATCGAACGATAAGGCTGCGGTCGGTTGCCACGCTGCTTGCGTCGGCGCTTGCGCTCGGCGGCTGCTCGACCCAGATCGCGGACATGCCGGGCCTCGGCCTGCCGGCTGATGCGCCAGAGCGTCCGAAGGAAGCGGGCGGCTATCTACCGGTTCACGACCTGCCGCCGGACCGCAACGAGGAGGCGATGAAGCCGGCCGAGCTGGCTAAAATCCAGGCAGAATTGACCGCCGCTCGTGACCGTCAGGCGACCGCCGCTACCCCGCCAAAACCGGCCAAGAAGTGAGATAGCCTTTTTTTGGACGCGTTTTCTACCGCAGATAAGTCTACGCAATCTGCGCAAACTTGATTGCTATGCGAACCGGTCACCACCCCGGATCAAGTCCGGGGCAGGCTTTCGCCTGAAAACGCCATAAAAACTGGCGCTGCCGGGCTCCCGTGGTAAAAGAACCCAATTCAACCGCATTGCGGGTCCAGAGCCTAGAGACCTCGCGCCTGAATTCGCTCCAAATCCTTGATTGGGCGCGATTTTTGGACGAAGCCGATCGGGTTTCGTAGCGCGCGCAGGTTCCGTTCGATTCTGTCCTGCCGGTTGTCGGAGCAAGGGTCCCATGGAAGATTTTTATCGCATTCGCCGCCTGCCGCCTTACGTGTTCGAGAAGGTCAACCAGGCCAAGGCGGCCGCGCGCAATGCCGGGGCCGACATTATCGACATGGGCATGGGCAATCCGGACCTGCCGACGCCGCCCCATGTGCTTGAAAAGCTGAAAGAGACGCTGGGCAAGCCGCGGACCGATCGCTACTCGGCCTCGCGCGGCATCAACGGCCTTCGCAAGGCGCAAGCCGCCTATTACGGACGGCGGTTCGGCGTAAAACTCAATCCGGATACCCAGGTCGTTGCGACGCTGGGTTCGAAGGAAGGCTTTGCCAATGTGGCGCAGGCGATTACCGCGCCCGGCGACGTCGTGCTGTGCCCAAATCCGAGCTACCCGATTCACGCCTTCGGCTTTCTGATGGCGGGCGGCGTGATCCGCTCGGTGCCCTCGGAACCGACGCCGCAATTTTTCGAGGCGGTGGAGCGCGCCATCATTCATTCGATCCCGAAGCCGATCGCGCTGATCGTCTGTTATCCCTCCAATCCGACCGCCTATGTCGCCGAGCTCGATTTCTACAAGGATCTGGTGGCGTTCGCGAAGAAGCACGAGATCTTCATCCTGTCGGATCTGGCCTATGCCGAAGTCTATTTCGACGACAACAATCCGCCGCCCTCGGTGCTGCAGGTTCCCGGCGCAATTGACGTCACCGTCGAATTCACCTCAATGTCGAAGACGTTCTCGATGGCGGGTTGGCGCATGGGCTTTGCGGTCGGCAATGAGCGGATCATTGCCGCGCTGGCGCGGGTGAAATCCTATCTCGACTACGGCGCGTTCACGCCCATTCAAGTCGCGGCCACCGCCGCGCTGAACGGGCCGGACGATTGCATCAAGGAAATGCGCGACACCTACCGCAGGCGCCGCGACGCGCTGGTCGAATCGTTCGGCCGGGCAGGGTGGGAGATTCCGCCGCCGCAGGCATCGATGTTCGCCTGGGCGCCGCTGCCCAAAGCATTTGAAGGCGTCGGCAGCATGCAGTTCGCGACCCTGATGGTCGAGAAGTCGGGCGTGGTGGTTTCGCCCGGTGTTGCCTTCGGCGAGCATGGCGAAGGCTATGTCCGCATCGCCATGGTGGAAAACGAGCAGCGGATCCGCCAAGCCGCGCGCGGGGTGCGCCGCTTCCTTGAAAGCGGCATTGAAACGTTGCACAACGTGGTTCCTCTCGCCAACCGGCGCTAATTCCTTTTATTGCAGGTTCTCTCATTCATGGTCGCACCCCTGAGAGTGGGTATCGCGGGGCTCGGCACTGTTGGTGCCGAGGTCGTCCGCCTCATCGAAGAGCAGTCGCGGATGCTCGCCGAGCGCAGCGGGCGCGGTGTGCGCGTCGTTGCCGTCACCGCGCGCTCGAAGGCGAAGAAGCGTTCGCTCGATCTGCGCGGCATCGACTGGGCGAAAAGCCCGCTTGATCTGGCCAGCCACCCCAACGTCGATTGCTTCGTCGAACTGATGGGCGGCTCCGGCGAGCCGGCGCTGTCGGCGATCGAGGCTGCGCTAAAGACTGGCAAGTCGGTGGTAACTGCCAACAAGGCGCTGATCGCCAAGCACGGCGTGCGGCTGGCGAAGGTGGCCGAGAAGCACGGCGGCGCGTTGAACTACGAGGCGGCGGTCGGCGCCGCCATTCCGGTGATTAAGACCTTGCGCGAAGGGCTTGCGGGCACCGGTGTCAACCGCGTCTACGGCATCCTCAACGGCACCTGCAATTACATCCTGAGCCGGATGGAGCATGAGGGATTGTCATTTGCCGAATGCCTGAAAGACGCGCAGCGGCTCGGGTATGCCGAAGCCAATCCGTCCTTCGACGTCGATGGCCATGACACGGCGCAGAAGCTCGCGATTCTGGCGAGTCTTGCCTTCGGTACCAAGGTGGCGCAGAGCGCGGTGTATGTCGAAGGGATCTCCTCGATTGCGCCGGAAGATTTGCGTGCGGCCGAAGAACTCGGCTATCGCGTCAAGCTGCTCGGCGTGGCGGTGCGCACCGCCAAGGGCATCGAGCAGCGCGTGCATCCGACCATGGTGCCGAAATCGTCCTCGATCGCGCAGGTGATGGGCGTCACCAACGCCGTGACCATCGACGGCGAAGGCATCCCGCCGATCACGCTGGTGGGGCCGGGCGCCGGAGGTGCAGCGACCGCGTCCGCCGTTGTCGCCGACATCGCCGATGTGGCGCGCGGCATTCGCGCCAAGCCGTTCGGGCGTCCCGTCGATCGGCTGCGCGACACCACCAAGGCGCCGATGGAACGGCACGAGGGCGGCTACTACATCCGCTTGATGGCGCGCGATCTCGCCGGCACCGCCGCCACCATCGCTACGCGCCTTGCCCAGCAGAAGATCTCGCTGGAGTCGATCGTGCAGCGCCATCCCGAGGGTGTCGACTTGAATGGCGCCACGAAGAAGGCGTCACCAGTTCCGGTCATTCTGATTACCTACGCAACTTCAGAGGATGCGGTGTATCGTGCGCTGGAGGCGGTGCAGCGCGATAAAGTGATCAGCGGCCGGCCGCAGGTGATACGGATCGAGAAAAACTAGCGCGCGATTTGCAAGGGATTGCGCGTCCAACGGTTGAAGACGGGCCGGGGGCCCGGTGTGAAGATTAAGGAGTGCTCGCTATGTCGACCCATATTTCCGTTCCGCCGCAATTGCTGCTCGAGCGCATCCTCACGCTTGAAATCGTGCGGGTGACGGAACGTGCAGCCGTTTCGGCCGCGCGGCTGCGCGGCCACGGCCAGGAGAAGGCGGCGGACCAGGCCGCAGTGGACGCGATGCGCCGCGAGCTCAACAAGCTGCCGATCGAAGGCACCATTGTGATTGGCGAGGGCGAGCGCGACGAGGCGCCGATGCTGTTCATCGGCGAGAAGGTCGGCCTGAATGCAGGTCCTCAGGTCGATATCGCCGTCGACCCGCTGGAAGGCACCACGCTCTGCGCCAAGAACATGCCGGGCGCGATCGCGACCATGGCGATGGCCGATGGCGGCACGCTGTTGCACGCGCCCGACGTCTACATGGAGAAGCTTGCGATCGGACCGGGCTACGACAAGGGGGTGGTCGAACTTGACGCGTCGCCGGCCGACAACGTCCGCCGCCTCGCCAAAGCCAAGGGGGTCGAGCCCGGTGCGATCACGGTGCTGGTGCTGGATCGCCCGCGCCACGCCGACATCATCGCCAGCATCCGCTCGACCGGCGCTGCAGTGCGGCTGATCACCGACGGCGACGTTGCCGGCGTGATCCATTGCGCCGACCCCGACAACACCGGCGTCGACATGTATATCGGCACCGGCGGCGCGCCCGAGGGTGTGCTGGCGGCGGCGGCGCTGCGCTGCATCGGCGGCCAGATGCAGTGCCGGCTGATCCTCGACAGCGAGGAAAAGCGCGAGCGCGCCCACAAGATGGGCGTGACCGACCCGAAGATGATCTACGGTATCGAGGACATGGTGCGGGGCGACTGCCTGTTCGCGGCCACCGGCGTCACGACAGGCTCGCTGCTCACGGGGGTCAAGTTCCGCAAGGATGCTGTGATCGAGACCGAAACGGTGGTGATGCGCTCGGTCACCGGCACGGTGCGCTACATCAAGGCCGAGCACCGGCAGCTGGATAAGTTTCACCTGGATTGAGACTCATCGTCATTCCGGGGCGCGAAGCGAACTATGGTGCGCAATTGCGCACCTGAGAATCTCGAGATTCCGGGGTCGATGCTGCGCATCGCCCCGGAATGACGACAAGAAGAACCAGGGGAGGCGCTCGTGTCCGACGTATCAGCCGTAAAAGCGCTGGTGTTCGACGTGTTCGGCACCGTCGTCGACTGGCGCACCAGCCTCATCAATGATTTCACGGAGTGGTCGAAGACCTCAGGCATCAACGCCGACTGGACCGCGCTCGTCGACGGCTGGCGCGGCGTTTACATGGCCTCGATGGATGAGGTGCGCAAGCATCCCGAACGCGGCTATCAGATCCTCGACACGTTGCACCGACGCTCGTTGGAAAAGCTGGTCGCGCAATTCGCGATCAAGGGACTGAGCGACGCCGATCTGCACTACCTGACGATGGGCTGGCACCGCCTGCATCCGTGGCCCGACAGCGTGCCAGGGCTGACGCGGCTGAAGACAAAATACATCATCTCGCCGCTTTCCAACGGCAACGTCGCGCTATTGACCAACATGGCAAAGTTCGCCGGCCTGCCGTGGGATCTCATCATGTCGGCGGAGTTGTTCGAGCACTACAAGCCCGATCCGGAAACCTATCTCGGCGCCGCCAAATTGCTCTGCCTGCCGGCGGAGCAGGTGATGATGGTCGCCGCGCATAATGGCGACCTGAAAGCCGCGCAGCAGAACGGCCTCAAGACCGCCTTTGTGGCGCGACCAACCGAATACGGCCCGCACCAGAAATACGATTTCGAGGCCACCGGCAATTGGGACATCGTCGCCAAGGATTTTGGCGGGATCGCCGACCGGCTGGGGTGCTAGTTCTTACTCATGTACCGGCCTCGATGCGGCGCCCGTGGGATGGGTGGAGCGAAGCGATACCCATCCTACGCGTTAGCGATCCGGCGCAGCCTATCCCGCGCCGGCCTGGATCACGCCGAACCAGCCGAGGCCCCTGTAGGTCTCGTAACCCGGCGTGGCGTGGAACGCGACGAGGGCGCCGGAGCGATCCTGATGGAAGCCGGAGCGCCGCCCTTCCAATGGAAGCGAGATGCGTTCGGTGAGCAGGCCTTGGCCGTCGGACGCCGCGATCACCCGGAAATTCGAATCGACCAGCAGCACGCGCGCCTTGTCGGCTGCGCCGACGCGCACGCCCTGGACGATGGCGCGGGCCTGCGGCTCCCAGTCGAAATGAATTGCCAGCACGCCGGTTGGTTTGCCGTTCGCCTTGCCGCCTTCGCGAACGCTGGCGCAGTAGGTCACGACCTGTGCATTGCCGAGCAAGGGTTGGCATTCGACGTCGCCGGCGGCGTAATCGTCGCCGGAGCGCAGGGCTCGCGCGGCGCGAAACCACTTGGTCTGCGCCACGTTCTGGCCCACGACGCCGAAGCGATCGGCGCGGCCGTTGGCCAGCACATTGCCGTCGAGATCGCAGAGCCAGAGATCGAGATAGACGGTATAGGCGCCGAGGATCACGGACATCCGTTCCGACACATGGCTGACGGCAGCAGCGCTTGGCTCAGCCGCGCAACCGACCACCGCGGAATCGGTTGCCCACCAGCGCACATCGCAGGTGCGCTCATAGAGGTTGCGGTCGATCAGCTCGATGGCGTTGAGCGACAGATCGACCATGCGCTCGCCGCGCGAGCGGTCGGCCATCTGCGCGATCGAATTCATCAGATTGCCGGTCCGGTTGGTGAGCTGGCTTTCGAGCTCGCGGGCAATGGTCTCGACCTGCTGGCCGACGTTGCGGACTTCCTGCGCCACCACGGCAAAGCCCGCACCTTGTGCGCCGGCGCGCGAACTCTCGATCAACGCGTTCAGCGCCAGCATCTTCATCTGGTTGGTGATCTTCTGGATCGACTTGGTCTTCTCGCAGGCGACCTGGTTGACCTCGGCGGTCAATCTCGCGATCAGCGCGGAAACGTCGGATTCGTCCTCGGCGCCCGCTGATTTGGCCGGCTGTTTTGCGGTCGTTGCGGTTTGGGAGCGAAGCGCGACGGACATTGGCGGGAATTCCTCAGTCTTTGTGCGGATGTCGATCTTCTGCGGATCGGCGGGACTCAAATGTGAGCGTATTCGACTCCTTTGTCGGGGATCATGGCTAACGATTGGTTTAAGTTCCGGCGCCTTACGGGTAGTTTTGCAGAGACAAGTTGCATCTTCTTTGTGCAGGTCGATTTTGTCGGCAGAGGCGGGGGTACCCGGGGCGGCGCGAGCTGATTCGTTCGCTGTGGCGGCTCGCCATCGCCCCGGTTTGCGTTTGCCGACAGGCCGCTTTGCCCCTATCTCTCGAAGGCATCATGATCCTTCCCGCATCCGCACTTCCCGTTGAACTGCCGCCGGCGTTTCTCGGCGTGGCGCATTCGGCAACGGGCAAATTGTGGCGCGACCGGCTCGACGCCCGGGGCGCGGCGCGAGCGCTGGCGATCACCCAGCGCTACCAATTGCCGGAAATGCTGGCGCGCGTACTGGCGGGCCGCGATGTCGGGATCGAGGAGGTTCATGATTTTCTCGATCCGACCATCCGCAAACTGATGCCCGATCCACACACCGTGACGCAGATGGAAGTGGCGGCCAAACGCATTGCCGATGCCGCGCTGCGCGGGGAAAAGGTTGCGATCTTCGGCGACTACGACGTTGACGGTGCCACGTCCGCGGCGCTGCTCGCCTGGCACCTGCGCCATTGCGGGCTCGATCCGCTGATTCACATCCCGGACCGGATCTTTGAAGGCTATGGCCCCAATGTCGAGGCGGTGCGGGCGCTGGCCGCCAAGGGCGCAACGCTGCTGGTGACCGTCGATTGCGGCACGACCAGCATCGAGCCGCTGGCGGAAGCGCGAAAGCACGGCCTATCCGTCGTCGTCATCGACCATCACCAGACCGGCGATGAATTGCCGGAGGTCGACGCGCTGGTGAATCCGAATCGCCCGGACGACCTCTCCGGGCTTGGTCATTTGGCAGCGGTCGGTCTGGTGCTGATCACGCTGGTCGCCGTGAACCGCGAATTGCGCGGCCGCGGCTTCTGGAACGCGGAGCTGCCGGAGCCGGACCTTTTGGGCATGCTGCACCATGTGGCGCTCGGCACCGTGGCCGACGTCGCGCCGCTGACCGGGCTCAACCGCGCCTTTGTTGCCAAGGGCCTGATCGCGATGCGGCGCCGCGACCATGTCGGCCACACCGCGCTGATGGATGTGGCGCGACTGAACGGCCCGCCGGAAGCCTGGCATCTCGGTTTCATGCTGGGGCCGCGCATCAATGCGGGCGGCCGGATCGGGCGCGCCGATCTGGGCGTGCGGCTCTTGCTGGAGGGCGACGTCTCGGAGGCCGCGCGGATCGCTGCCGAGCTCGACCGGCTGAACAGCGAGCGCCGCGTCATCGAGCAGGCGGCAGAGGCGCAGGCCGAGGCCGAGGCGCTGGCCTCGCTTGGGCTCGAAGACAAGGGCGCAGTGATCGTGACCGCTGCCGAAGGCTGGCATCCCGGCATCGTTGGTCTCGTCGCCTCGCGGCTGAAGGAGAAGTTTGCGCGTCCGGCTTTTGCCATTGCGCTCGAGCCCGGCGGCATCGGCACCGGATCGGGCCGCTCGATCTCGGGCGTCGATCTCGGCAAGGCCGTGCGGCAGGCGGTGAAGGAGCGGCTTTTGATGAAGGGCGGCGGCCATGCCATGGCTGCCGGCGTGACGCTGCGCAAAGAGAAGCTCGCGGAGTTTCGTGCCTTCATGGAAAGCGCGCTGGCCGAGGACGTCGCCAATTCCCGTCACGAGAACGAGCTGTTCATCGACGGCGCCGTTAGCGCGCGCAGCGTGACCGTGGAATTCGCCAATACGCTGAACCGCGCCGGTCCGTTCGGCGCAGCCAATCCGGAGCCGGTGATCGCGCTGCCGGCACATCAGCTCGTCTATGCCGACGAAGTTGGCCAAGCGCATTTGCGCGTCCGCTTTAAGTCCGGCGACGGCGCCATCGTCAACGGCATCGCGTTTCGCGCGGTCGGACAGAAGCTCGGACATGCACTGACGCAGAACCGCGGCCAGCTTTTGCACGTGGCTGCTACGCTCGCGGTCGATCGCTTCCAGGGTTCGGAACGCGTGCAATTGCGCGTGCTCGACGTCGCCGTGCCGGATCCGGGACCGGCCGTGATCAGGTAGAACAAGAAACGTCTCAATCAACAAACAGAACGGGAGAAGAAATGACGGGGCAGGTTCAGGGCAAGGTCGCGCTGGTTACAGGCGGCGCATCCGGCATTGGCGAAGCGGTCTGCGAATTGCTGGCGCGCGAGGGAGCATCGGTCGCGGTGACCGACATCGACGATTTGAGAGGCCCCGAGGTCGTCGCGCGGATCAAGAAGGCGGGTGGGGAGGCGAGCTTTTGGCATCACGACGTCACCAGCGAGGAGCGCTGGATCGAAGTCGTGGCTGATGTCATGCAGCGCTATGGCCGGCTCGACGTGCTGGTCTCGAATGCCGGCATCGGCATTTCGGTGCCGTCGATCACCGAGATGACGCTTTTGGACTGGCGGCGGCAGACCGCGATCAATCTCGACGGCGTGTTTTTGTCGGTGAAGCATTGCCTGCCCATGATGCGCAAGACTGGCGGCGGCTCCGTTATCATGATGTCGTCACTGGCAGGCCTGCGCGGCGCGGCCGGGCTTTCTGGTTATTGTGCGACCAAAGGCGGTGTGCGGCTGTTTGCGAAAGCGATCGCGATGGAGTGCGCGACGTTTGGCGACGGCATCCGCGTCAACTCGGTGCATCCCGGCATCATCGACACGCCGATCTGGGGCAAGATTCCGGCGGGAGCCACCGGCAGCGGGCAGAACGCGCCGATCGATCCGGAGGAGCGGGCGAAAATGGCAACCCCGCTCGGCCGCGCCGGGCAGGCCGAGGAGATTGCGCAGGGCGTGCTGTATCTGGCGTCCGATGCCTCGCGCTACGTGACGGGGACCGAGCTCGTCATCGATGGCGGCATGAATGCGGGCGGGGTGGTGCGGGGGGCGTGAGCGCGTAACGGGGGGCGGAACCCGCTTCTTTGCAGCACCCGCGCCAGAGCGCGCTATTTGGACGCCGCGGTAAATTGCGCCCGCAGCCAGGCCTGCACTGCCTCGATCGGCTCCGTCAGCGGCTGGCTGCGGTCGCGCACGAGATGCAATGAGAAACCCTCAAGTTCCGGTCCGAACGGGACCACAAGCGTGCCCTGCGCCAGTTCGTCGGAGACGAGCAGCAGGCTATGCAGCGCGATACCGGCGCCGGCGACGGTCGCCTGGATTGCATGGGTCTCATCGCTAAAGCGCAGACCCGCCCGCGCATCGATGCCGTCAATGCCGGCAATTTTCAGCCAGCGACGCCAGGTCGGATTGCGGGGATCGCGACGATACCAGTCGAAATGCAGCAGGGTTGCCGATCGCAGGTCGCTCGTTTTCTTGACACCGAGACGCGGGCTTGCGACCGGCGCAAAGCGATCGACGGTGAGCGGCTCGGCGACCAGATCGGGATAAGGTCCGGGGCCGTAGCGCAGGGCGAGATCGGCGGCGCCCGAACCGAGGCCAACGACTTCCAGCGACGCGAGCAACGTGAGATCGATGTCCGGCCGCGCCTTGCGAAAGGCAGCGATGCGCGGCACCAGCCACTTGGCCGTGAAAGCCGGCGTCGCGGAAAGCGTGACCGCGGCGCGCCGCTGCCTGCGGCTCAAGCCATCGATGACGCGTGCAAAGGAATCGAAGCCGTCGCGCAGAACCGGCAGCAAGACTTGCCCCTCCGCCGTCAGCACCACCTGGCGAGTGCGCCGTTCGAACAGGCTTACGCCGATCGCTTCCTCCAGCTGCCGCACCTGATGACTGATCGCCGTTGGCGTGACGTGCAGTTCGTGGGCTGCGCGCTTGAAGCTCAGATGTCGCGCGGCGGCCTCGAACGCGCGCAAACCGGTCAATGGCGGCAGTCGTCTCATGGCTAAAGCCTATGGATGAATAGATCTCAGCCATAAGCTGAGCAATTTGCGTTTGTCAACGCGAATTTCTCGCACCAATGTACCGAAAACGGATGAAGGAAGATAAGCCATGAAGCTGCTACAAATTGATTCGAGCGCGCGTTCCCAAGCCTCAGACCGGAGCCCGCGGGGATCGCACACACGCCGGCTCACCGCGCGGTTCACCCGGCGCTGGCTGCAACACCGGCCGAATGATTTTCTGGTCAGTCGCGATGTCGGCCAATCACCGCCGCCGCCGGTGACCGAAAAATGGATCAGCGCCGCCTTTACGAAGCCCGACCAACGTGAGCCCTGGATGAAGGAGGCGCTCGCGGAAAGCGACGCGCTGGTCGATGAACTGATCGCAGCCGATCTGATCGTGGCCGGCGTGCCGATGTACAATTTCGGCATGCCCGCGCAGTTCAAGGCCTATATCGACCATGTCGTGCGGGTCGGGCGCACGTTCGGCTTTGACCGTTCACGGCCGGACGATCCCTATACGCCGCTGCTGGCAGGCATGGACAAGCGCCTCATCTTGCTCGGTTCGCGAGGTGACTACGGGTACGATCCGGGGGGCCGCATCGCTCATATCAATCATGTGGAAGGTGCTATCCGTGATGTCTTCGCCTTTCTAGGCGTCACCGCATTCCACAGCGTTGCAATCGAGTATGACGAGTTCGGCGGCGACCGGTTGCAGGCGTCGATTGCGGCGGCCGAACGCACCGTCGATGATCTGGTCGACCGGCTGGTGGAGGAAGCGGAGCCGCGGCAGGCGGCTTGAATGCGGGCGGAATGGCGCGGAGGTAATCGTCATTGCGAGGAGCGTAAGCGCAACGACGGTGGAGCTACCCGCCCTGCCTCAACCGCGCGAGCACCTTCAGTCCGCCATAGCCATCTGCCGGCAGCAGCCCCATCTTCGTTTGATAATCCCTGACCGCCTTCATCGTGTCGTTGCCGACGCGGCCGTCGGTGCCGCCGGTGTCGAAGCCGGCTTTGGTTAGCCGCGTCTGCAGCTCCTGCACTTCGGCGAGCGTCAGCGTGCGTTCGGAGCCGGGGAAGGGCTGGATGAAAGGCGGGGCGCCCAAAATGCGATCGCCGAGATGGCAGATCGCGAGCGCGTAGTTCATCGACGGATTGTAGCTTTTGACCGAATAGAAATTCGGACCCAACAGGAACGCCGGACCGCCTGAAACCGGCACCCACATCTGCGCGGACGCATTCGGCTGCGGAAACGGCTTGCCGTCGGCGCGCGTGACGCCGGCGCTGGCCCATGCTGCATAGGTCCGGCTGCCGCTCGAAGCCCCTCCGGATGCGCGGACTTCATAGCCCCAGTGTTCGCCGCGGTGATACTTGCCGCGGTTGAGCAGGTAGCGCGCGCTGGAGCCGAGCGCATCGTCGGGCTTGCCGAACGGCGAGACGCGGCCGTCCTTGTCGTAGTCCATGCCGACATTGAGCCAGACTTCCGGCATCCATTGCGTGTGACCCATCGCGCCGGCCCAGGATCCCCGCATTTCTTCCGGCGTGCTCCAGCCGCGGTCGACGATCTTGAGCGCGTTGATCAGCTCGGTTTCCCAATAGGCGCGGCGGCGCGGCTCGTTCCAGGCCAGCGCCGCGAGCGCCGGAAAGATCGGGCGCATATGGTTCTGCTGCACCAAGGGATCGCCATAGGCCGACTCGACGCCCCATAGCGCCAGCAGCGTGCCGCGCTCGACGCCAAAGTTCTGCTCGATGCGCGCGAACAGCGCCTCGTGTTTCCGGAGCGCCTCGCGGCCGTTGATGATGCGCCAGTCCGAGACGCGGCGGTTGATGTATTGCCAGATCTGCTCGTGGAATTCCGGTTGCTTCTGCATCTGCCGGAACACGCTCATGTCGGGCTCGATCCGACCCATCACCCGCGTCCAGGTCGCATCCGAAATGCCTTTTGCCAGGGCACGCGCGCGAAAATTGTCGCGCCACTGATCGAAGCCGGGCGGGGCAGCCAAAACGGGTAGCGTCGTCGCGAGCAGAGCGCCGGTACCGAGGCCCAGCACCGTGCGGCGGGTTGGGGCTTTCTGGGAATCAGGCTGTTTCATGCCCGCAGTCTAGCGGCACGGCGGGCCTGCGCCAAAAGCCATGACGCCGCGGGAACCGGCGCTTCCTTCACAAATCCGCGGCGATTCTGGCCAGCCAGCGGCGGATCAGGCGCTGGCCGTTGGGAGAAAGCCCCGCTGCCAAGCGCAGCTCGATTGCTTGCGCGTGCCGCCGGCATTTGTTGAGCAGGGCCGCGCCCCGCCGCGTCAGCGTCCATTGCAGCACCCGGCCATGGCTTGGGTGCGGGGTCTTCCTGATCGCTCCGTCGCGCTCGAGATTGCGGATGATGACGCCGACCGTCTGCGGCGTCAGCATCGCCACGCGCGCAAGCTCCGCGCCGGACAGACCGGGATAGGCCCTGAGCATCGTCAGCACCACGAATTGCGGCGAGGTGACGCCGAGCTCGGCCAGCGACCGCTCCATCGCCAGCCGCGTCGCGCTCTGGGCCTGGCGCAGCAGATAGGCGAGGTAACCTTGCTCGCCGCGCTTGCCCTCGCCGGGCGGCGGCGGGCGGATCATCGCGAATGCGGGATCTTCGGCGGATCTTTTGCGGTTACGGGCTGCGGATTTCCGCTCGGCCGGCTCTTCGCGATTTCTCGTTTTTCGCGCGTGGGCGTTTTGCGGCCCATGCGATCGTGCACTCGCCGAAGTTACGATCTTGCGCAACATATCAGTGCTCTTATAATAAATCAGAGCACTGATAACATGAGGCACAAGAGATGTCACACGCCCGCAAAGAGTACCGAGACTTCATGTCATTGACGCCGGACGCTTACGAGGCCGTACTGGCGCTCAGCCAGGTCGCGGGCAAGGCGGGCATGGACAAGCAATTGCTCGAGCTGATCAAGCTGCGCGCCTCGCAGATCAACGGCTGTGCCTTCTGCGTGCAGTACCACATCCTGGAGGGCGAAAAGCTCGGCATGCCCACCGACAAGCTCAATCTCGTGGTGGTCTGGCGCGAGGCGCCGCAGTTTTCCGCGCGCGAGCGTGCCGCGCTGGCCTGGACGGAAGCGCTGACGTTGCTAAGTGATGGTGTCAGCGACGAGGTCTATGCGCAGGCGAGCGCGGAATTCTCCGAGAAGGAGCTCGCCTATCTCACCTCCGCTGTCGCCTCGATCAATGTCTGGAACAGGTTCGGCGCGGCGTTTCGCTGGACGCCACCGGCGCGGAAGAATCAGGCCGCCTGAGCGGCACGGGCGCTACAAGCCGGTTTGGGCGAGTGGGTCACGACCGAACCGGTTGTTTCCAGATCTTCCCGGCACGACGCTCAGGACGATCACCACCAGCAAAGTGATGATCCATCCGCTGACGCTTGTTACGCTGGAAACAATGGGAATTGCGAGCGCGGCGAGCATCCACCATCCTGAAACATTCAGATCGTGTAGCCGCTTCACGGTGACGGCAATGAGCGGCCAAAGGAGGACAAGCAGCACCAGCAGGATCGACCAGTCATGGCTGACATCGTGGCGATCATAATAGCGCACGCGCGGAACGGTGAGGTTGCGCCATATCCTTATCAACAACGCATTAACAATCACGATGCCGAAATAGCCAAGCCGAAACTCCTGGCGGCTGATGCGGCCTTCCAGCGACAGGAAATACCAGGCGAATGTGGTGAACATGCTGTGGGTACGGATTGCGGTTTGTATCTCAATGCCACGTTACGCCGCCAGCGGTTAATGCCGACGGAATTCATTGCAGGGATTTGAACGGTTCCGCGTTCGAAAGCGAACCGGTTTTCGATTAATTCTCGCGGCCTTCCCGCGCGGCATGACGCAGCACATTCTCTGGCAACGCGTGAGCAACGGCAGCCGCCGCCGGCGGCTCGGTCCCGATCTGGTGGCCGCGACCGCGGATCAGCCGTTCGTAGGAGGCGATCAGCGTGGTGTAGGGGTTGACCCAGATCCAGCCGTCACGCGTGAACACCTGCACGTCGAAGTGCAGGTGGTATGACGTGCCGTTGGGGAAATCGAGGTAGTTGGAGACCACGCCGATCTTCTCGCCCTCGGCGACCCGGCGCCCGTTGAGGATGCCGTCCGCATCCATGGCTGAAGGGTTCATGTGCATGTAGCGAAAGCGGATGTGCTCTTTGCCTGTGTTGATCTGCAGCGTTGCCGCCTGTTGCTTTAAGGAACGGATGATGACGCCGTCGCGGACGGCGATGACCGCCTGTTTCCTCGGATGGCAGGAGTTGTCGGCGCCAGGGTTCGGCGGGCAGGGCGCGGGGCGGATGTCCTGGCCCTGGTGACCGAAGCCGGCCGCACATTGGCCGACCTGGAAACTGCGGGCTTCGCAAAAATTGTCCCGCCACGGATAGACGCTTTGATAGGTGCCTTGATGGGTGCCTTGGCGTTCGCCGGATTTGCGCTTGGCGAACTGCTGCGAGCTGACCCGGGCCGGAGCTCTCTCCAGCGGAAAGCGTATCTGCGAATAGGCAACGAGGTCGGCGCGGCCGCCGCGCCTCCGTGCGCCGCTGTTGGCGATGATGTCACCGCTCGGACGATAGCTGAAGTCGGGCGAAAGGGTGGCCGGCCGTTCAGCAACCTCGGAGGAAACGTCGAAGCGCGGTCGCGCCGGCTGGCCTCCGGCGATGCGCAGCGCCTTCAGGAAGCGCTGGGCAATCGGGTAAGCCTCGCGGCAGGCCAGCCGCCGCGCTCGCGGCGCTGAATCGAGGCATTGGATCGATACCACGTAGGGCACGCCGAAACGGGTGAAGGCGTAGCGCACATAACCTTCACGAATGAAACGGCGCATGTCGGGGTATTGCGACGCCAGCGCCTTGACCGGCTCGCCCTTGCCGCCGAGCGGATCGGCAAGATCGTAGACCAGGATCGAGCCCGTGATCTGCACCTCCACCGGCCGGGCGAAGATTCGCGACGGAAGGCCCTCACCGGCGCCGGGATCCAGCGAAAACACCGCGTCATAGCCGGAGGGGCCGGCGTAAAACAGGTCGACGGGGCGGAAGCCGGCCTGATGGCGTGACACCGCCGGGGCCTGCGTGCCACTGGCCTCGGCCTCGAGATAAGCCGCGGTATCAAACGGCAACAGCACCGGCACCGGACTACGGCCGATTCCGGCGAACATCGCCGAATTGATCGCGTTCAACTGCACCAGCGCAGGCGTCGCGCGCGGATCCCATGCCGACACCCGCCGCTGGCCTGCGAAGGTGAAGCGCGACGCGATCGCCGGCCGGGAACTGATCTCGCTGCGAAGCTGATCCAGAACGGCGCGCCATTCGACGCGAACGGCCGACATCGACGGCGTTCTGAACTCATTGGCGGAAACGTCGGCAATCCCGGCGGAGAGCAAATAAAAGGCTGCCAGCCAACCCGAGAGCAAGCGGACAGCCTTTGTACCCAATGCATCGCCCCCGGCGTATGCCCCGTAGCCTATGGCGCGGTCTTAATCCTTTGCGCGTTCGACGTAGGAGCCGTCCTCGGTCATGACCACGATCCGTGTTCCCGTTCCAATGTGCGGCGGCACCGAGGTGCGTACGCCGTTGGAGAGGATAGCAGGCTTGTAGGAGGAAGACGCGGTCTGCCCCTTGGTGACCGGCTCGGTCTCCACAACTTCGAGGGTTGCGCGCTGCGGCAACTGGATGGCGACCGGGTTCAGGTCGTGCATCGACAGCTTCACCGTCATGTTTTCCTGCAAGTAGGGCGCAGCCGAGCCTACGATCTCCTTCGAAACCTGGACCTGGTCATAGGTCTCGGCATTCATGAAGTGGAAGCCGTCGGCATCCTCGTAGAGGTAGTTGAAATTGCGGTCCTCGACGGTGGCCTTCTCGACCTGGTCAGTGGTCTTGTAGCGTTCCGACACCTTCACGCCGTCGCCAATGCGGCGCATTTCGATCTGGCTGACCGGGGTTCCCTTGCCGGGATGGATGTTTTCGGCTGACAGGACGACATAGAGCTTTCCGTCTTGCTCGATGACGTTGCCCTTGCGAATAGAACTGGCGATGACTTTCAAAGCTGCTTTCCCGAATTTCTGGCCTTCGGCCGAATCGGACATGGGCGTCCGCAGGGCCAATCAGGCGGTTTCGGGCTGCAACATACTGATTTTGCCCGTCGATGCCAGCGTTTTACGGCCGTTTCAGCGAGCTGCTTGAAGCCGTAACTAGCCGGATTTTGCCCCGTTGCATGACGAGGCTGGCAAGCAATTGAACGATGGGACCGACCGTTGCTGATGGGCTTGGAAGTAATGTCTTAGTCGGTTCGCGAAGACCCGCGGCTTCAGCGGCATGCGTCGACATCGATCGGGCGAATGGACAAGGAGAGCGTCTTTCGACATGAAATGGCCGAGCTGGAATTGGATCTTGCCGCTTCCTCCGGCTCGCCGTATCGGACTCAAAGAAAGTCAACAATATCAATGATATTTACCGATTCCCTGAACACCTTGATTGGCTCCGCGGAGGATGCCGGTGGATTCGGAACCGCCTGCGATGGTTGATACCGGCCAGCTCTCGCCTTGGTGGTCGGCCGCGCGGCATGCCGATCGCAAGCCGTTCCTGACGGCGCGAGCCGCGATCACGACGGCTGTGCGAGGCTGGTTCGACGAGCAGGGTTTTACTGAGGTGGAAACCGGCATCCTGCAGGTCTCGCCGGGCAACGAGACGCATCTGCATGCCCTGCGCACCGAAATCATCAGCCATAATGGCACGCGGGCGACGCGCTATCTGCGAACGTCGCCGGAATTCGCCGCCAAGAAACTGCTTGCCGCCGGTGAAGCCAAAATCTTCGAGTTGGCGCGCGTGTTCCGCGACCGCGAGCGTGGCGATCTGCATCTGCCCGAATTCACGATGCTGGAATGGTATCGTGCCGACACAAGCTATGATGCTGTTATGGCCGACACCATCGACGTGATCGCACATGCAGCGCAGGCGACCGGGATCGGGCGGTTCTCGTTCCGGGGCAGAACGGCCGATCCCTTCGCCGAGCCGGAACTGCTGACGGTAGCATCCGCATTCGAGCGCTTTGCTGGAATCGATCTGTTGGCCACAATCAGCAATGGCGAGGGCGATCGCGCGAGGCTTGCAGCGGCAGCAAAACCGCGGGTGCGGATCACCGATGACGACACCTGGTCGGATATTTTCAGTAAACTGCTGGTCGAACATGTCGAACCGAATCTGGGGCAGGGGCGTTTGACTGTCTTGTTCGAATATCCGGCGCCGGAGGCCGCACTGGCGCGGACAAAGGCGTCCGATCCGCGTGTTGCCGAACGTTTTGAGGTCTATGCCTGCGGCGTCGAACTCGCCAACGGATTTGGCGAATTGACCGATGCCGCCGAACAGCGCCGCCGCTTCGCCGCTGATATGGACGAGAAGGAGCGGCGCTACGGCGAGCGCTATCCGCTGGACGAGGATTTTCTCGCAGCGGTTGCCGCGATGCCGCCGTCGAGCGGCGTCGCGCTCGGTTTCGATCGGCTGGTGATGCTGGCAAGCGGCGCGCAGCGGGTGGACCAGGTGGTATGGACGCCACCGGCAGGAGAGACATGAACAGGATCGATCCGAAGCTTTTGGCAACGCTGAGGCAGCCCGCCGATCTCATCGAGCGGGGGTTGGCGAAGACGGCCGATCTCGCCGACCTCGAGCGGGTCGCCGCGCGCTACGCCATCGCGGTGACGGCTGATATCGCCAATCTGATCGACACGGAAAATCCGGACGATCCGATCGCGCGGCAATTCATTCCGAGCGCGCTCGAACTGGTGAACGGGCCGGGCGAGAATGCCGATCCGATCGGCGACGACGCGCATTCGCCGGTCGCCGGCATCGTGCATCGCTATCCCGACCGCGTGCTGTTCAAGCTGGTGCATGTCTGCGCGGTGTATTGCCGCTTCTGCTTCCGCCGCGAGATGGTCGGCCCGGGCAAGGCAACGGCGCTGTCGGAAGCCGCCTATCGCGACGCGGTGAATTATGTCCGTGAGCACAAGGAAATCTGGGAAGTCATCCTGACCGGCGGTGATCCGCTGATGTTGTCGCCGCGACGGTTGGCTGAGATCATGACAGACCTCGCCGCCATCGATCACGTCAGGATCATTCGCATCCACACCCGCGTGCCGGTGGCTGCGCCTGCGCGCATCGATGGCGACATGATCAAGGCATTGAAAGTCGAGGGCGCAACGACCTGGATCGCCGTTCACGCCAATCATCCGAGCGAATTCTCGGGCGAGGCCCGCGCCGTCTGCGCGCTGCTGGCTGACGCCGGTGTTCCGCTGGTGAGCCAGACGGTGCTGCTTCGCGGCGTAAATGATGATGCAGCGACGCTGGAAGCGCTGATGCGGGCCTTTGTTGAAAACCGAATCAAGCCCTACTACCTGCATCATGGCGATCTGGCGCCGGGGACCGGGCATCTGCGCACCACCATTGCAGAGGGACGGGAACTGATGCGCAACTTGCGCGGCCGCGTCTCGGGCCTGTGCCAGCCGGATTACGTGCTCGACATTCCCGGCGGCCATGGAAAGGCGCCGATTGGACCGAATTATTTGTCGCATGCAAGTTCCGGGGAATGTGAATTATCCTCGGACGCGCAGTATCGTATCGTCGACTATTGCGGAGAAGTTCACTTCTATCCGCCAAAGCCGTGACCGGGCGATGACGGAGAACGGCGAGGAGAAACGGGAGCAGCCGGAAGACGAAGGCCACCGCGGAATCGAAAACGCCGTTCTGCTCGGCTTCTTCGTGCTGCTGGTGGCCGCCGGAATCTGGTTGCTCGGCACCATGGCCGATGTACGAAAGGCACAGGACTGCGCCGCGCAGGGACGGCGAAACTGCGCAATGATCGACGTGCCCGAACGGACACGATAAGTGAGTCTAAAAGGCGGAGAATCGGGATGCAAAGAACAATCTTGTCAGTCGCGCTGATGGTCCTGATCGGCATGCCTGCTGCGTTCGCGCAGGGCGGAACGTCGACGATGCCAAAGAATAGCCCGAGTGCCGGAGGGATTCCGGAAGCGCCGATCGGACATCGTCAGCCCCGCCGCAGCGATGTGCCCGAAAAGAACCAGCCTGACCCGAACGATCCCTTGAGCAAGGAAAACGCAGCGCTCGACCGCAAGATCAAGAGCATCTGCCGCGGCTGTTAGGGCGCGCACTCAAATCTGAGACATGGCCGGGCAAACCACCGGCCTGACGACGGTGGAAGTGCTCGGCGACATGAAAGCCACGAGCCTCAAGGATGCTCTGCGCTCAACCGGGGGCGGTGACGCTCGGAAGATGAGGGAAGCGACCTTCGATCGTTTTCAGCAATATCAGCGCGGCTAGTAGTCCAGGTCCGACAAGAACGTCGTGTTCACGATTTCGAACTCGGACTGCAACCAATTTTTCAATAGTTAAGCGCGCGCCAAGCGATGCGTTGTAGAATCTGCCGTGCTGCATTTCACCGGGTGGTGATCTATGCCCGAAAGCTCAAGCAGCGTATCGAAGCTCGCCTGGCGCTGAGCGCGATGCTTCGATGTGAAGTACGCCACAGGCGGTCAATTTTTGATGGGCGTGCGACGTGTGCTTGTCAGGCGAGCGGACGTCAAGCCGCGCCGAAAGGCATGCGTTTTCCGGAAAGTAATCCGGATTGCGACTTCCCCATGGAGATCGCAGCCCTATTGAAACGGGAGCAGGGCGCGCCGATCACGTGCCCTGCTGCGTTATCATTCGACTCGAGCGGCTAGAGCATGATGATTTTTGGTTAGATCGATTTGGCCGCAGACGCGCTTCACCTCTCCCGCTTGCGGGGGAGGTCGGCGCGAAGCGCCGGGTGGGGGCTC